>JACPDR010000024.1 GCA_016183935.1 Caulobacterales bacterium
AGGGTGGTCACGTCAGGCGGCCTTTTCGGTCGGCGTTTCGGCCCCGTCGGCGGCCGGTCGCTCGCCGACATGGCCGACCAGCGCCCGGCCGAGGGCGGCGAGATATTTCATATATTCCAGCGTCATCCGCCGCGCCGTCACCGCCGCCCGCCACCAGCCCGAGTCGTCCAGCGACGGCGTCTCCACCGCATAGGGCGTCAACTCGAGATCGGGCGCCGCCGCCCGGATCTCGGTCAGGGCGCGCGGCATGTGATAGTCCGAGGTCACCACGATCAGGCTGTCATAGCCCTTGGCGTCGGCCCAGGCGGCGATCTCCTGGGCGTTGCCGATGGTGTCCTCGGCCTCGAAGCCGAGGTCGACGCAGCAGTTGAACAGCTTGTTCGAGCCCGGGGTCAGGGCGCGCAGCTCCTGGCGGCGGACCTCGCGGTTGACGCCCGAGATCAGCACCCGCTTGCCCTTGTCCTGCTCCAGCAGGCGGATGGCGGCGTTGACCCGCTCGGACGACGGGCCGGTCAGGGCCACGATGGCGTCGGCCCGCGCCGGCTCGGCGGCGGGCGTATAGCCGCGCACCCGGTCGGCGAAGGCGAACAGGCCGACCAGCCAGATCACGACAATGATGGCGATGAAGGTGAGAAACTTCATGGCGTTAACCTAGCGACCGCCCCGCAAACGCGCCAGCGCGGTGATCCGCGCCGCGACAAGCGCCACCGTAGCGGCCAGCAGCGGGCATGGCGAGAGCATCAGCACGTCGCTCCACGCCAGCGGCAGGGCGGGGGTCACGCCGTCCGCTCCGCCCAGGAACCGCAGCCCCGCGACCAGCGCCATCGCCGCGGCCGCCCCGGCCGCGCCGGCCCCCGCCGCCAGCAGGGCGTAGCGGGTCTGGAACAGGCCGGCGATTCGCCCGTCGTCGGCTCCGTTCAGGCTCAGCGTCTCGATGAGGGACGTCTGCGCCGCCATTCCCGCCTGAACGGCGTAGACGATGGCCGCCCCAGACGCCCCCGCGGTCAGCAGGAAGGCGGCTAGGGCCAGGGTGGTGATCAGGGCCGCCGACCGCTCGGCCTCGCCGCGCCACAGGCTGTGGTCGTCCACGGTGGCGTCGACGCCGCCCTCGGCGAGGGCGCGGCTGAGGCTGACGGCGCTGGCCGGGGCGTCCGGGTCCAGCCGCACGGTGACCAGATAGGGCAGGGGCAGGTCAGGCAGGACGGCGTCCCCCACCCAGGGCCGCAGCAGGGCCTCGGCCGTCTCGCGGTCCATGGCCGCCGCCTCCTCGACCCCGGCCACGCCGGCCAGCGTCTGGGCGGCGCGGGCGGCGGCCTCGGCCCCGGTCTCGCCGACGCGGGGCCGGACCTGCACCGTCGCCTCGGCGCGCAGCTGCCGGGCCCAGCCCTGTGCGGCCCGGTCCGCGGCGACGGCGCCCACGGCCGACAGGCAGGCGAGGAAGAGCAGCGCGGCGATGACGGCGGCCAGCCACGGCTCGCCCCCGCCGTTGCGCGGGACGATCCCGGCCTGCCTCGGTATCAGCCGCCCGATCACGCCGGGGCTCCGATCAGCCGACCGCCCTCGAGCCGCAGCACCGAAGCCCCCGACGCCGCCGCCAGCGCCTCGTCGTGGCTGGCGATCAGCACGGTCGTCCCCACCCGGTTCATCGCCTGGAACAGTCTCAGCAGTCGCTCGCCCATGGCGGCGTCGAGGCCGACGGTGGGCTCGTCGGCGAGAATCAGTTCCGGGCTGCCGACCACGGCGCGCGCGAAGGCCAGCCGCCGCTTCTCGTCGCCGGACAGGGCGGGGGGCCGGTCGTCGCCGCGATCGCCGAGTTCGACCCAGTCCAGAACTTCCATGACGTCGGCGGCGTAGGCGTCCCGCTTGCCGCCCGCCAGCCGCAGCGGGAGGGCCGCGTTGTCGAAGACGGACAGATGGTCGAGCAGCCGCAGGTCCTGGGACACGATCCCCATCCGCCGCCGGAACGCCGCAACGGCCGACCGGGGCGGCGACCCGGCGTCCTCACCGAATAGCTCGGCGCGGCCGGCCGTCGGACGCGTCTCCAGGGTCAGCAGCTTCAACAGCGTCGACTTGCCGGCCCCCGACGGCCCGGTAAGGAAGTGGAAAGAGCCGGCGGGCAATATGAGGTTAACGTCCCTCAGCACGTCAGGGCCGCCCGCATAGCCGAAGCCGACGCCCGAAAGGCGGGCGGTGTCGGTCGCGGGGGCGGTCAAGGCGGCGCGGTGGGGCTGAACGGACATCGATTTTGGGTCAGGACGCGGCCGTGAGCCGCGACGGGAGGGGGCGGAACGCCTCTCAGTCAGCGCACATGATACTGACCTGCCCGTCCTGCGCCACCAGCTATTTCACCCCCGACGAGGCGATCGGCCCCGGCGGCCGTACCGTGCGCTGCAAGAGCTGCAAGCATACCTGGCGCGCCACGCTGGAAGAGCCGCTGGAGCTGTCGGCCTCGCCGCCCGGCGTGGAACCGTCCAGCTTCGCCCGTCGCGACGAGCCCGTCGCCGAATCGCTGGCCGAGACGCCGGCGCCCGAACTGCCGCGCGCCTTCCGCGCCCGCGCCGAGCAGCAGCGCCGCCTGCGCCGCGCCGCCACCCATGGCGCGGTCTGGGCCGGGATCGCCTCCGGTTTCGCCGCCCTGCTGGTTTCCGCCTGGCTGTTCCGCGTCGAGGTGGTCGAGATGGCCCCCCGCGCCGCCGCCGCCTACGCCGCCGTCGGCCTGACCGTGAATCCGACCGGTCTCGACTTCGAGGCCGTCAGCGCCCGGCCCCTGCCCAGCGATCCCGGCAAGGTGCTGGTCTCGGGCGCCCTCAGGAACGTGCGCGACGACGAGCGGATCGCGCCGCCGGTGCGGGTCGCCCTGCTGGACCGCCAGGGGGCCGAGATCGGCCACGCCGTGGTGCGCATCGACGCCGCCCCCGTGCTGCCCGGCAAGGTTCAGGGCTTCGCCGCCGTCATCCCCGATCCCGGCGCCAGGGGGCAGGGCGTCGGCGTGGCCTTCGTGCTGGAGGCGGAGGCGCCGCCCGCGAGGGCGGCCCTGCGTCCCGCCGCCCCGGCCGTACACCGGCCATTGCCCACCGCCGACATCGGCGGCCTGCGTCCCGCCCTGGCGGCCGACCCCTCGGCCCCGCTGGAGATGCAGCCGATCGATGCGGTGCCCATCGTGGCGTCCCCGGCTATCGACTCGCAAGGGCTCGAGGCGGTATCCGCCTCGCATGGCTGACACCCCGACCCCGACCGTCCTGCTGCCGGAAGCGGAGGTCGCGCGCATCGTCGCCGAGCTGGCTCGCCGGATCGCGCCCGTGACCGACGACGAGACCGTGGCGGCGGTGCTGCTGACCGGCGGCCTGTGGTTCGCCGCCGACCTGACCCGGGCCCTGTCGCGCCTCGGCCGCCACGTTCGCTTCGACGCCCTGTGGCTGGCCTCCTACGGCGACGAGCAGTCCAGCCGCGGCAAGATCGACGTCTACGCCAATTTCCAGCGCCCGATCGCCGGCCGCAAGGTCCTGATCCTCGACGACGTGTTCGACACCGGCCTGTCGCTGGCCGAGGCGGTGCGCATCGCGACGGAGGCGGGCGCCGCCGAGGTGCTCACCTGCGTCTTCGCGAAGAAGCCCTGGCCCCTGCCGCGCGCGCCCGAGCCGGACTTCGTCGGCTGGGACGCGCCCAACCGCTTCCTCGTCGGCTACGGCCTCGACCACGCCGGCGCCCTGCGCGGCCTTCCCGACATCTGCGCGCTGGATTGAGGCGTAGGGCGCCGCCTCACCCAACCCCCTGTCGTCGTCATTCGGCACGCCGCCAAAGCGGGGGAGACCGGAGGATGGCGATCGCGGGAAGGGGCCGTGACGCTGTGCTGACAATCCCGGAAACTATAGCCAGCTTCGGAAAATAATATCTCGCCTTTCCAAGGGTATCCCGGATTCTCGATCCCTTCTCCCCGCCGCAGGAGGCGGGCGCCGCATACTGTCGCCGGGTCTTTGACAATCCAGCTGCCGTCCGCCGCCACAGGCGCATCGCCGTCCCGCTCTCCGAACGCATCGGACGGTTCGGACGCTTCGGACGGTGTTTTCTTTTGTATCCGGGTAAAACGGACCTCAGCCCAGCCAGTCCGCCTGCGGCTCCCGCGCCCACATCGCCTCGTACGACGGCCGCGCCCGCACCACGGCCCAGCGCGCCCCGTCCACCAGCACCTCCGGGACCAGCGGGCGCGAATTGTACTCGCTCGCCAGAACCGCCCCGTACGCCCCGGCCCCCATGAAGGCCACCAGATCGCCGGCCTCGACCGGCGCCAGCCTCCGCTCCCGCGCGAAGACGTCGGTGGATTCGCAGATCGGCCCGACCAGATCGTACGGCCCGGCCTCGCCCGCCCGCTCGCGGACCGGCACGACGTCATGGAAGGCGTCGTACAGCGCGGGCCGCATCAGGTCGTTCATCCCCGCGTCCAGCACCACGAACCGCCGACCGTCGCTGCGGGCGTTGACCTGGATGACCCGGCTCAGCAGCACCCCGGCGTTGGCGGCCAGCAGCCGCCCCGGCTCGAACGCCGCCTCGACTTCAAGCCCCTCGAGCACGCGCGCAGCCATGCCGACATAGGCCTCGATCGACGGCAGGTCCGACTGGCCGTGATAGGGCACGCCCAGCCCGCCGCCGAGGTCCAGCCGGCTGACCGCCAGGCCGTCCGCCCGCAGCGCCAGCGTCATTTCGCGCAGGGCCCGGAAGGCCGCCTCCAGCGGTTCCAGCGTGGTGATCTGGCTGCCGATATGGCAGGCCAGCCCGACCGGCGTCACATGCGGCGAGGCGGCGGCGCGGGCGTACAGGGCGGGCGCCTCCTCCGCCGGGACGCCGAACTTGTCGGTCGCGCCGCCGGTGGTGATCTTCGCGTGTCCGCCGGCGCCGATCTTCGGATTGACCCGGATGGCGATCTCCGGCGCCGCGCCCTTCGCCGCCGCCACGGCGATCAGCCGGTCCAGTTCGACGGCGCTCTCGACGTTGATCTGACGCACCCCGACGTCGATGGCGAAGGCCAGTTCGGCGTCCGTCTTGCCCACGCCGGAGAAGACGATGCGTTCGCCGGGTATTCCGGCCTTGAGCGCCCGCCGGATCTCGCCCTCGGAGACGGTGTCGGCGCCGCAGCCCAGCCGGGCCAGCGTCGCCAGCACCGACAGGTTGGAGTTGGCCTTGACCGCGAAGGCGATCAGCGCCTCTCCGAGCGAGCCCCGGTGCGCCTCCACGGCCTCCCGGAACAGGCCGTAGTGCCGCGTCAGGGTCGCTGTCGAATAGACGTAGACCGGCGTGCCGACGGCCCCGGCAATTGCCTCCAGTGGCGCGGCCTCGGCGTGGAGGGCGCCGTCGATGCGGTCGAAATGGTGCAAGGGCCTAGCGGGGGCTGGAACCCGAACCGCCGTAGGGGTTCGAGCTGGGCCCGCCGTCGATCGGCTGCTGGCTGGGCGGGCGATAGACCGTCGCCGGCTCGACCGGTCCGGGGCCCCGGCCGCTGGGCAGGCTGCGCTCTGTCTCCCTGGCCGGCGGCGCCTCGAGATCGGCCATGCGGCCGCAGCCCGAGACCGGGATCGCCATCAGGACCGCGGCGCCCACGAGAACGAGTTTCTTCATCACAGTTCCTTCGACGCGAGGCGCGTCTTCCACTCGGCGATGCGCGCGCGGACCTGTTCCGGCGCCGTGCCACCGAAGCTCTGGCGGCTGGCGCAGGAAGCCTCGGGAGTGAGCACCTTGTAAACCGCTTGCGTGACGCCGGGTTCAAGCGATTGCAGTTCGGCCAGCGGCAGTTGCGCCAAGTCCACGCCCAGCGCCTCGGCCCGCTTCACGGCGGCGCCCGTGACGTGGTGCGCCTTGCGGAACGGCAGGTTCAGCTCCCGCACCAGCCAGTCGGCCAGATCGGTCGCGGTCGAGAAGCCCGACCCCGCCGCCGCGCGCATCCGCTCCGTGTCCGGCTTCAGGGCCGCGACCATCGCCGTCATCGCCCCCAGCGCCAGGGTCAGGGCGTCGAAGGCCTCGAACACCGGCGGCTTGTCCTCCTGCATGTCCTTCGAATAGGCCAGCGGCAGGCCCTTCATCACCGTCGACAGGGCGACCAGCGAGCCCATGATCCGGCCGGTCTTGGCCCGCACCAGCTCGGCGGCGTCGGGATTGCGCTTCTGGGGCATGATCGACGAGCCGGTGGTCAGGTCGTCGGGCAGGGTCACAAAGCCGAACTGGGGCGTCATCCACACCACGATCTCCTCGGCCAGCCGCGACAAGTGCCCGGCGCAGATCGAGGCGGCGGCCAGGCTCTCCAGCGCGAAGTCGCGGTCCGAGACGGCGTCCAGTGAATTGCCCATCGGCCGGTCGAAGCCCAGCTCGGCCGCCGTCATGTGCCGGTCGATGGGGAAGGGCGATCCGGCCAGCGCCGCCGCCCCCAGCGGGTTCTCGTTCATCCGCGTTCGGGCGTCGGCGAACCGCCCCGCGTCGCGTCCGAACATCTCGACATAGGCCATCAGATGGTGGCCGAAGGTCACCGGCTGGGCCGGCTGCAGATGGGTGAAGCCGGGCATCAGGTCGCCCGCGTGCTGTTCCGCCCGGACCAGCAGGGCCGACTGCAGCCCCTGCAGCTGCTCCACCGCCGCGTCGCAGGCGCCCCGCACCCACAGGCGGAAGTCCGTCGCCACCTGGTCGTTGCGGCTGCGCGCCGTGTGCAGCCGGCCGGACGGCTCGCCGATCAACTCGGCCAGCCGCGCCTCGACGTTCATGTGGATGTCCTCGAACTGGTCGCGGAACGGGAAGGTCCCGCCCCTGATCTCGGCCTCGATGGCGTCCAGTCCGCCCAGGATGGCGTCGGCGTCCGCCTGGGTCACGATGCCGCGCGCCGCCAGCATGCGGCAGTGGGCCCGCGAACCGGCCAGGTCCTGGGCCCACAGCCGCCGGTCGACGCCGATCGAGACGTTGATCGCCTGCATGATGTCCGCCGGCCGGGCGGAGAAGCGGCCGCCCCACATGTCTTGACCTTCCGGCTCCGGGGAAGGCTTAACTGTGGGACCGGGTTGGAAAGGCTGTGTCATGAAGGGCTCGAAGGCGGCGGGGATGGCGATCGCGGCGGCGCTGGCGGTCGGCATGATCGCGGGCGCCGGGCTGCTATACGCCAATCGCGACGCCTTCTTCAAAGCCGCCGCGCCCGAACCGCCTGCGAAGAGCGAACTGGCCCGCTTCGCCACCGGCTCGCTGACCCGGCTTGAGACCCCCGCCGCCCTCGCCGTCGCCCCGGCCTATGTGTTCAAGACCCGCGACGGGGCCGACGCCACCTTCGCCCAGTTCCGCGGCAAGGTGGTGGTGGTCAACCTCTGGGCCATGTGGTGCGCGCCCTGCCGCACCGAGATGCCCACCCTGGCGCGCCTGGCCGAGGCCTATACGGGCCGGGACCTGGTGGTGCTGCCGATCAACGTCGACGCCACCGCCGACGGTCTCGCCGACGCCCGCAACTTCATCGACGTGCACGAACCCCTGCCGCTTTACAGCGACATGAAATTCCAGCTGCCCTTCGAACTGCCGGGCGAGGGCAAGATGCCCCAGACCGTCCTGCTCGACCGGCAGGGCCGCATCCGCGCCCATTTCTCGGGCGAGGCGGACTGGGCCAGTCCGGAAGCACGGGCCCTCGTCGACGCCCTGCTGGCGGAGCCGGCCTGACCGTCAGGGCTGGTTGCCCTTCTCGTCTGTCCGGGTCTCGGCCTTCTGCTCGTCGGCTTCCTGGGCCAGTTCGTCCGTGGCCTCGTCGACCTCCTGGGCCACCTCGCCCGCGCCGGCTGCGATGGCCGAGCCGACCTGGGCGGCTTCTTCCTGAATCGCGGAACCGGCCTCGTTGGCGTCGGCCTGGGCGTCGTCCTGCTCGGCCTCGTTGCAACCTGCGGCGCCGAGGGTGAGGGCTGCCAGTGCAGCCACGGCGACGGATCGGATGTGCATGGGATTATCCCCCTTTCAGCGCTGAACTCTGATCGTTGAACGCGGGAGGCGCGGCGACGGTTGCCACTGGTGATTTCGCGAAGCGGTGGTATCTTCGGTTGCGGGTCCTGCATGACCAAGGAGCGTCCAATGCGCGCGAACAGCTTTCTCGCAGTCACCCTTTTCGGTGTCCTTCTGGCGCCGGCGGCCTTCGCCCAGGTTGGCGGAGGCGGTCCGCCGAGCGCCCAGCAAGCCAGCGGCGGCCCCATTGGCCGCATGACCCAGCAGCAGGAAAGCTGGCGCTTCGAGAGCGAGGCGATGCAGCGCGCCACCGCCATGACGCCCGAGGAGGCCGAGGCCGAGTACGGGGCTGAGCGGGTCGAGCTGGCCAATCGGGTCCAGGCCCTGATCAACGAGGGCAAGTGCCGCGAGGCCCGCGCCATGGCCAATGAGGCCGGCGAACGGCAGATGGCTCTGCGCATCCGGCAGACCTGCCGTTCCCGCTGATCTTTTCGGACGGCGATGGTGGCTGGAGGCGGGCTCGAACCGCCGACCTGTGGGTTATGAATCCACCGCTCTAACCAGCTGAGCTACCCAGCCCCGATCTTTCGGGTCCCGGCGGGAACTGGTCTGTCCGCCGGAAGAGGCGTGCCTATAGAGGGGGCGGCGGCTGGATTCAAGCCGTCGCGAAGACCTCGTGCGCATACGGGCTTGCACTGACCGCAGGGAACTCCAAGGTCCATTGCTTCGCTCCACCACTGACCACGTCACAGGGGTTCCCCATGCGCCTCCTCGTCCTTGCCGTCTCGGTCTCCGCCGTGGCCCTGGCCGCCGCATGCGGCGGCGCCGGCCAGGAACAGAACCCCGCCGCGGCGACCACCGGGGATCCGGTGGAGAGCCGCCCGCCGAACGGGACGGGGCAGGCCGCGGCCTTTCCCGGCCAGACCCGCGCCCCGGGCGTTCGAACCGAGGCCGCGCTGACGCACACGGTGGTCGCCTCGGGCCTGGTCGAGCCGTGGGGCCTGGCCCGGCTGCCCGACGGCCGCTGGTTGGTCACCGAGCGGCCGGGCCGGCTGCGCATCGTCACGGCCGACGGCGTGATGGGGGAGCCGATCGCGGGCCTTCCCGCCGTCGATGCGCGGGGGCAGGGCGGGCTGCTGGATGTGGCCGTCGGACCGACCTTCGGGCAGGACCGCCTGATCTACTGGAGCTATTCCGAGCCGCGCGAGGGCGGCAATGCGACGTCGGTGGCGCGGGGCCGGCTGGCGGAAGACGGAGCCCGCGTCGAGGCTGTGCAGGTCATTTTCCGCGCCCTCCCGACCTACGACGGGACCATGCATTATGGCTCATCCCTGGCCTTCGACGATGCGGGGCGCCTGTTCATCACCCTGGGCGAACGCTCGGACCGGGCCATGCGGCCACAGGCCCAGGACCTCGGCTCGCACATGGGCAAGACCATCCGCATCAACGCCGACGGCTCGGTTCCGGATGACAACCCCTTCGTCGACCGCCCCGGAGCCCTGCCGGAAATCTGGTCGCTGGGGCACCGCAACGTGCAGGGGATCGCCATCGCGGGCGGCAAGGTCTGGACCGTCGAGCACGGCACGCGCGGCGGCGACGAGATCAATCTCGACCGCGCCGGCCTCAACTATGGCTGGCCGGAGGTCGCCTACGGGATCGAGTACAGCGGCGGCCGGATCAACCAGGGGGTCACCGCCCGCGAAGGCGCCGAACAGCCGGTCTACTACTGGGACCCGGTGATCGCGCCCGGCGGCATGACGGTCTACGACGGCGCCATGTTCCCCGGCTGGCGCGGCAATCTGCTGGTCGCGGCCCTGAAGGAAAAGCACATCGCCCGACTGGTGCTCGAGAACGACCGTGTGGTTGGCGAGGAGCGGCTGCTGACCGATCTCGGCGAGCGGGTTCGCGACGTGGCTGTGGGTCCGGACGGCGCGGTGTGGGCCATTACCGACGAGCAGAACGGCAAGCTGGTGCGGCTGGCGAAGGTGGACTGAGGCTATCGCAGCGGCGGCGGGCCGAAGCGATTCTGGCCAGGCTGGCCCCGCAGCACGCCGATCTCGACGAAGCCCCAGACGTTGAACAGGAACGAGAGAAGCGCCGCCGCCAGCGACACCGGCGGCGCCCAGTGTTCGAGCATGGCCGACCCTTCGGTCAGCCAGATCGAGAGCGCGGCCAGTCCCCACGGCGTGAGAAGGAACGCCATCAGCCAGCCCACGCCACGCCCCCGGTCGTGGAGGCGCCGGGCGATCACGCCGACGGCCGCGATCCCGGCGATCGCCACCGGTGCGAAGACGAGGGCCGACAGCCATCGTGGACCGCCGCCCATCGCGACGGCGATGGCCCCGTAGGCAAACGCGGCCATGATAACGACGAGCGCCACCTGCCATCGCCAGTAGCCGAGTCGTGTAAGCCGGCCCCGAAAGGCCAGTGAATCCCCGATAGCCTGAATCATCGCCCACCCCCTGCGTGCATCCAAGCACAACGGGCGCGAAAGGTCAGTCCCGCAGCAACTCGTTCACGCCGGTTTTGGCGCGGGTCTGGGCGTCCACCCGCTTGACGATGACCGCGCAATACAGAGACGGCCCGCCATTCGGGTCGGGCAGGGCGCCGGGCACCACAACGGAATACGCCGGCACCTCGCCGCGGAAGACTTCGCCGGTGGCGCGGTCGACGATCCTGGTCGAGGCCGACAGATAGACGCCCATGGCCAGCACCGCGCCCTCGCGGACGATCACGCCCTCGGCCACCTCTGCGCGGGCGCCGATGAAACAGCCGTCCTCGATGATGGTGGGATTGGCCTGCAGCGGCTCCAGCACGCCGCCGATGCCGGCGCCGCCGGACAGGTGGACGTTCTTGCCGATCTGGGCGCACGACCCGACCGTGGCCCAGGCGTCCACCATCGAGCCTTCGTCGACATAGGCGCCGATGTTCACGAAGCTGGGCATCAGCACGACATTCCTGCCGATGAACGCGCCGCGCCGGGCCACGGCGCCGGGCACGGCGCGGAAGCCGGCCTGTTCGAAATGAGCTTCGGTCCAGCGGCTCCACTTGACCGGGACCTTGTCCCAGTAGGGACCGGGCGTCGGGTCGCTGACGCCCATGGTCGCCCCGACCGGCGCGCCCATGCGCGTGTTCGGGTTGAGGCGGAACGACAGCAGCACCGCCTTCTTCAGCCACTGGTGCGTGGTCCAGACGCCGTCGGCGCCCCGCGAAGCGACCCGGGCCTCGCCCGCGTCCAGCATCTCCAGCGCCTCGTCCACCGCCTTGCGGATATCGCCGTGGGTCGAAACCGAGATATCGGCGCGAGCCTCCCAGGCGGCCTCGATGACGGCTTCCAGATCAGTCATGTCGGGTCTCCCGGCAGGATGGCGGTGGCGAGGAAGGGGCCGAGCGCGGCGGCCCGGTGATCGACGAACGGCGCCTCGGCGTCGAAGGCGTGCGGCCCGACCAGGACGGTGGTCATGCCCAACGCCTTGGCGTGGTCGAGATTGCGGACGGTGTCCTCGAAAAAGGCGGTCGCGGCCGGGTTCAGTCGAAACTGGTCCAGCATCAGCGCGAAGGTGTCGGGGTGCGGCTTGGGCACCAGCCGGGCGTGCTCGACCGCGAACAGGCCATCGAACAGATCGCTGATTCCCAGTTGCTCCAGCACCCGTTCGCCGTGGCGGGTGGAGCCGTTGGTGAAGACGTAGCGCGGTCCCGTCAGGCGTTCGAGACCGGCCCGCAGGCCCTCGTCCGGCTCCAGATCGTCCAGGGGCACGTCATGCACTTCGGCGAGGAAGGCCTCGGGATCGATGGTGTAGTCCTTCATCAGGCCGCCGAGCGCGGCCCCATGGTCGAGCAGATAACGCTTCTGCAGCGCCCGCGCCTCCTCCAGCGGCAGGCCCGTCGCACGCACCATGAACTCGCCGATGCGCGCGCTCACCCGCTTCAGAATCTGCCGCTCCGGCGGATAGAGCGTGTCGTCCAGATCGAAAAGCCAACCGCGCACATGGCGGAGATCGGCGCCGACCTCGGTCGGTTGGACGGGCTCGGCGGTCATTCTTCCGCCTTCACCAGCGTCCCGGCGCCGTGTTCGGTGAATAGCTCGACCAGCATGGCGTGCGGGCGCCGGCCATCGAGAATGACCACGGCCTCGACCCCGTCCCGGACCGCGGCGATGGCGGTCTGCAGCTTGGGGATCATGCCGCCGGTGGCGACACCGTCGTCGATCAGCCTCGAGGCCTCTGCGACGGTCATCTGACGGATGATCTCGCCGTCCGCGCCCTTGACGCCGGCCACGTCGGTCAGCAGCAGCATGCGCTTGGCCTTCAGCGAGCCGGCCAGGGCTCCCGCCACGGTGTCGGCGTTGACGTTGAAGGTCTGGCCATCCTCGGCCACCCCGATCGGCGCGATGACGGGCACCCAGTCGGCATCGGATTCGAGCAGGCGGACGACCAGCTTCGGATCGACCTTCGTCGGCTCGCCCACGTAGCCGAGGTCGACCTCGTGCTCGATCATGCTGTCGGGGTCGCGCTTGGTGCGCCGGGTCTTCTCGACCGTCAACAGCCCGGCGTCCTTGCCGGACAGTCCGATGCCGCGGACGTCCGCCTTGCGCCCGGCCATGGTGATCCAGTGGGCGATCTCCTTGTTCACCGCACCGGAAAGGACCATTTCGGCCACCTGCATGGTGTCCGAATCAGTGACCCGCAGCCCGTCGACGAAGCTCGACTTGACCCCTGCCTTCTCCAGCATGGCGCTGATCTGCGGCCCGCCGCCGTGGACCACCACCGGGTTCACCCCCATCAGCTTCAGCAACACGACATCGGCGGCGAACTGTTTGGCCACGGCGCTCTCGCCCATGGCGTGGCCGCCATATTTGATGACGACCGTCTTGCGGTCGTAGATCTGGATGTACGGCAAGGCCTCGGCCAAGGTCTTCGCCGTGTCCCAGCCGCGATCTTCGGATTGCCGTTCTGTCTCGTCCATCCAGCGGGTCCGTAATGCCAAGCCACGGTCGTGTCATCATGAAACCGGACCCCTGCGCGCCCGTTCCGCCTGGATGAACGAACACGACATCGACGATCGGGACCTGACCCCTTCCGACCCGACCGACCCGGCGTCGCTGCAGCACCCGGATCCGACGCTCTGCCCCGAATGCCTCGGCGCCGGCGTTCTGCCCTCCGGCGAGGTTTGCCCGGTCTGCGAGGGAACCGGCAAGGCGACCAACCGGACGGGCGGCGGCTGACGGCCTGTTCTGCGCGGCCGGGAAGCAAACGCGCGGACAGCCAGGCGGCCTGCACATACTCGCCGAGGTTATAGAGCCGGGGACGGCGGCAGGTTGTATTCAGGTCGGCCTGGGGCGCTCGACCGGCGACTTGAGCGAGCCCGCGGCCGGCCCGGCCGATGGATTCCGTCGGGTCGCGGGGCCGGCGCGCGCCGATGAAGTTCGCTGTTTGGAATGCGCTTTCCGCCTTCCGACGGCGAAAACAGACCGCAGCAGGCCGGTGGACACGCCCCTGTAGCGTAATGGCCACGCTTGGATGAGTTCGGAGCTTCTTCGTCTCGACCTGAGCGAGCGGGGCTGTTATGAGGGTGCAAGCGGCGGTTCGTGCGCCGCCCTGAAAAAATCACTTGGGCTGCGGAGGGCCTCCACCCATGCGCGTTAAGACTTTCATTCTGGCGACCAGCGCCGCCGGGGCGCTTGCCCTGTCGGCTGGCGCCGCGGCGGCCGAACCGAACGGCTGGTACGGCGCGATTGACGCCGGCTGGCATACGGCGGGCGTCGCAACCAGCCGGAACATCGATTTCGACATCGAGCCGGACTGGACGGGCTTCGCCCGCCTTGGCTACCGGTTCACGGAAAACTGGCGCGTCGAGCTCGAGGGCGGCTACCGCCCCGGCGATCTCGGCGAAGTGAACGTCGGCGCCACGCCGGCCTTCCTCTGCAACGTCAGCCCGGCCGTGGGCGTCTGCAACAACGCGGACGGCGAGATCACCTCGACCACCCTGATGGCCAACGTGATCTACGACTTCGGCGCCGCTGATTCGGCGCTGCGTCCCTTCGTCGGCCTCGGCGCCGGCATCAACCGGGTCAACACCGAGTTCCTCGGCACGCTGGCCGCTGACCGCACCATCGCGCTCGGCGCCGACGACAGCTCGGCCAAGCTGGCGGCGCAAGCCATCGTCGGTCTGGCCTGGGCGATCAGCGACCGGGCCCACCTGGACCTGACCTACCGCTACCTGCTGTCGAACATGGAATTCGAGACGTTCGACAACTGGGCGGGCGTCGACGTCGGTCCGTACGAAGGCCGCTACGAAGATTCCTCGCTGACGCTGGGCCTGCGCTATGCGTTTGGCGCGGTCGAGCCGGTCTACGCGCCGCCGCCGCCGCCG
>JACPDR010000025.1 GCA_016183935.1 Caulobacterales bacterium
CGCGGTGGCCGGTTGGACGATCAAGCCGGTGGGCCTTCGGCGACGCACAGTTCGCCCCCACGTCTGATCCTCGGGTCAAGCCCGAGGATGACGGCGGAGAGGGAGGGGCAAGGCCATGAAACTTCGCGCTGTCGCCCTCAACCCCGCGGTAGCTTTCATCGCCCTGCTGGTGCTGTTCCCGCTGCTGTGGATGCTGTCGGTCAGCTTCATGGCGACCGGGGAGGCGGCGACCTTCCCGCCGCCGCTGTGGCCGAAGACGTGGACGCTGGAGCACTATCGCGACCTGTTCGTGACCCAGGGCATGGGGCGCTATCTGTGGAACAGCTTCGCCCTCGCGACGCTGGCGACGGGATTGGCCCTGCTGTTCACCGTGCCGGCCGGCTACGCCTTCGCCAAGCTGCGCTTCCGCGGACGCGAGCGGACGTTCCAGCTGTTGGTCGCGGCGCTGGTGGTGCCGGCCCAGATCGGCACCCTGCCGCTGTTCCTGATGCTGAAGGGGATGGGGCTGGTGAACACCTACGCCGGGGCGCTGGTGCCGTGGCTGGCCTCGATCTTCGGCCTGTTCCTGGTGCGGCAGTATTCACTGTCGATCCCCGACGAGATGCTGGAGGCGGCGCGCATCGACGGGGCGAGCGAGGGACAGATCTTCCGCCGCGTGGTGCTGCCGGCGCTGCAGCCGATCATCGTGACCCTGGCCCTGTTCGTCTTCCTCGGCAGCTGGAACGACTTCCTGTGGCCGCTGATCATCCTGACCGACCAGTCGAACTACACCCTGCCGGTGGCGCTGGCCGCGCTGTCGCGCGAGCACGTGCAGGACATCGAGATGATGATGGCGGGGGCGGTGATCACGGTCGCCCCGGTGCTGATCCTCTTCCTCGCCCTGCAGCGCTACTACATCCGCGGCATGCTGGCCGGGAGCGTGAAAGGGTAGGGCTCAGTCGCCGTAGCCGTCGTACCGCTGGCCCCCGGCGAGGTTGCCGAATTTGGTGGTGTCGGCGTCGAAGGACAGTTTGACGATGCCGATGGGGCCGTGGCGCTGCTTGCCGATGACCACCTCGGCCTGGTGCTTGAGGCGGTCCATGTCCTCCTGCCACTTGAGGTGCTCCTCGGAGCCCTCGCGCGGCTCGGCGCGACCGAGGTAGTAGCTCTCGCGATAGACGAACATAACGCAGTCGGCGTCCTGCTCGATCGAGCCGGATTCCCGCAGGTCGGACAGCTGGGGCCGCTTGTCCTCGCGCTGCTCGACCTGACGGGACAGCTGCGACAGGGCCAGGATCGGCACGCTGAGCTCCTTGGCCAGGGCCTTGAGGGCGCCGGTGATCTCGGACACCTCCTGCACCCGATTCTTCTGGCTGTTGCTCTCGCCGGTGGTGATCAGCTGGAGGTAGTCGACCACGATCAGGTCGAGGCCGTGCTCCATCCGCTTCAGGCGGCGGGCGCGGGCGGCCAGCTTGGACATGGACAGGCCGCCGGTGGCGTCGATGTACAGCGGGCTCTCGCCGATCTCGACGGCGGCGTCGCGGATCTTGCCGAAGTCGGCGGCGTCGATCTCGCCCTTGCGCAGCTTGTCCGACGACACGCCCGAGGCGTCGGCGAGGATACGCATGGCCAGCTGTTCGGCCGACATTTCCAGCGAGTAGAAGGCCACCACCCCGCCGTTGACGGTCTTGCGGCCCTCGGGCGTCGGCTCCCAGCGGTAGTTGCGGGCGACGTTGAAGGCGATGTTGGTGGCCAGCGCCGTCTTGCCCATCGAGGGGCGGCCGGCGAGGATCAGCAGGTCGGACGGGTGCAGGCCGCCCAGCTTCTGGTCGAGATCGTCGAGGTTGGTGGCCAGGCCGGCCAGCTTGCCGTCGCGCTGGTAGGCCTCGGCCGCCATCTGGACCGCGCCCGACAGGGCGGTGGAGAAGCTGACGAAGCCGGACGACGGCTTGCCGGTCTCGGCCAGGGTGTAGAGCTGCTGTTCGGCGCTCTCGATCTGGTCGATGGCGGCGGTCTCGGGCTGGGGCGCCTCCTTGATGATCTCGCCGCCGATGCGGATCAGGTCGCGGCGCAGGGCCAGGTCATAGACGACGCGGGCGTAGTCGGGGGCGTTGGCGCCCGGCGGGGCCCGGTCGACGAGGTCGGCCAGGTAGCGCAGGCCGCCGAACTCCTGGAAAGCCGGGTCCAGCTTGAACCGCTCCATCAGGATGGTCGGCTCGGCCAGCAGGCCCTGGCGGACGTGGTCCTCGATGGCCTCGTAGAGCCGCTGGTGGAAGGGCTCGTAGAAATGGGCGCCGCGCAGTCGGTCGCTGAGCCGCTCGAACACCGCGTTGTCGAACATCAGGCTGCCGAGCAGCGCCTGTTCCGCCTCGAGATTGTGGGGCAGGGACGGGATGGACGAGGGGTCCATCGAGGGCGGGAAGGGCACGGGGGACAGGGCGTTCATCGGCATGATCTCTTACTCATGCACGCGCCTTACGACAGAGGCGGACGCACCCTTGGGCGGGGACAAACGTGGGTCGCTGTGGACGCTCCGGAATTCCGCAGGCGGATCAGATAACGCCGGCTGACGCGGCGGGGGCCACGAAAAAGGGCGCGCCCGGCGGACGCGCCCTTCAATCGTTTCAGCGGTCGGCTGGACTCAGGCTTCCGAGCCGAGACCTTCCTGCTGGCCGGCGCCGCCGGCGACCATGTCCTTGGCCTGTTCGAGGGCCTCGGCGCGGTCCTGGTCGTAGGCGGACTTGATCACGTCCTCGCCCTTGGCCTGGCGCTCGGCTTCGTCGGCCGAACGGGCGATGTTGATCTTGACCGTGGCCGAGACCTCGGCGTGCAGGCGGACCTGCACCTCGTGGACGCCCAGGGTCTTGATCGCGGTGTTGAGCACGACCTGCGAGCGCTCGACCTTGCCGCCTTCGGCCTGGACGGCCTCGGCGACGTCGCGGCCGGCGACCGAACCGTACAGCTGACCCGTTTCACCGGCTTGCCGGATCATGACGTAGGTCTGGCCGTCGATCTTGTCGGCGACCTTCTGCGCTTCGGCCTTGTTCTTCTCGTTGCGGGCCTCGATGGCGGCGCGGTCGAGTTCGAAGGCCTTCAGGTTCGCCGACGTGGCCCGACGGGCCTTGTCGCGCGGCAGAAGGAAGTTACGGGCGAAGCCGTCCTTGACGGACACGACGTCGCCGATGGCGCCGAGGTTCTCGACGCGTTCAAGCAGAACGACCTTCATCTTACTTCACCACGTAGGGCAGGAGGGCCAGATAGCGGGCGCGCTTGATAGCCTTGGCCAGCTCACGCTGCTTCTTCTGGGAGACGGCCGTGATGCGCGACGGGACGATCTTGCCGCGTTCGCTGATGTAGCGCTGCAGCAGTTTCACGTCCTTGTAGTCGATCTTCGGAGCGTTGGCGCCGGAGAACGGGCACACCTTGCGGCGGCGATAGAAGGGACGGCGGGCCGGGCCGGAGCCGGCCGGCGCGCCCGGCGAGGGAGCGGTGGTGTCGGTCATGATCCGGGTTCCTATTCAGTGGCTTCGGCGGCGGCGTCTTCACGCGGCGTGCGCTCGCGCTCGCGCTCACGCTCACGTTCACGACGGGCCAGCAGCGGCGACAGCTCCAGGTCGAGTTCCTCGACGCGGACGGTCAGCCAGCGCAGCACGTCCTCGTTGATCGACAGCTGACGCTCGACCTCGGCCATGGCGGCGGGCGGGCAGTCGACGGCGAGCAGCGAATAGTGCGCCTTGCGGTTCTTCTTGACCCGGTAGGTCAGGTTGCGCAGACCCCAGTACTCGATCTTGGCGACGGAACCGCCGCCCGTTTCGATCAAGCCCTTGATGGTGTCGTTCAGCGCTTCGGCCTGTTGCGCGCTGATATCCTGGCGCGACATGACCGTGTGCTCGTAAAGAGCCATGCGGTGGTCTCCCTTGTAGGGCGCCGGCGCGGGGGGACCGGGTAAGTCCCATCCACGATGGATCCTGAAGCGGCGGCCGGGATGACTTCCCGAACCCTTTGGAGCTCCGCGTCAGGACCGAAGCCCTGGAAAGGCGGCGCGTATAGGGGAAAAGCGGCCGCCCGGCAAGGCGCGCGCGCGACGGCGGCAGTCGCACGAGGGTCCGCGTCGGCGCTGACGTGAAGCGGACCTCTCGCCGGCCTTGCGGGCCACGCCCGAACCCTTGTCCTAAATCGTCGAAATCCCGCCGGGGTTCATGGTCGAAATGGTCGCGAACTGACGCCTACTGCGGTCGGACCACCATGCAGGTGACGCGGCGTTCGGCCAGGGTCGCGCAGGCGGCCTGGGCGGCCTGTTCACTCATGCCGGTGAAGCGCGAGCGGTACCAGCCCTCGGCGTTCTGGACGGTGCGTTCGGCGGCGGTGAACTGGCTGCGGAAGCGGCGGTTGACCTCGGTCAGCCAGTCGCGGGCGATGGCCTCGTCGCGGAAGGCCCCGACCTGGACGGCCCAGCGGCCGGCGGCTTCGCGCATGGTCTCCCGCGCCGGCGAACGCGGCGCCGGCTGAGAGGGGCTGGCGGCGGGGGCGCCGTTGAGCGCGGCGGTCATGTCGGCCGGACCCGAGGCGCGCAGAAGCGAGGCGACGGTGCGGACTTCCGATGGCGCCGGGACGATCTCAGTGGGCTGTGGCGGCGGGGCGGGCAGGGCGACGTAGCTGACGGCGGTCGAGCCGAGACCGGTCTCCTGCTCCTCCTCGTCATCCGCGACGGAGGCGTACTGGACCGGGCCCGAGTTGTCGGGGCCGATCCCGAAGCCGCGCTGTTCGAAGAAGGCCTGGGCGACCTGGATCGGCTGGCCGCTCCGGCGCAAGCGCTCCACCTCGAAGCCGGTGTCCATCAGGGCGGCGACGTGGGCGTTGCGGCTGGCCGTGGTGCGGCCGCCGAGCACGATGGTGATCAGCCGCCGTCCGTCCCGCACGGCCGAGGCCGCGAGGTTGTAGCCCGAGGCGTTGGTGTAGCCGGTCTTCATGCCGTCATAGCCGTCGCCGCTGCGCAGCAGACCGTTGGTGTTGCGGTAGTCGCGGCCGTTGTAGGCCCAGTCGTGCAGCCCGAAGTACCGATAGTACTGCGGATAATCGCGCATCACCGCCCGCGCCAGAATGGCGAGATCGCGGGCCGTGGTCACCTGGCGGGCGTCGGGCAGGCCGTTCGGATTGACGTAGCGCGTGTTGGTCATGCCCAGTTCGCGGGCCTTCAGCGTCATCTGGGCGGCGAAACGATCCTGCGAGCCGCCGACGTGTTCGGCGATGGCCATGGCCATGTCGTTGGCGCTGCGCACGGCGGTGGCGCGCATGGCGTTGTCGAGGGTGATCGTCTGGCCGGCGGCGAGGCCCAGCTTCGACGGCGGCTGGCTGGCGGCGCGCGGCGAGACGGTGATGACGTCGTCGAGCTTGACCCGACCCTCGGTGAGCGCCTCGAAGGTCAGGTACAGCGTCATGATCTTGGTGATCGAGGCTGGATATCGCCGGCTGTCGGCGTGGCGGGCGAACAGCACCTCGCCGCTCTCGGCGTCGACCACGATGGCGGCGTAGCGGGTGTTTTCCTGGGCGGCTGCGGGCGAGGTTGTCGGGACCACCACCAGGGCGGCGACCAACATCAGCGACAGCAATCCGCGGCGGATCAGGGAAAAGATCGGCAAACGCAGGCCTCATACATAAAGCGCGACGGCGGCCCCACCACGCGACGCTGACGAAAGGCTAACATGCGTCACGGGGGTTTCGTGAGGGTAAACAAGCCGTCAACGGATTTGTGAAGCGGTCTCTCCTGTCAGGTGTCTCATGGTGCGGTGCACAAAATCCCCTTGACGTTCCTTCGCACTTGCACCATATAGCCGACTGCCGCGGTGGATAAGCTGCCGTGGAAAAGATCATCAGCGGCCAGGCCGCGACAGGTTCAGGAGAAATACCATGGCCGACAGCGCCGAAACCGTGAAGAAGACCGTCGAAACCGCCACCGCCCAGGTCAAGGCTTCGGCCGAGAAGGCCCAGGCCCAGGCTGAAAAGATGCAGGCCGCCGGCGCGCAGGCGTTCCGTGAAGCCGCCGACAAGTCGGTCGCCGGCCTGACCGAGCTGAACGCCGAGGGCAAGAAGAACCTCGAGGCCGTCGTCGCCTCGGCCACGGCCGCCCAGAAGGGCGTCGAGGCCATCTCGACCCAGACCGTGGCCTACGGCAAGAAGTCCTGGGAAGACGGCGTCGCCGCCGCCCAGTCGCTGGCCCAGGCCCGTTCGGTCCAGGAAGCCCTCGAGCTGCAGACCAACTGGGCCAAGTCGGCCGCCGAAACCTACCTGGCTGAAGTCACCCGCATGACCGACGTGTTCACCGCCTCGGTCAAGGACAGCTTCAAGCCGATCAACGAGCGCGTCACCGCCTCGGTCGAGAAGTTCCAGGCCGCCCGCTAAGCCTGAAACCGCAGTAGCGTTCGAGGGGCCTCCGGAGCGATCCGGGGGCCCTTTTCGATTCCGGCCACTTCGTCACGCAAGCTGTGACTGGACGCCGCTTCAAATCAGGCCATCATCTCCTATCTGTCCATCGACTCCCCAAACACGGACAACGAATGCCGCCGTCACGTAAGGCCGGTGATCAGGAAGGGGGCCTCGGGGCCGCCACCGTCACCGAAACAAAGCCGAAGCTTCAGAAGCCCTCGCTGTATCGGGTGCTGATCCTGAACGACGACTACACGCCGATGGAATTCGTCGTCTACGTGCTGGAGCGGTTCTTCCAGAAGGGCCGCGAGGACGCGACCCGCATCATGCTGCACGTGCACCAGCATGGCGTCGGTGTCTGCGGCGTCTTCACCTACGAAGTGGCCGAAACCAAGGTCGCCCAGGTGGTCGAGACGGCGCGCCGTCACCAGCATCCGCTGCAATGCACGATGGAAAAGGACTGAGAGGAACCTTCCAAATGCCCTCATTTTCGCGTCCTCTCGAAGAGACCCTGCACCGCGCCGTCGCCTATGCGAACGAGCGCCGGCACGAGTACGCCACCCTCGAACACCTGTTGCTCGCCCTGGTCGACGATCCGGACGCGGCCAATGTGATGACCGCCTGCAACGTCGACCTGCCCAGCCTGAAGACGGCGCTGACGCTGTATGTCGACACCGACCTGGCCGCGCTGGCCACGTCGGACGGCGAGGACGCCAAGCCGACGGCCGGCTTCCAGCGCGTCATCCAGCGGGCGGTGATCCACGTCCAGAGCTCGGGCCGCGAGGAGGTCACCGGCGCGAATGTTCTGGTCGCCATCTTCTCGGAGCGCGAGAGCCACGCCGCCTACTTCCTGCAGGAGCAGGACATGACCCGCTACGACGCGGTCAACTACATCGCCCACGGCATCGCCAAGAAGGCCGGGGTCGGCGAGACCCGTCCGGCCCGGTCCGGCGCCAGCCCCGAAGACGCCGAGGACGCGGCCGCCGCCAAGACCGGCGGCGAGGCGCTGGAGGCCTATTGCGTCGACCTCAACGAGAAGGCCCGCAACGGCAAGATCGATCCGCTGATCGGCCGCCAGGCCGAGGTCGACCGCTCGATCCAGATCCTGTGCCGGCGGACCAAGAACAACCCGCTGCTGGTCGGCGACCCGGGCGTCGGCAAGACCGCCATCGCCGAAGGGCTGGCCCGCAAGATCGTCAACCACGAGGTCCCGGACGTGCTGGAAGGCGCGACCATCTACAGCCTCGACATGGGGGCGCTGCTGGCCGGCACCCGCTATCGCGGCGACTTCGAGGAGCGGCTGAAGCAGGTCGTCAAGGAGCTGGAGACGCACGACAACGCCATCCTGTTCATCGACGAGATCCATACGGTGATCGGCGCGGGGGCGACGTCGGGCGGGGCTATGGACGCGTCCAACCTGCTCAAGCCGGCGCTGGCCTCGGGCACCCTGCGCTGCATGGGCTCGACGACCTACAAGGAGTATCGCCAGCATTTCGAGAAGGACCGGGCGCTGGCCCGCCGCTTCCAGAAGATCGACGTCAACGA
>JACPDR010000030.1 GCA_016183935.1 Caulobacterales bacterium
TCGAACATCGGCGACAGCAGGCAGACCATGTAGACGCCGGCGGTGACCATGGTCGCCGCGTGGATCAGGGCCGACACCGGCGTCGGGCCCTCCATGGCGTCGGGCAGCCAGGTGTGGAGGAAGAACTGGGCCGACTTGCCCATGGCGCCGATGAACAGCAGCACCCCTGCGAGGTCGAGCGCCGACCAGGTGTGGCCGATGAACTCCCAGCCCGTCCCCTCGCGCGCGGCGATCATCGGGAACAACTCGGCGAACTCGATGGTGCCGAACATCCAGAAGACGGTGAAGATGCCCAGGGCGAAGCCGAAGTCGCCGACCCGGTTGACCACGAAGGCCTTGATGGCGGCGGCGCTGGCGGTGGACTTCTTGTACCAGAAGCCGATCAGCAGATAGGACGCCAGCCCCACCCCTTCCCAGCCGAAGAACAACTGCATGAAGTCGGCGGCGGTGACCAGCGCCAGCATGGCGAAGGTGAACAGCGACAGATAGGCGAAGAACCGCGGTTTGTCCGGGTCCTCGGCCATGTAGCCCCAGCTGTAGAGGTGGACCAGCGACGACACGCTGGTGACCACGACCAGCATCACCGCCGACAGGGCGTCGACGCGGATCGACCAGTTCGACTGGAACTCGCCGACGTGGATGAAGGGCGCGATGTGGACCGTGAACGGCTCCAGATGACCCCAGGTCCACTGGCTGAAGACCATCCAGGCGATGGCGCACGAGACGAACAGCAGGCCGGTGGTGATGGACTTGGACAGCAGGTCGCCCAGCCGGCGGCCGGACAGGCCGACGACGAGGGCGCCGAGCAGCGGGGCGAAGACGCCGAGAGTGACGAGAAGCTCGAGGTTCACGATCAGCCCTTCATGACCGAGGCGTCGTCGACGGCGATGTCGCCGCGATTACGGAAGAAGGTCACCAGGATCGCCAGGCCGACGGCGGCTTCGGCCGCGGCGACGGTCAGCACGAACATGGCCATGACCTGACCGGAGATGTCGTTCAGGTAGGCCGAGAAGGCGACGAAATTGATGTTCACCGCCAGCAGGATCATCTCGATCGACATCAGGATGATGATGACGTTCTTGCGGTTCACGAAGATGCCGAAGACGCCGATGGTGAACAGGATGGCGCCGACCGCCAGGTAGTGGGCGAGCGTGATTTCCATCAGACCAGATCCTCTGCGGAGACGCCGGCGCCGCTGACCGCGCCCTTGACCTCGACGGCCGTCTTCCGGTCGCGGTTGATCTGGTCGTGGGCGTTCTGGCGCTTGACGTTGGGCTTGTGGCGCAGGGTCAGGACGATGGCGCCGATCATCGCGATCAACAGCACGATCCCCGCCGCCTGGAAGATGTAGACGTAGTCGGTGTAGAGCACCCGCCCGATGGCCTCGGCGTTGGTCACGCCCGCGGTCGCGACGGCCGGGCCGGCCACATCGGAGGCGGCGCCGCCGTTCACGACGACCAGCGAGATCATGATCATCTCGGCCAGCAGCACGCCGGCGACGATCGCCGCCAGCGGCAGGTAGCGGGCATAGCCCTCGCGCAGCCGCACGAAGTCGACGTCCAGCATCATGACCACGAACAGGAACAGCACCGCGACGGCGCCGACGTAGACCACGACCAGCAGCATCGCCAGGAACTCCGCGCCGAGCAGCACGAACAGTCCCGCCGACGAGAAGAAGGTCAGGATCAGCCACAGCACGCTGTGCACGGGGTTCTTCGCGGTGACGACCATCAGGCCGCCCACCACGGCCACCGCCGCCAGCAGGTAGAAGGCGATTCCTTGCAACATCTGAGGCCTGCGCCCCTTTCGGTTATGGGCGGCGACCCCTTCCGGAATCGCCCTGCCCGTTCAGCGGTTGCGCCTTAGCGGTAAGGCGCGTCGAGTTCCAGATTCTTCGCGATCAGCCGTTCCCAGCGATCGCCGTTCGAGAGCAGGCGTTCCTTGTCGTAGAGCAGCTCTTCGCGGGTCTCGACGGTGAATTCCGAGTTCGGCCCCTCGACGATGGCGTCCACCGGGCAGGCCTCCTGGCACAGGCCGCAGTAGATGCATTTGACCATGTCGATGTCGTAGCGGGTCGTGCGGCGGCTGCCGTCGGCGCGCGGCTCGGACTCGATGGTGATGGCCTGGGCCGGGCAGATGGCCTCGCACAGCTTGCAGGCGATGCAGCGCTCTTCCCCGTTGGGATAGCGCCGCAGGGCGTGCTCGCCGCGGAAGCGCGGCGACTGCGGGTTGCGCTCGAACGGATAGTTCACGGTGGCCTTGGGCCGCGCCATGTACTTCAGCGACAGGCCGATGGCGCCGAGGGTGTCGAGTTGCATCGCCCCCTTCGCGGCCTGGACGAGACGGGTGAACATCAGCTTTCTACTCCCGGAACGCCGCGGCACAGCTCGTCCTTGCGCGGGTCCTCATCCTTGGTGATGCGGCACAGGCGTTCGCGTTCGGCCTGTTCGCGCTCGATGGCCTGCTGGCGCCGTTCCCACTGATAGACCGACACCGGATCGGGCTCGTAGGTCGGGATGGTGCAGGCGCCCGCGGCGCCGGCGGCCAGCAGGACGGTCAGGGTCAGCAGCCGGCTCATGCGCCCACCCCGAACACCCGCCAGGCGGCGACGATGACCACGGCGACCAGCGAGGTCGGCAGGAAGATCTTCCAGCCCAGCCGCATCAGCTGGTCGTAGCGATAGCGGGGGACGAAGGCCTTCACCATGGCGATCATGGCGAACCAGAAGACGATCTTGCTGAAGAAGACCAGGAAGTAGAACAGGTTGGCCAGGAATTCGGGCCAGTCGTTGAGGAAATCGGTCGGGAAGCCCGGATTCCAGCCGCCGAAGAACAGCAGGCTGATCATGGCGCACATGAAGACGATGTTGGCGTATTCGCCGATCATGAACAGCAGGTACGGCGTCGAGCTGTATTCGACCTGATAGCCGGCCACCAGTTCGGACTCCGCCTCGGGCAGGTCGAACGGCGGGCGGTTGGTCTCGGCCAGGGCCGAGATGAAGAAGATGATCGCCATCGGGAACATCACGACGATCAACGGCCAGGTCCCCGCCCCGCCTCCGAAGGCGAACCAGTCCCAGAACCAGCCGCCCTGCCGGGTGACGATCTCGGTCAGATTCATGGTCCCGGACAGCACGATGACGTTGATGATCACCAGGCCGATGGAGACCTCGTACGACACCATCTGCGCGGCGCTGCGCAGCGATCCCAGGAACGGGTACTTCGAGTTCGAAGCCCAGCCGCCCATGATGATGCCGTACACGCCCAGCGAGCTGATCGCGAAGATGTACAGGATGCCGACGTTCAGGTCGGAGATCACCCAGCCCGGGGCGAACGGGACGGCCGCCCAGGCGATGAAGGCCAGGATGAAGGTCAGCAGCGGGGCCAGCAGGAAGATCACCTTGTCGGCCCCGGCCGGCACGACGATCTCCTTCAGCACGAATTTGAAGAAGTCGGCGAACGACTGCAGCAGGCCGAACGGGCCGACCACGTTGGGGCCTTTGCGCATCTGCACGCCGGCCCAGATCTTGCGGTCGGCCAGCAGCAGGAAGGCCAGCGAGATCAGGATGCCGACGGTGACCAGCAGAATGCCGCCGGCGGTGATCAGGGTCCAGCCGAGAGGGCTCGACCAGAAGGTCGGCGGGATCAGGCCCCAGAGATAGACCGCCAGCCAGCCGAGGCCGGCGAGGACCGCCAGCCCGACCACGGTCAGGAAGATCGCGGCCAGTGGGTTCTTCGGACGGGAAGGAACGACGTCGGTCATCGGTTACTCCGCCGCCAACGCGACCGGGGCCACCCGCAGGGCGGACAGCTCGGCCATGGTCACGCTGGCGCGCGCGATCGGGTTGTTGAGGTAGGGGTCGCGAACCGCCGTGTGGAAGGCCACGTCGCCGAGATCGCCCTTCCGGCCCAGCGAACCGACGTCAAACGCCGCCGGGGCCGGCAGGTAGTCGATGCGGCCGAAGGTCGGGTGGTCCGCCATCAGCTTGGAACGCAGGGCGTCCAGGGTGTCGTACGGCAGGGTGTGGCCGACCAGCGCCGACAGGGCCCGCAGGATGGCCCAGTCGTCCTTGGCCTGGCCCTTCGGGAAGACGGCGCGTTCGGCGATCTGAACCCGGCCCTCGGTGTTGACGTAGAGGCCCGGCTTTTCGGTATAGGCGGCCCCCGGCAGGATGACGTCGGCGCCGTGCGCGCCGCGGTCGCCGTGGCTGCCCAGATAGACGCGGAAGGCCTTCGACTTCGACGGGTCGATCTCGTCGGCGCCGAGCAGGAACAGCACGTCCAGCGCGCCCTTGGCGACCATCTGGACGGCGGTCAGGCCGCCCTCGCCCGGAACGAAGCCCATGTCGAGGCCGGCGACCCGCGACGCCGCGGTGTGCAGCACGTTAAAGCCGTTCCAGCCCTCGGCCACCACGCCGACCTTCTTCGCCAGCGCGCCGAGCGCGTTCAGCACGGCGGGGCCGTTCTCGCCCGTCAGCGCGCCCGAACCGACGATGATCGCCGGCCGTTCGGCCTTGGTCAGGAAGTCCATCGCCGCCTTGGGCAGCTTGGCCAGCGTCTTCGAGCCGGCGCCGAGCCAGCTGTAGTCGAACGTCAGATTGGCCTGTTCGCCAATCACGCCGACCTGGGTCTTGCCGGTCAGCCAGGCCTTGCGCAGGCGGGCGTTGAGCAACGGCGCCTCGGTGCGGGGGTTGGCCCCGACGATCAGGATGGCGTCCGCGTTTTCAATGCCTTGCAGGCCGGAGTTGAACAGCCAACCCTCACGCGGGCCCTGCCCGAGGGCGGCCCCGTCCTGGCGGCAGTCGGTGTTGGCCGATCCCAGCGCGCGGAACAGGTCCAGCGCAGCCTTCATCGACTCCGCGTCCTGCAGGTCGCCGGCGATCACGCCGATCTTCTCCGACTTCGCGGCCTTGATCTTCTCCGCCACGACGGCGAGCGCCTCTTCCCACGACGCCGCGCGCAGCTTTCCGTTCTCGCGCACATACGGCCGATCGAGCCGCTGGCGCTGCAGGCCGTCGACGGCATAGCGGCTGATGTCCGACAGCCACTCCTCGTTGACGCCCTCGTTGACCCGCGGCAGCACGCGCATGACCTCGGGCCCGCGCGCGTCGACGCGGATGTTCGAGCCGAGCGCGTCCATGACGTCGATCGACTCGGTCTTCTTCAGCTCCCACGGGCGGTAGTGGTACTGCCACGGCCGGTGGGTCAGGGCGCCGACCGGGCACAGGTCGTTGACGTTGCCCGACAGTTCGCTGTCGACCGCCTTCTCCAGATAGGTCGTGATCTCGGCGTCTTCGCCGCGCGAGATCATGCCGATGTCAGGAACTCCAGCGACTTCCGTCACGAACCTCACGCAACGCGTGCACTGGATGCAGCGCGTCATGAAGGTCTTGATGGTCGGGCCCATGTTCTTTTCTTCGACCGCGCGCTTGTTCTCCGCGTAGCGGGAGCCGTCGCGGCCATAGCCCATGGCCTGATCCTGCAGATCGCACTCGCCGCCCTGGTCGCAGATCGGGCAGTCCAGCGGGTGGTTGATGAGCAGGAACTCCATCACCCCTTCCCGCGCCTTCTTGACCATCGGCGTGTCGGTGAAGATCTCCTGGCCCTCGGCGGCCGGCAGGGCGCACGAGGCCTGCGGCTTCGGCGGTCCGGGCTTCACCTCGACCAGGCACATGCGGCAGTTGCCGGCGATCGACAGCCGCTCGTGATAGCAGAAGCGCGGAATCTCGTGCCCGGCGCGCTCGGCGACCTGCAGCACGGTCATGCCGTGCTCGAACTCGGTTTCTACGCCGTTGACCTTGGCGACGGGCATCAGCGGGCCTCTTGCTCAGACGCCGCGGAATAGGTTTCCGTGGCGGTCGTCCCATCCGGGAGCGTCGTGTTGATGGTGATGGCCTCGCCGTCAAGGACGAAGCGCGTCACCGGGTCGCCGGACTGGTTCATCCAGCGGTTCTGGTTGGGGCCCGAGGCCTCCAGCGGCTTCCAGGTGATCAGGTCGCCCTCGACCCGGCACTGGGCCCGGCGGCGTCCGCCGTCGACCGGGGCGCGCCACGAGGCGGTGGCCACGTCGCCCTCGAGGCCGTCGATGGTGATGTCGGCGATCGCCTGGCCATGGATGCCCGCCAGGCCGGCGCGGCACACGCGGCGCAGGTCGGCGGCGTCCAGCACCGTCGGCGCGGCCGGGGCGGCGTCTGTCGCCTCCGGAGGCGTGGCCGACACGGCCTCGGCCGGCGTCGGCGCGGGCTCTTCCGCCCGCTCGCCGCAGGCGGCGAGGGAGAGGGAGGCGAGCATCAGGACGGCGATCCGGCCCATCGTCACTCCGCCGCGATCGCGTGGCCGGCGAAGTTCGCGCGGCGGCTGCGGTAGGAGGAGATGCGCTCCTCGATCTCGTGGCGGAAATGCCGGATCAGGCCCTGCACCGGCCACGCCGCGGCGTCGCCGAGGGCGCAGATGGTGTGGCCCTCGATCTGGGTCGAGACTTCCAGCAGCAGGTCGATCTCGGTCGGGTCGGCCTCGCCGATGGCCATCCGCTCCAGCACCCGCCACATCCAGCCGGTGCCCTCGCGGCACGGCGTGCACTGGCCGCAGCTCTCGTGCTTGTAGAAATAGCTGATGCGGGCGATGGCGCGGACCAGGTCGGTCGACTGGTCCATGACGATCACCGCCGCGGTGCCGAGCCCCGAGCGCATCTCGCGCAGGGAGTCGAAGTCCATCAGGGCGGTTTCGGACATCTCGCGCGTGATCAGCGGCACCGACGAACCGCCCGGGATCACGGCCTTGAGGTTGTCCCAGCCGCCGCGCACGCCGCCGCAGTGCTCTTCCAGCAGCTGGCGCAGCGGAATCGACATCACCTCTTCGACGTTGCACGGCCGGTTCACGTGGCCCGAGATCGACATGATCTTGGTGCCGGTGTTGTTGGGCCGGCCGAAGCCGGCGAACCAGTCCGCCCCGCGGCGCAGGATGGTGCCGACGACGGCGATCGACTCGACGTTGTTGACCGTGGTCGGGCAGCCGTAGAGGCCGGCCCCGGCCGGGAACGGCGGCTTCAGGCGCGGCTGGCCCTTCTTGCCCTCCAGGCTCTCCAGCAGGGCGGTTTCCTCGCCGCAGATGTAGGCCCCGGCGCCGTGGTGGATGTAGACGTCGAAGTCCCAGCCGTGGACGTTGTTCTTGCCGATCAGCCTGGCCTCATAGGCCTGTTTGACCGCCGCCTCCATGCGCTCGCGTTCGAGCACGTATTCGCCGCGCAGGTAGATGTAGCAGGCGTGCGCCTGCATCGCGAAGGAGGCGATCAGGCAGCCCTCGATTAGCAGATGCGGATCGTGGCGCATGATCTCCCGGTCCTTGCAGGTCCCGGGTTCGGACTCGTCGGCGTTGACGACCAGATAGTGCGGCCGGTCCTTCAGCTCCTTGGGCATGAAGGACCACTTCAGCCCGGTCGAGAAGCCGGCCCCGCCGCGTCCGCGCAGGCCCGAGTTCTTGACGTTGGTGATGATCCAGTCGCGCCCGAGGTCGAGCATGTCCCTGGTGGCGTTCCACGCGCCACGGTTCTTCGCCCCGTCCAGCGTCCAGTCGTGGAAGCCGTACAGGTTGGTGAAGATGCGATCCTTGTCTTCGAGGATTCCGACCATCAGTTCCGATCTCCGCCGGACCCGGAGTCCTGGCTCAACTTGTTACGCGCCCAGACGATGATGGCGACGCCGATCACGGCGAAGGCTCCGCCGGCGAGCGTGATCAGCGACCCGTTCTCGCCCAGCAGCCCGGCCAGACCGGCGACCACCAGACCCACCCCGACGATCAGGTCGGAGAAGCCGATGCCCATGAACAGGCGGTAGTCGGGTCGTGTCGATCCCCTAGCCATGGTCCGCCTCCCGCATCCGCCGACGGTGATACCGCGTGCGCAGGAAGATGGCGGCCAGCATCAGGGCCCAGCCGAAGGCCAGGGCGGCGTATCCGGCCCACTGCACCGCCGGTCCCGCGGCGCCCGCGTAGCCGGCGACCCAGACGCCGACGGCGCCGAGGATGACGAGGGCGAAGCCGGCCAGCCGCTGGTTGCGGCCGACCAGACGCAGCTCGGCGCGATACCGGGCGACGGCCGCGTCGTCAGACAGGTCCGGGCGGGTCACGCGGTCACCGGATCGCTGTTGGGCAGTTTCTTGATCTTCTTCGCCGCCGAGCCGTCGTAGAGTTTCGGGTCGGTCAGGGTCAGCGCCCCGCCCTCCGGCTCCGAGCTGTGGCGGCCGACGCGCGATCCCGGCTTCGGCTTCTTGCCGGCCGCGAAGTCGTCGATGACCTGCGCCATCGTCTCGGGCGTCAGGTCCTCGAAATAGTAGTCGTTGATCTGGGCCATCGGGGCGTTGGCGCAGGCGCCCAGGCACTCGACCTCCTGCCAGGTGAAGCGGCCGTCGGCGCTCAGCACGTCCTTGGGACCGATCTTGTCCTTGCAGACCTTCATCAGGTCCCCGGCTCCGCGCAGCATGCACGGCGTGGTGCCACACACCTGGATCAGGGCCGCCGAGCCGACCGGCTCGAGCATGAACATGGTGTAGAAGGTCGCGACCTCCAGCACCCGGATGGTGGGCATGCCCAGCAGTTCCCCGATGGCGCGGATGGCGGGCTCGGAGACCCAACCCTCCTGCTTCTGGACCAGCCACAGGATCGGGATCACCGCGGAGGCGCGCCGTTCGGCGGGATATTTGGCGATCCACCAGTCGGCCTTGGCCTTCGTCGCTTTCGAGAAGGCGAACGAGGCGGGCTGTTCCTTGGCGAGACGACGAACGCTCATCAGACTTCCATCTCCGAGGACACGACGCCCTCTCCGATCATCTTCTTGCGCACGGACAGCACCTTGTGCTGGCCTTGCCGGCGCAGGAGGAAATTGTGCTTCCAGGTTTCGCCGCTGCTGTCGGTCACCGAATAGCCGGCCACTTCCCAGCCCTGTTTGACCAGATCGCTCAGAGGTTTATCGCTCACCGGTCGACCTCCCCGAACACGATGTCGAGCGAGCCGAGAATGGCCGAGACGTCGGCCAGCATGTGACCACGGTTCATCCAGTCCATGGCCTGCAGGTGGCGGAAGCCGGGGGCCGAGATCTTGACGCGGTACGGCTTGTTGGTCCCGTCCGAGACCAGATAGACGCCGAACTCGCCCTTGGGCGCCTCAACCGAGGCGTAGACCTCGCCTTCCGGCGTGCGGAAGCCCTCGGTGAAGAGCTTGAAGTGGTGGATCAGCGATTCCATCGACCGCTTCATCTCGCCACGCCGCGGCGGAACGATCTTGTTGTCCTCGGCGAGGACCGGCTCGCCGGGGCAGTTGCGCAGCTTGTGGATGCACTGCTCCATGATCCGCACCGACTGCTTCATCTCCTCGACGCGGCAGAGGTAGCGGTCCCAGCAGTCGCCGTTCTTGCCGACGGCGATGTCGAACTCCAGCTCGGCGTAGCATTCGTACGGTTGCGCCTTGCGCAGGTCCCACGGCACGTCCGAGCCCCGCAGCATCACGCCGGTGAAGCCCCAGTCCAGCGCCTGCTGCTTGGTGACCACGCCGATGTCGACGTTGCGCTGCTTGAAGATGCGGTTCTCGGTGATCAGGGACTCAATGTCCTTCAGCGCCGCCGGGAACTCGGCGCACCAGCGGCCGATATCGTCGATCAGGTCGGGCGACAGGTCCTGATGGACGCCGCCGGGCCGGAAATAATTGGCGTGCAGACGGGCGCCCGAGGCGCGCTCGTAGAACACCATCAGCTTCTCGCGTTCCTCGAAGCCCCACAGCGGCGGCGTCAGGGCGCCGACGTCCATGGCCTGCGTTGTCACGTTCAGCAGGTGCGACAGGATGCGGCCGATCTCGGAATACAGGACCCGGATCAGTTGGCCCCGGTACGGCACGTCCAGGCCCAGCAGCTTCTCGATGGCCAGGCAGAAGGCGTGCTCCTGGTTCATCGGCGCGACGTAGTCGAGGCGGTCCAGGTAGGGGATGTTCTGAAGGTAGGTGCGCGCCTCCATCAGCTTCTCGGTGCCACGGTGCAGCAGGCCGATATGCGGATCGACGCGCGTGACCAGCTCGCCGTCCAGCTCCAGCACAAGCCGCAGCACGCCGTGCGCGGCCGGATGCTGCGGACCGAAATTGATCGTGAATTTGCGGTCGTCGAGCGCGCGGGCGTGCTCGGTGCGCGGATCGTCCTCGAACACGTCCACGGACGCGCCCAGCGGCGCCGGAATGTGGGAACCCTCCGCCATCAGCCGTTCCCCTTCTCGTCGCCCGGCAGAACCGGGGCCGGGTATTCCGCGCCTTCCCAGGGCGACTGGAAGTCGAAATTCCGGAACTCCTGGGTCAGTTTGACGGGCTCATAGACCACCCGCTTCTGCTCCTCGTCGTAACGGACCTCGACATAGCCGGTCATCGGGAAGTCCTTACGCAGCGGATATCCCTGGAAGCCGTAGTCGGTCAGCAGCCGGCGCAGGTCCGGATGGCCCGAGAACAACATGCCGTACATGTCGAACGCCTCGCGCTCGAACCAGTCGGCGCAGGGGAAGACCGAGACCACGCTGGGCACCGGCTGACGCTCGTCCGTCGTCACCTTGACCCGGACCCGGGCGTTCCGGGTCAGCGACAGCAGGTGATAGACCACCTCGAACCGCTCCTCGCGGTCCGGGAAGTCGACGCCGCAGATGTCGAGCAGCTGCTGGAAGCCAAAGCGGTCGCGCAGCGCCGTCAGCACCGCGGGGATGCTCTCGCGCTCGGCGATCAGCGTCAGCTCGCCGAACGCCACCTGGGCCTGCACGCCCAGCGCGCCGACCATCTCGGCGCCCAGCGGCGTCAGGGCCGATTCCATCTCTTCGATACGGGCAAGGGCGTTCATCGGTCGATGGTCCCCGTGCGCCGGATCTTCTTCTGCAGCTGCAACAGGCCGTACAGCAGCGCCTCCGCCGTCGGCGGACAGCCCGGAACGTAAGCATCGACAGGTCCGACCCGGTCGCATCCGCGAACAACACTGTAACTGTAGTGATAATACCCGGCGGGTCCGGCATCTGGTCGTAGACCTTGCGTAGGGCCGGAGCCATCTTGTTGGTCAGGGTGCCGGCGACGATCATCAGGTCCGACTGGCGCGGGCTGGCCCGCGGGGCCATGCCGAACCGCTCCATGTCGAAGCGCGGCATCGACGCCTGCATCATCTCGACGGCGCAGCAGGCCAGGCCGAAGGTCATCCACATCAGCGAGCCGGTGCGGGCCCAGTTGATGACGTCGTCCAGCGACGTGGTGATGAAGCCGCGCTCGCCCAGTTCGGCGTTCACGGCCTCGAAGAATTTGTCGTGCACGGCCGGGTCGTAGCCCTGCACCAGCGTCCGTCCGGCCTGGCCGAACGCGACCGGCGACGACGGGGCTCCGGACGGCGACGCGCCTTGGTTGCCCGCGCCGATCAGCGGATAGGTGTTGTCGGTCACTCCCATTCGAGGGCGCCCTTCTTCCATTCGTAGATGAAGCCGACGGTCAGCACGCCCAGGAAGACCATCATTGACCAGAAGGCGAAGACCATCCCGGCGCGCGACAGGTCGAACATCGACACCGCCCACGGGAACAGGAAGGCCACTTCCAGGTCGAAGATGATGAACAGGATCGAGACCAGATAGAAGCGCACGTCGAACTTCATCCGGGCGTCGTCGAAGGCGTTGAAGCCGCACTCATAGGCCGACAGCTTCTCCGAGTCCGGGTTCTTGGGGGCCAGCACCCAGGCGGCCAGCATGAAGCCGAGCCCGAGCGCCGCCGCGATCCCGAGAAAGACCACGATCGGCAGGTATTCGAGAAGGATTGCATTCATCCGGAAGGACCTCGTCCGCCGTGAAGGGAGGGGCGGATTCGGCGCTTTCTAGCCTTGGAACCCCGCCCATTCAAACCCATGCGGCGAAAGGTTTTTCTTGAGAATGGTTCGCAGACTTGGGAAGCCGCATCAGGGCGTCGCCAGGCCCCGTAAAAGGCGCGGAAAAACTGTCGTCAGGCACGCTATCCTCGCTTGACAGCGCGAGGCGCCCCCGCCTAAACGACGCCCCTCGCCGCGACGCACTGCTTCGCGACGGGAAACGCGGGTGTAGCTCAGTTGGTTAGAGTGCCGGCCTGTCACGCCGGAGGTCGCGGGTTCGAGTCCCGTCACTCGCGCCATTCCCTTTGATATTTCAATCAGGGAATGGCGCTTTCCGCTCCGCGAGCGGCCAGATCGATCCAGTCAGGTTGAGAGCGTCAGTCGCGCCCGGCCACCAGCACGTTCTGAACGCGACGGCCCATCGGGTCGCGCGACTGCCAGGTCTCGCCGACATCGGCGTCGATCATGGCGGTGCAGACGCGCGGGATCATCACGCTCGGGCGGATGTTACTGAGGCAGACGCGCTCGCCCCGCACGCTCCAGCGCGCCGACAGGCGGCGGCCGTCCGAGAACTGCGCGGCGTAGCTGCCGTCGGGGTTGAACCAGTGCTTGACCCAGCCGCCGTCCGGATAGCGGGACACCACCGTATTGCCGAAGGCGGCGTTGATGTCGGCCCGAACCGGGCTCGCCAGCAGGCAGGCGGCCGAAACGGCCGCCACGGCAAGCGTTCGAAACATATGGGACCCCTACTAAGCCCTTCCCCGGGCGGGATTATTAACAAACGTTTAGGGAATGCCAACCCCTCGCCCCGGTTCCGCGAATAGTTGACTCTCGCGTGGGGGCTTCTATATGCGGCCCACGTTCGGGACAGGACTGGCGATACCGCGCCGCCCGCTCGCCCAGAGACAGGGCGGTTCCGCACATCGCACGACGGCCCGAGGCGCGGGACGTCCTTCAGTACCCAGTCCCAAGGACCCATGACCGAATTTTCCCAACTGGGCCTCTCGCCCACGACCCTGCAAGCGGTCGCCGACACCGGCTACACGACCGCCACCCCCATTCAGGCCCAGGCCATCCCCGTCGCCCTCTCGGGTCGCGACGTTCTGGGCATCGCCCAGACCGGCACCGGCAAGACCGCCGCCTTCACCCTGCCGATGATCGACCGGCTGTCGTCAGGCCGGGCCCGGGCCCGCATGCCGCGCGCCCTGGTCATCGAGCCGACCCGCGAACTGGCCGACCAGGTGGCCTCGTCCTTCGAACGCTACGCCAAGGGCACCAAGCTGAGCTGGGCCCTGCTGATCGGCGGCGTCTCCATGGGCGACCAGGTCGCCGCCCTGAACAAGGGCGTCGACGTGCTGATCGCCACGCCCGGCCGTCTGCTGGACCTGTTCGAGCGTGGCAAGATTCTGCTGACCGGCGTCGAGATGATGGTCATCGACGAGGCCGACCGCATGCTCGACATGGGCTTCATCCCGGACATCGAGCGCATCTTCAAGCTGACGCCGCCCAAGCGCCAGACGCTGTTCTTCTCGGCCACCATGCCCCCCGAGATCACGCGGCTGACGACCCAGTTCCTCAAGGACCCGACCCGGATCGAGGCCTCGCGCCCCGCCGCCACGGCGGACACCATCACCCAGTATCTGGTGCGCATCCCGAGCAGCGAGCCGAAGATGAAGCGCGCCGCCCTGCGCGCCTTGATCGGCCGCGCCGACGTCAAGAACGGCATCGTCTTCTGCAATCGAAAGTCCGAGGTCGACACGGTCGCCAAGTCGCTGAAGCAGCACGGTTTCGACGCCGCGCCGATCCACGGCGACCTCGACCAGTCGCTGCGCATGAAGACCCTGGCGGCCTTCCGCTCGGGCGAGCTCAAGCTGCTGGTGGCCTCCGACGTCGCGGCGCGCGGGCTGGACATCCCTGACGTCAGCCACGTGTTCAACTACGACGTTTCGCACCACGCCGACGACTATGTGCACCGCATCGGCCGCACCGGGCGCGCGGGCAAGACCGGCCAGACCTTCATGATCGTCACCCCGGCCGACGACCGGGCGCTCGACAAGGTCCTGAAGCTCATCAAGATGACGCCGGAAGAGCTCACCCTCGACCCCGCCGATCTCGGCGGCGGTTCCAGCCGTCGCCCGGAGAAGGCCGCCGAGCCGGCGCGCGAGCGCGGCGAACGCCCGTCCCGCTCACGTCGGGCGCCGGCCGCCGCCGACGAATCCCCGACCGCCATCCCCGAGGCCGCTCCGGCCGCCGCCGAAGCATCGCCGGCCTCGCCCAGCACGGAAGCGCCGGCCGACGACGCGGAGGCGCCCGCCCGGCGGACCCGCAGCCGGCGTGGCGGCAGGTCCTCCAAACCCGCGGCCGACGCGCCGGTCGAAACGCCGACCGAGACCCCGGTCCCTGCGTCCGCGTCCCAGGAACGGCCCGCCCAGGAGGCGCACCTGCGCCAGTCGGACCGTCGCGGCGCCCGCGCCGAGGCCGAGCCCCAGCGCACCAACGGCCGCCCCTTCGGCGAGGCGGAGGTCCCGGCCTTCCTGCGCCGCGCGGTGTCCATCAAGACCTGAGCGCGCCCCGCAGGTCCGGCCCTCGCCCCGCGGATTTAACCCGGCGTTACGGAACCTCGACTAGCCTCCGGCTATGAGGTCGCCGCCCGGGCGATCCGTCAGAGGACGTCGATGTCGGAAGCGGTCGAAGCCACGCTACGCGGACCGGAAGCCTATTCCCTGGCGCGGCGCGCCGTCGAGGCGATGGAAGCCGCGTCGGTCTGGCCGACCCCGCTGAATTTCGAGCTGTGGCTGCAGTATCTCGGCGAGCCCGAAGGCGCGCTGGGCCGCGAGATCGAACGGATGATGGCGGCGGGCGAACCCTTCACCGAGGCCACGGCGGAGATGCTGGCCGCCGAGTATCTGCCCCGCGCGCGGCTAACCGAGGAAATCCGTGACGCCGGCCGGGTGCTGGACCGCGAACTGTCCAGCGTCTCCGAAGCCATCTCCCGCGCACACCGGGCCCAGTCCGACTATGGCCGCACCCTCGAGGGCGCCGCCGGCAGCCTGGAAGCCGCGGACGGCGCGCCCCAGCTTCAGGCCATCGTCTCCGGCCTGTCGGACGCAACCCACAAGATCAAGCAGGACAACGACGCCCTCGAGAAAAAGCTGGAGCAGTCGACGCGGGAAATCGCCCGGCTCAGCGAGCATCTGGAGCAGGTGCGCCGCGACTCCATGACGGACGCCCTGACCAATCTGGCCAACCGCAAGGCGTTCGACGAAGAACTCGAAAGCGCCTGCGAGGCCGCTCTGGCCAAGGGCGCGCGCCTGTCGCTGGCCGTGCTCGACATCGACCATTTCAAGCGTTTCAACGACACTTGGGGCCACCAGACCGGGGACCAGGTGCTGCGCTACGTCGCCAGCGTGCTCGCCAAGGCCGCGAAGGCGCCCCGCATCGCCGCTCGCTACGGCGGCGAGGAGTTCGCCATGATCTTCCCGCTCGAGAGCCTGCCCGAGGTCGAGGCGGCGCTGGAGGGCATCCGCAGGGAGATCGGTTCGCGGGCGCTGCGCCGCCGCTCGACCAACGACGACCTCGGCGCCGTCACTGTCTCGATCGGTTTCGCCCATCGTCGCGGCGGGGAGTCCGCCGCCAGCCTGCTGGGCCGCGCCGACGCCGCCCTCTACGCCTCGAAGCGGTCGGGCCGGAACCGCGTGACCTGCGCCGAATGGCTCGACGACGCGGCCTAGACCCCACGTCGATTCGCGGCATAGTCGCCCGATGCGAAGCTTGGCCTTCAACATCGCCTACTGGGTTCTGTCGATCACCTACGCCTCGGCGGCGGCGTTCGCGGCCCTGGCGCCCGGCCGCGGCGCGACCAGCTGGATCATCCGACGCTACGTGAAGCGGATGGTGCAGGCCCTGCGCCTCTTCGCCGGCATCCGTATCGAGGCGCGCGGCAAGGAGCGCCTGCCGAAGGGCGCCTTCATCATCGCCTCCAAACACCAGAGCTGGGGCGACGGCTTCGCCACCTACGACCAGTTCGACGACCTCGCCTTCGTCACCGGCGACCATCTGGAGAAGTTTCCGCTTCTGGGCACGGTGCTGCGCAAGCTCGGCGCGATCGTGGTCAACAACTGCGGCGGCCGCGAAGCCCGCGAGGCGCTGCAGCAGCGCGCCGCCGACGCCCACGCGGCGGGCCGCAAGATCCTGATCTACCCCGAGGGCAACCTGGCGAAGGTCGGCGAGAAGTTCCGCTACCGCTCCGGCGTCTGGCACATGTACCGCGACTTCGACATGCCGGTCGTGCCGCTGGCCACCAACCTCGGCCTGTTCTGGCCGCAGGAGGCCTTCGAAAAACACCCCGGCACGGCGACGCTGGAGTTCCTCGACCCCATCCCGACCGGCCTGCCCAAGGACGAGTTCCTCGCCCGGCTGGAAGCGGCCGTGGAGGGCAAGACAGCCGAGCTGGTGGCCGAGGCGACCGGCCGGGGAGTCACGCCCGCGGTGCAGGTGCCGACGCCGGACGAGGCGGCCCGGGCGGCCCGCGTCGCCGCTACGGCCTAGCCTTCGGTTTGCGGGGCTTGCGGGCGGCCGCCCTGCGCAGGGCGGCGTCGATCGACTTCCGCGCCCAGTCCACGGCTTCGTCCGGATCGTCCAGCGCGCTCTCCGGCAGCGACCAGTAGGCCATCGCCATCATCGCCCCGCCTTTGGTCGGATAGCTGAACTGGCGCGCGCCCGCGTCCGCCAGCAAGGGCGCGTTGATCTCGTCGGCCTTCAGCCAGATCACCCCGTCGTCCAGCAGGGCGAAGATCAGCCCGTTCGCATAGACGGCGGCCCCGCCGAACATCCGCTTGATCTCGAGCGGACCCAGCGCCGCGAGATGTTCGCGCACCCATTCGCCGAAATCAGGGTCGTAGGCCATGCGTCAGGCCGCCGGGATCACGGCGCCGTCGTATTTTCGCGCGATGAAATCCTTCACCGCCTGGCTGCGCAGCATCGCCGCCAGCGCGACGATGCGGGGGTCGGCGCGATTGTCCGGCCGCGCCACCAGATAGTTCACATAGGGGCTGTCGGCGCCTTCCAGCGTCAGGGCGTCGGTCCTGGGTTTCAGCCCGGCGTCGAGCGCGTAGTTGGTGTTGATCACCGCCATGTCGACCTGGTCCAGCACCCGCGGCAGGGTCGCCGACTCCAGCTCGCGGAAGCGCAGGTCCTTCGGATTCTCGACGATGTCGCGCAGGCTCTGCAGCGGGTTGGCCGGATCCTTCAGCCGGATCAGACCCGCCTTCTGCAGCAGGATCAGCGAGCGCCCGATCGAGGAGGCGTCGTTGGGCACCGCCACGTCCGCGCCCTGCGGCAGCTCGGCCAGCGATTTGAACCGTCGCGAATAGGCCCCCAGCGGCTCGACGTGCACCCCGGCCACCGTCACCAGGCCCGACCCCCGCGAGGCGTTGAACTCGTCCAGATAGGGCTTGGTCTGGAAATAGTTGGCGTCCAGCCGCCGTTCGGCCAGCTGGGTGTTGGGCTGGACGTAGTCGTTGAACACCTTGATCTCGATCTCGACGCCCTCGGCCGCCAGCAGCGGCTTGATGTGCTCAAGGATCTCGGCGTGCGGCACGGCGGTGGCGCCGACGATCAACGGACCATTGGCGTCGGCGGCCTCGTCGGCCCCTTGTCCGCAGGCGGCGAGCGCCAGCGTGGCGGCGGCGAGGGTCAGGAGGGTGCGGCGGATCATGGGAAGCCTTTGCGGGGAGCGATCAGCGGTGGGAAACGGCGGCGACCATCCGGTCGCCGAGCATCTGGAGGGCCTGCACCAGCACCAGCAGCAGGACGACGGTGACCACCATGACATCGGTCTGGAAGCGCTGGTAGCCGAAACGGATGGCCAGGTCGCCCAGGCCGCCCGCCCCGACCACGCCGGCCATGGCGGTGTAGCTGACCAGGGCGATGGCCGTGACCGTGGCGCCGGCGATGATCCCCGGCAGGGCCTCGGGAAGCAGGGCGCGGGTGACGATCTGGAAAGTCGAGGCGCCCATGGCCTGGCTGGCCTCGACCACGCCCTTGTCGACCTCGCGCAGGGCGGTCTCGACCAGCCGAGCGTAGAAGGGCGCGGCCCCGACCACCAGCGGCGGAATGGCCCCGGCCACGCCCAGCGACGTCCCCACCATCAGCACCGTCACCGGCAACATGACGATCAGCAGGATGATGAAGGGCACCGAGCGCAGGATGTTGACGATCAGCGACAGCACCGCGTTGAGCACCGGATTGGCCGCCAGCCGGCCCTTGCCCGACAGGTAGAGCAGCACCCCGAGCGGCACGCCGAACAGCACGGTCAGCACCATGGAGCCGCCGAGCATCAGCAGGGTGTCCCACGTCGCCCGCCCGATCTCGGGCCAGTCGACATTGGCGAACAGCGCTTCCATCAGACCGCCTCCCCCACGCCCTCGACCACCACGCCGCGGGCGCTCAGCTGGGCCACCGCCGCCTCGGCGTCGCCGCCGGTGAAGGCGACCACAAGCTGGCCGTAGGGCTCTCCCCGGATGCGGCTGATACGGCCCGACAGGATCGAATAGTCGACGCCGACCGAGCGGGCCACGCGGCTCAGCTCCGGCTCATAGGTCGAGCCGCCGCGGAAGGTCAGTTTCGCCAAGCGGCCGCCGACGGGCGCCAGCGAGGCGTCGAACGCCTCCTCGCCCTCGGCCAGCATGGCCTGGGTCGCTGGATGCTTCGGGTGCAGGAAGACGTCGGCCGTCGCCCCCTCCTCCACCACCCGCCCGTCCTTGAGCACGGCCACCCGGTCGCAGACCCGCCGGACCACCTCCATCTGGTGGGTGATCAGCACGATGGTCAGGCCCAGCTCCCGGTTCAGCTGGTCGAGCAGGTTCAGAATGTCATCCGTGGTTTCCGGATCGAGCGCGCTGGTCGCCTCGTCGCACAGCAGCACCTTGGGCCCCGTCGCCAGCGCCCGGGCGATGCCGACCCGCTGCTTCTGGCCGCCCGACAGCTGCGCCGGGTGCTTGCGCGCATGCTCCGACAGGCCCAGCCGCTCCAGCAGCTCGGCCACGCGCCGGTCCACCTCCGCCCCCGACCGGCCTTCGAGCCGCAGCGGAAAAGCGACGTTCTCGGCGATGGTTTTGGCGTTCAGCAGGTTGAAATGCTGGAAGATCATCCCGATCCGGCGCCGCGCCGCGCGCAGCTCCGCCGGCGTCAGGGCGGTGATCTCCTGCCCGTCTACCGTCACGCGCCCCTCGTCCGGCCGCTCCAGCAGGTTGATGGCGCGGATCAGGGTCGACTTGCCCGCCCCCGACCGGCCGACCACGCCGAACACCTGCCCGGCCGCGACCGTCAGATCGACGCCGTCCAGCGCCACGCGCTCGCCCGCCGCGCTGCGGAAGCGCTTCGTCACCCCTTCCAGGCGGATCATCAGCCCCGGAACTCCTCGGGGGACCGGGGCGCGTCGGGGCGCTGCTCATCCAGCGACTGGCGATAGCGAACGCATCCGCGCATGAACTGCGGCCACTCGGGAACCGCGATCTCCGGCGCGGTCTTCTCCGGCAGCAGGGCCCACAGTTTTGGATGGTGCCAGCACAGCGCGTGCCGGGTCGAATCGCGGTGCGCGCGGACCCCTGTCCGAAGGCGGATCACCTCGCCGACCAGCGCCTCACGGCTCATTCCGTCGAGATCGGAGTCGAGGGTCATTCCAACGCCTCGGCCGGAATGATGGTGACGCTCTCGCCACAGCCGCAGGCGTCGGTCTGGTTCGGATTCCGGAACACGAATTTCGAGGCCAGCTTCGTGGTCTCGTAGTCGATCTCCGAGCCGATCAGGAACAGGATCGCCTTGGGGTCGATCAGGATGGTGACCCCCTTGTCCTCGACCACCTCGTCCAGCGGCTCGATCGTCTCGGCGTAGGCGAAGGTGTATTCCTGCCCCGCGCAGCCGCCGTTCTTCACCCCGACGCGCAGGGCGACATAGGGCTTTTCCGCATTGGCCATGATCTCGCGCACCCGTTCGGCGGCGGCGTCGGTCAGGCTGACGGCCTTGGGGCGCGGGCGGCGGGGGCGGGTCGTGGTCTGAAGCTCGGTCATGGCGTCCTCAGAACATGTTCAGGGCCAGCTTGGCCTCGTCGCTCATCTTCGACGGATCCCACGGCGGGTCGAACACCAGTTGCGCGCGGGCCGACTTGACGCCCTCGACCTTGCGCACGGCGTCCTCGACCCAGCCCGGCATCTCGCCCGCCACCGGGCAGCCCGGCGCGGTCAGCGTCATCTCGATGGCCACGTCGCGGTCGTCCGACAGGTCGACCTTGTAGATCAGCCCCAGCTCATAGATGTCGACCGGGATCTCCGGGTCGTAGACCGACTTCAGCGCCTCGATGATGTCGTCGGTCAGCCGGTCGATCTCGCCCTGCTCCAGGGCGGCCTTCTGCGGCGCGTCCCAGGCCTCGGCGAAGTCGGGGCTGTCGGTGATCCGGGCGGTTTCGGTCGTCATGCGAAGAACTCACGGGCCTTGATCAGGGCGTCGGCGAAGGCGTCGGCGTCCTCGATCGTATTATATAGGGCGAAGGAGGCGCGGGCGCTCGACGTCAGGCCGAAACGCTTCGCCAGCGGCTCGGCGCAGTGCAGGCCGGCCCGCACGGCGACGCCATAGCGGTCCATCACCTGGGCGATGTCGTGGGCGTGGGCCCCGTCGACGGTGAAGGTCAGGATGGCCCCCTTCCCCTCGGCCTCGCCGACGACGCGCAGCCAGTTGACCCCGGCCAACCGAGCCCGGGCGTGGTCGTACAGGGCGTGCTCGTGGGCGGTGATCGCCGCCTTGTCGAACTGGCTCAGCCATTCGATCGAGGCGCCGAGGCCGATGGCCTCGAGGATCGGCGGCGTCCCGGCTTCGAAGCGGTGCGGCGGCTTCGCATAGGTGATCCGCTCGCATTCGACGGTCTCGATCATTTCGCCGCCGCCCTGGTACGGCGGCAGCGCCTCCAGCGCCTCGGCGGTCCCATACAGGGCGCCGATGCCCGTCGGTCCGTAGAGCTTGTGGCCGGTGAAGACGTAGAAGTCGCAGCCGATGGCCTGCACGTCGGGAGTCGCGTGCACCGCCCCCTGGCAGCCGTCGATCAGCACCCGCGCACCGACGGCGTGGGCCATCTCCGTGATCGCCTGCACCGGGTTGATGGTGCCCAGCACGTTCGACATGTGGGTCACCGCGACCATGCGCGTCTTCGGTCCCAGCAGGTCGGCGTAGGCCGCCATGTCCAGCGATCCGTCGTCCCGCACCGGAATCCACTTCAGCACCGCCCCGCGCCGTTCGCGCAGCAGGTGCCACGGTACGATGTTGGAGTGGTGCTCCATCTCCGAGACGATGATCTCGTCGCCGGGATGAATGGACTGGCCGAAGCTGGAGGCGACCAGATTGATCGCCTCGGTGCCGCCCTTGGTCCAGACGATGTTGGTCGCGGCCTCCGCATTGAGGAACCGCGCGACGCTCTCGCGCGCCGCCTCAAAGGCCTCGGTCGTCTCGTTGGCCAGCGTGTGCAGGCCGCGATGGACGTTGGCGTATGACCCCTCCATCGTCCGCACCATGGCGTCGATCACCGCCCGCGGCTTTTGCGCCGAGGCGGCCGAGTCCAGATAGACCAGCGGCTTGCCGTTCACCGTCCGCGACAGGATCGGGAACTGGGCCCGCGCTGCGTGGGCGTCGAAGGTTTTCACAAGCGAGCCGTCAGCCATGCCCTCACCACCTCTCTCGCGCCGTCGTGTTCGATGCGGTCGACCACCTCGACCAGGAAGGCCTCGGTCAGCAGGGCCCGCGCCTCGTCGGCCGGGATGCCCCGCTGCTGCAGATAGAACAGCGCCGCCGGGTCCAGATTGCCGACCGTGTTGCCGTGGGCGCACTGCACGTCGTCGGCGTAGATGACCAGCTCCGGCTTGGCGTCGACCTCGGCCCGCTCGCCGAGGATCAGGGCGTGGTGGCCCATGCGCGCGTCGGTGCCGTCGGCCCCGCGCTCGACCACGATCTTGCCCTGGAAGACGCCGCGGGCGGTGTCGCGCACCACGCCCTTGGCCAGTTGCGAGGTCGTCCCGTCCGGGCCGAGATGGTCGACTACGCTGGTCAGGTCGGCGTGCCGGGCGCCGTCGAGTAGGTAGAGGCCGTCGAGACGGACGTCGGCGCCAACGCCGGCATGGGCCAGCTGCGTCTCCAGCCGCTGCAGCTTCGCGCCCGTGGTCGCGATGGTCTGGCGATAGCGGCCGCCCGGCGCGACCCGCACCCCGGCGTTGGTGACGGCGATGGCGTCGGCCGGCTCTTCGGCCAGCACGATGCGGGTGACCTCGGCCCCCTCGGCGACATCCAGCTCGATCCGGTTGTGGGCGACCCAGGCCGAGCCGGCGCCCTCATGGCTTTCCAGCAGCAGCAGCCGCGCGCCGGGCCGGGCGGCGATGCGCACGCTAGCGGTGTGGCCGGTGTTCACGGCGTCGGAAACGAAGCGCAGGCGCAGCGTCTGTTCGCCGGAGGCCACGAAGGCGTCGGCGCCGACCGCCCGACCGTTGGCGAAGGCCAGCGTCTCGCCGCCGAGTGCGCCGAACGGCCCCTCGCCGGACACCTCGGCTGGCGCCGACGGTTGCGGCGACTCGCGAAGATATTTCCGCAGGTCGGCAGGTCACTGTATTTCCAAGCCTCGACCCGGCGCGAGGGGAAGCTGGAGGCGTCGCGGAGATCGATCTGTGCGGGCGCGTTCACGCCGCCGCCGGCAGATACTGGTCGTATCCTTCCGCCTCCAGTTGGTGCGCCAGTTCCGGCCCGCCCGAGGCCACGATCCGCCCGGCGACCAGCACATGCACCCGGTCCGGTTTGATGTAGTCGAGCAGCCGCTGATAGTGGGTGATGACCAGCATGGCCCGGTCGGGGCTGCGCATCGCATTGACCCCGTCCGCCACGATGCGCAGGGCGTCGATGTCGAGGCCCGAGTCGGTCTCGTCGAGGATCAGCAGCGACGGCTCCAGCAGGGCCATCTGCAGGATCTCCATCCGCTTCTTCTCACCGCCCGAGAAGCCGACGTTGAGCGGCCGCTTGAGCATGTCGAAGTCCATGCGCAACGCCGCCGACGCCGCCTTGACCAGCTTGAGGAAGTTCGGAGCCGAGACCTCGTCCTCGCCGCGCGCGCGCTTCTGGGCGTTCAGCGCCGTGCGCACGAAGGTCAGGGCCGGGACGCCGGGAATCTCGATCGGATACTGGAACGACAGGAACACGCCCCTGGCCGCCCGCTCGGCGGGTTCGAGCGCCAGCAGGTCCTCGCCCTTCCAGGCGACGGCGCCCTGCGTGGCCTCATAGCCGGGCCGTCCCGACAGGGCGTAGCCCAGCGTCGACTTGCCGGCCCCGTTCGGCCCCATGACGGCGTGCACCTCGCCCGCCGGAACGTCGAGCGTCAGGCCCTTGAGGATCGGCTTGTCGCCGACGGAGACGTGGAGGTTGGAGATGGAGAGCATTACACAATCACGCTTGTATCGACGTCAGACAGGACGGACTTCGCCTCAGTCAGCGCCTTGATGAGTTCATTGCAGTCGAGGTCCCACGCGGCGCCGCCGTGTCGCGGGCGAAGTTGGACAGCGAGTCCCGAAGACTCGATGCGAACCTCAGCGAACACCTCGTCATTCTGGAGAAGCTCGCACGTCAGGAAGTCGCGCTCCGGAGGAGACGCAACAAGTACTTCGATTGCCCTGCTCACCCCACGCTCCCTTCCAGCGAGATCGCCACCAGCTTCTGCGCCTCGACCGCGAACTCCATCGGCAGTTCCTGCAGCACGTCGCGGACGAAGCCGTTGACCAGCAGGGCCACCGCCTCCTCCTGCGACAGGCCGCGCTGCTGGGCGTAGAACAGCTGGTCGTCGCTCAGGCGGGTCGTCGTCGCCTCGTGCTCCAGCTGTGCCGAGCCGTTGCGGGCCTCGATATAGGGCACGGTGTGCGAGCCGCAGTCCTTGCCGATCAGCAGGCTGTCGCACTGGGTGAAGTTGCGCACCCCCGTCGCCTTGGGATGAACCGACACCAGGCCCCGATAGGTCGAGTCCGACTTCCCGGCCGAGACCGCCTTGGCGATGATCCGGCTCTTCGAGTTCTTGCCCAGGTGCACCATCTTGGTGCCCGTGTCGGCCTGCTGCCGCCCGTTGGTGATGGCGATCGAGTAGAACTCGCCCGAGCTGTCCTCGCCCTTGAGCAGGCAGGACGGATATTTCCAGGTGATGGCCGAGCCGGTTTCGACCTGCGTCCAGCTCACCTTCGACCGGTCGCCGCGGCAGTCGGCGCGCTTGGTGACGAAGTTGTAGATGCCGCCCTTGCCGGTCGCCGGATCGCCCGGATACCAGTTCTGGACCGTCGAATATTTCACCTCGGCGTCGTCCAGCGCGACGATCTCGACCACCGCCGCGTGCAGCTGGTTCTCGTCGCGCATCGGGGCCGTGCAGCCCTCCAGATACGAGACGTAGCTGCCCTTGTCGGCGATGATCAGGGTGCGCTCGAACTGGCCCGTCTGGCTGGCGTTGATGCGGAAATAGGTCGACAGCTCCATCGGGCAGCGCACGCCCGGCGGGATGTAGACGAACGACCCGTCCGAGAAGACCGCGCTGTTCAGGGCCGCGAAATAGTTGTCCGAGACCGGCACCACCGAGCCCAGGTATTTGCGCACCAGCTCCGGATGCTCCCGCAGCGCCTCCGAGATCGGCATGAAGATGACGCCGACCTTGGCCAGCTCGGCCTTGAAGGTGGTGACCACGCTGACGCTGTCGAACACCGCGTCCACGGCATAGCGCGGCGCGCCCTCGACGCCGGCCAGCACCTCCTGCTCCTTCAGCGGAATGCCCAGCTTGGCGTAGACCTCGAGCAGTTCGGGATCGACCTCATCGAGACTCTTCGGCCCCTCCTTCTGCTTCGGCGCGGCGTAGTAGAACAGGTCCTGATAGTCGACCGGCTCGTACTTCACCGAAGCCCAGGTCGGCTCCTCCATGGCCAGCCAGCGCTCATAGGCGGCCAGGCGCCATTCCAGCATCCACTCCGGCTCGCCCTTCTTCTCGGAGATGAAGCGCACGATGTCGGCGTTCAGGCCCTTGGGCGCGAACTCCTGTTCGATGTCCGAGCTGAAGCCGTGCTCGTACTTCTCCAGCGCGGCGACCGCTTCAATGGTTTCCTTAACAGCGGCCATGACTTACGCGACTTCCTTCACGCGGTCCGAATGACGCGCGCGGTGCTTCTCATATGAGGCGACCCAGGCCTCGGCGAACCGCGACCAATCGCCCTCCACCGTGCCCCAGCCGCCCGAGATCCGCACGCCGCCGGTGGCCAGATGGTCCAACCCCATGGCGGAGATCGCCTTGGACGGCTTGGTCTTGCCCGACGAGCAGGCGCTGCCCGCCGACACCATCACGCCCAACAGGTCGAGGGTGATCAGTTGCTGCGGGCTGTCCCAGCCTTCGACGGCCATGAACAGGGTGTTGGGCAGGCGTTCGACGGCGCCGCCGATGACGGTCGCGCCGGCGGCCCGGACCCGGGCCTCGGCCGCGTCGCGCCACGTCTTGTGCGCCAGCGCCTGCGGCAGATCGCGCGCCGCGCAGTCCGCCGCCACGCCGAAGCCGGCGATGCCCGGCACGTTCTCGGTGCCCGCGCGCAGGCCGCGCTCCTGCCCCGCCCCGTGCAGGGTGCGGATGATCGGGACGCCGTCTCTGGACACCAGCGCGCCAACGCCCTGCGGTCCGCCCAGCTTGTGCGCCGACAGGGTCAGGGTGTCCGCATCCAGCGCGCGCATGTCGACCGGGATCTTGCCCGCCGACTGGATGGCGTCGACGTGCAGCCAGCCGCCCGCCGCCCGCACCAGCGCGGCGGCCTCGGTGATCGGCTGGATCACGCCGCTCTCGTTGTTCGCATGATGGATGGCGACCACGGCCCGGCCCGGCCGCTGCAGCGCCTCCGCCAGCCAGGTCAGATCGACGACGCCGTTGGCGTCGACCGGCAGCACCTCGACCGGCTTGCCGCTCACCGCCGCGGCCTCGGCCACGCACGGATGCTCGGTCGCCCCGACGATCAGCCGCTCGCAGCCGGCCGCCAGAGCGCTCAGGATCGCCTGGGCGTTCGACTCCGTGCCGCCGCTGGAGAACACCACCGCCGTCGGATCGGCCCCGACCAGGTCGGCGACCTGCGCCCGCGCCGTCTCGATCCGCGCCCGCGCCCGCCGCCCGGCGGCGTGCACCGCCGAGGGATTGCCGTTGTCGGCCAGCGCCTTCGCCATCACGTCCTGCACTTCCGGACGGACCAGACCCGAGGCGTTGTAATCGAGATAGACCGCGCTCACGCCGCCACTCCCACGTCGGCCGCAGGCGCCTTGCGACGCCGCCCGGTGCGGTTCATCACCACGTCCTCAAGCGACACGCCGGCCAGGTAACGGTGGATCTCATCGCCGAGGTCCTCCCACAGATTGTGGGTGATGCAGCGCTCGCCGGCCATCATGCAGCCCTTGGGCGACGAATGGCCGATGCAGCGCGTGGCGCGGATCGGCTCGTCGACCGCCAGGACGATCTCGGCCACCACCGTCTCATGCGCCCCCTTGGCCAGCCGGTAGCCGCCGCCCGGCCCGCGCACGCTCTGCACCAGGCCGCTTTTGCGCAGACGGGCGAACAACTGTTCGAGATAGCTCAGCGAGATTTCCTGGCGCGCCGCGATCTCGGCCAGCGACACGGCCCGCTGCACGCCGTCGGCGCGGCCGTTCTTGGCCAGATCGGCCATCGCCATCACGGCGTATCGTCCCTTGGTCGACAGTCGCATCGCACACCTTCAAAATTCGCGCGCTTTTCGGGGGTCCTGTGCTAGAACCCGCGCCTTCGCAAACGCGTCGGCACGCATCGCGGACTTAGAAAGTCCTACCGCTGCGGTCAAGTATTACGCACCTGCGAAACGACAGTTGAACACGGGAATTCGCGCCGCCCATGCCTGAAGTCATTCTGCCCGGGGCCTCGGGCCGCATCGAAGGCCGCTATTCGCCGGGCAAGCGCCCGAACGCCCCGATCGCCCTGATCCTGCACCCGCACCCCAAGGCGGGCGGGCATATGAACAACCCGGTCACCGTGACCCTGTACCAGCTGTTCGTGAAGCGCGGCTTCGCGACACTGCGCTACAACAGCCGCGGCGTGGGCAAGTCGCAGGGCGAGTTCGATTCGGGCATCGGCGAGTTGGCCGACGCGGCCACGGCGCTGGACTGGCTGCAGGCCAACAACCCCGGCGCCACCCAGACCTGGGTCGCCGGCTACCAGTTCGGGGCCTATATCGGCATGCAGCTGTTGATGCGCCGGCCCGAGACCGACGGCTTCATCTCGGTCTCGCCGCCGTCGAACATGTACGATTTCAGCTTCCTGGCCCCCTGCCCCGCCTCGGGCCTGTTCCTGCACGGCACCGCCGACACCGTGGTGCCGCCGGTCGAGGTCGAGCGCGTGGTCAACAAGCTGCGCACCCAGAAGGGCATCATCATCGACTACGAGCTGGAGGAAGGCGCGAGCCACTTCTGGCAGGACCACATCGACGCCGTCGACCGCCGCGTCGGGGCCTATCTGGACAAGCGGCTGGAAGAGAAGCCGGCCTGATCCTACATCCGGGTCTCACGCGTTGGGACCGGGATGGACCAGGACATCGTCATCGTCGGGGGCGGCGCCGGCGGGCTCGAGCTCGCCGCGCGTCTTGGCCGACGGCTGGGCCGGCGCGAGGGCCGCCGGCGCGTCCTGCTGATCGACCGCTCGATCTTCCACCTCTGGAAGCCGACCCTGCACGAGGTCGCCGCCGGATCGCTGGATTCGCATCAGGAGGGGCTGTCCTACCCCTTCCTCGCCCGCCGGAATAATTTCAGCTTCGCGTTCGGCGAACTCTCGGGCGTGGACCCCGTCGCGCGGACGATCGAGTTGGCGGCGGTCAAGGACGAGGCCGGCGACCGGCTGATCCCGCCCCGGACGCTGCCCTACGGCACGCTGGTTCTGGCTATCGGCAGCGGGTCCAACCTGTTCGACACCCCCGGCGCGGCCGAGCACGCCCATTTCCTCGAGAACGTCGCCGACGCGGAGGCCTTCAACAGGCATCTGGTCGCCGCCTTCCTCGCGGCCGCCTATTCCAGCCACCGGACCCTGAACATCGCCATCGTCGGCGCCGGGGCGACCGGCGTGGAGCTGTCCACCGAGCTGATCGAGGGTCATGACGAGCTGTCGTCGGGACTGGCCGAGGACCAGCGCTTCGGGCTGACCGTGACCCTCGTCGAGGCTGCGCCGCGCATCCTCGGCGGCCTGCCCGAACGGGTCGCCGACAAGGCGGTGCGCGCGCTCGAGGCGAAGGGGGTCCGCCTGCTGACCGGCGCGAAGGTCGAGCGGGTCCGCGCCGACGGCCTCGACACCACCGCCGGGGACGTGCCGGCCGACCTGACCGTCTGGGCCGCGGGCGTGAAGTCGCCGGAGCGCAATCGGGCCTTCGGGCTCGAGACCGGCCGCCTGAACCAGTTCACCGTTGACGACCATCTGCGGGCTTCCGCGCCCGGCGTCTACGCCATGGGCGACTGCGCGGAAGCCCCCGGACCGGGCGGCCGCCCCGTCCCGGCCCGGGCCCAGGCGGCGGCGCAGCAGGCGGCGTATCTGAGCCGCGCGCTGGTCGATCCGTCGCGCGATCCCGGCCCCTTCGTCTATCGCGACCGCGGCTCCCTCGTCTCACTGGGCGGCGAGGGCGGCGTCGGCTCCCTGATGGGCGGTCTCGGCGGTCCGAACTTCCTCATCGAGGGACTGATCGCCCGCTGGGTCTACATGGGGCTCCACCTCGACCACCATCGCGCGATCATCGGCGCGCCGCGCACCCTGCTCCTCGCCCTCTCCCGCCTGCTGCACCGCCGCGTCTCCGGACGGCTGAAGCTGCACTAGTAGAGCAGATAGGGCTTTCGCTCTTCGCGCCACGCGGCTTCGTCGGGGACCGTCAGCGCATCCAGGTCGGCCGGCGTGGCCGCCGGGTCGTCGACCCACTCCCGCAACGCCGACCCGCCGTTGATCACGTCGATGGCCAGCTTGCCGAACTCGTATTCGTACGGGAAATCCCGCCACAGGTCGTAGTCGGGATACAGCCGGCGGATGGCCTTGAACGCCAGCGCCTGCACCCGCCACGGCCGGAACGCCGCGTGGTCGTAGGCGGGGCCCGCGACATGCATCTGCACGCCGTTGCACAGCGTGCCGACGTGCTTGTGGAAGGTCGGCTCGAACCAGCAGTCGCGTAAGGTACAGCCCTTCAGCCATTCCGGGGCCAGCGCCTGCATCTCGGCGATCACCCGCCGCGCCTCGATATCCGGCGCCCCGAAGAGCTCCAGCGGCCGGGTGGTGCCCCGCCCCTCCGACAGCGTCGTCCCCTCCAGCATCACCGTCCCGGCGTAGGCCCGCGCCATCGACACATTGGGCGCGTTGGGACTGGGGTTGACCCACTCGCGCTCCAGCAGCGGCCAGCCATGGCCCGGCCCCTCGTCCGGCCTCCAGCCCTCCATCTCGATGACGCGGTAATCCACGTCCAGCTTGAACCGGTCGATGAACCACAGGCCCAGCTCGCCCAGCGTCATCCCGTGCCGCATCGGCATCGGCCCCGCCCCGACGAAGCTCTCCCAGCCCGGCCGCAGGGTCAGGCCCTCGACCGGCCGCCCGGCGGGGTTGGGCCGATCCAGCACCCACACCGTCTTGCCGTGCTCCGCCGCCGCCTCGAGCACATAGAGCAGCGTCGTGATGAAGGTGTAGATGCGGCAGCCGAGGTCCTGCATGTCGACCAGCAGCACATCGAACGTGCCCATGGCCTGGCCGGTCGGGCGGCGCACCTCGCCATAAAGGCTGAACACCGGAATGCCGTGCCGGGGATCGGTGAAGTCCGGCGACTCCATCATGTTGTCCTGCAGGTCGCCGCGCATGCCGTGCTGCGGTCCGAAGGCGGCGGTCAGCTGGATATCGGGACAGGCCGCCAGCGCATCCAGCGAATGCGTCAGGTCCGCCGTCACCGACGCGGGGTGACCCAGCACTGCCACGCGCCTGCCCTTCAGCGGCGCGCGCAGTTCGGGGTCGGACAACAGGCGGTCGAGGCCGGTTTTCATGCGGGCTCCGGGCGGACAGACAGGGTGAATGAGTCGGGATGGTGAAAGTCGGGCTTTTCAGCCGGATGTGCCAGCGCCCAATAGGCTTTCCCGCCGTCGATGGTCTCCAACACCGCAGAGACACCAATCGCCCGAACATGAGGCCAACCGCGCCAATTGACCCAAGCCTTCAGCTCGAAATCGTCACCATCACGTCTCACGTCCACGATTTCGACTGACCCGTCGAGTTCGGTCATGCCGCTGCGATAGCCGTCGAACTGATAGGCCGCCCAATGGCCGGAGGGGGCGACGTTGAACTCGGTATAGCTCCCGTCAGGCAGCAGCCCGAAGATTTCCAGACAGGTGCTGCGCCAAAGGCCGTCGGTTCTTCCGAGCTTGGCCGGAACCAGCTGGTCGTCCCCGGGCTCCAGCCCCATGGTTTTCAGCAGCGTGCTCCTGACGAAATCGGCCTGCTTCAACGCGCGCGCTTCAGTCAACGCCGGTTCGGGGGGCGGAAACACCAGGCGATCGCCGAATCCGACCAGGCGAAACGTGAGGAGGACATAACTGCGTCCCTCAATGTCGATGGTCGCGTGCAGAGCTACATCGCGGGTTTCATCTGGCGTCTCGAACGGCCGCAGCTCTGCGCTCAGGATCATGGCTATCGCTTGGTTCGCCTGTTGTCGGGTCCGTGCTACACGCCCCTTCCCTCCCAAGCCAAGCCTGATCCCCGCCCATGACCGCCGAGCCCGCTTTCAAGTCCGACTTCCTGCGCACGCTCCGCGACCGCGGCTACATCCATCAGGTCACCCACCCGGCCGAACTCGACGCCGCCGCCGCGTCCGGGATCGTCACCGGCTACATCGGCTTCGACGCCACCGCCCCGTCGCTGCACGTCGGCAGCCTGATCCAGATCATGATGCTGCGCCGCCTCCAGCAGGCCGGCCACAAGCCGATCGTCCTGATGGGCGGCGGCACCACCAAGGTCGGCGACCCGACCGGCAAGGACGCCTCGCGGCCCCAGCTCACCGACGAGACCATCCAGTCGAACATCGCCTCGATCCGCACCGTGTTCGAGAAATTCCTCACCTTCGGCGACGGCCCGACCGATGCGGTCATGCTCGACAACGACCAATGGCTGTCGACCTACGGCTACATCCAGTTCCTGCGCGACTTCGGCACGCATTTCACCGTCAACCGGATGCTCGCGTTCGACTCGGTCAAGCTGCGGCTGGAACGCGAGCAGCCGATGACTTTCCTCGAGTTCAACTACATGCTGATGCAGTCGGTGGACTTCCTGGAGCTGAACCGGAGCCACGGCTGCGCCCTGCAGATGGGCGGCTCGGACCAGTGGGGCAACATCGTCTCGGGCGTCGATCTGGTCCGCCGCGTCGACCAGAAGGCCGCCTTCGGCCTGACCACCCCGCTGCTGACCACCGCCTCGGGCGGCAAGATGGGCAAGACGGCCCAGGGCGCGGTGTGGCTCAACGCGGAACAGCTGTCGCCGTATGACTACTGGCAGTTCTGGCGCAACGTCGACGACGCCGACGTGGGCAAGTTCCTGCGCCTGTTCACCGACCTGCCGCTGGACGAGATCGCCCGGCTGGAGGCCCTGCCCGGCGCCGGCATCAACGACGCCAAGAAGGCGCTGGCCGACGCGGCGACGACCATGCTGCACGGCGCCGACGCCGCCGCCCACGCCCGCGGCGCCGCCGAGGCCGCCTTCGAACAGGGCAAACTCTCCGCCGACCTTCCGACGGTCGAGATCCCGCAGGGCGAGGTCATCGGGGCCATGATCGCCGCCGTCGCCACGCGCGCCGGCCTGAGCACCTCCAACGGCGAGGCCCGACGCCTGGCCCAGGGCGGCGGCCTGCGCCTCAACGACGAAGTCATCGCCGACGGCGCCCGCCTGATCGACGCCGGCGACGTCAACGCCGACGGCGTGTTCAAGCTGGCGGCCGGCAAGAAGAAGATCGTCCTCGTCCGCCCCACCTGAGAGTCCGCATGACCGAGATCACCGAAGGCATGAAGGCGCCCGCCTTCGACATGGCCGCCGACGGCGGCGGCCACCTCTCCTCCGACGCCCTGAACGGCCGAACCGTCGTGCTGTATTTCTACCCCAAGGCCGACACCCCCGGCTGCACCACGGAAGGCCAGGATTTCTCCGCGCTCGCCGGTGAGTTCGCCGCCGCCGGCGCAACCGTGATCGGCGTCTCGCGCGACCCGGTGAAGAAGCTCGACCGCTTCAAGGCCAAATACGACCTCAAGGTCACGCTCGCCTCCGATGAGCCCGGCCGCGTCACCGAAGCCTTCGGCGTCTGGGTCGAGAAAACCCTGTACGGCCGCACCTACATGGGCGTCGAGCGCGCCACCTTCCTGATCGACGGCGCCGGCGTTGTCCGGCGCGTCTGGCGCAAGGTCAGGGTCAAGGGTCACGCCGCGGAAGTCCTAGCGGCCGTCCAATCGCTCTGACCACGGACGACTCTGTACAACCATAGATGAAACAGCTGTTTCACAGATTCGCGCATACGCCTGTAAGGCGAAGATTCGCCGCGAATACCGTCCTTCTTCGCCTGAACGCTCTCCAAGATGGTTAACAACTCGTAAACAGACTTGTCCCCAGCGGTCCAGGTGGCGCATAACCCGTCGCCGTGCGTGGGGGCGTTGCGTAATGACCAGCCAGACGACTGAAAGACGGTCTCTGATGGGTCGGTGGTTTCCGACCCGCTATGTGTATCTGAGGGAGGGCGAAGAGGTCCGGGCCTGGGCCCTGACCCCCGGCCGCCAGGCGCTCGGCGCCCTGGCCGCGGTCCTCGTCGGCGGCTGGTGCCTGGTCGCCTCGGGCGGCTTCGCGCTCGACCTCGTCATGCAAAGCCAGGCCGACCGCACGGTGGCCCGCGCCCGCGCCGCCTCCGAACGCCTAAACGCCGACCTGCAGGCCCGGCTCGACAGCGCCGTGGTTCGGATGACCGCCACCACCGGCTCGCTCGACGAAATGGCCCAGATGGTCGAACGCCGCCACGCCGCCCTGACCCAGGTAATGGGCATGTTCCGCGGCGTCGAAGGCGCCGAGGCGGCCCTGGCCCCCGCGCCGTCCCTTGATCCCGCCGAGCACACGCCCGTCCAGCGCATGCTGGCCGTGCGCCTCGACCAGGAGCGGCTGATCGCCCGCGCCGAAACCGTGGCCCAGACCCGCGCCGAGCGCCTGCGCCTGGCCTTCCGTCTGGCGGGCCTGAACCCATCGGCCTATGCGCCCGGCAGCGGCGCCGGGCTTGGCGGGCCGTTGGTCGAGGCCCGCGACCCCCGCGCCCTCGCCGCCGTGCTGGATGTCGACGAGGCCTTCGCCGTGCGTATCCGCAGCGCCGCCGACAACCTGTCAGACATGCGGGGCCTCGCCGACGCCGCCGAGGGCATGCCCTTCCACCGCCCGACGACGGCGCGGACCACCTCGGGCTTCGGGGTCCGGTTCGACCCGTTCAACAGCCGCCCCGCCCTGCATCAGGGCCAGGACTTCGCCGCGCCGCTCAACTCGCCGATCCTGGCTCCGGCTCCCGGAATCGTGTCTTTCGTCGGCGTTCGTTCAGGGTATGGCAACACCGTCGAGATAGATCATGGGCGCGGTTTCAAGACTCGCTATGCCCACCTGAACTCCATGGCCGTGCGGCCCGGCCAGCGCATCGCGCTGGGTCAGCGGATCGGCGCCATGGGCACGACCGGACGCTCCACCGGCGTTCACCTGCACTACGAAGTGTGGATGAACGGCCGCCCGCAAAACCCCGCCCGCTTCATGAGAGCCGGAGATCAACTTGTTCAACAAGACTAAATCCCCCGCCCCGTCGTCGCCGCAGACCCGCGCCGACACCGGTTCCGCCATCCCGCCGCTGCCGGACCTGCCCACTCCGGGCGGCCCGGTCTCCGCGGCGGCGCCCGCCACGCGTGGCGCCCCCTCGCCCGTGTCCCAGCGCGGCCTCTCGACCCTGTCGTCGGACCTGCAGTTCGACGGCGCGATCTCGGGCGGCGGCGACCTGCAGATCGACGGTGCGATCAAGGGCGACGTCCGCGTCGGCCGCCTGATCGTCGGCGAGACCGGCGCCGTCGAGGGCAATGTCTCGGCCGACTATGTCGAGGTCCGCGGCCGCATCGTCGGAAACGTCTCGGGCAAGCAGGTCAAGCTGATCGCCACCGCCTACGTCGACGGCGACATCACCGCCGAACAGCTGTCGATCGATATCGGCGCCTATTTCCAGGGCCGCGTCCTGCAGGGCCGCCGCGACGCCCCCGCCGCCAAACCTTCGGCCGCCGCGGCCAGCGCCACGCCGCCGCACGGCGACGACCGCCCGCAGGTCATCGACATGAAGGCCGGCGCGTAACGAGTGATTGGTGATTAGTGGCTGGTGATTGCAGCATCACTGGCGGCGGAAGGGCGACGCCGTCAGTGCGCCCCCCAGACGGCGGCCAACCACTAATCACTAGCCACTAACCGCTCTTGCCTAATCCACCGTGCTCCCGCGCGTCTCGCCGACCCGGGCGGCCAGCGCTGCGCCCATGAACAGGTCCAGGTCGCCGTCCAGCACCCCCTGGGTGTCCGAGGTCTCGACGTTGGTGCGCAGGTCCTTGACCATCTGATAGGGCTGCAGGACGTAGCTGCGGATCTGGTGGCCCCAGCCGATGTCGGTCTTGGCGTCCGCCAGAGCCTGCGCCGCCGCCTCGCGCTTCTGCAGCTCCAGCTCATAGAGCCGCGCGCGCAGCATCTTCCACGCCTGCTCGCGGTTCTGGTGCTGCGACCGGCCGGCCTGGCAGGCCACCACCGTATTAGTCGGGATGTGCGTCAGCCGCACCGCCGAGTCGGTCTTGTTGATGTGCTGGCCGCCCGAGCCCGAAGCGCGATAGGTGTCGGTGCGCACGTCGGCGGGGTTGATGTCGATCTCGATCGTGTCATCGACCACGGGCGACACCCCGATCGAGGCGAACGAGGTGTGCCGCTTGGCGGCGGCGTCATAGGGACTGATGCGCACCAGCCGGTGCACGCCCGATTCCGACTTCAGCCAGCCATAGGCGTTTGGGCCCTTGACCAGGATGGTCGCCGACTTGATCCCCGCCTGTTCGCCGCCTTCCTCCGCCTCGAGCTCGACCTCGTAGCCGTGCGCGCGGGCCCAGCGGCTGTACATGCGCAGCAGCATGCCGGCCCAGTCGTTGGACTCGGTGCCGCCGGCCCCGGAGTTGACCTCCAGATAGGCGTCGTTGCCGTCGGCCTCGCCGGACAGCAGGGCCTCCAGCTCGGCCCGGGCGGCCCGGTCCTTGATGGCCTTCAACTGGGCGCGGGCTTCCTCGAGGGTGGCTTCGTCGCTCTCCTCGTCGGCCATGTCGGCGAGCATGACGCCCTCCTCCAGACCGGTCTCCATTTCGCGGACGGTGTCGATCCGCCCGGCCAGTTGCGCGCGCTCGCGCGACACGGCCTGGGCCTGATTGGGATCGTTCCACAGCGTCGGGTCCTCGACCCGGGCGTTCAGCTCATCCAGTTTTCGAAGCGCGACATCCCAGTCAAAGACGCCTCCTGAGCAGAGCGATGCTCTGCTCGATGTCGGCCTTCATGGCCTCGACATCCGGTCTCATCGCATTCTCCGGCGATACGAAAGTGAGGCGCGGACATAGAGCGGTTGGTGGTTAGTGGCTAGTGGTTAGTGATTGCAGCTTCACAGCCGGCGGAAGGGCGACGCCGCCGGCGCGGCCCCCCAGGCGGCGGCCAGCCACTAACCACTTAGCCACTAACCACTCAGTACAGCCCGCTCAGATCCTCGGCCGGCTCCTTCTTGGCCGGAGGCGTCGTGGCCGGCGGCGGGGTCGGCGTGGCGGAGGGCGGCAGGCCGGCGGCCTCCTCGCGCTCGCGGCGGATGATGTCGTTGTAGTTCTGCGGCCCTGTCGGGACCTCCGGCCGCGGCGCCTCCTCCTCGCGCCGGCGTTCGGTGCCGGGGCGGAAGGCTTCCTCGATGCCGTTGACGGTGCGGAAGACGGCGTTCTTCGGCCGCACGAACGGCCGCGCCGGCCGCTTCTTCAGGGCCGTCTGCATGAATTCGGTGAACACCGGCACCGGGCCGGTCGCCCCGGTTTCGCCCGAGCCCAGAGGCCGGTTGTCGTCGAAACCGATGAAGACGCCGACCACGATGTCCGACGAGAAGCCGACGAACCAGGCCGAGCGGTATTCATTCGTCGTGCCGGTCTTGCCGCCGACCCAACGGCCGAGGCCGCGGGCGCTGGCGCCGGTGCCGCGCTGGACCACGCCCTCGAGAATCGAACTCATCTGATAGGCGGTGATCGGATCGATCACCTGGGTTCCGCGCGGCTCGAGCCGGGGCGACTCCTGACCGCTGAACGGCCGGCCGCAGTCGCGGCAGCGGCGATCATCGGCGCGGAAGATGGTCTCGCCGTCGCGGTTCTGCACCAGTTCGATCAGATAGGGCTCCACCCGCCGCCCGCCGTTGATGAAGGCGGCGTAGGCGGCGGTCAGCCGGTAGGGCGTGGTCTCCCCCGCCCCCAGCGACACCGACAGATTGGGTTGCAGGTTGTCCGAGACGCCCATCTTCTTCGACAGGTCGACGATGTTGTTCATGCCCACCGCCTGGGCCAGGCGCACCGTCATGACGTTGCGCGACAACTCGAGGCCGCGGCGCAGCGTCTGCGGCCCGTAGTATTCCCGGCTGTAGTTCTCAGGGGTCCAGCGCTCGCCGTTGGCTCCGCCCGCGAAACTGATCGGCGCGTCCAGCACGATGGAGGCCGGGGTGTAGTCACCCTCCAGCGCCGTCGCATAGACGAACGGCTTGAAGGCCGACCCCGGCTGGCGCTCGGCCTGGGTGGCGCGGTTGAAGCTGGACAGGGCGTAGGAATAGCCGCCGACCATGGCCAGCACCCGGCCGGATTGGGGTTCGATCGCCACCAGCGCCCCGTTGACCGCGGGCACCTGCTTCAGGGCGAACTGCCCGCCGCTCGGCTCGACGAAGATCAGGTCGCCGCGGCGCAGCTGGCGGTTCGCGTTGGCCCAGGCGGCGTCCGCGGCCAGCAGGGTCCCGGTCGAGCCGTCGTCGGCGCGGCGCACCCGCACGGTGTTGCCGGACACGCTCTCGACGGCGGCGGCGCGCCAGGCCCGGCGCTCGGGCGGACGCACCCCTTCCAGGGCCTTCTCCTGCCAGCCCTCGGCGAAGTCGGTCGTGCCCCACGGCCCGCGCCAGCCGTGGCGGCGGTCGTAATTCTCCAGCCCGCGCATCAGGGCGTTGCGCGCGGCCGACTGCAGCTCGGGATCCAGCGTGGTGCGCATGTAATAGCCGCCGCGGTTGACCTCCTCGGGGCCGAACCGCGCATGCGCCCGCCGGCGCGCCTCCTCGACGAAGTAGTCGGCGTCGGCGTATTGGGCCCGGCGGGGGGCGTCCTGCGTCACCAGCGGGCGGGCTCGCGCCGCAACCAGCTCCTGCTCGGTGATGAAGCCGCTCTGCTCCATCTCGCCCAGCACCCAGTCGCGCCGGCCCTTGGCCGCCGCCGGATGGCGCTTGGGATGATAGTTGTTCGGCCCCTTGGGCAGGGCCGCCAGGAAGGCCGCCTCGTCCGGCGTCAGCTGGTCCAGCGACTTGCCGAAATAGTTGTAGGCCGCCGCCGCCACGCCGAACGACCGGTACCCGAGGTAGATTTCGTTCAGATAGAGCTCGAGGATCTGCGGCTTGGTCAGGGTCGCTTCCAGCCGGTTGGCGAGGATGGCTTCCTTGACCTTGCGGTTGATGCTGGATTCGCTGGTCAGCAGCACGTTCTTGGCGACCTGCTGGGTGATGGTCGAGCCGCCCTCCAGCCGCCGGCCCGTGGCCGCGTTGAAGACGTTCTTGAGCATCGCCCGGCCCAGGCCCGAGACGTCGACCCCGCCGTGGCTGAAGAAATTGCGGTCCTCGGCGGCGAGGAAGGCCTCGACCACCTGTTCGGGGATCTGCTCGTACGACACATAGATGCGCCGCTCGTCCGAGAATTCGCCGATCAGGGTGCCGTCGCTGGCGTAGACCCGCGTCGCCGTTGCCGGCCGATAGTCGGCCAGTTCCGAGGCGTCGGGCAGGGCGTGGAAAAGCCAGGCGGCGTATATGGCCACCACCATCCCGACCAGGGCGATCCCGGCCAGCAGGCCGACGCCCGCCAAGACGAACCAGCGTTCGGCAATCTTCACTTGGTACTCCGCATGACGCGCCCGGTTGGCTGGTTTAGCCCGCGCCGGAGGCCTCCGCCAGAGCCCCCGTCGCTCCGCCGGCGCGACGCGCCAGCTCCTGTCGCGCCGCGGCCACGACGTCGGCGTCCATGTCCCCCTGCCCCGCCATCCAGCGCAGGTAGTCCTCCGGCGGCTCCGCCCACGGCCTGCCGCGGTGCTTGCCGAACGGAATCCGCTCCAGCCGGCGCGGCTCGCGGGTCCATTCCAGCATCTGCTCGACGCTCGCCTCCTTCAGCAGGTCGATCAGGATATGCGCCGTCACCCAGGCGTCCGGTCCCGCCCGGTGGGCCGGATTGGCCAGGGCCGGGTCCAGCTTCAGCCCGCGCCAGTAGCGCAGCACCTGGTTCGAATGCCCCGGCGCCTGCGGCCATACCGCCTTGGCCGAGCGCACGGTGCAAATCCACGGCAGCCCGCCGGTGGCGGTGTCGGCGATGAAGCCACGCTCGAACCGCGCGCTGTGGGCCACCATCACGTCGGCGGGTTCGGCCATCAGCATCTCGCGCAGCCGGTATTCGTCGCAGTGCGGATCGTCGTCGCAAAAGTCGTCGGGCGTCAGATGATGCACCGCCATGGCGTGAAACGAGATCGGCCCGCGGGGCCGGAACAGCTTCGCCACCGGCGGCGACGCCCGCCAGCCGTCGCCGTCGCGCACGACATCGACCACCCCGACCTCGATGATCTCCGAGGTCCGGTCTCCGCCGGTGGTTTCGAGATCGACGACTCTCAGACGCATGGGGCGGAGATAGGCGGTCCTGGGCCGAAGCGCATCACTTCACCCGGCGCGGACGCCCCTGCAGGCCCTCTTCGCATTCCAGCGCCGCACGGTCCCAGCCGGCGAGATCCGCCGCCGCCTCATAAGTGCTTTGCAGGAACGACAGCAGGGCGGCGTCCGGGTCGGGGGCGGTCCGGACGGCGTCGTAGGGCAGCAGGAATTCGCCCAGCTCCGGATCGAACCGCGCCTGCGCCGGCGATACGGCCGCGGACGCGAAACCCTCCGGCGTGGGATACGCATACGCATAGAAGCTGGGCCCTTCCGCGCCGGGCCCGCCCGGCCAGAACCCCGCGCTGGAAACCTCGTGCGAATAGGCTTCGCGGGTGACGTCGTCCGGCAGATGCGGAACGCCGCCCGGATGCAGCGGCGCGCGACGTCCCGAGAACCGGGTCACCGCCATGTCGAACCCGCCCCAGAACAGATGCACCGGACTGGATTTGCCGAGGAACCGCGAACGGAAGCGATTCAGCACCCGGTCGATCTGGACCAGGGCGCGCCAGTAATCCCTGGCGACATCGGCGTCATAGCTGCGCCGGCGCGTGTCCAGCGGAAAGGGCGTCGCGTCGGCCATCTCGTTGGGCGTCGGCACGATGGTGGTCGCCACCCCGAGAGCCGTCAGGCCGTCCATCACCCCCGCATGGAACCCGGCCGGGCTTCCCGGCTCGAGCCTGATCCGCCGCTCGCCGCCGTCGCTGACCCGGATGACCAGATCGCCCGCGACAACGTCGAACTCGAGCTCGAAGCCCACCGCGCCGTGGGGGATGAGAGGCGTCGCCAGCCCCCTCGCCGACACATGAAAGGTCACGTGCCAGGAGTGATTGATCCAGGGCGTCCGGGCGAGGCGCACCTTGCCGACGATCTGCGTCCACAGCTGCAGCGTCTCCGCCGTCGGCCCAAGCAGCGGGGACGACAGGTCAGGCCAGATCTGGGAGGTCGCGCCCGGCGTCATCGTGGCTCCCTGCTCGCGAGGAGCCTCGACCATAGATGAGGGGGCCGCTCGCAACCAGTCGCGGCGCGCCGTGGCTACCCGCCAGCCACTGAGCCGTCGGCCCTCAGTTCTGTCCCGCCGCTCCGGCCGAGGCCATCTGCGCGTCGCCGGACGGCTCGCGGAAATAACGGTCGATGCCCTCGGCCACGGCGCGCATCAGGCGGCGGCGGGCGCGGCTGTCGTTGAGCAGCCGCTCGTCCTCGGGATTGGTGATGAAGCCCATCTCCAGCAGCACGGCCGGCACGTCCGGGGCCAGCAGCACCGCCAGGCCGGCGTCGCGGTGGCTGCGGCGCAGCAGCGGATGATCGGCGGTCTCCAGCTCGCCCAGCAGGGTGCGGGCCAACTGGGCCGACCGGTTCTGGGTGGCGCGCTGGGTCATGTCCAGCAGGATGCGATCGACCGAGGCGTCGCGCCCGGGCAGGTTCAGGCTGCGCTGCCAGTTGTCGCCGCGGGTGAACTCGCGCACCGCCCGGCCCGCGCCCTGCTCGGACAGGGTGTAGACGCTGGCCCCGCGCGTGGCCGGGTCGGCCCCGGCGTCGGCGTGCAGGCTGATGAACAGGTCGGCGCCGGCCTGGCGGGCGATGGCCACCCGGCGGTCGAGGCCGACATAGGCGTCGCTGTCGCGGGTCAGGCGCACCCTGTATCGGCCGCGGCGCTCCAGCTCCGCCTTCAGCGCCTGGGCCGCGGCCAGGGTCACCGCGCTCTCGCGCGAGGTCGCGCCCGCGGCGCCGGGGTCGCGGCCGCCATGACCGGGGTCGATGTAGATCACCGGGCGCTCGGCCGGACTGGACGGCCGCTCGGCGCGCAGGGCCGGCCGCATCGGGGCCCGGCCGGTGGCCTTCAGGTCGATGACGTAGCGGTAGTGATCGACGCCGTCGCCCGGCGGCAGCAGGAAGCGACGCTCGATCTCGGCGCTGACGGCCAGGTCCAGTTCGATCCGCGACGCGGCGCCGGCGCCAGCGACGCGGAAATCGCGGACGAGGCCCCGCCCTGCTCCGGTCTGTTGGTCGGGGGGCGATACGCCAGACAGGCTGATCACCACATGGCCGTCGTCGCCCGACTGGATCACCTGGCCGCGCGTGGTGCGGTCCAGGTCGATGACCACCCGGGTGCGCTCGGCGTCGCCGCCGAAGCGGACGCGCAGGATCTCGCCCACCGCCCCGAAGGCCAGCCCGCGGCCCGCGGCCAGCAGGGCGGCGCAGACCATGACCACGCCGGCGGCGGCCATGAACCGCTCGCGGACGGTCATCCTGTTGATACGCGACAGTCCGTACATTCGACGGAGACCCACCTTGTTTGGTTGGCGGGAGTTTAACGCGCGGGCGTCGACAACGGGTTAAAGCCCGTGGCGCTTTTAATTCGCTTCATGGGCGCCTATGCTTGTGCCGCTCGCGAACGATCGCGTCCCCTGACCCGTCAGGCCGGATGCGCCCTCTTCGCGGCATGACTTTCACTGATCCGAGAGCCGGCCGGGCCCGCCCGCCGATTCGACGACCGGGTCCGGGACGCCCCTATCGACGGCGCGTCCGGTCCCAGGACCGTACTGAACCTTCATGGGCTATCTCGCCTGCGCTCCCTTCCGGTCTGATCTGACCGACCTCGCCACCGGCCTGCGCCGCGGCGACGGGATCGCGCTCGCGCCTGCCCGCAATCCCATTCGGCGAGCCGCCTTGTCACCCCCCAGCGGGGCCGGCCGAGCGCGCCAGAAAGAAATCTTCCATGTCAAAGACCATGTTGATCGACGCCGCCCACGCGGAGGAAACCCGCGTCGCGATCGTCGAGGGCCGTCAGATCGAGGAATTCGACTTTGAATCCCGCTCGAAGCGCCAGCTTCGGGGCAACATCTATCTCGCCAAGGTCACCCGCGTAGAACCCAGCCTGCAGGCCGCCTTCGTCGAATACGGCGGCAATCGCCACGGCTTCCTGGCCTTCAACGAGATCCACCCGGACTATTATCAGATCCCCGTCGCCGACCGCGAAGCCATCATGGCCGAGGCGGCCACGGACGAGGACGATCACGACGATCTCGGCCGCGAGAGCGCCGACGACGAGCATGAAGGCGGCATGGCCGAGGAAGAGCGGCTCAAGCGCCGCCTGATGCGCCGCTACAAGATCCAGGACGTCATCAAACGCCGCCAGGTCATGCTGGTCCAGGTCGTCAAGGACGAGCGCGGCGGCAAGGGCGCGGCCCTGACCACCTGGCTGTCGCTGGCCGGCCGCTACTGCGTGCTGATGCCCAACACCGGCAAGGGCGGCGGCATCTCGCGCAAGATCACCCAGGCCTCCGACCGCAAACGCCTGAAGGCCGCCGCGGCGTCGCTGGACGTGCCGCACGGCATGGGCCTGATCATCCGCACCGCCGGCGCCAAGCGCACCAAGGCCGAGATCAAGCGCGACTACGAATATCTGCTGCGCCTGTGGGAGACGATCCGCGAAACCACCCTCGCCTCCAACGCGCCTTCCCTGATCTATGAGGAAGAGAACCTCGTCCGCCGCGCCGTGCGCGACATGTTCGACAAGGATTTCGACGGCATCCAGGTCGAGGGCGTCGAGGGCTTCAAGGAAGCGCGCGACTTCATGCGGGTGCTGATGCCCTCGCAGTCGAAGAAGGTGCACCTGTACCAGGGCGCCCGGCCGCTGTTCGCCTCCAACGGCATCGAGGAGATGCTGACCCAGATCCACCAGCCGACCGTGCCGCTGAAGTCGGGCGGCTATCTGGTCATCAACCAGACCGAGGCGCTGGTCGCCATCGACGTCAACTCGGGCCGCGCCACCAAGGAACGGAACGTCGAGGCCACGGCCTTCAAGACCAATATGGAGGCGGCCGTCGAGGCGGCCCGCCAGCTGCGCCTGCGCGACCTCGCCGGCCTGATCGTCATCGACTTCATCGACATGGACGAGTCGAAGAACAACCGGTCGGTCGAGAAGGCCCTGAAGGACGCCCTGTCCAAGGATCGCGCCCGCATCCAGATGGGCCGCATCTCCGGCTTCGGCCTGATGGAGATCAGCCGCCAGCGCCGTCGCCTCGGCGTCATCGAGGGCGCCACCGAGGTCTGCCCCCACTGCCAGGGCGCCGGCCGCATCCGCTCGGCCGAGAGCGCCGCCCTGATGACCCTGCGCGGCGTCGATATCGAAGCGGGCCGCAACGGGGCCGGTTCGGTCAACCTGCGCGTCTGCACGGCGGTCGCCCTCTACATCCTGAACCACAAGCGCGACTACCTGCAGCGCCTGCTGACCCAGCGCGGCCTCAACGTCGTCATCCAGATCGACGACAGCCTGGCCCAGGGCGAGCACACCATCGAGCGCACCGAGACCAACGAGGACTTCACCCCGCCCGAGGGCGTCGAGGCCTTCGTCGACCTCGATGACGACTTCGACGACAGCGCATACGCCGACGACGAGGCCGACGACGAGGAGTTCATCGACGACGAGGACGAAGAGGCTCTCGAGCGCGAGGACACTGACGACGACGAATCGCGCGAACGAACCGAACGGGTCGAAGGCGAGCGCGGCCGCGGCCGCGGCCGTCGCCGCCGGGGCGGACGTCGCGAGGACGGCGAGGCGCCGGCCGACGAAGCCGTCGCCGCAGCCCCCGGCGTCGAGGACGACGACGACAGCGAGGCCGGCCGCCGGCGTCGACGCGGCCGCCGTGGCGGGCGTCGCGTCCGTGAAGAGGGCGGCGAGCGCGACGCCTTCTTCTGGGTGCGCGGCCGCACGCCATCGCTGGACGACCCCTATGTCTGGTTCGACCCGATCAATCCCGAGCGGCCCCAGGCCGCCCGCGCCGAAACGTCTGAAACGGCCGCTTCGGACGTGGATGAGGTCGTCGGCGAGCGGCCCGCGGGCGAGGCCGGCGGCGAGCGCGGCGGGCGTTCGCGCCGCCGCCGCGGACGCGGCCGCGGCCGGGATCGTGGTTCGGAAGCCGGCCTGACCCATGAGGTCAAGGTCGAGACCCGCGCCACCAACGAAGGCATGCCGCCGGACGGCTCGCCCGACACGCCGATGGCCGTGGTCATCGACGACGAGGCCGGGGCCCCGGCTCCGACCGCCGTCGAGGAACCGAAGCGTCGCCGCGTGCGCCGCAAGACCTCGGCCAGCGCCACCGCTGACTCCGCCATCGAAACCGCCATCGAACCCAACGAGGCCGATACCCTGGCGGAGCCCGCGGTGATTGACGTCCCCGCGACCGAAGCCGCCGTCGTCGAGGCCCCCGAGCCCGAACCCGTGTCCGCGGCCGTGGCGGAGCCGGTCCCCACGCCCCAGCCAGAGGTCGATGTGGCCGCGCTGATCGCCGAGGACCCCAACCAGATCGTCGCGCCGCCCGAGAAGCCCAAACGGGGATGGTGGCGCCGTTGAAAGGCCGCGATTAGATAGTGAGGATCGGCGCGGGGGCGATCGACGGTATCCGGAGTACGCCATGGATTGGCTGACCAGACACGCCGCCCGCTTCGTCGGAGCCGCCGCCGCCGCCGGCTTGATGCTGACGGCGGCGGCGCCCGCCTCGGCCCAAAACGCCATCCGCGACACCGAGATCGAGACCATCATTCACGACTGGGCTGATCCGGTCTTCACGGGCATGGGTCTGGAGCCGTCCGAGGTCGAGATCCTGCTGATCAACGACGAGGACCTGAACGCCTTCGCCACGCGCGGGCGGATCATGGGCCTGAACACCGGCCTGATCCTGAAGACCAACAGCCCGAACGAACTGCTGGGCGTCATCGCCCACGAGGCCGGCCACATCCGCAACCGCCACACCCTGCGCGACGGGGCGCAGGGCGCCGGCATGCAGCCCATGCTGATGACCATGGCGCTGGGCGCACTGGCGATCGCCGCCGGCGCGCCCGACGCCGGCGCCGTTCTGCTGGGCAACAGCCAGTACTTCGGCACCCTCAGCGCCCTGCGCTACATGACCCACCAGGAGGGCGAGGCCGACAACACCGGAGCCCGCGCGCTCGAGGCGGCCGGGGAATCCGGTCGCGGCCTGGTCAGCTTCTTCGAGAATTTCCGCTCCCAGGAGGTGTTCTCGGACGCCCGCCGCTATCCCTATTTCCGCAGCCACCCGCTGTCGTCCGACCGCATCGAGAACCTGCGCCGCTTTGTAGCCGAACAGCCCCACTACGATCACCGCGACAGCCCGGAACGGATGGCCCAGCACGCGCTGATCGTGGCCAAGATCCACGCCTTCATGGACCACCCGCGCGACACCTACCGCGCCTATCCCGACACCGACGTCTCCCTGCCCGGCCGCTACGCCCGGGCCATCGCCTGGTATCGGGACGGTCAGACCGACCGGGCGCTCTCGGCCGTCGATGCGCTGCTGACGGAGCAGCCCGAGAATCCCTATTTCTGGGAGCTGAAGGGCCAGATCCTGTTCGAGGAGGGCCGGCCTGAGGAGGCTATCGGCGCCCATCAGCGCTCGGTCGAGATCAAGCCGGACGCGCCCTTGCTGCGCATCAACCTGGCCCACGCCCTGATCGAGACACGCGATCCAGCCCGACTGGACGCGGCCGTCGATCACCTGAAGCGCGCCACCGCCCTGGAGAAGGACAACAGCATGGCTTGGCGCCTGCTGGGTCAGGCCTACGCCAGCCAGGGCAAGGAAGGCGAGGCGCGGCTGGCGTCGGCGGAGATGTATTTCGCGGCCGGGGCCGGGCAGCAGGCCACCCAGTTCGCCCTGCGCGCCCGCGATATGCTGGAGCCCGGCTCGGCCGAATGGACGCGCGCCATGGACATCGTCTTCGCTTCTGGCGCGACGCAGGATGACGTAGACGACCTTGACCGCCGTAACGAACGCCAGCGCCCGGGCGTCATTCCGGCCGGCGGCTGACTCCTTTCGAGAGCCTGAATGACCGAAACGCCTGATTCGAAGCCCACGCCGTCCCTGGTCCGTCGTCTGCTGTCGGGGGACCTGGCCGGCGCCGCGGCGCTGGCGGTCTCGGTGGTCGCCCTGATCATCGCGGTTTCGCCCTACGCCTCCGGGACCGACTTCGGATCGCGCGTGCGGGCCTATCTGATCCAGAATCCCGAGGTGTTGCAGGAGGTCAGCAACGCCCTCGATCTCAAGGCGCAGCAGCAGCAGATCGTCGAGAATCGCCAGAAGACCGCGGCGATCAACGCCACGGCGGCGGCCAATCCGGGCCTGCTCGCCGTGGACAGCCGGGACGCCGCCTTCGGACCCGCTGACGCCAAGGTGACGGTGATCGAGTTCTTCGACTTCCGCTGCCCCGGCTGCAAGGCCACCGCTCCCGAGGTGCTGCGTATGATGCAGGCGCACCCCGACGTGCGCTTCGTGTTCAAGGAGTGGCCGATTCTCGACGGCCCGAGCGACGGCGTGTCCCATTACGCGGCCCGCGCCGCCCAGGCCGCGCACCGGCAAGGTAAATACCTGCCCGTGTTCCGCGATCTGATGGCGGCGCCTGCCCTGTCGGAGTCGACCGTGGACGCCATCCTCGCCGCCAACGGCGTGTCGATGACGCAGGCCGAGGCGGCGATGTCGGGTCCGGAGATCGCGCGCCACATGGCGGACATGCAGACCTCGGCCACGGCGCTCGGGCTGGTCGGAACGCCGACCTTCTTCGTCAACGGCAAGGCCAGCGAGTCGATCCAGCCGGCCGCGCTCGACCGGGCCATCCGCGAGGCGAAGGCCGGCTAGCCGGTCCGCCGGTTTCCAGCCGCCGGAATTTGGTTCAGCCTCACGGGATGAGAAAGTCCGCCGCCGAGCCCGAGAAGCGGTCCACCGTCCAGGCAGAGGGCCGTTGCGCCTGCGGGACCGTACGCTTCGAGATCGACGTTCCCGCCTTCTGGGTCTGGCACGACCATTCAAGGGCCACTCGCCGCGCCGCCGGATCCGCCTACATGACCTGGGTTGGGACGTGGCGCCGTCGCCTTCGCATACTCGACGGCGACGACGCCATAAGCCGTTGGAGGGATGAAGAGGCCGGGGCCACGCGCAGCTTTTGCGCCCGCTGCGGCACGCCGCTGTTTCTGGAACGCCAGACCTCGCCGAAGTTCATCGATGTCCCCCGCGGCCTGTTCGCCACCAGAACGGGTCGCGAGGCCCGCTATCACATCCAACTCGACCAACAGGCCGACTGGATCTGGACCGGCGCTCCGCTGTCGCCGTTGAAGGGCTATCCCGGCGTCATGCAGGAGCGGGCCGGAAAGAAGCCCGGGCCGCGGGCCGCCAGACAATCCGAGGCTCGTCTCGCCACCGACCCCTTCGACCTGTGACAGCCGACGCGCGGCGGAAACTCCCCTGTCCCCAGATCATACGGACCTAACCCCATGGCGAAGCCGGGCGGCGCTTCTCCCGCTGGGCGGATCAGCCCATAGTTCCGACTCCATGCCCATCCGCCGCCTCCCGCCCGAGACCGTCAACCGCATCGCCGCCGGCGAGGTGGTCGAACGTCCGGCCAGCGCCATCAAGGAACTGGTCGAGAACGCCCTCGACGCTGGCGCGACCCGGATCGAGATACAGGCCGACGGCGGCGGACTCAGTCGCATCCTGATCGCCGACGACGGTTGCGGCATGGCGGCGGACCAGCTGGCCCTGGCCGTCGAGCGCCACGCCACCTCCAAGCTCGAGCCCGACGACGCCGGCGACGTCGATCTGCTGCGCATCTCCACCCTCGGCTTCCGCGGCGAGGCCCTGCCCTCGATCGGCTCGGTGGCCCGCCTGACCATCACCAGCCGCGCCCGCGACAGCGCCGACGCCCACCAGATCACCGTTGAGGGCGGCGACCAGCGCCCCGTGGCCCCCGCCGGCTTCCCCGGCCCCCACGGGGCCCGGGTCGAGGTCCGCGACCTGTTCTACGCCACCCCCGCCCGGCTGAAGTTCATGAAGTCCGAACGCTCGGAGGCCATGGCCATCTCCGAGGAGATCAAGCGCCAGGCCATGGCGCATGAGACGGTGGCCTTCACCCTCGACCTGGACGGCCGCACCACCCTGCGCCTGCCGGCCGAGCATCCGGGCGACGGTGGCCGGCTGAAGCGGCTCGCCGCCCTGCTCGGCCGCGACTTCGAGGCCAACGCCCTGCTGATCGACCAGGAGCGCGACAACGTCCGCTTGACCGGCTACGCGGGGCTGCCGACCTACAGCCGGGGCAACGCCGGCCACCAGTACCTGTTCGTCAACGGCCGCCCGGTCCGCGACCGCCTGCTGCAGGGAGCCCTGCGCGGGGCCTACGCCGACTTCCTCGCCCGCGACCGGCACCCGGCGGCGGTGCTGTTCCTCGACATCGACCCGCTCTACGTCGATGTGAACGTCCATCCGGCCAAGGCCGAGGTCCGCTTCCGCGACCCCCAGTTGGTGCGCGGCCTGATCGTCGGCGCGCTGCGCCACGCCCTCGCCGGCGCCGGCCACCGCGCCTCGACCACCGTCGCCGCCGACGCCCTGGCCGGCTTCCGGCCGCATTCCGGCGTGGGCGCGGGCGCCGCCTTCAGCCCGTCCTCGCCCTCGGCCCAGGGCTGGACCGGCTGGCAGGGTTGGGCCGGCTCCGCGACCGCCGCCGCCCAGGTCCTGCCCGGCCTCAACGAGCGTTCAGCCCGGGTCGAATCTGAAACCGTGTTCGCCGATCAACAGTTGACAGAAACTCGACGGGCCGAGGTTATCGACCCGCTCGACTTCCCGCTCGGCGCCGCCCGGGCCCAGCTGCACGGCACCTATATCGTCGCCCAGACCCGCGACGGCCTCGTCGTCGTCGACCAGCACGCCGCCCACGAGCGCCTCGTCTACGAGCGGATGAAGGTCCAGATGGCCGCCGGCTCGGTCACCCGCCAGGCGCTGCTGACGCCCGAAGTGGTCGAGCTCGATCCCGCCGAGGCCGAACGCGTCTCCGCCCGCGCCGACGAACTGGCCCAACTCGGCCTCATCGTCGAGCCGTTCGGCGCCGGCGCCGTGCTGGTCCGCGAAACCCCGGCCCTGCTCGGCGACACCGATGTCCAGGGCCTGATCCGCGACATCGCCGACGACCTGTCCGAGCACGGCGCCGCCCTCGCCCTCAGCGAACGCCTCGGCGAGGTCTGCGGCACCATGGCCTGCCACGGCAGCGTCCGCGCCGGCCGGGTTCTCTCCGCTCCCGAGATGAACGCCCTGCTCCGCCAGATGGAGGCCACGCCCCACTCCGGCCAGTGCAACCACGGGCGGCCGACCTACGTCGAGCTCAAGCTCAACGACCTCGAGAAGCTGTTCGGGCGGCGATGATCCCGAGCGTCCTGTTCGTCTGCCTCGGCAACATCTGTCGCTCGCCCCTGGCCGAGGGCGCGCTGCGGGCCGAGGCCGCCCGGCTGGGGCTGGAGCTTGTCGTCGACTCCGCCGGGACCGGCGACTGGCACGCCGGCGAGCCGCCCGATGAGCGGGCGCAAAGGACCGCGCTCCGGAACGGTGTCGACATCTCCGGCCTGCGGGCGCGTCAGGTGCGGCGCGAGGACTTCCGCCGCTTCACCCACCTGGTCGCCCTCGACCACGACAACCTCGCCAACCTGCGCAGGCTCGCGCCGTCGGACGCAACGGCCGAGCTCAGCCTGCTGCTGGACCATGTCCCCGGCCGCGAGGGTCAGGCCGTCGCCGATCCATGGTTCGGGGACGAGGCCGGCTTCGACGCCACCTGGGCCGACGTCTCCGCCGCCGCCCGGGCCATGGCGGCCAGCCTCCGGCAGGGTCGCGGCTAGAGGCGCAGCTCCTCGACCACGCTTCCGGCCCGGCCGCCCGACACCACCTCGCCGCCGGCGATGGCGTAGACCACGCCGTCCACCGCCGCCGCGGCCAGCCCGTGCCGCGGCGTCCGCATCGCCGGTCCGGCCTCCCAGCGGTCCGCCGCCGGGTCGTAGATCCAGGTCTCGGCGAACACGCCGCCGTCCGGGCGCTGGAACCATTCGCCGCCGAAGGCGACCAGCTTGCCGCCCGCCGCCGCCATGGCCAGCCCGCCGCCGACCTGCTGTCCCGTCGCCGGCGAGGGCGGGATCGGCGCCAGCGTGTCCCAGCGGTCCTCGCCTGGATCGTAGCGATCCAGCCGCCCCGTGCCGCCGCCGTTGACGGTGCGTCCGCCGGCCACCCAGACGGCCCCGTCCATCACGGCCGCCGCCGCACTGTTGCGCGCCATCGGCAGGGGCCGCGCCGTCTCCCAGCCGGGCGCCCCCGGGACCAGCACCAGATGCCGATCGGTGTCGGCCTGATCGTTCCAATTCCCGTTCGCCGCCCCGCCCGGCGTACGCCCGCCGATCAGCCGCAGCACCGGCCCGGTGGCCACGCCGACCGCCTCGGCCTGCGGCGACGGCAGCGGCGTCATCCCCCTCCACGTCCCGCCGTCCAGCGTCCACGCCGTGGTGGTGTTGGTCCACTCGCCCGCGTCGGACCGGGCGTAGCCGCCGACCATGAACAGGTCGTCCGCCGTGGCGATGAACATCGGATGGTGGCGCGGCGCCGGCAGGGACGGCAGGACATCCCAGGCGTCCGCCGCCGGGTTGTAGGCCGCCACCCGGTCCTCGATATGCAGCGGCTCTCCGCGGCGCGAGACCAGTCCGCCGCCCGTGATGATGCTGCCCCCCAGGACCGCGGCGTAGATCTCCTGCACCGGCCAGGGCAGCGAGGCCCGCGCCTCCCACCCGGGCGTGCTCCCCTCCTGCGCGCAGGCGGCGAACGGAACGGCCGCCGAGGCTCCGGCGGCGGCGAGGAAGGCGCGACGGTCGATCTGGGTCATGCCCGCCAGCGTCTCCCGAAACCGGCGTCCGCGCCAGCGGATTCAGGCGCCGCCCTGCATCCTCAGGAACAGCACCCGCGCCGCGCCATAGTCGCGCGCGTCCAGCCGCTCATAGCCGGGCGTGTCGATCTCCGGCTCGTCCGAGCCGCGCTCGAACACCACCACAGCCCCCGGCTTCAGCCAGTTCCCCTCGATCAGCCGGACCAGCGTCTGCTCGCCCAGCCCCTTGCGGTACGGCGGATCGAGGAAGGCGAGGTCGAACGCCTCCCCGTCCGATCCCGGCCGCACCCCCAGGTCCGTGGCGCTGCGCCGATGCACCCGCGTCCGGCCCATCATCCCATAGGCGTCGGCGTTCTCGCGGATCGCGCCGCGCGCATCCTCGTCCGTCTCGACAAACAGACAGAAGGCCGCGCCCCGGCTGATCGCCTCGAAGCCCAGAGCCCCCGAACCGGCGTAGACGTCCATCACCCGCGCGTCCCGCAGCGGCTCGGCCCACGCCGCGTGCTCCAGCACGTTGAACACCGCCTGCCGCGCCCGGTCGGACGTCGGCCGCGTGCCCTGCCCCTCCGGCGCGACGATGCTGCGCCCCTTCAGGCTTCCCGCGACGATCCGCATGACTCAGCCCCTGGAGCGGGGTCCGCGCGGGCTTCCGCGTCCCCCGGCGGGACCGGCGCCCGGACGCGGCGGGCGCGAGCCGCCGGGCGGGTTGCTGCGTGTGCCGCCGCCGCGCTTGAACCCGCTCGACGGCCCCTCGCCGTGGGACGCGCCGCCCTCGCGCGGCTTGAACGGGCGCTTCGGACGATCGCCGTCGGCCGCGGGTTTGGAGAACGACCGCTCCCCGCGCGGCTTGTCGATGAACTGGTCCTCGCGCGGCTTGAAGGCGCGCTTCGGCCGGTCGCCGCCCGCCGCCTCCCCTTCGGGCCGGGCGCGGGGCGTGAAATTCTTCTTCGGATGCTCGAACTTCGGCGCGGCCTTGGCCCAGCCGGCCTTCTTCTGCGGGCGGGCGGCCCGTTCGGCGGCGGCGTCGGCGGCGGCTCCGGCCGCGCGCACCCGGCTCGGCTTGCGCGACGGATCGGAGATGGCCGAGCCCGACGCGCCCTTGACGATCGGCGTCGAGATGCGCCGTCCGGGGATCGGCGCCGGCGTCGACACCGTGTTGCCGGTGGGCAGGTTCTCCGGCCGGATATGCTCCGCCAGCAGCTCGCGGATCACCCGCGGCCCGACCTCCTCGACCGATCCGACCGGCAGGGTGCCGAGCTGGAACGGCCCGTAGGCCAGGCGGATCAGCCGGTTCACGGTCAGGCCGAGATGCTCCAGCACCTTGCGGACCTCGCGGTTCTTGCCCTCGGTGATCGAGACGCTGATCCACAGGTTGGCGGGGCTGCTCCCCTCGCTTTCCTTCGCCTTGTCCAGCGTCGCCTCGATCGGGCCGTAGCGCACGCCGTCGACGGTGACGCCGTCCTTCAGCGTGTCCAGTTGCAGCTGGCTGACCCGTCCGCGCGCCCGGGCCCGGTACTGGCGCACCAGCTCGGTCTGGGGCAGTTCCAGCGCCCGGCTCAGTTCGCCGTCGTTGGTCAGCAGCAGCAGGCCCTCGGTGTTGAGGTCGAGCCGCCCGACTGAAATGACCCGCGGCAGGCCGCTGGGCAGGGCGTCGAACACCGTCGGCCGCCCGGCCGGGTCGGTGTGGGAGGTCAGCAGCCCGGCGGGCTTGTGATAGCGCCACACCCGCGTCGCCTGGGCCGAACCGATCGGCTTGCCGTCGACGGTGATGACGTCGTCGCGCGTGACCAGCGTCGCCGGCGTGTCGAGGATCTTGCCGTTGACCGCCACCTTGCCCAGGCCGATCAGCCGCTCGACCTCGCGGCGCGAGGCGATGCCGGCCCGCGCCATGGCCTTGGCGATGCGTTCGCTGCGCTTGGGCCCCTCGTCGGCCTTGGCCGCGGGCTTGCCGTCCTTCGAGAAGGGCTTGCCTCCCCCTTTGACGCCCGGCTTGCCGCCCGCCTTGTTGAAGGGTTTGCCGCCCTTGGGCGGGCCCCGGTCGTCCGCGCCCTCGACGCGTTTGACATAGGGTTTGCGGGGGCCGTCGCGGTCGCCGTCTTGACGCGGGCGCGGCTTCTTGTCGTTGTCTCGGGGATGGCTGGCCATGATGAGCGGTTCATGCACATGGCCTTGGCCTGTGCGCAAGCGGCGGCGGACACGGGAGAGACTCCCGTGGGCTGCGTGATCGTCGATGAAACCACCGGCGAGGTCGTCGCCGAGGGCCGAAACGGCCCCATCGGCGCCCACGATCCGACCGCCCACGCCGAGATCGTCGCCCTGCGCGCAGCCGCGGCGAAGCGGGAGAACTACCGCCTCACCGGCCTCACCCTCTATGTCACGCTGGAACCCTGCGCCATGTGCGCCGGCGCCATCAGCCACGCCCGCATCGGCCGGGTCGTCTGGGGCGCCGACGACCCCAAGGGCGGCGCGGTGGCCCACGGCCCGCGCTTCTTCGATCAGCCGACCTGCCACTGGCGGCCCGCCACGACCGGCGGCGTGCTGGCGGACGAAGGCGCCGAGCTCCTGCGCGCCTTCTTCCGGGCCAGGCGCAAAGGAACGGCCGCTTGAGCGGCGCGTTCAACCGCCCGTCCCCCACGGCAAGGCTTGTTTCCATGCGTCTGATGCCCGTCGCCGTCGCGGCCGCCCTCCTTCTGACAGCCTGCGGACCCAGACCCGCCGAGGCGCCGACGGACGGGGAATCGGTGCGCGAGCGGGCCCAGACGGCGCAGACGGCCCGCCGCCGCACCGGGGCCGAGGTTCAGCAACGCGGGCTCAACCGCGTCATCCGCACCGTCTATCTCTGCAACAACGGCGAGCGTCTGTCGGTCGATTTCGACAACCCGCGCGAGATGGCCACCGTGCGCAACTCGAATGGCGAGGCGGTCGACCTGTTCCAGGAGCGGGCGGCCTCGGGCCTGTGGTACCGCGCCTCGGGCTACGAGCTTCGCGGCGAGGGAATCATGGCCCGCTGGACCGCGGACGGCCGTGAGCCCACCGACTGCCGGGCGGTGGACTAGAATCCCGCCAGCCGCGTATCCAGCCGCGCCCGCACGTCCGGCCAGTCCTGATCGGTGATAGCGAACATCACCGTGTCGCGCACCCGGCCGGTGTGGGTGATCTTGTGCCGGCGCAGTACGCCCTCGCGGACCGCGCCCAGCTTGGCGATGGCGGCCTGGCTGCGGGCGTTGATCCCGTCGGTGATGATCTCCACCCGCACGATGCCGCTGTCGAAGGCGTGCTGCAGCAACAGCCGCTTGCTGGCCGGATTGACGGCGCCGCCGCGCGCGTCCGGATGGAAGAAGGTCGAGCCCAGCTCTACCCGGCGGTGCTGGGGAAACAGGTCATGCAGGCTGCTGGTCCCGACGATCCGGTCGTCCGCCAGCCGGCGCACCGCATAGGGCGTGTCGCGTCCAGCGTCGAAGCGCTCGACGAACCCGTCCCACCACCCGTCGAAATGCTCGCCGTAGGCCGTCGACACCATGATCGACCACGCCGCCTCGTCGACGTTCAGCGCCGCCCGCACCGCCTCCCTGAGGCCAGGCGCGAACGGCTCCAGCCGCACCCAGCGATTCTCCAGCACGAGCGGCTCGATCCTCATCCGGCGGCGATCTCCCGCTCGAGGAACGCGCTGACCGCCGCCGCGTCGACTTCCTTCGCGACGAAGGCCTCGCCGATGCGCCGCGCCAGGATCAGGGTCAGCCGCCCGCCCTCGGCCTTCTTGTCCCCCGCCATCCGCTTGACCAGCGCCGCGGCGCGGAACGTCCCCGCCTGCGCCAGCCGCGTCGGCAGGCCGGCCGCCGCGATGACGGCTTCGGCCCGCTCCGCCTCGCCTGGGGGGCACAGTCCCTGCCCGGCCGAGAACCGGAACGCCAGGGCGCAGCCCAGCGCCACCGCCTCGCCGTGAGTCAGTTTCGTCTCGTCGAAACCCAGTTCCGCCTCGACGGCATGACCGAAGGTATGGCCGAGGTTGAGCAGGGCCCGCCGCCCGGCCTCCTTCTCGTCCTCGCCGACGATGGCGCTCTTGATCTCGACCGAGCGCACCACGGCCCGCTCCAGCGCCCCCGGATCGCCTTTCGCCCCGGCCGCCCCGTCCCCCGCCAGCCAGTCGAAGAAGGCCGGATCGCAGATCAGCCCGTGCTTCAGCACCTCGGCCCAGCCCGAGCGCAGCTGCCGCTCCGGCAGGGTCGCCAGCACCTCGATGTCGGCCACCACCAGACGCGGCTGATGGAAGGCTCCCACCAGATTTTTGCCGCGCGGCGTGTCGATCGCCGTCTTGCCGCCCACCGACGAGTCGACCTGCGCCAGCAGGGTCGTGGGAACCTGCACGAAGTCGATGCCGCGCATGAACAGGGCCGCCGCCAGCCCGGCCAGATCGCCGACCACGCCCCCGCCCAGCGCGACCACCACGTCCTTGCGGTCCAGCTGGAAGGCCAACATCCGGTCGATCACCCGCTCCAGCTCGCTGAACGACTTGGACGCCTCGCCCGCCGGCACGGTCAGCAGGCGTCCGTGAACGTCCGCCGCCTTCAGCGACGCCAGCGCCGCCTTGCCGTGCAGCCGGCCGACGGTCTCGTCGGTGATGACCACGGTCCGCCCCTGCGCCAGCGGGGCCACGCGCGCGCCCAGCTCCGCCAACAGCCCGCGGCCGACGACCACTTCATAGGGGCGAAAGCCGCCGCCCGAGACCGGCACGGTCGTCGTCACGCCTTCATCTCCGGCTCATAGGCGGCGAAATGGGCCTGCAGGGCCTCGTATATCGCCTCCACCGCCTGCGCGTGGGCCCCGCCCGCCACGTCGACGGTCAGGTCCGCCGTCTCGTAGATCGGGTAGCGCACCTCGGCCATCGCCTTCAGCGCGGTCAGCGGATCGCGTCCGCGAAGCAGCGGCCGGGTGTCGCGTCGCTGCACCCGCTGCGCCACCGTTTCCAGATCGGCCCGCATCCACACCGTCACCGCCCGCTCCTTCAGCAGGGCGTGGGTGTCCGGGTTCAGGATCGCGCCGCCGCCGGTGGCCAGGACCATGCGGGGCCCCTCCAGCAGCCGCTTCATCACCCGCGCCTCTCCGGCGCGGAATTCCGACTCGCCCAGCCGGGCGAAGATGTCGGACACGGTCATGGCCGCGGCCGCCTCGATCTCGATGTCGCCGTCCGCGAAGGGCAGGTTGAGCCGCTTGGCCAGCCGCCGCCCCACCGTCGATTTCCCCACCCCCATCAGCCCGACCAGCGCTATGGTGCGGCGATGAACCGGAATCAGGCCGGCCCCTGTAACGACCTCGCTCATGACCGGCCTCGCGGGAGGCGGCGGGATGGCGGCGGAACGGGCGGCGGCAGGCAAGGCGTCATGACCCGACCACCCTTTACACCAGGCGCCGCCGCCGCAAAGCGGTCCCGCGCATGAGCACGCCGCAGGTCGAGGCCTTTCTGGAAATGATGGCGGTCGAGCGCGACGCCTCGCCCCACACCCTGTCGGCCTACGGGCGCGATCTCGCCGACGCCGAGACCACCCTGTCCGGCGGCCTGATGCGGGCCGACGAGGCCGCCGTCGAGGCTTGGTACGCCGGCCTCGGCGCGCGTGGCCTGTCCGCCGCCACCCAGGCCCGACGCCGCTCGGCGGTGCGTCAGTTCTATCGCTTCGCCCTCGGCGAGGGCTGGCGCCGGGACGACCCCTCGCGCCGCCTCGATGCCCCGAAGCAGGGCCGCAGCCTGCCGAAGACCCTCAGCCGCGACGAGATCGAACGCCTGCTCGCCGCCGCCTCGGCCCGCGACGGCGCCGCCGGCCTGCGTCTCGTCGCCCTTGTCGAGCTGGCCTACGCCTCCGGCCTGCGCGTCTCCGAGCTGCTCGGCCTGCGCGTCGAGGCGGTGCGCCGGGACCCGGCCTTCCTGATCGTCCGCGGCAAGGGCGGCAAGGAACGCCTCGCCCCGCTCAACACCTCGGCCCGCGAGGCCGTGAAGGCCTGGCTCGTCGCCCGCGACGCGGCCCGGCCGGAGAAGGCGCCCGACAGCCCCTGGCTCTTCCCCTCGTCCTCGTCGAAGGGCCACCTCACCCCGCGCCGCTTCGCCCAGCTTCTGGACCAGTCCGCCGTCGACGCCGGCGTCGATCCCGCCCGGGTCAGCCCCCACGTCCTGCGCCACGCCTTCGCCACCCATCTGCTCGAGGGCGGCGCCGACCTGCGCGTGGTCCAGACCCTGCTCGGCCACGCCGACATCGCCACCACCCAGATCTACACCCACGTCGCCGTCGACCGCCTCTCCCAGGTGGTGCGCGACAAACATCCGCTCGCCCGTGACGACTGAACCCCGCTTGCCCCCCGGCGTTGACCCCACTAGGTTCCGCCGCCTCCCGATGCGCCGCGTGGCGCGCCTGTTCCGGACGCCTTGATGGCCGTGCACTACCTCGAATTCGAAAAGCCGATCGCCGAGCTGGAGGCGAAGATCGAGGAGCTGAATCTGCTCTCCTCGACCTCCGGCTCGTTCGACGCCGAGGTCGAGGGCCTGCGCAAGAAGGCCGAGCATCTGCGCAGGAAGACCTACGCCGCCCTCGACCCGTGGATGAAGACCCAGGTCGCGCGCCACCCCCAGCGGCCGCATTTCGTCGACTTCTGCGAAGGCCTGTTCACCGATTTCGTCGAGCTCAAGGGCGACCGTCAGTTCGGCGACGACCAGGCCATCCTCGGCGGTCTGGCGCGCTTCCGGGGCGAACCGGTCGTGGTCATGGGCCATGAGAAGGGCCACGACACCCAGACGCGCCTGACCCACAATTTCGGCATGGCCCGGCCCGAGGGCTACCGCAAGGCGGTCCGGCTGATGGACCTGGCCGAGCAATACGGCCTGCCCGTCCTGACCTTCGTCGACACCGCCGGCGCCTATCCCGGCCTCGGCGCCGAGGAGCGCGGCCAGGCCGAGGCCATCGCCCGTTCGACCGAGCGCTGCCTGACCCTGGGCGTGCCCTCCATCGCCACCGTCACCGGCGAAGGCGGCTCCGGGGGAGCCATCGCCATCGCCGCCGCCGGCCGGGTGCTGATGCTCGAGCACTCGATCTATTCGGTCATCTCGCCCGAGGGCGCCGCCGGCATCCTGTGGCGCGACGGAGCCCGCGCCCGCGACGCCGCCATGGCCATGAAGATCACCGGTCCCGACCTGCTCGAGCTCAAGATCGTCGACCGCATCATCCCCGAGCCGGTCGGCGGCGCCCATGCCGATCCGGCCGCGGCCATCGCCAATGTCGGCGACGCGCTGGCCGAGGAGCTGACCGCCCTGTCGGCCCTCTCGCCCGAGCAGATCCGCAAGGCCCGGGCGGACCGCTATTACGCCATCGGCCGCATCGGCTGAGGTTTCGTTAACCGTTCGGCGAGGGTTGTCTGGCAACCCTGTCTCCATGCTGAGTTGCAGGGGGCGGCTCGGATGGGGTGAGTGGCATGAGTGTCGTCGGCGAGACCTTGCGGGAGACCGCGATCATCAACCTCACCGGCGCGGTCACCATGGTCGTGGACGACTCGCCCTTCGCCGCGGAGATCACCTCCAGCGCCCTGCTCGGCTTCGGCATCAAGACCCGCTATTCGATGCGTAGCGCGGCCGAGGCGATCGAGGTCCTGCGCGAGATCGAGATCGACCTGCTGGTCGTCGACTGCGAAATGCCGGGGATGGACGGCTTCGACCTGGTCCGCTGGCTGCGCCGCTCGGGCCCGCCCAACGCCTTCGTCCCGGTCATCATGATCGCCGCCCACATCCCCCGGACCATGGTCGCCAAGGCCCGGGACTGCGGCGCCAACTTCATCATCACCAAGCCGTTCAGCGCCGCCAGCCTGCTGGAGCGGATCGTCTGGGTGGCGCGCGACGGCCGCCCCTTCCTCGAGGTCGGCGAATATTTCGGCCCCGACCGGCGCTTCCGCGACACCGCCCCGCCCGGCAAGGAACGCCGCGACGACGTCATCCGCCGCGCCCGGTTCGAAGCTGAAAAGAAGGCCGCGGCGGAGGCGGCCCGATGACCGTCATCACCCACGCCCGGCGCAAGTCCCGCCTCGCCAAGCTGATCGACAGCGCGGGCGGCGTCACCGTCGGCGTCGCCCTGACCCGGGCCCGGCAGAACATCGCGGCCCTGCGCGAAAAGGGCCTGGAGGAAGTCACCCGTCATATCGACGCCCTCGCCGCGCTCGAGGCCCCGACCGATCCCGAGGCCACGGCGCGCAGCCTCCAGCAGATCTACGTCTCCGCCAACCACGTCATCGACGCCGCCCACCCGTTCGAGCTCGACGAGATCTGCGCCGTGGCCCTCAGCCTGTGCGACATGGTCGACCGCGCCTCCGCCGAGGACGCCGTCTTCGACTGGCGGATCATGGCGGTGCACATCCAGTCGCTGCGGCTGCTGAACACCCTCCCCGCCGACGCCGTCAGGGAACGCGAACAGGTCACCACCCACCTGGCCGACATGGTGGCGAAGAAGTTCGGTCAGGCCGGCTGACGGTCGGCCTTCGCGCCGCGCGTCTGCTTGCGCCACAGCGCCGCATACTCCCCGCCCTGCCGCGCCACCAGCTCGTGGTGCGCCCCGCGCTCGACGATCCGGCCGCCCTTCAGCACCAGGATCTGGTCGGCGTCGGCGATGGTCGACAGCCGGTGCGCCACCACCAGCGTCGTCCGCCCGCTGCGAGCCCGGCGCAGCGTCTTCTGGATCGCCGCCTCGGTGCGGCTGTCCAGCGCGCTGGTCGCCTCGTCGAGGATCAGGATGCACGGATCGGCCAGCAGGGCGCGGGCGATGCCGACGCGCTGGCGCTCGCCGCCTGACAGCTTCAGCCCCCGCTCGCCCACCATGGTGTCCATGCCCTGCGGCAGGGCGCGGATGAACTCGTCCAGCTCGGCCGCGTCGGCCGCCGCCCAGATCGCCGCCTCGTCCGCGTCGGGCCGGGCGAAGCCGATGTTGGCGCGGATGGTGTCGTTGAACAGCGCCACGTCCTGGGGGACCAGCGCCACCGCCGCGCGTAGGGATTCCTGCGTCGCCTGCCGCGCGTCGAGACCGTCGATCAGCACCCGCCCCTCCTGCGGGTCGAGCAAGCGCAAGGCCAGCTTGACGACCGTCGACTTGCCCGAGCCGGACGGTCCGACCAGGGCCGTCGTGGTCCCCGGCGGCGCGACGAAGCTGACGTCCTCCAGCCCATTGGCCCGGGCGTCGTGGCGGAAGCCGACCTGCTCGAACGCCAGCGCCGCGCCGCGCGCGTCCGCCGGTCGGGGCAGCGGCACGGCGTCGGGCGCGTCCGCGACCTGCGGCGTCTGACGCGTCACCTTCAGCATCTCCTCCATGTCTATGAAGGACTGCCGGATTTCCCGATAGGCGAAGCCCAGGATGTTCAGCGGCGCATACAGGGAGATCATGATCAGCACGGCCGCCATCACGTCGCCCGGCCCCATCCGCCCCGCCGCCGCCTCGAACCCGGCCATGACCGCCATCACGGCGAGGCCGAGGTTCATGATCGTGGCCTGGATGATGTTCAGCAGCGCCAGCGAACTGTTGGCCTTGAGCGCCGCCCGCGTGTAGTCGCCCAGCGCCTCGTCATAGACCCGCGCCGCCCGCGCCTCGGCCCCGAACGACTTGACCGTCTCGTAGTTGAGCAGGGCGTCGACCGAGACCCCGGCCGCCTGGGTGTCGGCCGCGTTCATCTCGCGCCGGTGCTCGATCCGCCAGTTCGACAGGGCGAAGGTGGTCACGGCGTAGATCGCCACCACGGCCACCGCCACGGCCCCGAACCGCCAGTCGTATTTCCCGGCCAGAACCCCCGCCGCCAGCACCAGCTCGACCCCGGTGGGGATCAGGTTGAAGGCGAGGATGCGCATCAGGAAGTCGACCGCCCGCGCGCCGCGATCCATGGTCCGCGACAGCGAACCGGACCGCTTGGTCTGGTGGAAATCCAGCGACAGGCTCAGTGCGTGGGCGAAGGTCTCGGTCGCCGCCGTCCGCTGCGCCGCCGAGCGCACCGGGGCGAACACCACGTCCGAGGCGTTGGGCGCGATCGCCGACAGCAGGCGCACGAAGGCCCAGCCGATGGCGAACGCGCCGAAGCCCCAGGCCATGCCGACCGCCGCCCCCTGCCCCGCCGCCAGCCGGTTCACCGCCGCGCCCAGCACCAGCGGGGCCAGAACGCCCAGCGCCTTGCCTCCCAGCGTCATACTGATCGCCGCCAGCAGGCGAAGGGGCAGCTGCGGCGCGTTCGACCGCCGCACGAGCCGCATCAGGTCCAGCAGCGCCTGGCCGGTCGGCGGGCCCTTTGGAGCCTCGACCGGCGGCGCGCCCTGGGCGGCCTTGGCCACCGAATCGCCCCGTCGTCCTGTCCGCTCGCCCAGTCTCGCCATGGAGCCCATATGGCCCGCGCCGCCCGCGTTCGCAAAGCGGCATCGCCCGTGGATGAATCCGTCGCCTGCATCGGGCATAGTCGGGCGGCCATGTCATTCTGCGCCGCCCCCGCCGAAGCCGCCGTCGCGGCCACCGCCCTGCCCCCCGCCGCGGCTCCGCCGACGGCCGTCGATCGCCCGCTGGTCTGCGCCATCAACCACCAGCAGGACCGCGAACGCGACGGCCGCACGACCGTCGTGGTCATCCAGCCCTTCGGCTACATCAACGAGCGCACCGGCCGCGCCATCTGGGTTCCGGCCGGCTACGTCACCGACTTCGCCTCGATCCCGAGAGTCGGCCGCTGGCTGATCCCCCCCTTCGGCCGCCACGCCATCGCGGCCGTCGTCCATGACTGGCTGTACTCGATCGGCGAACCCGGGCGACGAGGCGAAGCCGACGACATCTTCCGCGACGCGTTGCAGGAACTCGGCGTCGGCGTTGCTCGCCGCAACATCATGCACGGCGCGGTCACCGCCTTCGGCGCCGGCGGCTACGACCGCGCCGCGGCGACGTGGGCGACCCAATTCATGGACTGGCGCACCGGCGATCCGCTGCCGCCGCCCGCCCCGCGCGAGGCCTTCTTCGGCGACGGGGATCCGGCGGTGATCGCGGGCATCAAGTCACAGCCGCCCGCGAACTGCGGCCCATAGCAGTCGCATCCGCTTCTCCAGCGGCCCCGCGCCGGGCCGTCGCGCCAGCGTCGCCGGCAGGACGGCGGGAAAGGCTTGGACCGGCAGGGCGCGGGCGGCGCGGGCCGCCTCCGCCAGGGCTGCGCGCGCCTCGTCGAAACGCCCCGTCTGGACCAGGCCCCAGACCCGGCCCGCCGGGGCCGCGCCCCCCGGCTCGGCGGCCGCCAAAATCCGCGCCGCCAACTGCATCGGGCCGACGTAGAAGGCGTCGAGATCGTGGGCCTCGCCGTGCACCCGGCCGATGTGGGCCTCGATCAGGGCCTCGAACGGCGCCCGCTCAAGCCCGCGCCGGGCGACCATGTCGGTCAGGGCCTCCAGCACCGGATGGCCCTTGCGCGCCACGCCGGCGAACACCCCGTCCAGCTGCTCCCGCCACCAGGCGTAGCGCATCTCGGCCAGCAGCGGTTGGGTGACCCGGGTTGGAATGGCCAGCAGTTCGGCCTCGAACGCATACAGGGCGACCAGATCGGCGCGCGCCTGCGCATCGGCCGCGAACCGGCTGGACAGCCAGCGGTCGGGATCGGCCGCGCGGACCTGTTCGTCGAGGGAAGGGTTCACTCTCTACCGCTCACCCGGCGAAGACCGGGCCCAGATGCGAAAACGCCGCGCCCTCACGGACGCGACGTTTCCTTATGCCATTCCGTCGCGAGTCGTGACCCGCCGACGATCGGATTCAGCCGAACAGGGTCTGATACATCGCCATCGAGGTCAGCATCGGCAGCGACAGCAGCATGTTGATACGGCTGGCCAGCATGGCGACGCGCGCCGCCTTCGCCTTGGCGTCGTCCTCGACGGCGACGATGCCCAGCGCCCGCTTCTGGTTCGGCCAGATCACGCCCCAGACGTTGAGGAACATGATGATGGCCAGCCACACGCCGGTCCCCATGAGGATGTATTTCTGTTGCCCTTCGACAAGGCCGCCCGCCAGACCGAAGCTCATGACCTCGTGGGCGTAATTGGCCTCCGTCTGCTGCTTCAGGATCAGCACTCCGACCCCGAAAACGACGGTGGCCAGCGCCGACCAGCGAAACCAGAACAGCGCCTCCGGGGCGATATGCTTGCCGATGGCCGGCTTCAGGTCGGCCGGGATCGCTGGCATCACCCGAATCTGGACGAAGTTGAAATACCACAGCAGCCCGATCCACAGGATGCCCGCGCCGACGTGAGCCCACCGGAACACCGCCTGCCAAAACTGGGACCCAAAGCCGACATCCGACGCTTGGCCGAAGGCGTAGATCATCACTCCCGCAAGCACGAGGCTCAGCAGCACGGTCGTGCGGAAATTCGTAAGCAGCTTGCCCATGGTCCACCCCTCCCAGAGCGTTTCGAGAGAACCGTCGGCCCTCGCCGCGCGATTCGTTGAAGCGGCACCATAGCGCCGCTCGCGCCCGACAAACACCGAAAGACTTTGGGGGCTTTCCCCTGGCCTTACGGCTGGCTGGCCATGCCCAGCTTGATCGGCTTGGCGTCGTCGGACGGCCCGCCGCGCTTCACGCCCCACAGCAGGATGACCGGCGCGCCGACGTAGATCGACGAGTAGGTGCCGACGATGATCCCGAACATCAGGGCCAGCGAGAAGCCGAACAGCGTCGGCCCGCCGAGGAAGGCCAGCGCCGCCAGCACCATGATCGCGGTGATGCCGGTGATGATGGTCCGCGACAGGGTCTCGTTGATCGACAGATCGATCACCTCGCGCAGCGGCATGGTCTTGTACTTGCGCAGGTTCTCGCGAAGGCGGTCGAACACGACGACGGTGTCGTTCATCGAATAGCCGATGATGGTCAGGATGGCGGCGACCATGTTGAGGCTGAACTCGAGCCGGAACAGCGCGATCAGGCCGAAGGTCAGGACCACGTCGTGCAGCAGGCCGATCACGGCGCCGAAGCCGAACTGCGGTTCGAAGCGGAACCAGATGTAGGCGAACATCAATACGACCGCGAGGCCGAGCGCCATCAACCCCGACTGGAACAGCTCGCCGGACACCTTGGAACCGACCACGCTGACGCCGGAATAGGTCACCTCGCCGACGGCTTCCGTCACGGCGGCCTCGACTTGCTGGACCACCTGGGTCTGGTCGCGGCCTTCGGGAACCTGGAACCGCAGCAGCGCGGTCGAGCCGTCATTCACATTGGAGCCGACCCGCGCGATGCCCTGCACCTGCACGTCGCCAAGGCCCGTTTCACCCACCGCGGCGCGCAGGTCGTCCAGCGGCAGCACCTGTCCCGCCGGCTTGGCCACCTCCATCGCGGCGCCGCCGCGGAAGTCGATGCCCATGTTCAGGCCGGGATAGAAGCAGGCGACGATCGAGGCAACGCACAGGATCGCCGACAGCACGCCGAAGCCTCGGGCGTACTTGACGAAATGCAGGTTCGTCTTGACCGGCAGAAGTCTGATGAGGGGCCATCCACGCATCGCAATCACTCCGCGATCGGCAGTTTTTTGGGCTTGGTGGCCTTCAGCCACCACGCCAGTCCGACCTGCGCGACCAGAACGGCCGACAGCATCGAGGTGAAGACGCCGATGGTCAGCGTCCAGGCGAAGCCACGCACCGGCCCGGCCCCGAACATGAACATGATCAGCGCCGCCACCAGCGTCGTCAGGTTGGCGTCGACGATGGTGCCCATGGCCTTGTTGAAGCCGGCGTCGAGCGAGGCGATGACGGACCGGCCGGCCCGCGCCTCGTCGCGCATCCGCTCATAGATCAGCACGTTGGCGTCCACGGCCACGGCGAAGGTCAGCACCAGACCGGCGATGCCGGGCAGGGTCAGGGTCGCCCCGGTCATCGACATGGCGGCGACGATCAGCAGGCCGTTGAGCAGCAGGCCGACCACCGAGATGCCGCCGAACAGCAGGCCGTAGGCGCCCAGCATGAAGATCAGGATGATGGCGAAGCCGACCGCCGTCGACAGCGCGCCCGCCGCCACGGCGTCGGCGCCCAGTTCGGCGGTGACGGTGCGGCGCTCCTCGACCTTAAGCGGCGCCGGCAGGGCCCCGCCGTTGAGCAGCTTCACCAGCTCGGACGCTTCCGCGATGCTGAAGCCGCCGGTGATCTGTCCGTTGTTGGTGGTGATCGCCGACTGGATGGTCGGAGCGGAAATCACCTTCCCGTCCAGCAGGATGGCGAAGCGTTTGCCGATGTTGTTGCTGGTCACGTCCGCGAACCGCCGGCCGCCCTGGCTGTCGAAGCGGAAATCGATGGCGTTCTGCATGTTCTGGTCCTGGCCGACCGAGGCGCTGGCCAGATTCTCGCCGGTCAGGATGATGCGCTTCTCGATCAGCAGCGGGGTCACCCCGTCCTGATCGGCGGTCAGCTCCAGGTGCGGCGCCACATTGCCGGCCATCGCGTCGTTGATCAGCAGCGGGTCGCTCTCGACCATCTGGAAGGTCAGCTGGGCCGTCTGCCCGACCAGCCGCTCCAGCTCGGTCGGATCGTTTTCGCCAGGCGCGACCAGCACGATGCGGTCCGGCCCCTGGCGGGTGATCGAGATCTCCTTGGTGCCGGTCTCGTCGACGCGGCGGCGCACCACCTCGATCGACTGGCTGACCGCCTCGGACGCCATGTTGTCCAGCGCCGCCTGGGTGAACTCATAGCGCAGGCGATCGTCGCCCATGCGCCGGACGGTGCGGTCCGCGAGCCCGCCGGCGCCGGGCCGGACCAGTTCGCGCATCAGGTCGTTGGCCCGATCCAATTGCGCCGGGTCGGCCAGGGTGACCACCACGCCGTTGCCCTCGCGGGCGATGTTGGTGAGCTCGATCCCCGCCTCGCCCAGCACCGACCGGGCGTCCTCGCCCAAGTTGGTCAGCCGCTTCTCGCGCATCGCCGGAAGGTCGACTTCCAGCAGCAGGTACGAGCCGCCCCGCAGGTCCAGCCCGAGGTTCAGAACCTGGCTCGGGACCCAGCCCGGCAGCGCGGCGCGCTGCTCGGCGGTCAGTATGTTCGGCAGGGCGAACACCAGACCGAACACGAACGACAGGGCGAGAAGGATGACCTTCCAGCGCGACAGATGGATCATGCGAGGTTCCCCGACCTTTCAGAGCGCCGTGATCAGGCCTTGGAGATGGTCTTGGTGTCGTTGGCGGCGACGCCGGTGCGGTCGCGCACCTGGGTGATCATCGCCTTGATGACCCGGACGTTCACGCCCTGGGCGATCTCGACCATGGCCTCGTCGTTCTCGACGCGGGTCACCTTGCCGACCATGCCGTTCGACAGCACCACCGTGTCGTTGCGCTTCAGGCCCGAGATCATCTCGCGATGGGCCTTGGCCTGTTTCATCTGCGGCCGGACCAGCAGCAGGTATCCCATTACGCCGATGATGATGATGGGCGCGAAGTTGATCAACATGGCCATCAGGCCGCCGTCGGTGGGAGTCATCGATCGTTCTCTGGATACCGGGCCCCGCGGCGCCCTGAAAATGAGGCGCGGAACCTAGGGCGCGTCGCTTCACATTGCAACGCGCCGTCTGGCTTCAGGACACAGGGCGCGTCAGCGCGGCAACACCGTCAGCGGATCGATCGCGTTCGGCTCGTCGCCGCGCATGCGCCAGGTCTCGAAATGGATCGAGGGTTGGCCGTCGCCGGCGGTCGTGCCGACCGTGCCGATCGCCTGCCCCGCCTCCACCACGTCGCCGTCGCGCACCAGCGCCGAACCCAGGTGGCCATAGACCGAGCGCCAGCCGTCGCGGTGCACGACCAGCACCGTCAGCCCCTGCCCGGCCAGGTCGTCGCCGACATAGCCGACCGTCCCCCAGGCCGAGGCGCGCACCTCGGCCCCCGCGGCCGCGCCGATGTTCACCCCGTTGTTGCGCTCGCCCATGCCGACGGGGCCGAAGCGCCGCAGGATTTCGCCCCGCACCGGCCAGTCCAGCGTCACCGTCGTCGCGGCGGGCGGCTCGCCCACCGGTCCGGCGGTCGCCGCCGGCTCGCGCGGCGGCGGCGGCAGGGCCACGGTCACCGTCGGCGGCGGGGGCGGCGGCGGCACCCCGGCGTCGGGCACATAGACGCCGCTCGGCGACGGCCCGGTGGCGTAGGGATCGCCGCCCATGTCGACGGCGTTGGCCGGCAGGATGATGCGCTGTCCCGGCGACACGTCCGCCCTCGGCCCGAGGTTGTTCAGGTCGATCAGCGTCTGCACCGGCGTCTGGAAGCGCCGCCCGATGCCCGAGATGGTGTCGCCCGGCTGGATCACGTAAGCCGCCCCGGCCGTCACCGGCGCACCCGACGCGGGCGGCGGCGGACTGGCGAAGCCCTCCGAGGCCGGTCCCGCCGCGGGGGTCGGCCCGGTATTGTACCGCGGCGTCGTTCCGACGGGCGCGTCCAGCGCCCCACCGTCGATCTCGGCGACCGGCGCGGTTGCGGGCGGCGGCGCTTCAGTGGCCGGATCGGTCGGTCCCCGGACGCCCTCGCCGCTCGGCGCCGGGGCGGCGGGTGTGACCGGATAGGCCGGCTGCCGGGCCGGGGCCGGCTCGGCGAAGATCGGATAGCGCGGCTCGGCCGGATAGCTCGCGCACGCCGCCGTCAGGCTCATCGCCCCCAGCACCGCCAGCGCCTTCAGCCCCGCCCTGATCCGATTCATGCGCCCGCTCCTCGACTCGACTCTGCCCCGCCGGACCAGACCCATAAAACCGCGCCAAAGTTGGGCGGGAAGGTTAATGAGAGGTTGCCTGCCCCGTCGTCCACCCCCCTCATCCCTCCTTAGCCGTCCCCTCGACCAGCGGCACGAACCGCACCTCGGCCAGGCTCTCGCGCCGGAACGAACCGTCCTCGAGACTGACATAGCGGTGCAGCCGCTGCACCGAACTGCGCCCCACCGGGCACACCAGTATCCCGCCCGGCTTCAGCTGGTGCAGCAGTTCGGTCGGTTCGCCCGGCGACGCCGCCGTGACCATGATCCGGTCGAACGGCGCCTGTTCGGGCCAGCCGAGCCCGCCGTCGCCGTGCCGGGTGATGACGTTGTCGATCTGCAGCACCTTCAGCCGCCGCTCCGCCTCGCTCAGCAGGCTGCGATACCGCTCCACCGAATAGACATAGCGCGCCAGCCGGCTCAGCACCGCGGCCTGGTAGCCCGACCCGGTGCCGATCTCGAGCACCCGGTGGCGCGGCTGCACGTCCAGCGCCTGGGTCATCAGACCGACGATATAGGGCTGCGAGATGGTCTGGGCGCAGTCGATCGGCAGGGCCTGGTCCTCCCACGCCTGGTCGAGGAATTTCTCGTGCACGAAGACGGCGCGGTCGATCGACTCCATCGCCTCCAGCACCCTGGGGTCCGTCACCCCCTGCTGGCGCAGGCCGAGGATCAGCCGTCCGGCGCGGTCGTCGTGGAGCCTCATTCCGCCGCCACCGCCTTCGGCGGCGCCCCGCCCAGCACGCCCTTCAGGTCGTGCACGCTCGGCATGTGGGTCAGGTCGATATGCAACGGCGTGACTGAGATCTTGCCCTCATCCATGGCCCGCAGGTCGGTCCCTGCCGGATGCTCCTGCTTCGCCCCGCGGAAGCTCATCCAGTAATAGTCCCGGCCCCTCAGGTCCGTGCGCCGCACCGCGTGCATCTCGCCGATGTCGCGGAAGCCCTGCCGCGTCACCTCGACCTGGGTCACCTCCTCCGGCGGCCGGGCGGGGAAGTTCAGGTTCATCACAACGCCATGCTGCCACGGCTGCTCCAGCAGCCGCGCGATGATCGCCGGCGCATAGGCCTCCGCCGTCTCCCAATGCGCCGTCACCTCGTCGTGGAACCGCTCCAGCGACTGGCTCAGGGCGATCGAGCGGATGCCGAACGCCATCCCCTGCAACGCCCCCGCCACCGTCCCCGAATAGGAACAGTCCTCGCCGACGTTGTGCCCCCGGTTGACCCCGGACAGCACAAGGTCGGGCCGCTCCGGCATCAGGTCGTTGACCGCCAGCACCACGCAGTCGGTCGGCGTGCCGGTCACCGCGAAACGCTTCTCGCCGAACGAATTGACCCGCAGCGGCTCGGTCAGGGTGATCCCCCGCCCCTTGCCGGACTGCTCGACCGCGGGCGCGCACACCCAGATGTCGTCCGACAGCGTCCGCGCGATCCGCTCCAGGCATTCCAGCCCCTCGGCCTCGATGCCGTCGTCGTTGGTCAGGAGAATGCGCATTCGGCTCCTAGCGGATCACGGAAACGGTCCGGGCGAGGATGACATGATCCCCGCCACAGAGGTTGCGGACGGTCGAGCCCTCGTGCTTCAGCCCGACCTCGCCCGCCGGCCAGACCACGGCCCGGCCCGTCAGGGTCACCTTCTGCCCCGACAGGTCCTGCTCGGCCGCTTCCTGCGCATTGCGCGGCAGGACCCCGGACACGCAGGGCCGCGCGAACGGCATCCGCACCTGGGCCAGCCGCTCATACAGCTGGAACTCGCCGTCGGCGAAGCGAACATAGCCGGTGAAGGCCGCCGCCGCCGGATCGAACCCGGCCGGCGCCGGCGTGGAGGCGCAGGCCGTCAGGGTCAGGGCCGACAGGGCGGCGCAGGCGGCGGTCTTCATGGCCTCATGCTCCGACATGGGTGACGCCGCCCATATAGGGCAGCAGGGCGGGCGGCACGGCGATCCGGCCGTCCTCGTCCTGATAGTTCTCCATGATCGCGACAAGCGTGCGGCCGACCGCCAGCCCCGAGCCGTTCAGCGTGTGCACGAACTCGGTCTTCTTCTCGCCGGCCCGCTTGAAGCGCGCGTCCATGCGCCGGGCCTGGAAGTCGCCGCAGTTCGAGCACGAGCTGATCTCGCGATACGTCCCCTGCGACGGCAGCCACACCTCCAGGTCGAAGGTCTTGCGCGCCGAAAAGCCCATGTCGCCCTTGCACAGCAGCATGCGCCGGTACGGCAGCTCCAGCTTCTCCAGCACCACCTCGGCGCAGCGCACCATCCGCTCGTGCTCGGCCTCGGAGTCCTCCGGCCGGGTGATCGAGACCAGCTCGACCTTGTGGAACTGGTGCTGCCGGATCAGCCCGCGCGTATCCCGCCCTGCCGACCCCGCCTCGGCCCGGAAGCACGGCGTCAGGGCGGTGAGCCGCATCGGCTCGGCGAGCTGGTCCTCGGGAAGGATCTGCTCGCGGACGAGGTTGGTCAGGGAGACTTCGGCGGTGGGGATGAGAAGGTGCTCGCCAACCCGGAAAAGATCTTCCTCGAACTTCGGCAGCTGTCCCGTCCCGAACATCGCCTCGTCGCGGACCAGATACGGCGGATTGACCTCCAGATAGCCGTGCTCGGCCGTCTGAACGTCGAGCATGAACTGGCCCACCGCCCGCTCCAGCCGCGCCAGCCCGCCCTTCAGCACAGCGAACCGCGCCCCGCTCATCCGCGCCGCCGCCTCGAAGTCGAGCAGCCCCAGCGCCTCGCCCAGATCGGCGTGGTCCTTGGCCTGCCCGCCCTCGCGCGGCTCACCCCAGCGCGAGACCTCGACGTTCCCCGCCTCGTCCTCGCCGTCCGGCACGTCGTCCGCCGCCAGGTTCTTCTGCGCCGCCAACAGGTCGCGCAGTTCCTTGCCGACCTCGGCCTCGACCTTTTCGGCCGCCGCGATCTCGCCCTTCAGCGCCTCGACCTCGGCCTTCAGCCGGTCGGCCTCGGCCATGTCCTTCTTCGCCATCGCCGCGCCGATCAGCTTCGACGCCGCATTGCGCTTCGCCAGCGCCTCCTGCCCCGCCGTCTGCGCCGCGCGCAGCTGACGATCCAGCTCCAGCGCCCGGTCCACCACCGCCTGCGCATCCTCGACCCCACGCGACGACCAGCCGCTCACGAAGGCGGCGGGATTGTCACGGATGGCGCGGATGTCGTGCATGGTCGGTCTCGGTTCGGGGAGCGCCTGCTCTAACCCCCGCGGCGGATTCCGCCAACCCGCCACACGGCGTCCTTCTCCCCCGGAGGGGAGAAGGAATCACGTCTACGCTCTACACTCCCTCCATGCTCGCCCGTCTCCCCTGGCTCCTCGTCCTGTTCCGCGTCGCCGCCGGGCCGGCGATGATCGCCCTCGCCGCCGCCGGTCAGGGCCCGGCCTGCGCCGTCGTCCTCTCCCTCGGCGTCCTGTCCGACATCTTCGACGGCATCATCGCCCGCCGCCTCGGCGTCGCGACGCCGGCCCTGCGCATGTGGGACAGCCGCGCCGACGTGCTGTTCTGGGCGTCCGCCGTCGCCGCCGTCGTGGTTCTGCGCCCGGGCCTGATTCCGGCGCTATGGCCCGCCGCCGCCCTGATCGCGGCGCTGGAGATCGGCAACCACGCCGTCAGCTTCGCCAAATTCCGCCGCGAGGCCTCGCCGCACCACTATCTGTCGAAGGCTTTCGGGCTGGGCCTGTGGCTGCTGTTCGGCCTGGCCTTCGCCACCGGCCGGGTCGGCCCGGTCCTGTGGGTCGTGCTGGCCCTCGGCGTCGCCTCGCAACTCGAGGCCTTCGCCATCACCCTGCGGCTGCGCGAATGGCGCTGCGACGTCCCCTCGGTGCTCAGCCTGCGCGGCTGAAAACCCTGCCAACCCGTACCCTGTCATCCCGACACTTCGCGGGTCATTCCAACACTCCCGCACCCCTCCGGCGCGACCCGGACCGCCCCTTTCCGCCGCCTGCGTCCGCTTCTGACGCACCGGCGTGCTGTCATGCTCAAACCCCCACGGGGCCTGGTCTTTGACAGCACAGTTCCTCTCCGGCGCCGCCCCAGGCCCGGTCCCCACCGCCGCATCGGGCGCGCGCGTCTGTTCAAGGAATCGCCCGCCTGCATTTTTTGAATGCAAACCCTGCCAACCCGGACCCTTGGCGGCCCCTACCCCCACCGCCGTCATCCTCGGGCTTGACCCGAGGATCAGACCATCCGGTGCTCTGTCGCAGGTCTCACGGGCGCGGTTCGGGGGCCGCCTCTCCCGCACAGTCCGCCTCTACCTCTGATCCCCGGGTCAAGCCCGAGGATGACGGACAGAGGATGCGATTGTCGGCGCTAGATCCGCCCCGCCATCGGCGAACTGGCGCTGGCGTACATCCGCTTCGGCATCCGCCCGGCCAGATAGGCCTGTCGCCCCGCGATCACCGCGTGCTTCATCGCGCTGGCCATCAGGATCGGATCCTTCGCCGCGGCGATGGCCGTATTGGCGATCACCGCGTCGCAGCCCAGCTCCATGGCGATCGTCGCATCCGACGCCGTGCCGACGCCCGCGTCGACCAGCACCGGCACCTTCGCCTGTTCGACGATCAGCCGGATGTTGACCCGGTTCTGGATGCCGAGGCCCGAGCCGATCGGCGAGGCCGCCGGCATGATCGCCGCCGCCCCGGCGTCCTCCAGCCGCTTCGCCATGACCACGTCGTCGGTGCAGTAAACCATGACGTCGAAGCCGTCCTTGACCAGCAGCTCCAGCGCCCGCAGCGTCTCGACCATGTCGGGGTACAGGTGCGCCGAATCCGACAGCACCTCCAGCTTGACCAGCCCCCAGCCCCCGGCCTCGCGCGCCAGCCGCAGCGTCCGCACCGCGTCTTCGCCGGTGAAGCAGCCGGCGGTGTTGGGCAGGAAGGTGAACCGGTCCGGCTTGACGTGGTCGACCAGCATCGGCTGCGACGGATCGCTCAGGTTCACCCGGCGCAGGGCCACGGTGACGATCTCGGCCCCCGCGGCCTCGGCGGCGGCGGCGTTCTGGGCGTAGTCGGCGTATTTGCCGGTGCCGACGATCAGGCGGCTGCTGAAAGTCCGGCCGGCGACGGTCCAGGTGTCGGAAGCGGTGTCTTGTGAGGCGGTCATGCCGGCCAGATAGACCTTCTCCCGCGCCGGGAGAAGCGCCCGATCGTCTCAGGCGCTCCGACCGATGCGGTCGTCAGCGGGCGACCGTCAGCACCCCCGTCATGCCGGGATGGAAGCGGCAGATGTACGGAATCGTCCCCGCCGCCCGCAGCACCGTCCGGCCGCTGGCGCCCGGGGCCAGGTCGACGTCGAACTGGTTCCGCGCCGTGGCCGTGTGGCGGAACAGGTCCCGGTTGACCCAGACGATGGTGTCGCCGACCCGCAGGCCGGCCGGCGACGGTCCGAACCTCATCTTCTCCATGACGATGGTGTGGGTCCTGGCCCGGGCCGCCGCCGGCAGGGCGACGGCGGCGGCCGAGGCCGCGGCGGTCAGCAGGACCGCGCGGCGGGTATGTTCGGCGCTGACCATGACGCGCCTACCGGACCGACTGGGCCAGGTGTTCGGCATGGGCCTGGTGCGACTGGAACAGGGTCAGGCCGGTCTCCAGCAGCGACTTCAGCTCGGTGTTGTCGGCCTGCGGGATCAGCGTCCCGCTCAGCGCCGCGTTGACGGTCTGGTGGTAGGCGACCTCGTTGGCGACATAGGCGGCGTCGAAGGCCGCGCCGTCCAGCGCCTGCAACCGGTCATGGGTCGCCTTGGCGGCCTCGGTCAGGGCGGTGCTGGTCGGATTGACCTCCGGCGTCACCTGCAGCTTGGTGACCAGCGCCACGGCCTGCTCGTTCACGGCGGCATGGTCTCGCGCCATCAGCTCGGCGAACGCCCGTACCTCCGCATTGGTCGACTTCTCGAGCGCCTGCTGCGCCGCGGCGACATCCAGCTGGCCGGCGGTGTAGGCGATGTGGGCGATCTGGGCGTCGGTCGGGCCGGCGTCCTGCGCCGCCGCAACGGTGATCGGGGCCAGCGCCAGCACGCCGGCGAGAATGAGGGTTCTGTACATCGCGGGACTCCTTGGGTCCGGCGGCCGGAGATACGGCCGCCTGCCGATTGGATGTCACACCGCGGCAGAGGTTCCCGGAGCCTCGACCAGCCGCCCCTCGGCCGCCAGCCGGGCCAGCACCGCCTCGGTGATCCGGCTGCACCGGGCCCCAAGGAACGGGAAGGCTTCCACCATGGTGGTGGCCAGCCGGGCGTCCAGCGCCTCGCGCAGCAGCCGCCGGGCCCGGTGCAGCCGGGTCTTCACCGTCTCCGGCTTCAGATCGAGAGTGGCCGCCGTCTCCTCGATGCTGCACTCGTCGATGTCGCGCATGATGAAGACGATCCGGAACGCCTCCGGCAGGTCGTCGACGGCGTGCTCGATCAGGCCCCGGATCTGGGCCCGCGCGGCGTCGGCCTCGGGACTGGCGCTGCCGAAGGCGTTCGGGAACGGAATCACCTGCGCCCCATCCATCTGCGCGGCCTCGATCTGGTCCAGCTGGACCATCGGCCGCCGCCGCCGCAGCCGCCCGCGGGCCTCGTTGAGGACGATGCGGGTCAGCCAGGTCATCATCCCCGCCTCGCCGCGGAAGCCGCCGATGGCCGCGAAGGCCCGGGCGTAGGCCTCCTGCAGCACGTCCTCGGCCTCGCCGTCGTCGCGCACGACGCCGCGCGCCACCCGGAACAGCCGCTGATTGCCGCGCTGCATGATGACCCGGAAGGCCTCGCCGTCGCCGGCCTGGGCCAGACGCACCAGTTCCGCCTCGCCCAGCCCCTCGTGATCGGCTTGTCTCAGCTTCCGCATGGCGTGCTCCCGGTCTTGTCTATGGGTTGGATGCGCCGCCTCGCGCAAGGTTCCCGGTCAGCCCGCCAGCGCCGCCAGCACCTCGCGCCGCGCCTCGCCGGTCTCGAACACCCCGGTGAAGCGCCGCGTCACCAGCGAGGCGCCGTGCTTGCGCACCCCGCGCGACGACATGCACTCGTGGGTCGCCTCGACGATCACCGCCACGCCCCGCGGCCTGAGCGTCCGCTCCAGCTCATCGGCGATCTCGGCGGTGAGCCGCTCCTGGATCTGCAGCCGCCGGGCATAGGCGTCGACCAGCCGGGCCAGCTTGGAGATGCCCACCACCCGCTCGCGCGGCAGGTAGGCGACATGGGCCACGCCCCGGATCGCGGCCATGTGGTGCTCGCACACCGACTCCACCGGGATGCCCCGCAGCAGCACCATCTCGTCATAGCCCGCCACCTCTCCGAAGGTCCGCTCGAGCATCTCCGCCGGATCTTGGCCATAGCCGGCGAACCATTCCTCATAGGCGCGCACCACCCGGCCCGGCGTGGCCTGAAGTCCCTCCCGGCGCGGATCGTCGCCGGCCCAGCCGATCAGGGTGCGCACCGCCGCCTCGGCTTCGGCCCGGGTCGGCCGCCTGTAGGGCAGGCAGGTCGGTTCGGCGGAAGCCTCCTGTACCTCGGCGGCGGTCGGGCTGAGTGCGAGCATCGGGCGGTTCCTCATGGCGTCTTCGTCGACGGTTGGATGCGGAGGCCCTCGCCAGGGTTCCCGGACTTGCAGCCGGGAACATCCGGGCGCTTGCTTCATCCAAGGGACAGGGCGGCCCTCGCCCGGTAACCGGAGCACCACGCCATGGGCGCGACACAGGCCCAACCCTCGGGCCCCGACTTCTCGCTGGGCCTGCCGCTGGCCGACGTCCCGGCGACCGGCGCCCTCTCCGGCCATGTCGGCGGCGAGCCGGTGCTGCTGATGCGCCGCCCCGATGGCCTCTTCGCCGTCTCCGGCGCCTGCACCCACTACGGCGGGCCGCTGGGCGAGGGCCTCGTGGTCGGCGACACCGTCCGCTGTCCATGGCACCACGCCTGTTTCGACCTGCGCAGCGGCGAGGCCCTCGCCGCGCCCGCCTTCGACGCCCTAGACCGCTGGGACGTTGAAACCGTCGGCGACCAGGTCTTCGTCCACGCCCGCACGGCGCCCGCCCCGGCCCGGACCGCCGACGCCTCGGCCCACCCCGCCCGCATCGTCATCGTCGGCGGCGGCGCGGCCGGGTTCGCCGCCGCCGAGATGCTGCGCCGACGCGGCTACGCCGGCGCCCTGACCCTGCTCAGCGCCGACGCTGCTCCGCCCTGCGACCGGCCCAACCTGTCCAAGGACTATCTGGCCGGGACCGCCCCCGAGGACTGGATCCCGCTGAAGCCCGACGCCTTTTACGCCGACCACGCCATCGACCTCAGGCTCGGCGTCGAGGCGGCGCGGATCGACCTCGCCGGCCGGGCCGTGATTTCGACCGCCGGCGAACGATTCGCCTGGGACGCCCTGCTGCTGGCCACCGGAGCCGAGCCGATCCGGCTGCCCGGTCCGGGCTTCGACCGTCCCGAGGTGCATCTGCTGCGCTCGCTGGCCGACGCCCGCGCGATCATCGCCGCCGCCGAGGGGGCCCGGACCGTGGCCGTGGTCGGCGCCAGCTTCATCGGCCTGGAGGTCGCCGCCTCCCTGCGTGAACGGGGGCTGGAGGTTGACCTCGTGGCCCCCGACGCCCTGCCGCTCGAGCGGGTCATGGGCCCGGACATCGGCCGCTTTATCCAGGGTCTGCATGAGGCGAAGGGCGTCCGCTTTCACCTCGGCCGATCCGTCGAGGCCTGGGACGGCGCGCGACTGACCGCGTCGGGCGGGCCGCCGATCGAAGCCGATCTTGTCGTGCTGGGCGTCGGCGTGCGCCCGCGGATGAGGCTGGCCGAGGCGGCGGGCCTGACCATCGACAAGGGTATCGTGGTCGACCGCGCCCTGCGGACCAGCGTCCCCGGAATCTTCGCCGCCGGAGACATCGCCCGCTACCCCGGCGCGGGCGGCGCCCTGGTTCGGATCGAGCACTGGGTCGCGGCCGAGCGCCAGGGGCAGGTGGCCGCCCTCGCCATGCTCGGCGAAGAGGGCGAACTGACCGACCCGCCCTTCTTCTGGAGCCAGCACTACGACGTGACCATCCGCTACGTCGGCCACGCCGCGGACTGGGACGAAGCCCGCCTCGACGGTTCGCTGGAGGGCCGCGACGCCACGGTGCGCTATCTGAAGGCAGGGCGGCTGGTGGCCGCCGCATCGATCGGACGCGATCGGGAGAACCTGGAGATCGGAGCCGCGCTGCGCGTCGGCGCTGGTTAAATTGCGGCGTGGCCGCGGTTGTAATCGGTTACAGGTCCTGCAATCCTGCCTCAACGCGGCGTCGAGACCGCCAGGGAGGAAGGCTTGAGCCAGTTCACACACCGGCGCCGCGTGCTTCAGGGCATGACCGGCCTGGCCGCCCTGACCGCCGCCGGCTGCGCCACCACCACGCGCGCCCGGCCGCGTGGCGACCGCCCGAACATCATCTTCATCATGACCGACGACCACGCCCAGTCGGCGATGTCGGCCTACGGCAACCAGATCCTCAAGACTCCGAACCTCGACCGCATCGGGGCCGGCGGCGTCCGCTTCGAGAACGCCTTCGTCACCAACTCCCTGTGCCTGCCAAGCCGCGCCACCTATCTGACCGGCCTCTACTCCCACGCCCATGGGATGGTCACCAACGGGGCGGAGTCGAACTTCAACAACGAGCCGCTACTGAACCACGAGGCCACCTGGCCGATCATGCTGCGCAAGGCGGGCTATCACACCGGCGTCGTCGGCAAGTGGCACGTCAACACCCCGCCGCAGGGCTACGACTACTCCGCCGTGCTCCCGGGCCAGGGCCAGTACTTCAACCCGCCGCTCGACGTGCAGGGCGTTCGCACCCGCGGCCAGGGTCATACCGATGACGTCATCGGCGAACTGGCGATGGGCTTCGTGCGCGACCGGCCGAAGGACTCGCCCTTCGCCCTGCTGTTCCAGTTCAAGGCCCCGCACCGCGGCTGGGAACCGGCCGAACGCTTCAAATCAGCCTTCGCCGACATCGACATCCCGCCGCCGCCGACCTTCATGGAGGACATCGCCAGCCGGCCCCGGGCCATCCGGGCGGCCGACCTGCTGATCGCGGACATGCCCGATTATCGCAACCGCGGCGTCCGGGCCGACATGCCCCAGGAGGAGCGGGCGCGCCTGAACTACCAGTACTTCATCAAGGACTATTATCGGGTCCTGCTGGGAGTGGACGAGAACGTCGGCAAGATGCTGGACATGCTCGACCGGGAAGGCCTGAGCGAGAACACCGTCATCGTCTACACCACCGACAACGGCATGTTCCTCGGCGACCACGGCATGTTCGACAAGCGGCTGATGTACGAACAATCGATCAAGGTTCCGATGCTGGTGCGCCACCCCGCCTCGATCGCCCCGGGCCAGGTCAACAACGAGCAGATGGTCCTCAACGTCGACGTCGCCCCGACCTTCCTCGACTACGCGGGCCTCGAACGCGATCCGCACATGCACGGCCGCAGCTGGAAGAACGTTGTCGCCGGCGCGCCGCCCGCCGACTGGCGCCAGGACTTTCTCTACCAGTATTTCGAATTCCCGGCCGCCCACTGCGTCCGCCCGCACCGCGGCGTGCGCGACCGCCGCTGGAAGCTGATCCACTGGGAATTGCCGGACGAGTGGGAGCTGTACGACCTGCAGTCCGACCCCAACGAGCAGACCAACCTCGCCGGCAAGCCCGAACACGCCGCCGAGGAGGCCCGCCTCAAGGACCGGCTCGCCGCCCTCAGGCAGGAGGTCGGCGACGGCGACCTGCCCGGCTACGCGCCCGCCGATCCGGACGATATGCGGTTCGGCGGCTATGGCCTGCCCAACGAGGAGGCCCCGACCTGCCGGGCGCTGCCCCCCGAGTGAACGCTCTCGACGTACCGGCGGCCTGACGCTAGTTCGGGATCGCCGGACGCGCCGGAACGGGGGACCTGTCTTGACCATCGCCAGAGTTTTCGGCGACCGCCGCCACGCCTGGGCCTTCTGGCTCGGCTGCCTGATCGTGACCGCCGGCGTGGCCCTCCATCTGCCCATGTACTGGATGGGCCGCCACATGGGCTTCCGGCTCGTCGGCATGCCTATGGCCGCGGGCCTGTGGTGGGGGATGGCTCTGATCCTCGTCGGCATCGCCCTCGCCGCCTTCGGCCTGCTGCCCGCGCACGAGGGCGAGGACGCGCCTCTGGAGGTGCTCGCCCCGCCCGAGGACGCGCCCCTGACGGGCGCCCACTGGGCCATGTGCGCCCTGCTTTCCGTGGCCCTGATCGTCGACATCATGAAGCCGGCCAGCCTCGGCTTCGTCATGCCAGGCATGCGCGCGGAGTATGGCGTCTCCGATTCCGTGGTCGCCCTGTTCCCGTTCGCGGCCCTGGCCGGCACCGTGGTCGGGTCGTTCGTCTGGGGCTGGCTGGCCGACATCTACGGCCGCCGGGCTTCGATCCTGCTGTCTTCGGTGATGTTCGTCGGCACCTCCATCTGCGGCGCCATGCCGGACTTCTGGTGGAACGTCGGCATGTGCTTCCTGATGGGCGCCGCCGCGGGCGGCATGCTGCCCGTCGCCTATGCGCTTCTGGCCGAGATCATGCCCACCAAACACCGGGGATGGGCCCTGGTGCTCGTCGGCGGCATCGGCGCCATCGGCGGCTATTTCGCCGCCAGCGCCCTGTCGGCCTGGCTTCAGCCGGTCTGGAGCTGGCGCGTCATGTGGTTCTTGAACATGCCCACCGGCCTGCTGCTGATCGCCCTCAGCCCCCTGCTCCCGGAATCGGCGCGATTCCTCCAGCATGTCGGGCGCGGCGAAGAGGCGCGCGCCATGATGGCCCGGTTCGGAGCGCGGGTTCAGGCCGTCGTGGCGGCGCCCGTCGAGGAGAGCCATTCCCACCTCCCGCCCGTGGATCGCCGCCACCTGGCCATCACCATCGCCCTGACCCTTGCCGCCCTGTCCTGGGGTCTGGTCAATTTCGGCGTCCTGCTGTGGCTGCCCAGCGCCTTGGTCGCCGAGGGCCGCAGCGTCGAGGCGGCGTCAGCCCTGATCGCCAAGTCGACCCTGATCGCGGCCCCGACGATCCTGCTGTCGGTCTGGCTTTACAGCGCGTGGAGCACACGGGGCGCGCTGGCCCTGATGCTCGGGGTCACGGCGGCGGGTCTGTTCTGCCTGCTGTTGCGCGGCATGGGCGTCGACGTCCTCGCCAACCCGGTCGTCCCGCTGGCATTGCTGATCGTCGGCTCCAGCGGCGTCATCGCGATCATCCTGCCCTACACGGCTGAGAACTATCCGCTGCGCATCCGCGGCCGCGCAACCGGCTGGATCGCCGGCTGCAGCAAGCTGGGCGGTCTGGCGGCTCAGGGACTGAGCGTGCTCGCGATTGCGCCTCCGCTCGGCGCCGCGGCGGCGGCCGTCGGCGGCCTTGCCGTTGTCTCCCTCGGCCTGATTGCAGTGGTGGGCCGGGAGACCCGTGGCCGCGACCTCCGGGATCTGGAGGATCCGCGATAAGAACGGGTCAACCGCCGCCGACGAACTGGACCACCTCGACACGGTCGCCATCCGCGATCGGCGTGGCGCCGTGCAGCGACCTCGGCACGATCTCCAGATTTCGCTCGACCGCCACCTTCCGGACGTCCAGCCCGAGTTCCTCCACCAACGCCAGAACCGTCGCCGCCGCGACTTCCCGCGGTTCTCCATTGACCTGAATACGCATGACGCTACGTCAATCTCTCCGGCGGGTGGTTTGATTACCGCCACGCCTCAGCTAAAAGGCCGCTCCGAATCCGCGCGGCCGGATGTCATAACCTCGAGCGCATGCCCGACACCCCCGTCCTCTACGTCCTGAACGGCCCGAACCTCAACCTGCTTGGGGTGCGCGAGCCGGACATCTATGGGCGCGAGACCCTAGAGGACGTGCGGGCGCTGTGCGAACGGGCCGCCGACAGCGCCGCCGTGGTCTTCCGCCAGACCAACCACGAAGGCGAGCTGATCGACTGGGTCCATGAGGCGCGCGAGAAGGCCTCGGCCCTGGTCATCAACCCGGCCGGCTATGGGCACACCTCCGTGGCCCTGCTGGACGCCCTGAAGACCCTGAGCATTCCGGTCGTCGAATGCCACCTGTCCAATCCGGCGGCGCGCGAGCGCTTCCGCCACCGCTCCTATATTTCGCCGGTCGCGGCCGGCGTGGTTTCGGGCTTCGGCCCGTTCAGCTACGAACTGGCCGTCAAGGCCGCTCTCCGGCTGGCGCAGGAACACCGCGCCGTCGCCGGCCGTTCGGTTTAGAAGGTAACAAGAGGCTCCCATGGCCGATCCCAAGACGTCCGCGCCCAAGCTCAAGAACGACGAGATCGACACCGCCCTGGTGCGGTCGCTCGCCGACATCCTGAACGACACCGACCTGACCGAGATCGAGGTCGAGCGCGGCGATCTGAAGATCCGCGTCGCCCGCGAGGTGACCATGGCCGCCCCGGTGCAATACGCCCCGGCCGCCGCGCCCGCGCCCGTGGCCGCCGCCCCGGCCGCGCCTCAGGCCGCGATGCCTTCCGATCCGGCCACCATCGTCGCCCGCTCGGGCGAAGAGGTGAAGTCGCCGATGGTCGGCACCGCCTATCTGCAGGCTTCGCCCGAGGCGCCGCCCTTCGTCGCGCCCGGCGACAAGGTCAAGAAGGGCCAGACCCTGCTGATCGTCGAGGCCATGAAGACGATGAACCCGATCCAGGCCCCGCGCGACGGCGTCGTGAAGGAAGTCCTCGTCGGTGACGCCCAGCCGGTCGAGTTCGGCGAGCCCCTCGTCCTGCTCGAGGCGTAAGCCCATGTTCACCAAGGTCCTGATCGCCAACCGCGGCGAAATCGCCCTGCGGATTCACCGGGCGTGCAAGGAGATGGGCATCTCCACCGTCGCGGTGCACTCGGAAGCCGACCGCGGCGCCATGTGGGTCCGACTGGCCGACGAGAGCGTCTGCATCGGTCCGGCCCCGGCCGCCAAATCCTATCTGAACATTCCCTCGATCATCGCGGCGGCCGAGATCACCGGCGCCCAGGCGATCCATCCCGGCTACGGCTTCCTGTCCGAAAACGCGCGCTTCGCCGAGATCGTCGAAGCCCATGGCATGACCTTCATCGGGCCCAAGCCCGAGCACATCCGCATCATGGGCGACAAGATCACCGCCAAGCAGACGGTGCTCGAAGCTGGCATCCCCTGCGTGCCCGGCTCGGCCGGCGAGGTCGAGACGGTGGAGGCCGCGGTCAAGGCGTCCAAGACCATCGGCTTCCCGCTGATCGTCAAGGCCGCGGCCGGCGGCGGCGGGCGCGGCATGAAGGTCGCGCTGACCCCCGATGATCTGGTCGAGGCCGTACAGACCGCCCAGTCGGAGGCCCAGGCGGCGTTCGGCAACGGCGCCGTCTACATGGAGCGCTACCTCCAGAAGCCCCGCCACATCGAACTTCAGGTCATCGCCGACAGCCACGGCAACGTCGTCCATCTCGGCGAACGCGACTGCTCGTTGCAGCGCCGCCACCAGAAGGTGATGGAGGAAGCCCCCTCGCCGGCCCTCTCCGCCGTCGAGCGCGCCCAGATCGGCCGGACCGTCAACGAGGCCATCGGCAAGATCGGCTATCTCGGCGTCGGCACCATCGAATTTCTTTGGGAGGACGGCGAGTTCTTCTTCATCGAGATGAACACTCGCCTGCAAGTCGAGCATCCGGTTACGGAAATGATCACCGGCGTCGACCTGGTGCGCGAGCAGATCCGCATCGCCGCCGGCCTGCCCCTGTCGTTCACGCAGGAGGACGTGCATTTCGAGGGCCACGCCATCGAATGCCGCATCAACGCCGAGAACGCCGAGACCTTCACCCCCTCGCCGGGCACGATCACCGACTTCCACGCCCCCGGCGGCCTGGGCGTGCGACTGGATAGCGCCATCTACGCCGGCTACTCGATCCCGCCCTACTACGACAGCCTGATCGGCAAGCTGATCGTCCACGGTCGCGACCGCGAGGAATGCATCGCGCGCCTGAAGCGTTCGCTGGGCGAGATGGTCGTCGGCGGCATCGACACCACCATCCCCCTGTTCCAGAAGCTGCTGCAGGAGCCGGACATCCTGTCCGGCGACTACGACATCCACTGGCTGGAACACTGGGCGAAGCGTCAGAAGGGCGACGCCTGATCCGGTGGACGAGCCCGGCTTCAGCGCCAGCGGGCCATTCGGCGGCTTCGGTCCCGACCAACTCCTGAATTGCTACGCCACCGGCGTCTTCCCCATGGGCGAGGCGCGGGACGACCCCCGCATCTTCCTCGTCGAGCCGGAACAGCGGGGGATCATTCCGCTGGACGAGTTCCAGATACCCAGCCGGCTCAGGCGGACCGTTCGGAGCGGGGCGTTCGAGGTCCGGGTCGACACCGCCTTCGCCGCCGTGCTGGACGCCTGCGCCGCGCCCGCTCCGGGGCGGGAGGACAGTTGGATCAACGGGCCGATACGGCGCCTCTACGCCGAGCTGAACGCTCGCGGCCACGCCCATTCAATCGAGTGCTGGGCTGATGAGCGCCTCGTCGGAGGCCTCTACGGCGTCACCCTCGGCGGGGCGTTCTTCGGCGAGAGCATGTTCAGCCGCGAGCGCGACGCCTCGAAGGTGGCCCTGGTGCATCTGGTGGCGCGGCTCAAGCGCGGCGGATGGCGGCTGCTGGACGCGCAGTTCCTGACCGCGCACCTCACCCAGTTCGGGGCCGTGGAAACGCCGCAGGCCACCTACCTTGAGCTATTGGCGACGGCACGGGAGGTCCGCCCCGACACACGGTCGCTGTTCGAGTCCATGACCGGCCCGGAGGCCGTGTTCTACGCCCTGCAGCCGACCACCCAGGCGTCATAGATCGGGTGCTGCAGCCCGCTGACGGCGGGCGCTGAAGCGAACATCCAGCCGCGGAATATCTGGCGCGGCTCCGATGCCTGCAGGACCCCCCGCGGCTGAAGGCTGACCTCAAGATAGGCGATCGAGTCCTCGACCAGTTCATCGGACGCGGAAACCTCGCACGCCCGGGCTGTGAAGATCAGGGTCTTCTGGAAGCGAACCGGGCGACCGCCGACCTCGACCTCGAACCGCATCGTCTCGGCGGTGATCTTGTCGACGGCCTCGACAATGGCGACGCGGCGCCGCTGACGGCGTCCGGGAGGGGCCGCCGGTTCGGTCGGGACCTCGACGCGCTCCTCCGTCTCCTCCTCCGCGTCCTCGACCTCATCCTCTGCGTTCGTCGGGTCTTCCGCGATGACGATCACCGGAGCCGGCGGCGTTATGGCGACGGGTCGGGCCGGCGCGGGTTCCGCCTCGGGAGCCGGCTCCTGCGGCACGGGTTGGGCAGCCGGCGCCGGCGGTGTCGGCTGGCGGTTCAGCTCGGCGGTCGGGTTCTGCACCGGCTGGGCGTCCTGCGGCAGGTCATTCAGCGCCGACGCGACCACCGCGCCCGACGCGAGCAGCGCGACGGCGGTGACGCCGGCCACGATCGCCCCCTTGCGGGTCATTCCGGCCGCCACGCTTCGTAGTCGCCGGTGGCGGCGGGACGCCGGCCCTCGGCGGCGAGCGACCCCTGCGGCCGCCAGGCCATGGGGGTGCCGGTCAGGTTCGGCAGGTGATCCTTCTCCCACGACCGTCGCGGCAGCGGATGCTCGGTGGGCGGTTCGTCGTAGGTGTAGTGCAGCCAGCCGTGCCAGTCGGGCGGCACCTTCGAGGCGTCGGCGTAGCCGTTGTAGACCACCCAACGGCGGCGGCGGCCGTCGTAGCTGGTGGTGTCGCGCGCCTGATAATACCGGTTTCCGAACTCGTCCGTGCCGACCGGCTCGCCGCGCTTGGCGATCGTGAACAGCGTGCCGAGGGTCGCGCCGCTGGTCCAGCCGAAGATCTTGCCTAGCACGTCGGAAATCCACTCATTCAGGTCGCGCAAGGAGGCTGGCGACGTCGGCGCGATCATAGAAAGCTCCGGGCGACCCGTCCAGCGGGGCGCGGCGTCATCGCAACTCAACATCTTGGGGGTAACCTCGCCGCGAGACGCCAGATTTATTGCGAAAGCCGCAAGGAGGGCTAGCATCGGCTCCAGCTTCGTCGAGACCGTCGCATGCGCCCGCCGTTCCGCTTCGCCCTGCTTGCCACCCTTGCCCGTCGTTCCCGGCGCGAGATCGAACGCGCGGACCGGCTCACCACGGTCCGCGCTCCGGAAAACTGGCCCGACGCCCAGGTCGAGGCATGGCTGGACTGGGCCGAGGCGGAGGGCTTCGATCCGGGCGGGGACGACCCGCTGGCCGAGGGCGCCGGCCGCTTCGCCGAGCAGCTGGGACTCGAGGGCGTGGCGGCGGACGAAGTCAGGGCGACGCTGCTTCTGGGTCTCGCAACACCCGCCGCACCTGTCGCCACCGCGCCGGGCCGTCTGGACCTGTCCGATCCCGCCGCGGGCAAGCGGCTGGCCGATGAAATGGCCGTTCGCCGCGCCGCCAGGCTCGCGGCGAACGCCATCGAGGCCGTCGCCGCCTCGCTCCACGCCGTCGCCGACGCGGTCAGCCGCTGCGAAGGGCCGCCGGGAGACTGCGCCGACCCCTCGCGCAATCCGGCCCTGGCGCGCGCGGCCCTGGCGGCGCGCCGGACCGGCGCGGCCGACGCCGACATCCTCCGAGCCATCGCCGGCGAGCCGTTCGAGGTTAGCCCCCTCGCCGCGCCGACCCTCCCGCCGATGGTGGCCCTGGCGGACCGTGACCTGATCGCCGCCGGGGCGCCCGTCGCCGTTCAGGCCGCCGGGGCGGCGATGGATGGGGATTTGATCGTAACCTTCGAGGCCGAGGCCGCCGAGGCCCTGACGGCGCTCTCGGCCGCACCCGCCGTGTTGCTGTCCCTGCCCATGCTGCATGCGCTCGCGGGCGAGCAGTTCGGCGCCGCGTTCTCCGCCCTCGTCGGGCTGTGGTCGCGGGCCTACGCGGATGTTCCGTTCTCCCTCGGCCTCGGCGGCCTCGCCGACCTGGCGCTGTGCGGCGACTTCGAAGAGGCCGAGGCCCTTGCCGCCGACCTGGCGGAACTGGCGGCGGAGCATGGGGCGTCGTCGGGACTGTTCGTCGATGACGCGGAGGCGAGCCTGCGGCTGGGCCTGACGCCCCTGGCGGCGGCGGAGGCGTTCGAAACCCGCGACGGAGAGATGGCGCGGCGCCTGCGGCCCTCGCTGGCGCAGGCCATCATGGCGGCGGGCGGCGAGATCGAATCCGCCGAGCGCCATCTGCTGGGGCGAAGGACGCTGGCCGGGGCCCCCGGCGTCGACCACATGGCCCTTCGCACCCGCGGCCTCACCGACCTGGAGCTGGAAGCGATCGAGGCCGCGCTGGCCCGGGTAGAGCGGCTGGAGGACGCCTTCCGCGCCCCGGTCCTGGACGCGGGCTTTGTCCGGGACGTGCTGGGCGTCGAGGATGGCGGCGACGGCGAGCTCCTGATCCGCCTCGGCTTCACGCCGGACGCTGTGGCCGAGGCCCAGGCCTGGGCCTTCGGACACGGCGACCTCTCCACCTGGGCCGACGCGCCGGAGAGTCTCCGGCCGGTGCTGGCGGACCCCGCCGCCCTGGAGGTCCGGCTCCGGGGCATGCTTGAGACCGCCAGCGCCGCGCCGGACACGGCGGCGACGCCGCTCGACTGGCGCGCCACTCCGGCCCAGGCTGTCCGCCTTCTCGGCGACGCGGCCCGCGCAGGACGCCGCGCCATACGGCTGCGTCGAGGCCCCGCCCCTTGCGGCCCGTTGCTGGACTTGCCGGAAGCCGACGCGCCCCGCGAGCGTCGGCGGGACCCCGAGACCCGGGCCGTGGAACGGGTGGTCGAAAAGGTCGTCGAGCGCGATCGCACCCGCCGCAAGCTCCCGGACCGCCGCAAGGGCTACATCCAGAAGGCCGCGGTGGGCGGCCACAAGGTCTACATCCACACCGGCGAGTACGACGACGGCGAACTGGGCGAGATCTTCATCGACATGCACAAGGAAGGCGCCGCCTTCCGGTCCTTGATGAACAATTTCGCCATCGCGATCTCGATCGGCCTGCAGTACGGCGTGCCGCTGGACGAGTTCGTCGACGCCTTCGTCTTCACCCGGTTCGAACCGGCGGGACGGGTCACCGGCAACGATTCCATCAAGTCGGCGACCTCGATCCTCGACTACATCTTCCGCGAGCTGGGCGTTTCCTATCTGGACCGTCACGAACTGGCCAACGCCGATCCCGAGGGGCTGAACGCGGACGGTCTCGGCGGCGGCGCGGGCGATGACGGGCCACCCGAAGCGGTGCCGGCGGCGCGGTTCATCTCCAAGGGCTTCGCGCGGGGCGCGGCGCCCGACAATCTGGTCGTGCTGCCGTTCGGACAGAAGCGGGAGCCCCAACTGGCCGCGACTTCGGCCAGCGAGGCCACCGCCTGCCCGGAATGCGGCGACTTCTCGCTCCAGCATCGCGGCGCGGGCTGGATCTGCGACACCTGCGGCGCCGCCCCGTCCATGCAGGGATAATCAACGATTATCCGCCAGTGTGGCGTGGGACTTGCACCGCAGGGTGCGAGACACGGAGCCCGCCATGAAGCCGATCCTGACCGCCGTCGTCATTCTCGCCGCCGCCACGGCGGCTCTGCCCGCCGTGGCCCAGAACGCGGGTCAGATCGCCCGTGTGCGCGGCGGCGCCAGCTGCGCCGGCTGCAACCTGTTCCAGGGCGATTTATCGGGCCTCCAGGCCCGGGGATTGAACCTGAACGGGGCGCGACTGAGGCAGGCCGACCTGAGCCTCGCCGTCATGAACCGGACGCGCTTCTCCAACGCCGACCTGCGCGACGTGGAAGCCTATGGCGGGGTCTTCTCGGGCTCCAGCTTCGCCGGCGCGAACCTGACTAACGCCAGCTTCGTCGGGGCCTATCTGGACGGCGCGAATTTCAGCGGCGCGACCCTTAACGGGGCGAATTTCGCGGGCGCGTCGCTCGAGCGGGCCACGGGCTTGAGCCAGAGCCGCCTCAACCAGGCGTGTGGCGACGAGGCCACCCAGCTGCCGGCCGGCCTGACCATCCCGCACTGCTGATCCGGTCCCGACACCGCCCTGCACCTTACCGCGATTTAAGTAGGGTTTGCCGGGGTTTGGAGGCAGAACAGCAACGTGACCCAGATCGCTTCGCCCCTGATCCGCCGCCTCACAACCGCCAGTCTGGCCGCGGGCGCCGCCATGGCCGCCCTGATGGCCACGCCGGCCGCGGCCGAGATCCGGCTGCAGTACGGATTCCAGGATCGTGACGTGGCGCGGATGGTTTCGCTGGGCGGCTCCTGCAACCGCTGCGAACTGTCCGGCCGGGACCTGACCGGAGCCGCCTTCCACGGCGCGACCTTCACCAACGCCACCCTGGTCGGGTCCGACCTGCGCGGGGCCGAGCTGATGGGCTCCAACTTCTCCGGCAGTGATTTCAGCCGCGCCGACCTGGACGGCGCGACGCTGGCGGCTGCGAATTTCACTGACTCGGACTTCAGCCGCGCCAGCCTGTCCGGCGTCGATGCGTCGGGGGCGACGATGGTTCGCACCCGGTTCGCCCACGCCGACCTGTCGGGCGCGCAGCTGGTCAGCGTCAACCTGAACGGCGCGATCCTGAGCGGCTCCGACGTCAGCGGCGCCGAGATGGTGGCGGTGACCCTGGCCAATGTCAGCGCGCGCGGCACGGACTTTTCGGGTTCCGACATCAGCATGTCGAACCTCTCGAACGGCGACTTCCGCGGGGCCGACTTCTCGGACGCGACGCTGAACGGGGCGCGGCTGACCGGCGGTTCCTTTGTCGGGGCGAACTTCGAGGACGCCGAGATGAACCGCACCGACATCCGCGGCACGGACCTCTCGCGCACGCACGGGCTGACCCAGGAGCAGGTCGGGCGGGCCTGCGGCGACGCCGGCACCCGCCTGCCCCGCAATCTGAGCGCCCGGGCGTGCCGGGTCTCGAGCCTGCGGATCACGCCGCCCCGGCCGCCCGCCCCGCCGACTCCGCCCCGCCGCCGCAACCTCGTGGTCGCCAGCAGCGACTAGGAAACCAGGCCCCGCTCCGGCGGGGCCTTTTCGTTTCAGCCCCTGAGCGGCAGGGCGGGACGGATGTGCAATTCCTTGTACTGCCGCTCGGCCGCATCCGACGGCGCGCTCATCAGCAGATCCTGGCCCTGCTGGTTGAGCGGGAAGGCGATGACCTCGCGGATGGCGGTCTCGCCGGCCAGCAGCATGACGATGCGGTCGATGCCGGGGGCGAGGCCGCCGTGCGGGGGCGCGCCGTAACGGAAGGCGTTGAGCATGCCGCCGAACTGGTCCTCGACCACCGAGGCGTCGTAGCCGGCGATCTCGAAGGCCTTGAGCATGATCTCGGCCTTGTGGTTCCGGATCGCCCCCGAGCACAGCTCATAGCCGTTGCAGACGATGTCGTACTGGTAGGCGAGGATGTCGAGCGGGTCCTTCGTCTCCAGCGCCTCCAGCTCGCCCTGCGGCATCGAGAAGGGGTTGTGCGAGAAGTCGACCTTCTTCTCCTCTTCCGACCACTCGAACATCGGGAAGTCGACGATCCAGCAGAAGCGGAATTCGTCGTCGGAGATCAGGTTGAGGTCCTGACCCAGCTTGATGCGGGCGTTGGCGGCGAACTTGTGGAACACGCCCGGGTCGCCGGCGGCGAAGAAGGCGGCGTCGCCCTGCCCCATGCCCAGCGCCTTCATCAGGCCGTCGGTCGCCTCGGCGCCGAGGTTCTTGGCGATCGGGCCGCCCCAGGCGCCCTGGTCCTCGGACCAGAAGATGTAGCCCAGCCCCGGCTGGCCCTCGCCCTGGGCCCAGGAGTTCATACGGTCGCAGAAGGCGCGGCTGCCGCCCTTGGGCGCGGGGATGCCCCACACCGCGTTCTTCGTGTCGGCGGCGAGGATCTTGCTGAACAGGCCGAAGCCGCCGTCGCGGAAATGCACCGAGACGTCCTGCATCTCGATCGGGTTGCGCAGGTCCGGCTTGTCGGTGCCGTACTTCGCCATGCTGTCCCGGTAGGGGATGCGGACGAAGGGATAGGGATCAACCTTCTTGCCGTCGGCGAACTCCTCGAACACGCCGTGCATGACGGGCTCGATGGCAGCGAAAACATCCTCTTGCGTGACGAAGCTCATCTCGACGTCGAGCTGGTAGAACTCCAGCGAGCGGTCGGCGCGCAGATCCTCGTCGCGGAAGCAGGGGGCGATCTGGAAATAGCGGTCGAAGCCCGAGACCATCAGCAGCTGCTTGAACTGCTGCGGGGCCTGCGGCAGGGCGTAGAACTTGCCCGGATGCAGGCGGGACGGCACCAGGAAATCGCGCGCGCCTTCCGGCGACGACGCCGTCAGGATCGGGGTCTGGTACTCGAGGAAGCCTTGGCCGACCATGCGCTGGCGGATCGAGGAGATCACCTTCGAGCGCAGGACGATGTTCTTGTGCAGGGTCTCGCGGCGTAGGTCGAGGTAGCGGTGCTTGAGACGGATGTCCTCGGGGTACTCCGGCTCGCCGAAGACCGGCAGCGGCAGTTCGGCGGCTTCGGACAGCACCTCGACCGACAGGACCCGTATCTCGATCTCGCCGGTCGGCAGGTTCGGGTTCACCACCGAGGCTTCGCGGGCGACGACCTCGCCGTCGATGCGGATGACGCTTTCGGCGCGGATGCGCTCGACCGCCTCGAAACCGGGCGTCTCCGGGTGCAGCACCAGCTGGGTCAGGCCGTAGTGGTCACGCAGATCGACGAACAGCAGGCCGCCGTGGTCGCGCTTGCGGTGCACCCACCCTGACAAGCGAACATTGGAGCCCGCGTCGGCCAAACGGAGGGCGCCGCAGGTGTGGGAGCGGTAGGCGTGCATGGTCGGTTCGTCTTGGAATACGGGCCGGGGAGGCCTCAAATCGGGAGGCCGGAAGGGCGCATTATCCCCCCCGAAAGTCAAGGTTCACCGGGTCGGATGGTCGAGATGGCCGGGGTGGCGCCGGAAAACTGCAATCCGGTCATGTGAAGTTGCCAAAGACCGTCGCGACCTGACTTCAGGAAGTATGGCGGACGGATGCGTCAGTTTCGGTCGCAGGCGCGACGGCGGGCGGTTGTCCGTTGCTTTTCATGGATTTTCCGGCGGGCGGGGCGTTGGGAGCGCGCTTCGCCTCGACACCACCGATACGACCGATCGGCCAGGCTGACCCTCGCCCGGCCCGGGGCCAAGGGTACGGGATGACAGGGTGTGGGGTACGGGATGGCAGGGTTTGGCAGCCCGGGATTGTCGTGTTCCGGCGTCCACAGACTCGGCGGCTTGTCCACCGCGGGGAGCGGAACCCCGGCGCGGGTCTGCTATGATGGATGCAATGACCGCCCGCCCCTCGCCTCCCGACCAGATGCGGCTGCCGCTGCAGCGCGACCTGCCCGAGGGAGCCGAGGGATTCGTGATCTCGGACTGCAACCGCCCGGCCCATCTGGCGCTGGCCGACTGGCCGAACCTGATCGGCGGGGTGATGGCGATCAGCGGGCCGGAAGGCTGCGGCAAGAGCCGGCTGGGGCAGATCTGGGCCGAGCGGGTCGGCGCCGTGGCGCCGCATGGAGCCGAGGCGGCGCTGATCGACCCGCTGGAGCTGGAGGGGCGGCCCGTCCTGCTCGACGACGCCATGGGAGTCGACGACGAGACCCTGTTCCACCTGATCAACCTGGCCCAGGCGCCCGGCGGGGCCCTGCTGCTGGTTTCGCGCGAGCCGCCGTCGGCGTGGACGGCCGCCCTGCCCGACCTGCGCTCGCGGCTGGACGCGGTCCGGACCGTGCCGGTCGAGGCGCCCGACGACGCGGTGCTGGCCGCCATGCTGGAGGCGCGGTTCGCCGAACGGGGCATCCGGCCGGCGAAGGACGTGATCCCCTATCTGCTGCGGCGGATCGACCGTTCGGCAGCGGCGGCGGCGGCGGCGGTCGAACAACTGGACGCCGTGCACCGGCCGGTGACACGGGCGCTGGCGCGGGAAGTCGTGGAGGGCGCGGACGAGAGCGCGGACCTGTTCGGCCGGCGGTCGGAAGACCTCCCTTAAGGACCCGTTCAGCGCCGGTTCAGGGCGGCGCGAGCAGAATTCCGGTCTTGTCGGGTCTCACGTCGCGGGCTCCGATGAAAGACGACCCGCGGCTCCAGACGAAGGAGACGTTCAGATGATGAAATCCCTGATGATCGGCGCCCTGTCGCTGGCCACCCTGGCCGCGCCGATGGCCGCCTCCGCCCAGGACTGGCGCCGCGGCGACCGCGATCGCGACGGACGATATGAGCGCTGGGAGCGCCGGGCCGACCGCAACTGGCGCGACGGCGGCCGCTATACCGAGCGCGAACGCTATCGCGACTGGCGACGCGGCCAGCGCGACCAGTGGCGCGACAGCCGCCGCCGCTATGGACCGCCGTACGGCAACGCCTGGGGTCGCCACCGGCGCTGGTATCGCGGCGCGGTGATTCCCTACGACTATCGCCGCAGCTGGTACGTCCGTGACTACCGCCGCTACGGCTGGGCTCCTCCGCCGCGCGGCTACGGCTACTACCGGACGGATACCGGTGACGTGGTGATGGCCGCGATCGCGACGGGGGTGATCCTGTCGCTGCTGGATTGAGGTAGCGCCCGCCGGGATCGCTTCCGGCGGGCTTCCTTCTCCCCTCGGGGGAGAAGGTGTCAGGCGGAGCCTGACGGATGAGGGGGCTGTCTCCGTATCGCCACCGCATGGAGGCGGATCGCTTCCAGCACCACATTCGGATTGCGCAGGAAGGCCTGATTGCCGAAGCGCAGGGTCGTGAAACCCGCCCGGGTCAATCTTGCATCCCGCACTGCATCCTCCGCCTCGCGCAGGACATGGACTCCTCCGTCCAATTCGATGACCAGCCGCAGATCGGCGCAGAAGAAATCTACGATTGCGCCCGCCACGGGCGTCTGACGCCGGAACTTCAGCCCCTCGAACCGCCGCTCACGCAACAGGGTCCAGAGCACCGCCTCGGCGGCCGTCACCTCCGAACGCAGCCGCCGCCCCTGGCGGGTTCTTCCTTCGGTCTGGTGCATCGGCCCCAGCCCCCTCATCCGACCCGCTCCGCGGGCCACCTTCTCCCCCGAGGGGAGAAGGAAACGTGGGTGAATGCAACCGGCTGCCTACCTCTGCGGGTTACAGCCCCAGCTTCGCCTTCAGGATGTCGTTCACCGCCGCCGGGTTGGCCTTGCCGCCGGTGGCCTTCATGACCTGGCCGACGAACCAGCCGATGGCCTGGGGCTTTTCGGCGACCGCCGCCGCCTTGTCGGGGTTGGCGGCGATGATCTCGTCCACGGCCTTCTCGATGGCGCCGGTGTCGGTGACCTGCTGGAGACCACGATCAACCACAATCTTGGCAGGACTATCGTCTGAATCCGCCATTGCCTCCTGAAGTTCTTTCGCAGTTCTCGACGAGACTACGCCACGCTCCACCAAGAGAACGTACTCATCGACTCTCGGGAAGGTGAGACGAAATACGCCATCGCTCGTAATTTCTTGACCGACGGCGTTCGCATAGGTCGATACAAACTGGGTCACGGTGTTCGCCACCAGTTTGGGGTCTCGCTCTTCTCGTTCCTTGAGGAGACGTTCGAATAGGTCGGCCTTTCCGCGCTCAGCAACGAGCACTCCGGCGTCGTATTGCGACAGGCCGTACTGGCTCATCAGGCGGCGGCGCTTCTCGTCGGGCAGCTCCGGCAGGTTGGCCTTGATCTCGTCGATCCACGCCTGTTCCAGTTCGAGGGGCAGCAGGTCGGGGTCGGGGAAGTAGCGATAGTCCATCGCCTCTTCCTTGGAGCGCATCGAACGGGTTTCCCCGGCCGTCGGATCGTAGAGCCGGGTCTCCTGGTCGATCTTGCCCCCATCCTCGAGGATTTCGATCTGGCGCCGGGCTTCGTAGTTGATGGCCTGGCTGATGAAGCGGAACGAGTTGACGTTCTTGATCTCGCAGCGCGTGCCGAGGTGGCTGAAATCGCCGGTCGCCTTGAACTTCTCGTACTGGCCCTCGCGGCAGACCGAGACGTTGACGTCGGCGCGCAGGTTGCCCTTCTCCATGTCGCCGTCGCAGGTGCCCAGATAGATCAGGATGGTCCTGATCTTCTTGACGTAGGCCACCGCCTCTTCCGGCGAACGGATGTCCGGCCGCGAGACGATCTCCATCAGGGCGGTGCCGGCGCGGTTCAGGTCGACGTAGCTCTCGGTCGGCGACAGGTCGTGGATCAGCTTGCCGGCGTCCTGTTCCAGGTGCAGGCGCTCGATGCCGACGTTGAAGAAGGAGCCGTCCTCGGCCTCGACCTCGACGACGCCCTCGCCGACGATCGGGTGATAGAGCTGGCTGATCTGATAGCCGGTCGGCAGGTCGGGGTAGAAATAGTTCTTGCGATCGAACTGGCTGCGCTTGTTGATCCGGGCGTTGAGGCCGAGGCCGGTGCGGACGGCCTGTTCGACGCAGAATTTGTTCAACACCGGCAGCATGCCGGGGAAGCCGGCGTCGACCAGCGACACCTGCTCGTTCGGCCCCGCGCCGAAGCCGACGGCGGCGCCGGAGAACAGCTTGGCCTTCGACGCCACCTGGGCGTGGATCTCCAGCCCCATGACGATTTCCCAGGCGCCGGTGCGGCCCTGGATGAGTTGGGAGGGGGTGGTGGTGTCGGTCATGGTCGGTATCTAGGACGGCGCGCTTTCGGAATGAAGCGCTTTCGATAGCCCTCTCCCTGAGGGAGAGGGTTCAAGTAGCGCGACCTCGCCTGAAGGCCAGAGCGGCGCCGAAGAAGATTGCGCCGAGCGACGCCGAGAAGGCCAGGATCACCGCAGCGAGACCGAGATATGATGGATCGGTCGCAAAGCGCCACATCCCCCAAGCCCAGAGCAGAAGCATCCCGAACCAGCCCGTTCCTCCCAGTCCGGCGAGGATCAGCACAGCGCCAAGAAGCGGTCGCCGTTTCACCACCACTTCTCCGGCTTCGCCACAAACCCCGCGCTCTGCTCCAGCACGTCGGCCACCTGGAACACGGTCGCCTCGTCCAGCGCCTTGCCGATGACCTGCAGGCCCAGCGGAAGGCCGCCCTTGTCGACGCCCGCGGGCACCGAGATGCCCGGCAGGCCGGCGAGGTTGGCGGTGACGGTGAAGATGTCGTTCAGATACATCTGCAACGGGTCGATCTGCTTGTCGCCCAGCGCGAAGGCGGCCGAGGGGGTGGACGGCGTCAGGATGGCGTCGACCCTGTCCCAGACGGCGTCGAAATCCATGGCGATGCGGCGGCGGACCTTGAGCGCCCGGACGTAGTAGGCGTCATAGAAGCCGGCCGAGAGGACATAGGCCCCGATGGTCAAGCGGCGCTGGACCTCCTTGCCGAAGCCCTCGGCGCGGCTGGTCTCGTAGAGGTCGGTCAGCGACTTCGCATCCGTCGCGCGGTGGCCGAAGCGCATGCCGTCGTAGCGGGCCAGGTTGGACGAGGCCTCGGCCGGGGCGATGATGTAATAGGCCGGCAAGGCGTATTTGGTGTGCGGCAGGCTGATCTCGACGATCTCGGCCCCGGCGGCCTTGAGCCACTGGACGCCCTGATCCCACAGGGCCTGGATTTCTGCGGGCATGCCGTCGACGACGTATTCCTTCGGCACGCCGATGCGCAGGCCCTTGACGCCCTTGCCGAGCGATTGCGTCCAGTCCGGCGTCTCGATGTCGAGGCTGGTCGAGTCCTTCGGGTCGAAGGAGCACATCGAGCGCAGCAGGATGGCGGCGTCCTCGACGGTCTTCGTGATCGGGCCGGCCTGGTCGAGCGAACTGGCGAAGGCGACCATGCCGAAGCGGCTGGCGCGGCCGTAGGTCGGCTTGACCCCGACCGTGCCGGTGAACGCGGCGGGCTGGCGGATCGAGCCGCCGGTGTCGGAGGCGGTGGCGGCGAGGCAGAGGTCGCCGGCGACGGCCGAGGCCGAGCCGCCCGAGCTGCCGCCCGGGGTCAGGTCGGCGTTGGAGGCGCTCGACTTCCACGGGTTGACCACCGGACCGAAAGCGCTGGTCTCGTTGGACGAGCCCATGGCGAACTCGTCCATGTTCAGCTTGCCGAGCATGACCGCGCCGTCGCGCCACAGGTTGGCGGTGACGGTGGACTCATAGGGCGGGACGAAGCCGCGCAGCATGTTGGAGCCGGCGGTGGTCTGGACGCCGTCGGTGCAGAACAGGTCCTTGATGCCCAGCGGCGCGCCTTCCAGCGGGCCGCCCTCGCCTTTGGCGATGCGGGCGTCAGCGGCGCGGGCCATATCCAGCGCCTTGTCCGTGGTCTGGACGACGTAGGCGTTCAGCCGCGGATTGGCGGCGTCGATATTGGCGACGAAGCCGCGGGTGATCTCTTCCGAAGAGAAGGATTTCGCCTTGAGGCCGTCGAGGGCGGCCTTGAGGGTGAGTCTGGTCAGGTCGGACATGGCTTACTCGACCACCTTCGGGACCACGAAGAAGCCGTCGGCGGATTTCGGGGCGTTGGACAGCACGTCGCCGACCTTGCCGCCGTCGGTGACCACGTCGTCGCGCAGGCGCATCGGCTGGTGGACATTGGAGGTCATCGGCTCGACGCCGTCGACGTCGACCTCGTTGAGTTGTTCGATCCAGGCAAGGATGCCGTTCAGCTCGGCCGCGAGCGGCTCGAGCCGGTCCTCGGGGGTCTTGATGCGGGCGAGGTGTGCCACGCGGCGCACGGTCGCGGCGTCGATGGCCATGCGGCCCTCCAATTGCCAAACCAGAACCGGCGGGATTAGCGGCCCGGCCCCGGTTTCACAAGGATTCAGACGTCGCGGGGCGGCTATTGCGCGGGGGTGACCGTCACTTCGCTCGGGGCGGAGCCGTCGGCGGCGATGGGCCAGCCGACGATGACGCGGCGGGTGCGGTCGCCGATGGTCGCCGTCGCCTCGTCCATGACGCTCTCGCGGAGCTCGAGATCGACCCGGCCGGCGCGCTCGGACAGGATGCGGTAGTCGAGCACATCGCCGATGCGGAACACGCGCCAGCCCTCGGCCGGGTCCTGGAAGAAGGCGATGTGGGTGTAGAGGCCGTTCATGGCCGGGTCGCCGCCGGCGGTGGCGAACAGCTTGGCGGCGATCGGCCCCTGCCCCGCCAGTTCGTCGAGGCGGACCACGCCGGCGGCCTCCTGCGCGGCGGCGTCGGTCTCGGGCGTGAGCACCGCGGCGGGGCCGGAGGCGGCCCGCGGCGCGGCGGCGGCCAGCGGGGCCGGCTGCTCGGCGGGAGGCACGGCCTCCTTGCGGCTTTCGACCCCCGTATCGCAGGCGGCGAGCCCTATCAGGGCGGTGAGGAACAATAGCGGCTTCATCGGACGACCCTCCTCGTCAAACGCGGACGAAGCTTTGCACTTTGACTCGCGGCCTCCGACGCCACGCGGATGATCGCCAGTCCGCTGGTGCTGATCCGCAAGACGAAGTTCACCGACGACGCCAACGCCGTCCTGAAGCTGATGGACGGACGCAAGGCCTCGGGCCTGGTGATCGGCCTGCCGCTGAACATGGACGGCACCGAGGGGCCGCGGGCCCAGTCGTGCCGGGCCTTCGCGCGCAACCTGCAGCGCATCCGCCAGACGCCCGTGGCCTTCCAGGACGAGCGGCTGTCGACCAGCGCGGTGGAGCGGTTCCTGATCGAGGACTTGGACCTCAACCGCAAGCGCCGCGCCAATGTCATCGACCGGACCGCCGCCGCCTGGATCCTGCAGGGGGCGCTGGACCGGCTGAGGGGCGCCGCCGCCCGATGAACGGACTGCTCGCCGGCATCGTGCCGGTCTTCGCCATGATCGCCCTCGGCTGGGGCCTGAAGGTGCGGGGGATGTTGACCGACGACGGCTGGCGGGCGGTCGAGCGGCTGACCTATTTCATCTTCTATCCGGCCTTCCTCGTCCCGGCGGTGTGGGGCGCGGACTTCAGCGCGGGCACGGCCGGGCCGGTGGCGCTCAGCACCATCGGCGTGTCGTTCGCGGTGGCCCTGGCGACGCTGGCGGCCAAGCCGGTGATCAGGATCAGCGATCCGGGCTTCACCAGCGTGTTCCAGGGGGTCATCCGCTGGAACGGCTTCGTCTTCCTGCCGGTCGCGGGATCGGTCTTCGGAGAGGCGGGGCTGGGGACGGCGGCGGTGGCGTTCGGGGTGCTGGCGCCGGCGCTGAACGTGATCTGCGTGCTGGCCCTGGCGAAGTGGGGCGCGGGCCAGGGCGGCGGCTGGCGGCTGGCGCTGCGCTCGCTGGGACGCAATCCGATCATCTGGGCCTGCGGCGTCGGGGCGCTGCTGAACCTGAGCGGGCTGGAGCCGCATCCGATCCTGGATGGCGTGTTCGGCATGATGGGGCCGGGCGCCATCGCGCTCGGGCTGATCACGGCCGGGGCGGGGTTGAGCTTCCGCTACGCCGCCGGGCGGCCTGTGATGATCGCGGCGATCTCGGCGATCAAGCTGCTGCTGCTGCCGGTGGCCATGTACTACGTCTGCGGCTGGCTGGGCGGAGACCGGACAGCGCAGGGGATCGCCTTGCTGGCGGGCGCGGCGCCGGGCGCGGCGGCGTCTTATGTGCTGGCCCGGCAGATGGGCGGGGACGCGCCGCTGATGGCCGGCGTCGTCGCCTTCACCACGGTCGCCAGCGCCGCCACCATCCCGTTGTTGCTCGCGGCCTTCCGTTTCCTGTGAGTCCGCCCTATAGCCGGGCCTCGATGACCCAGCCCGCCGCCGTCACCGACCTGATCCACGAGCGGCTGGCGCCGTTCCCCCGCGACCATTTCCTGTCCGCAGGCGATCTGAACGCAGCGACGGTCCCGCCGCTGCTGGACCTCGCCGACGCCTTCGTCGACTTCAACCGGCAATCGTCGAAGTCGCTCGACCTGATGCGCGGGCGCACGGTCATGAACCTGTTCTTCGAGAGCTCGACGCGGACCAGCGCCTCCTTCGAGATCGCGGCCAAGCGGCTGGGCGCCGATGTAACGGCCCTTTCGCCCCGCACCTCGTCGGTGACCAAGGGCGAGACCCTGATCGACACGGCGGCGACGCTGAACGCCATGAAGCCGGATGTGCTGGTGGTGCGCCACTCGGCCTCGGGCGCGGCGGCCCTGCTGTCGCAGAAGGTCGGCTGCGCGGTGGTCAACGCCGGCGACGGACGGCATGAGCACCCGACCCAGGCGCTGCTGGACCTGCTGAGCCTGCGCCGGGCCTTCGGCGACGTCGGTGGACTGAGCGTGGCGATCTGCGGCGACATCGCCCACAGCCGGGTGGCGCGGTCGAACGTGGCGCTGCTGTCGATGATGGGCGCGCGCGTGCGTCTGATCGGGCCGCCGACGCTGGTGCCGGGCGACGCCGACCGCTGGGGCTGCGAGGTGTTCCACGACATGCGCGAGGGTCTGCGCGGCTGCGACGTGGTGATGATGCTGCGGCTGCAGCTGGAGCGGATGGAAGGGGCGCTGGTCCCCTCGACTCGCGAGTATTTCCGGTTCTGGGGTCTGGACCGCGAGAAGCTGGCCTGGGCGAAGCCGGGAGCCAAGGTGATGCACCCGGGGCCGATGAACCGCGGCGTGGAGATCGATTCGGACGTGGCCGACGACCTGACCGTCTCGCTGATCCAGGATCAGGTGGAGATGGGCGTGGCGGCGCGGATGGCGGTGCTGGCGGCCCTTTCGGCTCGGCGCGAGGGAGCCGGGGCATGAGCGCGATCGCGATCCTCAACGCGCGGCTGCTTGACCCCGCGAGCGACTATGACGGCCCCGGCGCGGTGCTGGTCGAGGATGGCCGCATCGTCGAGGTCATCCATGGCGGCGGAGCGGCAGCGCCGGCGGGGGTCGATACCGTCGACGCACAGGGCCTGTGCTTGTCGCCCGGCCTGATCGACATCCGGGTCAAGACCGGAGAGCCGGGCGCGGAGCCGAAGGAGACGCTGAAGTCGGCCTCGCTGTCGGCGGCGGCGGGCGGGGTGACGACCATCGTCATCCAGCCGGACACCGACCCGGCCATCGACGACCCGGCGATGATCGAATTCATCCAGCGGCGCGGGGCGGCCCTGGGACTGATCAATGTGCGGGCGGCGGGGGCGGCGACGCAGGGGCGCGACGGCAAGCGGATGGCCGAGATCGGCCTGATGGACGAGGCCGGGGCCCTGTATTTCACCGACGTCGACCGGGTCATAGCCGACAGCCGGATGCTGCAGCGGGTGATGAGCTATGCGGCGGCGTTCAACGCCCTGATTTCCTGCCGCCCGGCCGATCCGTGGCTGAGCGAGGGGGCGGTGGCGACCTCGGGCGAACTGGCGACGCGGCTGGGACTGGCCTCGGCGCCCGCCATCGCCGAACGCATCCAGTTGGAGCGCGACCTGGCGCTGGTCGAACAGACCGGCGCGCGCTTCCTGGTCGACCAGATCTCGACCGAGGGGGCGCTTGAGACCTTGGCGCGGGCCCGGGCGAAGGGGCTGGAGGTCGCCGCCTCGGTGTCGATCAACCACCTGTGCTTCAACGAGATCGACATCGGCGACTACCGGACCTTCTACCGGATGGACCCGCCGCTGCGGCCCGAGAGCGACCGGCAGGCGCTGATCGAGGCGGTGCGCGATGGCCTCATCGACGCCATCACCTCGGCCCACGCCCCGGCCCCGGCCGAAGACAAGCGCCGCCCGTTCGCCGAGGCGACGCCGGGGGCCGTGGGTCTCGAGACCCTGCTGCCGGCGGCGCTGTCGCTGCATCACGAGGACGGGCTGGACCTGCTGGACGTGCTGCGCCCGCTGACCCACGGTCCGGGGAGCCTGCTGGGGCTGGAGGCCGGGGTGCTGACGGCGGGGGCGCCCGCCGACCTGATCCTGTTCGACCCGGGCGCGCCGGTGGTGATCGACGCCGACGCGTTGAAGTCCAAGTCCAAGAACTCGCCCTTCGACGGACGCCGCCTGCAAGGGAAGGTCTTGCTCACCGTCGTCGGCGGACGCATCGTCCACGACGCACGCTAAAGGGGAGCGAATCAGTTGCAGGATATGGTCGGCCCGGCTCTGGGGACGCTCGCGCTGGCCGCTGCGGGCGGATACCTGCTGGGCTCCATCCCGTTCGGGGTGATCCTGACCCGCGCCGCCGGGGCCGGCGACGTGCGCAACATCGGCTCGGGCAACATCGGCGCGACCAATGTGCTGCGCACCGGCCGCAAGGACCTGGCGATCGCCACCCTGCTGCTCGACGCCGGCAAAGGGGCGGCGGCGCTGCTGCTGGCGCGCTACCTCTTCCCCGGCGTGCCGGCCATAGCGGCCGTTGCGGGGGGCGCGGCCTTCCTGGGCCATCTGTTCCCGGTCTGGCTGGGGTTCAAGGGCGGCAAGGGGGTGGCGACGTTCTTCGGCCTGTTGCTGGCGGCGGCTTGGCCGCTGGGCCTGATGGCCGGGGCGACCTGGCTGATCGTGGCGGCCGTGTCCCGGATATCCTCGCTGGCGGCGCTGGTCTCCTCGGCCGCCGCTCCGCTCTACGCCCTGCTGCCGCTGGCGGCGCTGGGCCTGCCCGCCCCCGCGCCGATCTTCGTGCTGGCGATCTTCACCGGCGTCCTGATCTGGGTGCGACACCATCAGAACATCGCCCGCCTGCTGAAGGGGACCGAACCCCGCATCGGCGCCGGGAAGGCGTGACGCCCCGGGCGCCGCTGCCGGAGACGGAGCGGTTCGCCCGACTGCGACTGGCGCGCACCGACCGGATTGGTCCGGTCACCTTCGAACAGCTGCTGGATCGTTTCGGCGGCGCCGACCGCGCCATCGAGGCGCTGCCCGACCTGCTCCGGCGCGGCGGCGGCCATGGACACGACCTGCCGTCCGTCGCCGACATCGAGGCCGAGATCGAGGCGGGGACCCGGCTCGGAGCGCGACTGATCGTGCTGGGCGATCCCGGCTATCCGGAGATGCTGGCCGCCGTCGATCCATCGCCGCCGTTGCTGTGGACGCTCGGAGACGCGACTCTGATGGGGCGGCCTTGCATCGCCGTCGTCGGGGCGCGGATCGCCTCGGCGGGCGGGCAACGGATCGCGCGGGGCCTGTCGCAGCAGCTGGGCGAGGCCGGACATGTGGTGGTGTCGGGCATGGCGCGGGGCGTCGACGCCGCGGCCCATCTCGGGGCGCTGCCGACCGGGACGGTGGCCGTGCTGGGCGGCGGCGTCGACGACGTCTATCCGCCCGACAACGCCGACCTGTACCGCCAGATCGCCGAACAGGGCTGCATCATCTCGGAGAGCCCGGTCGGGGCGCGGGCGCAGGCGAAGGACTTTCCACGCCGCAACCGGATCATCTCGGGCCTGTCGCGCGGCGTCATCGTGGTCGAGGCCGAACTGCGCTCCGGCTCGCTGATCACCGCCCGGCTGGCGGGCGAACAGGGGCGCGACGTCTTCGCCGTTCCGGGCTCGCCGTTGGATCCGAGGTCGCGCGGCCCGAACGAACTACTGCGGCAGGGCGCGATCCTGTGCGAGGGCGTGGAGGACGTGGAGCGCGCCTTCTCCACCCTGCGCACCCTGGGCGAGCCGCCCGCCGACAATCCGTTCGCCGGCGCGCCGGACGATGTGGACGACGCCTTCCTCGAACGGGTCGCCGCCCTGTTGTCGCCGACGCCGACGCCGCGCGACGAACTGGCCCGGGCGCTGTCGGCGCCGGTCGGACTGGTGGCCGCGGCGCTGCTGGAACTGAGCCTCGCCGGCCGCGCGACCCTGCTGCCGGGAGGGCTGGTTTCGCTCTGACCGCAGCCCCGAATTCCGACGCCGATTGACAGCGACGCCCGCGCCAACCACGTTCCGCCCCCTTTCGAGCCCCCTTCAAGGCCCCCTCCCCGCATGAACCTCGTCGTCGTCGAGAGCCCCGCAAAGGCCAAGACCATCAACAAATACCTGGGCCCGGACTTCACCGTCCTGGCGTCCTACGGTCACGTCCGCGACCTGCCGTCGAAGGACGGCTCGGTGCTGCCTGACGACGATTTCGCCATGAGCTGGGAGGTCGACGCCCGCGCCTCGAAGCGGATGTCGGAGATCGCCGAGGCGGCCAAGAAGGCCGACCGCGTCATCCTGGCGACCGACCCCGACCGCGAGGGCGAGGCGATCAGCTGGCACGTGCTGGAGATCCTGACCAAGAAGAAGACGCTGAAGGACACCCGCGTCGAACGGGTCACCTTCAACGCCATCACCAAGAGCGCGGTGCTCGAGGCCATGGCCGCGCCGCGCCAGTTGGACATGGAGCTGGTCGAGGCCTACCTGGCCCGCCGGGCGCTGGACTATCTGGTCGGCTTCACCCTGTCGCCGGTGCTGTGGCGCAAGCTGCCGGGCGCACGCTCGGCCGGGCGGGTGCAGTCGGTGGCGCTGCGCATCGTCGTCGACCGCGAGATGGAGATCGAGCGGTTCAAGCCGCAGGAGTACTGGTCGGTCGAGGCTGACCTGACCGCCGACAGCCCGCCGTTCACGACGCGTCTGGTCAAGCACGCCGGCAAGCGGGTGCAGCGGCTGGACATCGTCTCGGAAGCCATGGCCACGGCCGCGCGCGAGGCGATCAACGCCGGATCTTTCACGATCAAGGCGATCGAGAAGAAGCCGGTCAAACGCTCGCCCGCCCCGCCCTTCACCACCTCGACCCTGCAGCAGGAAGCGTCCCGCAAGCTCGGCTTCACGGCCCAGCGCACCATGCAGGCGGCGCAGAAGCTGTATGAAGGCGTCGACGATACAGGCGGCCTGATCACCTATATGCGGACCGACGGCCTGTCGGTCAGCCCGGAGGGCATCGCCCAGGCGCGCGAGGTCATCAGCGACCGGTTCGGGCCGGCCTACGTCCCCGAGCAGCCGCGCTACTACAAGACCAAGGTCAAGAACGCCCAAGAGGCGCACGAGGCCATCCGGCCGACCAACATGACCCGGGCGCCGGAGACCCTGCGGCTGGAGAGCGATCTGGCGCGGCTGTACGAGCTGATCTGGAAGCGGATGGTCGCCAGCCAGATGGAGTCGGCGCGGCTGGACCGGACCACGGTCGAGGTCGAGACGCCTGACGGCCAGACCGGCCTGCGCGCCACTGGCCAGGTGGTCGCCTTCGACGGGTTCATGGCCGTCTATGAAGAGGGCCGCGACGACAAACCGAAAGACGGCGCCGACGACGAGGACGACACCACCCGCCTGCCCACGCTGAAGGAAGGCGCGACCGCGAAGGTCGAGGCCATCCGCACCGACCAGCATTTCACCGAACCGCCCCCGCGCTATTCGGAAGCGACCCTGGTCAAGAAGCTGGAAGAGCTGGGCATCGGACGGCCGTCGACCTACGCCTCGATCCTGACCACGCTGCGCGACCGCGAATACGTCCGCACCGACAAGAACCGCTTCTATCCCGAGGACAAGGGGCGGCTGGTCACGGCCTTCCTCGAACAGTTCTTCCGCAAATGGGTCGAGTACGACTTCACGGCGGCGCTGGAGACGCGGCTGGACGAGGTGTCGGCCGGCGATCTGAACTGGAAGGTGCTGCTGCGCGAGTTCTGGAGCGACTTCCACGCGGCCACGACGGCGGCGGGCGAACTGCGCACCACGGCCATTCTCGACGCCCTGAATGAATCGCTGGGCCCGCACATCTTCCCGCAGAAGGAAGACGGCTCCGACCCGCGCGAATGCCCGCTGTGCCATCAGGGCCAGCTAAGCCTGAAAACCAGCCGCTTCGGCGCCTTCATCGGCTGCTCGCGCTATCCGGACTGCAAATACACCCGGCCGGTGGCGTCGCCTGACGCGGCCGAGGGCGGCGCCGACGGCGGTGACCGGGAGCTGGGCGTCGATCCGGTGACTGGTCAGCCGGTCAATCTGAAGATCGGCCGGTTCGGTCCCTATGTGGAGACCACGCCGCCCAAGTCCGAGGGAAGCGAGGAGAAACCCAAACGGTCGTCCCTGCCCAAGGGCTGGTCGCCGGCGTCGCTGTCGCTGGAGCAGGCGCTGCGGCTGCTGGCCCTGCCGCGAGAGGTCGGGACGCACCCGGAGGACGGCAAGCCGATCACGGCGGGCCTGGGCCGCTATGGACCATTCGTGCAGCACGCCGGGACCTACGCCAATGTCGCCGACATCGACGAGGTGTTCGAGATCGGGCTGAACCGGGCGGTGGTGCTGCTGGCCGAGAAGCGGGCCGGCAAGTTCGCCGGACGCGGGGCGGCGACGGCGCCGCTGAAGGACCTCGGGGCGCACCCTGAGACGGGCGAGCCGATCCACGTCATGGCGGGCCGCTTCGGCCCCTATGTGAAGTCGGGCAAGATCAACGCCACCCTGCCCAAGGGCACGGCGCCGGAGGACCTGACGCTGGAGGACGCCCTGCCGCTTCTGGCCGCACGCGCCGCGGCGGCGCCGTCCAAGGGCAGGAAGGCGCCGGCCAAGAAGGCGGCCGCCAAGAAGCCGGCGGCGAAGAAGGCGGCTCCGAAGAAGGCGGCGGCGAAGAAGCCGGCCGCGAAGAAGGCCCCGGCGAAGGCCTGACGTCTTCCAGCCGTCATCCTCGGGCTTGACCCGAGGATGACGGATGCGGGTGGCTGGGACCTATTCCTTCAGCAACCGGTCCCTCGCCGCGTTCAGGCGGGAGGCCAGGCCTTCGGTGCCGCCCTGGTCGGGGTGGGCGCGGGCCATCAGCCGCTTCCAGGCGGCGTTGATTTCCCTCGGCGTGGCGTCGGCCGAGACGCCCAGCAGCGAACGCGCCTCGGCGGAGGTCATGGCCTCGGTGCGGGGCGCGGCTGCACGTTGACGCGAGGCGATCGTCAGCCACAGGCCGGCGCCGGCCAGGGCGACGGCCGGCAGCCAGGCCCCGCGCGCGGCCAGCAGAACTCCCGCGGCGATCATCACAGCGCTGAACAGGGTGGCGGCGACGCGCCAGTGCGCCCGGCCGCGGCGCTCGGTCTGGCGTCCCAGCCGGACCAGCGCCCAGACGGCGATCGCCGCCAGCGCCAGCCAGACCAGGCTCAAGACCTCACGCCGCCGCGTCCAGCGGCGCGTCCAGCTGGCCGCCGTCGAGCCCCAGCGCCAGCATCAGGTTGCGGAGCTCCTGGCGGGCGGCGACGTGGGCCAGGGAGACGGCCACCGGGCGCACCTCGTTCGACAGGTCGGCGACGGTCAGGCCGAAGGGGAACAGCTCGCGGTAGATGACCCGGTCGCGCAGGCCGGGGCCGATGCGGAAGCCGACGCGGCGCGCCAGCTTCTCCATCCGCTCCTCGAGGCGCTGGCGGTTGCGGGCGGCGGCCACGGCCATGCGGTTGACCACCACGATCCAGTCGATGGCGGCGGCGCGGCCCTCGGTGACCGCGCGGTGCTTGCGCGCCTCCCAGACGCTCTCGGAGTAGATCGACGGCTTGAGCAGGTCGAGGGTGACCGGATCGACCTGACCCAGCAGGTCGAAGTCGACGAAGCTGTCGTTCATCGGGGTGACGATCTGGTCGGCGAGGCCGTGGGCGGTGCGTGACAGCAGGGTGTCGCCGCCGGGGGTGTCGATCAGGATGACCTCGGCATTGGCGCGCGCCTCGGCGAAGGCCGCGTCGAAGCGGGCCAGCTGCACCGTCTCGTCGGCCCTCGCCAGCGCCTTGCCGTCGCCCATGTCGGGCTCGAAAGGCATGGGCAGGACCTGGCCGTTGCCGGCCGTCCAGGCGGCGCGGTTGGCGAAGAATTTGGCCATGGAGCGCTGACGCAGGTCGAGATCGATGATCGCGACGGTCTTGCCGGCGTGGAGCAGGCCGCAGGCGATGTGGATCGCGAGGGTGGACTTGCCCGCCCCGCCCTTCTCGTTGCCGACGACGATGACCGTGGGGTCAGCCATGACTCTCGATGCCTCTGACGGCCGCCGACTCGAAGCGCGGCCTTGAGACGCCAGAATCGCCGGGCCGGGGCGCGCCGTCAACGGAGCGGCGGTCCGTGACTGTGGATGTGAGGCGCCGGCGCCTCAGGCGGTGTGGTGGCACCAGGGATCGTCGATCCCGGCCGCGGCGCAGACGGCGGCGGCGCTGGACGCAGGGGCGCGCACCTTGAGGCGGGTCAGGCGACGTCCGTCGACCTCGAGGGTCTCGTAAACCGGGGTCAGGTCCTTGAGGTCGAGGCGCGCCCAGGCGGCGCGGGCGGCGGCCTCGCTGGAATAGGCCCCGATCTGGACCACGGCGTTCGCACTGGACGAGGCCTTCGGGCGCGGCGGCTGGGCGGGCCGGAGGCCGGTTTTCGCGGCGGCGTCGAGACGGGCGGACACGTTCTGGACCACGGCCTCGGCCGCGGCCGGCGCTGCGGCGGCGACGAGCCGCGGCGCCTGATCCCCGGCCATGGCGCGCAGGCCGCCGTCACGGGCGTCCCAGAGGGCGTGCGGGTCCATCACCTGCACCTGCAAGGCAGGGCGCATGTCGTCCCCGGCCGCCGTGCCCCGGGCGGACGCCTCGACCGGCGCGGCCGTGGGATCGCGCTCGATCGGGACGGCAGCCACGGCCTCGGCCATGGACTCGAAGCGATGCGGATCGCTGTCGACCATGCCGCAGGCGGACAGGGTCGCGGCGGCTACACAGGCCAGCACTGGACGAAGGATGAGGCTCGGCGTCATAAGCGGCATACTGACGCGCCGGGCTTTGAAGCGCGGTTCACAAGCATGCTTAAGGCGAAAGGCCGTTTCGTTCACCATGGCCGATACTCCACTCATGGCCACTGTTCGCGCCGTCCCTGCCTTGCGCACCGTAATAAGCGCATGGAAACGTCAGGGGTTCACTATCGGCTTCGTTCCGACCATGGGAGCGTTGCATGAAGGTCACCTGGCCCTGGTGCGCGAGGCCGCCCGGCGGGCCGACCGCGTGGTCGCCAGCGTCTTCGTCAATCCGACCCAGTTCGCGGCCCATGAGGACCTGGGCTCCTACCCCCGGCACGAGGCGCGCGACGCGGAACTGCTGGCCGGCGCGGGCTGCGCGCTGATGTATGCGCCCGCGGTCGAGGAGATGTATCCCGACGGCGCCACGACCACGATATCCGTCGGCGCCCCGGCCGAGGGACTGGAGGGGGCGTTCCGGCCGCAGATGTTCGGCGGGGTCGCCCTCGTCGTCGCCAAGCTGCTGAACCAGGTTCAGCCGGAGGTGGCCGTGTTCGGCGAGAAGGATTATCAACAGTTGATCGTCGTTCGACGAATGGTGCGCGACCTGGACATTCCGACCGAGATCGTCGGTTCGCCGACCATCCGCGACGACCACGGCCTCGCCCTGTCGTCGCGCAACGCCTACCTGTCAGAGGACCAGCTGGAGGTCGCCCGGCGGCTGAACGGCGTGCTCGCCGGAGCGGGCGCGGAGGCCGCGGCGGGCGGCTCCCTCCCCGGGATCGAGGCCGAAGCCCGCGAGGCGCTGCTGCGCGCGGGCTTCAGCCATGTCGACTACGTCGCCGTGCGGCGGGCGGAGGACCTCGGAGCGTTCGCGGCCGGCGCCGTCGACGGACCGGCCCGCATCCTCGCCGCCGCCTGGCTGGGCAAGACCCGGCTGATCGACAATATGGCGATCCAGCCGTAAGGGCCGCTCCTGTTCGGGACAATCGGTCGGAGACGACAGTCCGGCCGGGGTGAACCGCCGGATCTAGCGGAACTTCCTCAGCCCCCGCGGCCCCTGCCGCCCCGCCCCGGCGCGTTTGCCGAGCCAGTCCTTCCAGTCGGGCCAGTTGCGGCGGCGGCCGCCGCCGTCGGTCCATTCCGGGCCGTGGGCGCTGTCGAAGGTCGTCACATCGGCCAGGCCGCCTTGCTTGTAAGACTGCAGCTTGACGCCCTTGCCGCGGCTCATCTCGGGCAGTTCGGCGATCGGGAAGATCAACGCCTTGATGTTTTCACCCACGGTGGCGACGTAATCGCCGGTGACGCGCAGCGCCGCCGTCATCTCGCCGTTCAGCACCTGTTTGCCGCCGCGCTTCTGGGCCAGCAGATCGTCCTCGGGGGCGATGAAGCCGTAGCCGGCCTTCGAGGCCACCAGCAGCCTGGCGCCCGGCTGGTGGGCCAGCAGGTTGACGATGTCGGCCTTCTCGTCGAGATCGATCATAAGCCGCAGCGGCTCGCCGTGGCCGCGGCCCGAGGCCAGCTTGTCGGCCCCGACGGTGAAGATGCGGCCGTCGGACGCCGCCACCAGCAGCTTGTCGGTGGTGTAGCCGGGCACGAGGAAGGCCAGGCTGTCGCCCTCCTTGAACTTCAGCTCGGACGGGTCTTCGACCTTGCCCCTGGCCGCCCGGATCCAGCCGCGCTCGGACAGGATGACGGTGATCGCCTCGCGCGGGATGAAGGCTTCGATCGAGGCGATGGCGGAGACGTCGACGGCCTCGGAAATGGTGGTGCGACGCGGCGACACCAGCGCCTTTCGGACGGCCTCGAGGTCCTTGCCGATTTGCTTCCACTGCCGGGCCGGCGACGACGACAGCGCCTGCAGCGCCGCGAGTTCGTCGGACAGCGCCTTGAACTCGTTCTCGATCGTCATCTCCTCGATCCGCGCCAGCTGGCGCAGGCGGGTGTCGAGGATGAAGTCGGCCTGGAGTTCGGACAGGCCGAAGCGGGCGATCAGGACCGCCTTGGGCTGCTCCTCCTCGCGGACGATGCGGATGACCTCGTCGAGGTTGAGGAAGACGATCCGCAGGCCTTCCAGCAGGTGCAGCCGCTTCTCGACCCGTTCGATCCGCCATTGGGCGCGCCGGACCAGCACCTCGCGACGGTGGTCGAGGAAGGCCTGCAGGCAGGCCTTCAGCCCCATCACCCGCGGCGTGCCGCTGGCGTCCAGCACGTTCATGTTGATCGGGAAGCGAACCTCGAGGTCGGAGAGCTTGAACAGGCTCTCCATCAGCACTTCGGGCTCCACCGTGCGGGATTTCGGCTCCAGCACCAGCCGGATGTCCTCGGCCGACTCGTCGCGCACGTCGGCCAGCAGCGGGGCCTTCTTGTTCTCGATCAGGTCTGCGAGGTCGGCGATCAGCTTCGACTTCTGCACCTGGTAGGGCATCTCGGTGACGACGATGCGCCAGACGCCGCGGCCGAGGTCCTCGGTCTCCCAGCGGGCGCGCAGCCGCACCCCGCCCCGGCCGGTCTCATAGGCGTCGAGGATGGAGGCATGGCCCTCGACGGCGACGCCGCCGGTCGGGAAGTCCGGACCCGGGACGATCTGGGCCAGTTCCTCGGTCGACGCCTCGGGCCGCTCGAGCAGCAGGTGGCAGGCGTCGATCAGTTCGCCGACGTTGTGCGGCGGGATCGAGGTGGCCATGCCGACCGCGATGCCCGACGAGCCGTTGGCCAGCAGGTTGGGGAAGCCGGCGGGCAGGACGACCGGCTCCTCGTCCTGGTCGTCGTAGGTGGGGCGGAAGTCGACGGCGTGCTGGTCGATGCCGTCCATCAGCAGGACGGCGGCCGGGGTCAGCTTGCACTCGGTGTAGCGCATGGCCGCGGCGCTATCGCCGTCGATGTTGCCGAAATTGCCTTGCCCGTCGACCAGCGGATACCGCTGCGAAAAGTCCTGGGCCAGGCGCACCAGGGCGTCATAGATCGAGGCGTCGCCGTGCGGGTGGTAACCGCCCATGACCTCGCCGACGACCTTGGCGCATTTGCGCGCCGCCGCCTGCGGGTTCAGCCGCATCTGGTGCATGGCGTACATGATGCGCCGGTGCACCGGCTTGAAGCCGTCGCGCACGTCCGGAAGGGCCCGGTTGGTGATGGTCGACAGGGCGTAGGCGAGATAGCGGCGCGACAGCGCCTCGCTCATCGGTTCGTCGACGATGCGACCGCCTTCCGGCGGCGGGGTGTGAACGGTCATGAGGTCCGAATCGGCAATCTGGAACGGGAAGTCTAGCGCCTAAAGCCGCCCCGCCTCGGTCAGCTTGTCGATCATCCACACCCGCGCGGGCGGGATCGGCCGGTTCTGGGGGTGAAAGACGAACTGTTCGAGGAAATGGCCGGTCAGGGCCAGGCCCGCGCCGACGTCGCCCTGCCCCAGCCCCGCCTGGGCGCCGAGCATGAAGGGCGGCAGGTTCAGCAGCTTGTCGGCATAGGGCGCGCCCGCTTCGCGGCTGACGGCGCGGCCCGTGCGCGGGCTGACCCAGATCAGGTCGTCCATGGTCCCGGTGACGGCGCAGCGCGACAGGTCGAGGCCGAAGCCGAGATCCTCCAGCAGCCCCGCCTCGAAGCGCACGAAGATGGCCGGCCAGACCTCCGGCAGGGCGAAGGCGGCCATCAGGGCCTCGAAAGCGAGGAAGGCGCCGGGGTGCGGCTCGCGCTCGGGCAGCGCCCCCTGCGCCACCGAGGCGGCGGCGGCCAGGCCGGTCAGGGCCAGCGGGTCGTCGAACAGGGCGCTGGGCCCCTCCCCCACCGGCTCCAGCCGCGCCGAGCCGAGATGATCCGAGGTGCGGGCGCGGTAGTCGGCGACGACACGCGCCCCCGGCTGCAGGAAGGGTTTCATCTTGCGCGACGCTCCGCCGGCGACATAGGCGGCGCGCCGCCCGTGCGTCTCCGTCAGCAACTCGACCACCACGCCCGTGTCGCCGTGGGCGCGGGCCGAGAGGACGAAGGCGTCGTCGGTGAAATCCATCGCCTCCGTTAGCCCGGACGACGGGAGTTGGCCATACGTTCCGTTTTCCCGATCGCCTACTCCGCGTCGCGGATCGCCTCGACGACGGCGGCCGACCGCTCGTTGGGAACGGCGAAGCTGAGGACGTACTGCTCGATCTTCCAGCCGTCGGCGGTCAGGCGCAGGACGCCCGAGCCGCGGGTCTGGCCATAGCCGGCGTTGTCCAGCTCCTCGTCGAACCAGGCGATGCAGCGGCACTCGATCGGGGCGACGGTGATGACCCGGTCGTGCGGCGTGTAGGTCCAGCCCCGGCCCCGCGCGAAGAACGGCTCGGCGAAGGCGCGGAACTCGGCCATCGACCAGCGCTCGGTCGCGTCGGTGCCGATGAAGCGGGCGTCCGGTGTGAACAGGGCGAAATAGGCGGGGCCGTCGGCGGCGGTGGAGGCGGCGTTCAGCCGGTCCAGCACGGCGGCGATCTCGGCCTCCGCCGGATCGGGCGCGGCCTGCAGGGCGACGGCGAGGGTCAGGGCGATCAGGGACATGGGTGGAGCATAGGCCTGGGGCGGGCGGTGCGTCACCTCGTCTCGGCGCCAGCTCCTCCGCCCTCCTTCCTCTTCCGTCATCCTCGGGCTTGACCCGAGGATCAGACCATTCGGTTCGCGGTGGTGGCCGACCTGGCCATCGCCTCAGGGCCGCCCCGGACGCACAGCCCGCCCCAACGTCTGATCCTCGGGTCAAGCCCGAGGATGACGGGTTGGAGATTTATTTAACCGAACGGTTGACAACCGGTCCCGACCGGTGCATTTAACCTGTCAGTTACACACAAAGCGTGCCCCATGCAGACCGACCCCCTCTCCGCCAAGTTCGCCGCCCTCGCCGACCCGACCCGTCGGGCCATCCTGGCGCGGCTGACCGAGGGCGAGGCCAGCGTCAATGATCTGGCCGAGCCTTTCGACATGAGCCTGCCGGCCGTGTCGAAACACCTGAAGGTGCTGGAGAAGGCCGGACTGATCAGCCGGGGCCGCGAGGCCCAATGGCGCCCCGCCCGGCTCGAGCCGATGGCCCTGAAGGGCGTCGCCGATTGGCTGGAGCACTACCGCCGCTACTGGGACGCCAGCTTCGACCGGCTGGATGCCTACCTGAAGAAGATTCAAAAAGGAGACGACCGTGGCCCAAGAAACTGAGACCAACCCCTGCGAGACCGACGGCGTGGCCCACCAGCACGCCCTGGTCCTGCGCCGCGTCATCGACGCCACGCCCGAGCAGATCTGGAAGGCCTGGATGACGCCGGAACTGCTGCAGCAGTGGTTTGCGCCGAAGCCCTGGACTATCTCGGACGTGCAGGTCGATCCGCGGCCCGGCGGGGTGTTCAACTTCGTCATGCACGGGCCGGACGGCGAGCGCTTTCCGAACAGCGGCGTCTTCCTGGCCGTCGAGCCGAACAAGCGCTGGATCACGACCGACGCCCTCACTCCCGACTGGGAGCCGGCCGGCCAGCCGTTCATGGTGGCCACGGTCGAGCTGACCCCGCGCGAGGACGGCAAGACCGACTATGTCGCCACGGCCCGCCATTGGAACGCCGAGACGATGAAGCAGCACGAGGCCATGGGCTTCCATGAAGGCTGGGGCCAGTGCGCCGACCAGCTGGCCGAACTGCTGAAGAAGCCCAACTGACCCTCCCCGGCCGTCGACCGGACCCTGAAGAGCTCGCCCCATGACCTTCGTCGAAGCCATCGCGACCCGCCCCACCCTGCAGATGCAGCGCCATTTCGATGCGCCGCGGGCGCTGGTGTGGCGGGCGTGGACGAACCCCGAGGTCATGGTGCTGTGGCTGTGTCCGGTCGAGTGGCCGGCGGTCAGCGCCAGCCAGGATCTGAGGGTCGGCGGAGAGTGGCGGGCCTGCCTGCGCTCGCCCGACACCGGCCAGGACCTGTGGCAGGGCGGGATCTACCGCGAGATCGTCCCCAACGAGCGGCTGGTCTTCACCTTCAAATGGGACGAGTCGCACGAGGACGGTCCGCCGGTCGACACCCTGGTGACCGTGGTGCTGAGCGACGCCTCCGACGGCGGCACCCTGATGGACTTCACCCACGAAGGCCTGAAGTCGGAGCAGAGCCTGGTCGGCCACAGGTACGGCTGGACCAGCACCTTCGAACGGCTGGAGGCCTTCCTCGCCAAGGATCGGGAGCCATGAAAACCTCGCCCTTCGTGTGGTCCGGCCGCCTGCTGAGCGGCCTGGTCGTGAGCTTCGTGGCGGCCGATGCGCTGCTCAAGCTGACGGGCCGTCCCGACCTGCTGCGGGCCGGGATCGAGGTCGCCGCGCCGCCGGCGCTGCTGGGGTCCGCCCTGCTGATCGCGGCCACCCTTTACGCCCTGCCCCGCACGGCCCTGCTTGGCGCGGGGCTGCTGACGGCGGCCCTGGTCCTGTCGAGCGCGGGCCAGGCTGATCCATCCCGCCTGCTGTTCGGAGCCTATGTGGCGCTGTTGCTGTGGGCCGGGCTTTTCCTGCGCAAGCCGGGACTGGGACAGCCGGTCCTGCGCGTCATCCGATAACCCGTTCAAGAAGAGGAGAGACGACCATGAAAATCGTGACCAGCCTCAGCTTCCGCGGCCAGTGCCGCGAGGCCTTCGAATTCTACGCCAAGGTCCTCGGCGGCGAGATCACCGCCGCCATGCCCTACAGCGAGGGCCCGCCCGACATGCCGGTCGGCGAACAGTACAAGGACTGGCTGATGCACTGCTGGCTGCAGGTCGGCGACCAGGCGATCATGGGCTCGGACATGGATGTCGAGTGGGCCCCGAACATCGACAAGCCGAAGAACGGCTTCGACGTCACCCTGCACACCAGCGACGCCGCCGAGGGCAAGCGCTGGTTCGACGCCCTGGCCGAGGGCGGCAAGGTCGGCATGGCCTTCGCCGAGACCTTCTGGTCGCCGGGCTTCGGCTCCCTGACCGACAAGTTCGGCGTGCCCTGGATGGTCAACGTCAATCCGGATCTGCCGAAATGAAGGCGTCCCCGACCGTGTGGACGGGCCGGGTGCTGACCGGCCTGTTCGCCCTCTTCATGCTGGGAGCCTCGGCGCTGCCGAAGCTCGCCGGGATGCCGGTGGCCGAAGAGATCATGGCCCAGCTGGGCTGGCCGGCCGGCTACGCCTTCGCCATCGGCCTGGTCGAGGTGACCCTGGTGATCCTGTACCTGATCCCGCGGACCAGCGTGCTGGGGGCGGTGCTGTTCATGGGCCTGTTCGGCGGGGCCATGGCCACGCAGATGCGCGCCGGCAGCCCGCTGTTCAGCCACCAGCTGTTCTCCATCTACCTCGGCCTGTTCATGTGGGGTGGGCTGTGGCTGCGCGACCCGGCCCTGCGCGCCGTCTTCCCGTTCCGGCGCGGTCCGGCGGAGGCGGTCTCGTGACCGTCGCCGCCGCCATTCCGGAGCAGCTGAGGCGGCTCAGCATCGTCCGCACCTTCGACGCCCCGCGCGCCCTGGTCTGGAAGATGTGGACCGACCCGGCCCATGTCGCGGCGTGGTGGGGCCCCGAACATTTCACCACGCCGGTAGTGCGGATGGACGTCCGTCCCGAGGGGGCCATCCATATGGTCATGCGCGGCCCGGACGGCGCCGACTTCCCCTTCGACGGCCGCTTCATAGCGGTGGAGGAGCCGGACCGTCTGGTGATGCGCACCTGGGTCCGCCGCGAGGACGGTTCGACATGGTTCGAGGTCGAGCAGAGCTTCCGCTTCGATGAGATCGACGGCCGCACCCGGCTGCAGCTCGACGCGGTGGTGATCGAGGCGGGCGAGGATGCGCTGGGCCCGCTCAGCGGCATGGAGGCCGGTTGGACCGGAAGTCTCGACAAGCTGGAGCGCCACGTCGCGGCGTCGAGCGCGCAATCCTGAAGGAGCGAACGATGAAACTGTCCCTGTTGACCGCCGCCGCCGCCCTTGCGCTGGCGACCGCCCTGCCCGCATCCGCCCAGACGCCCGCGGTCACCCCGTCCGCAACCGCACAGACCGTCCAGCCACACCCGGATTCGGCCGCCGTCGAGGGCGGCGAGGTCCGCTACTTCGTCCACGGCGATCTGACCTCCGGCACAAGGCCGCTGCTGGTGCTGCACGGGGCCTTCATGTCGTCGGACGCGATGAAGCCCTTCACCGACCTGATCACGGATCGGCCGTTGATCGTCCTCGACCAGCGCGGCCACGGCCGCACCGGCGACCTGCCCGGACCCATCACCTATGAAGCGCTGGCCGACGACGCCGCCGCGGTGCTGGCCGACGCGGGCGTGTCGAAGGCCGATGTGGTCGGCTATTCGATGGGCGCGGGCGCGGCCCTGCAGCTGGCGCTGCGCCACCCGGAGACCGTCGATCACCTGGTCATCGCCTCGGTCAGCTTCAACGAGGCGGGCAACCTGCCGGGCTTCTCCGCGATGATGGAGGGCATCACGCCCGAGATCTTCGCCGGCACGCCGATGGAGGCGGAGTTCAAACGGCTGGCGCCCGACCCCGACGCCTTCGCCTCCGTGGTCGGGAAGATCAAGGTCATGGACCAGGGCCAGGATTGGCCGGCGGAGGACATCCGCGCCCTGACCTCGCCGACCTTCATCATCGTCGGCGACCACGACATCGTGCGCCCCGAACACGCCGTCGAGCTGTACCGGCTGCGCGGCGGCGGGGAAACCGCGCGCGCGTCGCAGCCGTTCCTGACCGAGGCCCCGCCGGCGCGGCTGGCCATCCTGCCGGGCGCGTCGCACATCGACGTCTTCGGCGACCCGGCCCTGCTGGCGGCGATGATCCTCCCGTTCCTCGACGACCAGACCCGCCCCCGGCCGCCGGGTCTCTTCGAAGACGTCCCGGGCGAGTGAGGACGCGCCATGCGCAAGATCAGAACCGCAAGCTTCGTCTCGCTGGACGGCGTCATGCAGGCGCCCGGCGGGCCCACGGAGGATCCGCGCGGCGGGTTCAAGTTCGGCGGCTGGGTCTTCCCGTTCTTCGACGAGAAGCTTGGCGGCCTGATGGACCGCGCCATGGGCGAAGATTACGACCTGCTGCTGGGCCGCTGCACCTATGAGATCTTCGCCGCCTACTGGCCTTACCAGGACGATGAGATCGGCCGCACCTTCAACGCCGTGAACAAATATGTCGCCGCCGGACCGGACACGCCGCTGGGCTGGGCCCACAGCCATCGGCTGGAAGGCGACCTCGCCGAGGCCGTGCGGGCGCTGAAGGGGACAGAGGGGCGCGATCTGCTGATCCAGGGATCCAGCGAGGTGATCCACACCCTGCTGGCCGCCGACCTGATCGACCAGTTGACCCTCCTGACCTTCCCCATCGTGCTGGGCCGCGGCAAGCGGCTGTTCGACGAGAAGTCGCGCCCGCACGCCTGGACGCTGGCGAGCAGCGAGACGACCAAAGCCGGCGTCATCGTCGGAACATACCGCCGCGCCGGCGAGGTCCCGACCGGCTCGTTCGGCGATGACAATCCCAGTGCGGCCGAGCTTGAGCGGCGCGCGCGCTGGGCGACAGCCGGGACGCGGGCCGGTAGATGACGATCACCATCACGGCGTTTGAACGATCGCCCGACGGCGGCAAGGGACTCGCGCGAGACACGCGCGTTCGCTGGGCGCTCGAAGAAGTGGGTCAGCCTTATGAGGTTCGTCTCGTTTCTTTCGCGGGGATGAAGGCGCCCGACCATCTGGCCATCCATCCCTTCGGCCAGATCCCCACCTATGAGGACGGGTCTCTCTCGCTGTTCGAGACCGGTTCGATCGTCCTTCATCTTGCCGAGCAACACGGCGGCCTGCTGCCGGAGGACCGCGATGCCCGCGCCCGCGCCATCACCTGGATGTTCGCGGCGCTCAATACCGTCGAGCCGCCGATCCTCGAATTGGTGACGGCCAAAATATTCGAGGGCGGCAAGCCGTGGAGCGAGGAGCGCCTGCCGTTGGTGATGGACCGGGTTCGCGCCCGGCTGGACAGACTCTCGGCTCGCCTCGGCGGCGCCGACTGGCTCGACGGGGCGTTCAGCGCGGGCGATCTATTGATGGTGTCAGTGCTGCTGCGACTGAGGATGTCAGGCGTTCTGGACGAATATGAAAACCTGGCCGCCTACGTCGCACGGGGTGAGGCCCGACCCGCCTATATCCGGGCTTTCGCCGCCCAGTTCGCGATCAACGCTCCATCGAGCGGCTGAAACCTCAGCCCATCAAGCCGTGACAACCGGTTCGGGATCAGCGCGCCATCGCTGTCGGGAACGGCCGGCCCAGCGCCTCGGCCATGCCTTGCTGGGACAGCAGGAAGACGGCCTCCCGCTGGTGGAAATTGTTGGACAGCACGATCACCGTCACGTCCTCGTCGGGCTGGTGGGTGACCAGGTTGCGGAAGCCGGACCAGCTGCCCGTGTGGTATATCTGGCGGTCCGGAAAGGCCGGGCGGACCCGGGTCCCGAGGCTGTTGGCGTACAGGCCGTAGCCCCAATCCCGGCGCGGCCGGCCGCGTTCGTCGGGCGTGTCGGCCGGCGCGTGATCGGCGACCATCCGGGCATAGCTTTCCGGGCTCAGCAGCTTGCCGCCGTGCAGCGCCTGCTGCCAGACCAGCAGATCGTCCAGGGTCGAGTACAGCGCCCCGGCGCCGAAGATGATGCTGACGTTGTGATCCGGCTGCGGTGTGGGCGGCCCGCCCAGATTGGCGTAACCCATGACCACGCCCGACATGTCGTCCTCGAAGCCCGTGTCGGCCATGCCCAACGGCACGAAGAAGGCGTCGCGCAGATAGTCCTGCAGCGGCAGGCCCGTGGCCTTCTGGACCACGTAGCCGAGCAGGTTGTAGCCGGCGTTGTCGTAGCGGACCTTCGTGCCCGGCGGGAACTGCAGCCCGTACTTCGCTGACTCGGCGGTCAATTCCTCCGGCGTCGCGGGGGTCACGCGGCGGACGCCCCAGCCCGGCCGGGCCATCAGGTCCGGAACCCCCGAGGTATGCGACAACAGGTGGTGCAGCCGCACCGGCGCCCAGGCGGCCGGGCACGGATCGATCCAGCGGCACAGCGGGTCGTCGACCGAGAGCACGCCCTCGTCCTGCAGCCGAAGAATGGCGGCGGCGGTGAACTGCTTGCTGACCGAGGCGAGGCGGAACCGGGAATCCAGCGCCAGCGGCGTCCCCAGGCTGCGGTCGGCGTAACCGTAGACCTGGCGGAACAGCACCTGGTCGCCCCTGGCCACCAGCACCCCCCCGGTGAAGCCGCCGGTCGCGCCCCAGCGCGCAAGCCGGGCGGTCAGTTGCGGCAGGTCCTGGACCACCACGAGCGGCGGCCGCAGCGGCCGGGGTTCGGGCGCCGAGACGGCCGGCGCCGGCCGCACCGTCATCCAGGCGATCAGGGCCGCGGTGAGGATGAACAGCAGGCTGAGGAACGCCGTCGCCAGTCGCGGATGGCCGCCGGCATGTCGGGGAACGTGGAACACCGGCCTAGACGTCGTAATCCAGCCCGAACTGGGCGTAGAGGGCGCGGCTGTCCTGCCATTTCGGGTCGACCTTCACCGTCAGGAACAGGTGCACCGGACGGTCGAGCAGCTCGATGAGCTCCTCGCGCGACTTCTGGCCGATCCATTTCAGGGTCTGGCCGCCCTTCCCCAGCACGATGGGCCGCTGGCTTTCGCGCTCGACGTAGATGGTCTGCTCGATGCGGGCCGAGCCGTCGGCCTTGTCCTCGAACGAGGTGGTTTCGACAGCCGCCGAATAGGGAAGCTCCTCGTGGACGCGCAGATAGACCTTCTCGCGGGTGATCTCGGCGGCCAGCACCCGCATCGGCACGTCGGCGGACTGGTCTTCCGGATACAGCCACGGCCCCGGCGGCATCGACCGGGCGAGGCGCTTCTTCAGGTCGTCGACGCCGTCGCCGCTGAGAGCCGAGATCATGTAGACCTCGGAATAGACGCCGGTCTCGAACAGCCGCTGGGACAGGGCCAGCAGGGTGTCGCGGCGCATGCCGTCGATCTTGTTCAGGGCCAGGATGACCTGTTTGCCGGCGGCCTTGAGCGCGGCGATGATGGTCTCGGTGTCCTCGGCCGAGCGCCGGTCGGCGGCCTGGCCCTCCTTGCCCTCAGCCGCGATGTGAGAGGCCGCGTCGATCAGGTGCACCACCACGTCGGCGTCGTCCGCTCCGCCCCAGGCCGAGGCGACCATGGCCCGGTCCAGCCGGCGGCGCGGCGTGAAGATTCCGGGGGTGTCGACCAGGATGATCTGGGCGTCGCCCTCCATGGCGATGCCGCGCACGGGAAAGCGGGTGGTCTGGACCTTCTGGGTGACGATCGAGACCTTGGTTCCGGTCAGCCGGTTGACCAGCGTCGACTTGCCGGCGTTGGGGGCGCCGATGATGGCGGCGAAGCCGGCTCGCTGGTTTTGGGGGTCGGTCAAATCACGCCTTCACGCTGCAGCAGGCCGATCGCGGCCGCCTTCTCCGCGTCCTGACGCGAACGGCCCTGCGCGGTCAAGGGCGCATATCCGGCTACGCTTGCTTCAACGGTGAATGTCGGGGCGTGGTCGGACCCGGTCCGCTCGACGATGCGATAGGTCGGCAGCGGCTTGCCCTGCCCCAGCGCCCATTCCTGCAGCGCCGATTTCGGATTGGTCAGCGACTTGCGCGGCGGCGCCGCCAGCTCGGCCGCCCAGATGCGTTCGAACACGGCCCGGGCGGCGTCCGTGCCGCCGTCCAGCCAGACCGCGGCCAGGATCGCCTCCATGGCGTCGCCGAGCGCGCCCTCGCGGCGGCGGCCGCCCTGTTTCGCCTCTCCGGGCGACAGGCGCATGGCGTCGCCGACGCCCAGGGCTTCGGCGGCGCGAGCGCAGGTGGCCTTGTCGACCAGGGCGTGCAGTCGGGATGACATCTCGCCCTCGTCGGCCGTCGGCAGATCGCGCATCAGCCGCTCGGCGACCAGTAGGCCCAGCACCCGGTCGCCCAGGAACTCCATCCGCTGGTTGTCGAGGAACAGCCGGCCGCGGGCGTCGCGCTCGGCCCCCTCGCCCACGCTGGCGTGGGTCAGGGCCTGATCGAGCAGGGACGGGTCTCGGAAGTCGTGGCCGAGTTTGCTCGCCAGCGCCGCGACCGCCTCGGCCCGCCGGTCCGCCATCAGTTCAGGACGGTGAAGAACCGGCTCGGACGAACCTTCGAGAACCAGCTGACCGGATTCCACAGCGAGGCGCCGGGCGACCACGAGAACAGGATGATCTCGGCCTTGCCGATCAGGTTCTCGGCCGGCACCAGGCCGACGCCGTTCATCTCGTCGAACCGGCTGTCCACCGAGTTGTCGCGGTTGTCGCCCATCATGAAGTAGTGCCCCTCCGGCACCTCGAAGACCTGGGTGTCGTCGGCGTCATAGCCGGGCCCGAAGTCCTGGACGGCGAAGGTGCGGCCCTCCGGCAGCGTCTCGCGCGCCTTGATGACGTTCATGCCGTACATGTTGGTCGCGTCCTGCTCGCTCAGGACCACGTCGCGCACCGGCTGGCCGTTGATGTGCAGGACGTTGTTGATCATCTGCACCCGGTCGCCGGGCAGGCCGATCAGACGCTTGACGTAATCCGTCCGGTCGTCGCGCGGCAGCTTGAACACCACGATGTCGCCGCGTTCCGGCTCCTGGGCGAATATGCGGCCCTCGAACAGCGGCGGGCTGAACGGGATGGCGTGCTTCGAATAGCCGTAGCTCCACTTCGACACGACGATGTAGTCGCCCTCGTAGAGATTGGGCTCCATCGACGCCGACGGGATGGTGAAGGGCTGGAACAGCAGGACGCGCAGAACGAAGGCGATCAGCAGGGCGAAGAAGACCGTCTTGATGATCTCGACGGTTTCGTTGCCGCCGCCGGACTTGCTCTTCTTGCCCTTCTTGCCGTGGGCATAGACGGGCGTGGCGTCGACGTCCTCGAACGGGGCGTCGCCGGAGTCGCTCCAGACCGGCTGCTTCGACGACGCGGCGGCGGCGGTCGTCACCTGATCGTCGGCATGGGCGTCGTGCGCGGAAGGGCCGTCGTCGACCTCGACAACCGGCTCGGCGTCATGGCCATGATCGTCGGGCTCGTGCGCGTCCACCGGGTGCGCCGGCTCGTCGTGACCGTGGCCGGCGTCGTGCGCGTGGTCGTCGTGCGGCTTGTTCTCGTCGCTCATGGTGACCCTATCCCCCAGCCGCTGTCCGCGGTCTTTCAGCGGCAGAACCGGTATAACGTGATTAAGCCATCGGCAAGGCTTCGATCACCACGAAGGCGAGTGCGTACGGATGCTCGTCGCTCAGCGTCAGATGTATCCGGGGCGTGCAGCCGAGCGGCGTCAGGCGGGCCAGGTGGTCGGCGGCGTGGCCGGTCAGCTTCAGGGTCGGCTGGCCCGACGGCAGGTTCGTCACCCCCATGTCGCGCCAGTAGACGTCCCGCCGCATGCCGGTGCCCAGCGCCTTCGCGCAGGCTTCCTTGGCCGCGAACCGCTTGGCGTAGCTCCAGGCCGGGTCGGGCTTGCGGTCCGATCGCGCGCGCTCGAGGTCGGTGAAGCACCGCGCCCTGAACCGATCGCCGAAGCGGTCCAGCGACGTCTGGATCCGCCGGATGTCGCACAGGTCCGCGCCGACGCCGATGATCATGCGGCGGCGTCCATGGCGGCCCGCATCCGGTGAATGGCCATGGTCAGGCCGACGAACACCGCCTCGCCGATCAGGAAGTGGCCGATGTTGAGCTCGCGCACCTCGGGAATGGCCAACATGTCCGCCGCCGTGCCGTAGTCCAGTCCGTGGCCGGCGTGGACCTCGAGGCCGAGGTCGGCGGCGCGGCTGGCGGCGGTCTGCAGCCGGGCGAACTCGACCGCCCGCCCATCCCCGGACAGATGGCAGTAGCGGCCGGTGTGGAACTCCACGACCTGGGCGCCGACCGCGTGGGCGGCCTCGACCTGCTGCAGCGCCGGCTCGATGAACAGGGACACGCGTACGCCGGCGTCGGACAGCGCCTTCGCCACCGGGGCGATGCGCGCTTCATGGCCGGCGACGGCGAGGCCGCCCTCGGTCGTCACTTCCTCGCGCCGCTCGGGGACCAGGCAGGCGGCGTGCGGGCGGTGGCGCAGGGCGATGGTCAGCATCTCGTCGGTGACCGCCATCTCCAGGTTCAGCGGCCGTCCGGCGATGGCGCAGAGTTCGCTCAGCGCCTCGATGTCGGTGTCGGTGATGTGGCGCCGGTCCTCGCGCAGGTGGGCGGTGATCCCGTCGGCGCCGGCGGCCAGCGCCTCGCGGGCGGCCCGGACCGGGTCGGGATGCGAGCCGCCGCGGGCGTTCCGCACCGTCGCCACATGGTCGATGTTGACCCCCAGACGCACCGGCGAAACCATGGCCGTTCTCCTATTTCGCCAGCCGTCGGCTGCCCGGATCCTCGACCGGCAGGGCGGCCAGTTCGGGCGGCAGGGCGTCGGCGGGGTATGCGGGCACGTCCAGCGTCGCCAGCGCCACCAGCGGCACGCCGACGTCGGCGCGGCCGCCCGAACGATCGACGATGCAGGCCGCCGCGACCACGTCGCCGCCGGCCGCCTGGATGGCCGCGATGCATTCGCGCGAACTCAGGCCCGTGGTGACGATGTCCTCGACCATGACCACCTTCTGGCCCGGCTCGACATGGAAGCCGCGGCGCAGCCGGAACGCGCCACCTTCGCGCTCGACGTACATCGACGGGACGCCCAGCCAGCGGGCCGTCTCATAGCCGGGAATGATGCCGCCGACGGCGGGCGAGATGGCCACGTCGACGGTCCCCACGGCGGCGGTGATCTTCTCCGCCAGCGCCTTGCACAGCCGGGCGCAGCGCGCCGCGTCCATGAACACCAGGTTCTTCTGCAGGAAGACGGGACTGTGCAGGCCCGAGGACAGCACGAAATGCCCCTCGCGCAGGGCGCCGGCGGCGCGGAATTCGTCGAGAACGTCGTCTGAGGTCATGGCGCGCTGTCTAGCGCAGCCGTGAGGGCGAAAGAAGATGCTCCAGCGGCGTTCCCCGCATCATTCGATGCTCGCGTTCGGCTTCAGCCCCCCGGCCAGCAGCGCCTCCCAGACCCCCTCTGCGTCCCCGGCGAAGCGGAACAGCCCGAGGTCCTCCGCCCGGATCATGCCGTGCCGGACCAGCACGTCGAAATCGACTACGGAGCGCCAGTAGGCCTCGTCGAACAGGACGATGGGGATGGGCGGCGACTTTTCGGTCTGGCGCAGGGTCAGGATCTCGAACAGCTCGTCGAAGGTGCCGAACCCGCCCGGAAAGACCACCAGCGCATTGGCCCGCATGGCCAGATGCATCTTGCGCATGGCGAAATAGTGGAAGCGGAAGGTCAGTTCCGGCGTCGACCAGGCGTTGGGCTCCTGCTCGTGCGGCAGGGTGATGTTGAAGCCGATCGACGGGGCCCCGACGTCCGCCGCGCCCCGGTTGGCG
>JACPDR010000001.1 GCA_016183935.1 Caulobacterales bacterium
CGTCCGCGAGGGCGGCCTGCACGATCGGCAGGTCGATCGGCACGCCGGGCGAGAGCACGATCACGTCGGCATCGAGGCAGGCGCCGGAATGGCCGCCCCCGTCGACGCGGTAGCTGCCCTCCGGCAGGTCCGTGACGAGCGGCAGGAGGTCTTCGGTGGGCCGGCTGTCGCTGAGGATCAGCTTGCAACCCAGCGCCGCGAGCTCCCGCGCGCAGGCGAGGCCGCTGCGGCCGAGGCCGAGGATGGTGACGGTCTTGTTCTGCCAGTACAAGCGGTACTCGTTTCTAGCGCCACACGGCCGAAGCCGGCCGTCCAGCGGGGGACCTCATCATACACCAGCCTCCGGCGGGGATATGTGACGTCTTTACATAACGTGACCAGGGTCAGAGCAGGGCGACCGCGAGCACCGAGCACATGGCCGCAACCAGGTAGAACCGCGCGACCACCTTGGTTTCCTTCCAGCCCGACAGCTCGAAGTGGTGGTGCAAGGGGCTCATCTTGAAGAACCGCTTGCCGCCCGTGCGCTTGAAGTACGCGACCTGGATCATCACCGACAGGGTCTCCGCGATGAACAGCGCGCCGATCGGGATCAGCCAGAGCTCGAGGCGGCCGAGCACCGCCGCGCCCGCCACCGCGGCCCCCAGGCCGAGCGACCCGGTGTCGCCCATGAAGACTTCGGCGGGGTGGGCGTTGAACCAGAGGAAGCCCAGACAGCCGCCGATCACCGCGGCGACCAACACCAGGGTGCCCGCCGCGGTGGCGGGGGCGGCATACGCCACCAGGCAGGCCGCGAGGCCGGTGAGCGGGATCGCCACCGTGCCCGAGGCCAGGCCGTCCAGCCCATCGGTCAGGTTCACGGCGTTCGAGAAGCCCACCAGGGTGAAGGCGGCGAACAGGACGTAGAACCAGCCCACGTTCAGCAGCACGGCCTTGAAGAAGGGGAAGGCGATCGAGGTTTCGAGGTTGGGCGTGGTCGGCGAGGCCGTCATCCACAGCACGGTCAGCGTCCCGGCGATCAGGGAGACGACGACCTGGGCGACCAGCTTCTGCCTCGAGGTCAGGCCGGCCGAGGTCTGTTTGGTCACCTTGGCGTAGTCGTCGATGAAGCCCAGCACGCCGAAGGCGGCGGTCACGAACGACACGATCCAGATGTAGGGATTGGTCAGGTCGCCCCACAGCAGCACGGCCACGGCGATGCCGGCGAGGATCATCAGCCCGCCCATGGTCGGGGTGCCGACCTTGGAGAGGTGCGACACCGGCCCGTCGGCGCGGATCGGCTGGCCCTTGCCCTGCTTGATGCGGATCCAGGCGATGAAGCGGCTGCCCATGGCCACCGCCACGATCATGGCCGTCGCCATGGCCAGCGCCACCCGCACCGTCTGGTACTGGACCAGGTTGAGCAGCGGATAGTCCTGCGCGATGTCGGCGTAGTGGAGATACAGCAGGTAGAACATCAGGCGGCCCCTCCGAGCGCAGCAAGGGCCCTGGCGACCAGCGACGCCTTCGACCCGTTCGATCCCTTGACCATGACGATATCGCCCGGCGCGACAAGGGCCGCGGCCTCGGCGGCGAGATCGGCGGCGGTTTCGCGCCACAGGCCGCGCCGTTCGGGCGGCAGGGCGTCGTGCAGCCGCTTCATCTCCGGCCCGGCGGTGTGGACCAGGTCGAGGCCGGCGGCGGCGATGGGCGCCGCGAGACCCTCGTGCAGGGCGCGGGACTGGTCGCCCAGCTCCAGCATGTCGGTCAGCACCACGACGCGGCGCGCGCCCGGCGCCGTCGGCTTGGCCCCGAGGCTGCGGAAGCCGGCGGCCATCGACAGCGGATTGGCGTTATAGCTCTCGTCGATCAGGGTGAAGGCCCCGCCGGCCGCCTTGACCACCGTGGTCTGGCCCCGGCCCGCCAGCGGCTGGAAATCGGCGAGCGCGGCGAGGCCGGTCTCCAGCGGCACGTCCAGCGCCTCCAGCATCAGCAGCACGCACAGGCTGTTCAGGCCCCAGTGGAAGCCCGACTGGCGCAGGCTGAAGTCCAGCGGCCGGCCGTAGAACTCGGCCGTCACCCGTGCCCCGCCGTCGTCCGGCCGGAAGTCCAGCAACCGGGCGTCGTGCCCCGCCCCGGTTCCGAAAGTAGCCACCCGTCCCCCGGCCTTGCGGGCCGCGGCGTCCAGCACGACGGCGAAATCAACCTCGCCGTTCAGAACCGCCACGCCTCCAGGGGCCAGCCCCTCGAAGATCGACGCCTTCTCGGCGGCGACTCCGGCCTCGCCGTTGGGAAAGGCCTCGATGTGCACGGGGCCGACCGTAGTGACGCAGGCGGCGTGCGGCCGGACCATTTTCGACAGGGGCGCGATCTCGCCCGGCGCGTTCATGCCGATCTCGAACACGGCGCGGGCGGTCGAGCGCGGCATCCGGGCCAGGGTCAGCGGCACGCCGATGTGGTTGTTGTAGCTCTTGATCGAGGCGTGGGCGGGTCCGGCCAGGTCGAGCCCGGCCTTGATCGCCTGGGTCACGCTGGTCTTGCCGACCGAGCCGGTCACCGCGCCGCGGAGGACGTGCGGGCTGCGCTCGCGCGAGGCGACGCCGAGATCTTCCAGGGCGCGCAGGGTGTCGGCGACGACGACCGAGGGGCCGCCCTCGACCGGGTGTTCGGTGATCGCCCCGGCCGCGCCGGCGGCGAAGGCGGCGGCGGCGAAGTCATGCCCGTCCCGCGCCCCCTTCAGGGCCAGGAACAGATCGCCCGGGACGATCTCGCGGCTGTTGTAGGTCAGGCCGGCGACCTCGAACGGCGCGCCGGACAGGCGTCCGCCGGTGGCGGCCTCGATTCCGGCGGAGGTCCAGAGGGGCGTGGTCTCAGGCATGGATGAGCTGGGCAAGGGCGGCTTCGGTGGCGTCGTCGAAGGGCCAGGTGACCCCGCCGACGATCTGTCCCTGCTCATGCCCTTTTCCGGCGATCACCACCACATCTCCGTCGCGCATCAGTTCGATGGCGTAGCGGATGGCCGCGCGGCGGTCGCCGATCTCCAGCGCGGCGGGGCAACCCTCGCGGACCGCGCGGCGGATGGCGGCCGGGTCTTCCGAGCGCGGATTGTCGTCGGTGACGATGGCCACGTCGGCCAGCCGGCCGGCGATCTCGCCCATGATCGGCCGCTTGGCCCGGTCGCGGTCGCCGCCGGCGCCGAACACCACGATCAGCCGGCCCGTGGCGTGCGGGCGGAGCGCCGTCAGCACCGTCTCCAGCCCGTCCGGCGTGTGGGCGTAGTCGACATAGACCTCGCCGCGCCCCGGTCCAGGAATGCGCTGCAGCCGCCCCGGTGCGCCGGTGATTGTCTCAAGGGCCGCCAGCACCTGTTCCGGCGCCTCGCCGCCGGCGATGCACAGGCCCGCCGCCACCAGGGCGTTGGAGGCCTGGAAGGCCCCGGCCAGCGGCAGCAGCACCTCGTGCAGGGTCCCGCGCACGTCCAGCGTCAGCCGTTGACCCTCGGGCGTGGCACGGCGGGCCACCAGCATCAGGTCGCGCCCGCGCTCGCCCACGCCCATGACGCTCAGGCCGGACATGATCGAGGCGGCGGCGAAGCTGGAATAGGCCTCGGAGTCGGCGTTCAGCACCGCCGTCTTGCCGCGCGGCAGCAGGGTCTCGAAGAGGCGCAGCTTGGCGGCGCGGTAGCTGTCCATGTCGCCGTGATAGTCGAGATGATCCTGGGTCAGGTTGGTGAAGGCCGCGGCCTTCAGGCTGACCCCGTCCAGCCGCCGCTGGTCGATGCCGTGCGACGACGCCTCCAGCGCCAGATGGGTGACGCCGTCGGCGGCCAGTTCGGCGAGCAGGCGGGCGGCGTCGGCGGCGTCGGGACTGGTCAGGCCGGGGCCGGTCAACGCCTGATTAACGTTACCCGTCTGTTTCAAAACCCCGAGCGTGCCCATGCTCGCGGCGGACCGTCCGAGCGAGGCCCAGATCTGGCGGCAGAAGGCGGCCACCGAGGTCTTGCCGTTGGTGCCGGTGATGGCCACGCAGGTGGCCGGCTGCACGCCGTAGAAGCTGCGCGCGGCGATGGCGTAGGCCCGGCGCACGTCGCCCGAGGTGACCAGAACCGGCGCGAGACCCGCGTCGGTGTCGGCGGGAGCCAGCACCGCCGCCGCGCCCTGCGACAGGGCCTGCGGGATGAAGGCGCGGCCGTCGGCGGCGCTGCCCGGCAGGGCCACGAACAGGCTGCCCGGGGCGACCTTGCGGCTGTCGGCGGTGACGCCGGTGATCACCGGATCGGCCGGCACGTCGCGGCGCAGCAGGTCCGACAGCTTCACGGGAGATGGGAGGACCGCGCTCATCGCCCGTCCCCCGCGACATCCTCGAAAGCGGGGATCTTCTCGCCCATGGCCGTGCGGTAGGGATCGGCCCGGCGCTCGACGCCGAGGAACGGTGCGATGCGGTCGGCGATGCGTCCCACAGCCGGCGCGGCCACGAAGCCGCCGGTGCGCGGATAGCTGCCCGGCTCGTCGATCAGGATCAGGATCGAGTAGCGGCGGGCGTTGAGCGGACCGTCGACAGGAAACACCGCGGCGAAGGTGCCGACCGCGTGGGTCGGATCGTAGCGGCCGTTGACGAGCTTGTTCGCGGACCCTGTCTTGCCGCCGAGCCGCAGCCCCGGGGCGTCGGCCCGGCCGCCAGAGCCGCGCACGACGTTGCGGCGCAGTAGCTCCAGCAGGGTGGCCGAGGTCTCCGGGCTGACCACCTGGCGCGCCTCGGGGTTGGGCAGGCCGCCCTTGCGCAGCGTCAGCGGGATGAAGCGGCCGCCGTTGGTCAGCGCGCCCATGGCCGCCGACATCTGCAGCGGCGTGATCATGATGCCGTAGCCGAACGACAGCGACGCGAGGGTGGAGTCGTCCCACTTGGTCGGGCGGCGCGGGCGGGCCGACTCGTGCAGTTCGATCGGCGCCGCGTCCAGCAGGCCGAAGCGCTTGAAATAGTCCTGCATCACCGTCGGCCCCATCTCGACCGCGAGGCGCGAGGTGCCGATGTTGGACGAGTGCAGATAGACCTCTTCGAGCGTCAGCACCTCGTTGGTGGCGTGGAAGTCGGTGATGCGGCGCTTGCCGATCACGAAGGCCTCGGTGGCGTCGAACTTCGTGTCCATGTCGGCGGCGCCGGTATCGAGGCCGGCGGCGACGGTGAAGGTCTTGAACACCGAGCCCATCTCATAGTGGGCCGAAACGGCGCGGTTCAGCCGGTCGGTGGTCGGCCAGCTGGCCATGCCCAGGACCTCGCCGGTCTGGACGTCGGTGATGATGCCCACCGCGCCCTTGGCCTGGCTGTCGGCGACGGCGCGGGCCAGCTCGTTCTCCAGCACGCCCTGGACGCGCAGGTCGATGGACAGGGCGAAGCTCTCGCCCTGCGCGCCGGCCTCGCGAATCTCGCGGTTGAAGGCCAGCTCCGCGCCCGAGATGCCCTCGCCACCGGTGTCGGCCGCGCCCAGCACATGAGTGGTTGAGGCGCCCAGCGGATAGACCCGACGGTCCTCCGGCTCGAAGGTCACGCCGCCCAGCGCCAGCCTGTGCACGGCCGCCTTCTCGCCGGGCGTCAGGCCGGTCATGACGATCAGCCGGCGCTCGCCCGTGAGCACGCGGTTCAGCTTGGCCATCGACACGCGCGGCAGCACCCGCTTGATCCGCACGGCGGCGGCCTGGCGGTCCCACACCTCGGCCGGGTCGATGTAGAGGCCGTAGTGGACGATGTTGGTGGCCAGCAGGGCGCCGTTCCGGTCGACCAGATCGCCGCGCATCATGGCGTGCGGGTGCCGGACCCAGCCGACGCCGCCCTTCGGGGCCAGCAGGGCGGCGTTGACCGCGCCCAGCGCCAGGCAGACGAACACGGCCGAGAACAGCGACAGGATGACGAAGATGCGGACCCGGGTGTCCTCTTCCGGCCGGGCGTCGGCGCGGGCCCGGCCGAACGAATGCTCGACCCGCCACATGGCCTCGAACAGCCAGCGCCACGACGGCAGCGAGACCCCGCCCGGAGCGCCCGGGGCCGGCCGGTCCCACGCCTGCGGCTCATGCACGCTCATTGCGCGGCCTCCGCGGGAACGGAGGCGGCGACGGGCGCTTCCACGGGAGCGGGCGCGGCGGGAGGGGTCGGGGCGACGATGACGACCGGCTGCGGCTCGGGGACGGGAGCCAGTTCGGGCAGGCTGGTCACCGTCGCCTGCCGATGCACATCGACCGGCGCGAGGCCGGCGATCCGCGACAGGGCCTCCAGCCGGCCGGGCTGTTCCAGCCGCGCCACCTCGGCGCGGAGCAGGCGCACGCGCTGGCCATTCTGCCGGATCTGGCGTTCGAGGCTGGCGATCTCGGCGCTCTCGTTCGCCGCCGCCGCCTTGGCCAGATAGACGGAGAAGATCATCGCCGCGACCAGCGCCAGGCCGATGATCTCGATCCACCGCACGCCGCGGACCTTCCAGTCGAACACGCGCCGGATCGCGTGGGTGGCGCTCATGCCGCGATCCTCCCCCACGCCGGGGCGTCCGTGCGCACCGCGGCGCGCAGCTTGGCCGACCGGGCGCGGGGATTGGCCTCGCGCTCTTCCTCGCCGGCCTCGCGCGCGCCCTTGAAGCGCAGGACGAAGCTGGGCTTGCGCGGGTCGACGGCGACCGGAGCGTGGCGCGAGCCGCCCGGGGCGTTGCCGGTCCGCTCGGTCAGGAACGCCTTGACGATGCGGTCCTCCAGCGAATGGAAGGTGACCACGGCCAGCCGCCCGCCCGGCGCCAGCGTCGCCTCGGCGGCCTCCAGCCCGGCGCGCAGTTCGCCCAGTTCGTCGTTGACGGCGATGCGCAGCGCCTGGAAGACGCGCGTGGCCGGATGGATCGGCGCGCCGCGACGACCGCCCAGCGCCTTCTCGACGACCTCGGCCAGGTCGAGCGTGCGGGTGAAGGGCTTCTCGGCCCGGCGGCGCAGGATGGCGGTGGCCACGCGGCCGGACTGGCGTTCGTCGCCGTAGAGCTTGAAGATGTGGGCCAGCGGGCCGTGGCCCCAGCTGTTGACGATGTCAGCGGCGGTCTCGCCCTCGTCCGACATCCGCATGTCCAGCGGGCCGTCGCGCATGAAGGAGAAGCCGCGCTCGGCCTGGTCCAGCTGCATCGACGACACGCCGATGTCGAACACCACCCCGTCCAGCTTCGCCGCGCCGCTGTCGGCGAAGGCCTCGGCGAGGCCGGAGAAGGGCGTGCGGATCAGCTGGAATTTGCCGGGAAAATCGTTGGCCACCGTGTCGGCGTGCGGCTGGACGGTCGGGTCGCGGTCGAGGGCGATGACCGTCGCGCCGGTCGCCAGGATGGCCCGGGTATAGCCGCCGGCGCCGAAGGTCGCGTCGATGATCACGTCGCCCGGCTTGGGATCGAGGGCCTCCAGCACCTCGGCCAGCAGGACGGGGGCGTGCGGGCTCATGCGCCCTCCCCGCCCGCACGACGGCCGGCCAGCAAGGCCTTGCGACCGGCCTCGCCGCGCTCGCGCACGGCCTGACGGGCCAGCGCCCGGCGCTCGTCGCGGCGCGCGTTCCAGCGGGCCCGGTCCCAGATCTGGAAGCGCGAGCCCAGGCCGACGATGACCACGTCCTCGCCCAGACCAGCGTCCTGGCACAGATGTTCCGGCAGGGTGATCCGGCCGCCGCCGTCGTAGGCCAACGGCCGCTGGCCGGCGTAGAAGGTTTCTTCCAGCGCCGTGCGCAGGTCGTCGCCAAACGGCAGCTCCTCGATCATCGAGACGTATTCGGCCATCAGCTTGTCGCCGCCGGCCTCGAGACAGTCGGACTCGATCGAGAAGAAGCAGAACACGCCATGCTCGGCGCCGTTCTCGGCCGTGCGGAATTCCTGCGGGATCAGCAGGCGGCGCTTGCCGTCCAATTGTTTCTCATAGGTCGAGAGAAACACGTCCTGCCCAATTCGGACCCTGCGATCCGCCCTCTGATCCCTGGACGCATCCCCGCGTCCGCTAACCCCAACTCAGGCCTATGGGATAGCATGGGATGAAATGGGGCTCAATGGGATTAGTTGACGAAGGTTAACTTCCTGACGGCGGTCAATTTCAGAACATACATAGAACATCGGAAGTATAGGGACGTACCCCCCGAACATGTATCGGAAAGGGGGTAGGCGGTGATCGTTTAAGCGATAGCGGCGGCGGCGCTGGTCTTAGGTCAACCGGGCGAGTTCGCCGCTACCGGCAATAATGTTCAGGACCTTCAGGGGCGGGTCGATGACAACGGCGCATTTCTTGATGCGGCCGAGCTTCAGGTGGAGGGGATAGGAAAAGCCCGTCCGACCCCGTCGTCGGCCGTCTCCCCAAGAATAGTCAGCCCGAATGACCAAGAGGGGCAAAACGCTCTTCACTCCATCGAACTCAGACACATGAAACCCGGCTTTGGGAAAAGGAATCACGACCGTTCGCTCATGAAGCCCGCCGGGCAGGACTCCGATCTGGGAAAGCAGCGGCGGCGCGTCCGCCGAGAGAAAGGCCATGACCTTTGCGTCGGTGACGTTCCCGTTTACCGACGTGTCCAGACAAAGTTTCTCGAACCTGACCTCAAGGTTCGAGGCGGGGACCTTCCCGATGTTCCTGATCTTGAGAACAAGGCGAATCTCAAGGTTGCCCGCCCGATCAATCTTAGCGGGCTCGAACGCCAGTTCGAAGTCCAGCCAAGGCCGCAGATCGGCATCGGCGATGTCCGCGCTACGCTTGGTGTGGCCGGAGGCGAAGGCGGCGAATACGGCGGCGGCGATCGCAGCGACCATGGTGACGAAACCTACCCCAAGCCCACCGCCGGTGAAGATGCCGGTCCAGCGCGTCCAGAGAGCCGCCTCAGCCGCGCTATCCGCAGCCTTCCACTGAGCGCAAAGATCGGAGCGACGATTGTCCTTGCCGGGATCGCATGCGGCGTACAACTCGGAACCGCCCTTGCCCTCTTCCAGCGCCGCTGGTTCTTGAGCCTGGGATGCCTGGTCGCCGGCCTCACCCTCCACGGGTCGGCTATTGCCTTGTGGTGGTGAAAGCGCCCCTAGCCCCACCGCCACGACAACCGCACATATCGAGAGTAGTGTTCGCCCCATGGAGGCGATCTAGATGCCAGAAACCGACGATAGGCAACGCTTCGACCGTCTGCTGGAGGCGATGGTCAACAAGCCGCCGCTAGAGAAGGTCCAGCCCCACGACGAGCCGCAGGACGACGACGACAAGTGCGAGGACGCAGCGGACTAGTCCCCATCGTCCCGCTCTTCGATTTTGATACGCTGGCGCCTGACGCGCCGATTGAAGGTGTTCTTCGCGGCCTTCCGGTCGCCCGGCCTGAACCGGTCAACCTTGCGCCAGCCGGTCAGCGCGCTGTGTTCGTCATATCCCTTGAGGGGGACGCCCATCCTCGTTTCGTGGCCCATGGGGCTTCTCCTGCGATTGAAATAATCGCAGGCCGAAGGGGGCTTCGCCGGAGGAGCGGGGATTGCTCATCGCCCACGCCTAGCAGGGCGACCGGCTACAGCCTAGATGCCGCGCGGGAACGACAGCAGCAGCCGGTCGAACATGGTGTGCCGCTGGTTCCGCAGGTTGTAGCGGAACTCGAACTCGTTGAGGTAGGTCTGGAGGTGCTTCTGGCTGACCGAGGTCAGGCCCCCAGAGGAAGAGAAGGGTCAGACGGCCTGTAAGCCGGGTTCTGTTCCGCACCGGAGTGCGGCGACGATCATTCCTCTGGACCGGCCATTGCTGACCGGTTCTCGCGACCTACCCGGACGCCTCGGGCGGTGAACCCTGCGGCCGAGGCCGCGCGACATCCCTATTCGGTCTTGCTCCAGGCGGGGCTTGCCATGCCGTCGCTGTTGCCAGAGACGCGGTGGGCTCTTACCCCACCCTTTCACCCTTACCGGCCTCGCAAGGCCGGAGGTTTGCTTTCTGTGGCGCTATCCCTCGGGTCGCCCCGGGCGGAAATTATCCGCCGCCTTTTCACCGTGGAGCCCGGACTTTCCTCGACGGAGCAAGCTCCGCCGCGACCGCCCGGCCGTCTGACGGGGGCTAGGTGGGCTTTTCGGGCGGCGAGGTCAATGTTGCGGGATCGGCCGGGGCGTAGCCGTAGATCCAGAAGGTGCGCGCCTCGTCCTCGCGGAAGGGGACGCCCAGCCGGACCAGCAGGTCGCGGAAGGCGTCGGTGCAATCGACCACCTCGTCCGCGAGCAGCATGGCCATATGCCGGGAATAGCGCGGGATGACCCTGAGCCACTCGATCTCGAAGAAGGGCTCCAGCTCACGCCAGTCACCGAAGAAGGGCGCGGCGCGCGTGTCCATGGGAGCTTCGCGCTTGCCCAGCACGGTCTGCAGGTCGAAGGGGGGCGGGAACGGCAGGTCCGTCTCCACGGCCTCGCGCAGCCTCTCCCAGCGGGTCCGGTTCATGAAGGAGGCGAGGCCCCGGCGCTCGACCTCGGCCAGCACCCGGGCCTTCAACGCGGGCCGCTCGACCTCCAGCCAATGCTTTTGCCGCGCCTCCCGCTCGGCCTCGCGCTCCGCCGCCCATTCCGCCTTTGTCAGCTGTCGGGTCACGACAGCACCCCCGTGACGCTCTCCGCCGTGGCCAGTTGCAGGACCCCCATCAGCGTGGCCCGCGTCTCGCCGTCGGCGACGCCGTCGACCTTCGAGGGCCGCCAGTGGCGCTGGAAGGCCTCGACCGTCAGCTTCGTCGCCTCGTCGTAGTCGCCGCCGGGCTGAAGTCCGTAGCCGAGCCGGTGCAGGCCGGCGCGCAGGACGATGACCCCCAACCCCTCGTCGCCGACGCCCAGCGGGGCGCCGAGGGCGGCGGTGCGTTCCAGCGCCGGTTCGAACCACAGGCCGTGGCCGACGGAGGCCAGTCGTTTCCACGGGAAGCGCTCGCCGGGATCCTGCTTGCGCTCGGGGGCGAGGTCCGAATGGCCGATGATCCGGCAGTCCGGAATGGTCCACCGTGTACGAATGTCCGAGATCAGGCTGATCACCGCGTCGATCTGGGCGCCGGGGAAGTCCCGGTAGCCGAACTCGTGCCCCGGATTGACGATCTCGATGCCGATGGAGGCGGCGTTGCAGTCGGTCTCGCCTTGCCAGGCGCCGCGGCCGGCGTGCCAGGCGCGGCGCTCCTCGGCCACCAGCCGCAGGATCGCGCCGTCCTCGTCGACGACGTAGTGGGCCGAGACCCCGGCGTCGGGATCGCGCAGACGGGCGACCGCCTCATCGGCCGTGCGCATGCCGGTGTAGTGCAGCACCAGCATGTCGGGCGGGGCCCGGCGGCTGTCGAAATTGGGCGACGGCGCGTCCCGGACGACCAGCATCTAGCGGCCCGGCCGCTCCCAGCCGTAGGCGACCCAGGCGCCGTCGACCTTGCGGGCCTCGATCACATCGTCGGCGCGGCGAGCGCGGAACGTGACCCGGCGGCGGGCGCGCACGGCGAGCCCCGCGAAGAACACCAGCACCGCGGCGAAGACGGCGATCACGGCCACGGCGGCGGCGGCGAACACGGCCAGCACGGCGCCCACGGCCATGGCCGCGAGGGTGGCGACCAGACCGCCGAGCCACATCACCGACGCGACCAGCCCGTTGGCGGGACGGCGGCCGGAAGGGCCGGGGCCGAAGATCAGGCGGTCGGACTGGGTCATGAAATCACCTCTGTGACGTTGCGAACAACGCCCAACTTCGAATGTCGGTCCATCGGCATGAACGGTCAATGACCGGCCCCATCACAGGCCAGTGTCCGATTGTCGCTGTCAGTACGGCTGATCGGCGAGGACCGTGGCCCCGGAAGCCCGCGCCCGCTCGGCCCGCAGCTGGCGGACGGCGGCCTCGGCCTGCGGATCGTTCAGCACCCCGCCGATGCCCACCAGCACCCGCGCGGCCTCGCCCGAAACCCCGAACATTTCCGACAGGGCCGCGAACGGCGACTGCGATTCCGGATAGCGTTTGAAGCGCACCGACTCGTCGGCCGGGATGCGGGCCAGCTGGCGGGCCTTGGCGATGGCCTCCTCCAGCCCGCCCAGCTGGTCGACCAGGCCGAGCGACCGGGCCTGGGCGCCGGTCCAGACGCGGCCGCGGGCGATCTCGCGCACCCGCGCGGGGGGCAGGTTCCGGCCGCGGGCGACGCGGGCGATGAACTCCTCATAGGTGCGGTCGATCTGGGCCGCGAAGGCGGCGCGGTCGGCCGTCCCGAACGGCTCGGACGGAGAGAAGGAGTCGGCGTATTCGCCGCCGATGCTCAGGTTGCGCATGTCGACGCCGAAGCGGCCCAGCGCGTCGGCCAGCACCAGCTTGCCGCCGAACACCCCGATCGAGCCGGTCAGGGTCGAGGGCTGGGCCACGATCCAGTTGGCTTCCGAACTGATCCAGTAGCCGCCTGACGCGGCGTAGTCGCCCATCGACACCACCACCGGTTTGCCGGCCGCCTTGGCGGCGCGCACCGCGGCGAGAATCTGCTCCGACGCGTCGGGCGAGCCCCCCGGCGAGGAGACGCGGAACACGATGGCCTTCACCGAGTCGTCCTCGATGGCATCGTAGAGGGCCTCGGCCAGATCGTCGGACATGATCGACGAACCGCCGCCGAACGGATCGGCGGTTCCGCCCGTGCCGGTCAGGATGGCCCCCTCGCCGCCGACGATGGCGATGGCGTTGCGGCCCGAGCCGGCGCGCTCGCCCTTAGAGGAGGCGTAGTCGCCGAATTCCATGATCTCCGAGCCCTCGCCGGCGCGGCGCATGGCCTCGGCCTCGGCCTCCTCGACCTGGCCGATCTTGTCGATCAGGCGGCGCTGCAGCGCCTGGGCGGCCGAATGCGGCCCGGCCTCGATGGTGGCGCGCAGGGCCTGCGGCGTCACCTTGCGGTCCTGCGCGGCGTTGGCCAGGGCCGAAGTGTAGATCGACGTCATCCACGCCGTCATCGCCTCGCGGTGGGCCGGGGTGAAATCGCTCTCGGTGTATTCGTTGACGGCGTTCTTGTACTCGTAGCGCTGCTCGAACTGGGCGTTGACGCCGTATTTCTCGAGCGCCCGGCCGAGGAAGATGGAGTCGGCCGAGAAGCCCGCCAACTGGAAGCTGGAGGTGTTCTGCATCCACAGCTCGGAGGCCGAAGCCCCGATCATATAGCTGGAAACGGCGGTCCCGACCGGCTGGAAGCCCTGCGCATGGGCGATGACCACCTTGCCCGAACGGCGGAAGCGGCGCACGGCCTGACGGATTTCGTCGGCGGCGGCGGGGGTGATCCCCGCCTCCGGCAGGCGGATCAGCAGCGCCTTGATCCGGCTGTCGTCCTCGGCCTGGGCCAGGGTATCGACCACCTGCATCGTCGACAGGCCGGCGCCGCCGAACACCGCGAACGGATTGATCGGGGCCTGGTCGGTCACGCCCTCGCGCAGGTCCAGCTCCAGCACGGTGTTGGACGGCGTCGGCTCCTTCGAGGTCGCCGAGCCGATCGCGATGGTGATCAGCACGACCGGCACGATGACGAAGAACAGCACCAGGCCGGCGAACACGCCGAGCATCGTCAGGAAGAACTGCTTCATGGGAGAGGTCAGGGTCCGGGACGCGGGCCGGGCTTTGGCCACTCCGGACCATAGGGCGACACGGTTTGCCGTCAAATGAACGTCACGTAACAGGCGAATGCGCGCCGCAGCGGGAATTGTGCGACGCAACAGAAATGATTGATGACGGGCCCGCCAGCCCCTATATCAGCATCCTGCGAGCGGGGGCCGATCGCCCCGCGTCATCCCGGACCGCACTCCCCATGCTGGTCACCCTGATGAAGGCCAAGCTGCACCGCGCCACGGTGACCCAGGCCGACCTCGACTACGAAGGCTCGATCGCCATCGACGCCGACCTGCTGGACGCCGCGGGCATCTTCCCGCACGAGCAGGTCGATGTGCTGAACATCACCAACGGCCAGCGCTTCACCACCTACGCCATCGAGGCCCCGCGCGGCTCGCGCGTCATCGGCGTCAACGGCGCCGCCGCCCGCCTGGTGCAGAAGAACGACAAGGTCATCGTGGTGACCTACGGCCAGCTGCCGGAAGAGGAGGCCCGCCAGTGGTCGCCGACGGTGGTGCTGCTGGACGACAACAACGAGATCAAGAAGGCGGCCTGAGCCCGCCTTGCCGGATATGAAAAAGGCCCGCCGTCACCGGCGGGCCTTTCTTCGTTTGCTTACCGGTTCAGATCATACACCCCGGTGATGTCGATCCGCACGGTCAGCTCGCCGGCCGCCACCGGGGTGCTCCCGGCATCCATGGCCATCTCGGCGCGGGCGTACATCGGGCGCGGCGGCTGGGGCGAATAACCGCCGCCTTCCGTCAGCGAGCGGATGCCGCCCAGCTCGACGCCCAGCGCCTGGGAATACAGGGCCGCCTTGGCCTGGAGGTTACGCACCGCCAGCTGGCGGGCCTGGTTCTCGGCCGAGGTCGGATCCTTGAGGCCGAAGCTGATGCCGTCGATCTGGTTGACCCCGGCCGCGACCACCGCGTCGGCGGTCGTCCCGACGGCGTCGAGGTCGTTGATGATCACCGTCACCCGGTTGTTGGCCTGATAGCCGCGCAGCCGGGGGGGCTCGTTCTGGACGTAGTCGTACTGAGCCGACAGGTTCAGGCCGGACGTCTGGACGTCGCGCGCCTCGATGCCGGCGCGGCGCAGGGCGGCCATGACCTGGTTCATCCGCGCCGCATTCTGGCTCATCGCCTCCGCAGCGGTCGTGGCTTCGGTGACCACGCCAAAGCTGATGGTGGCCATGTCCGGCGCGGTCTTGACCTCGCCATAGGCCGACAGGTTGAGGGACGGGCGTTCGGTCACGGCCTGGATGGTCAAGGGAGCGCCTCCGACGGGTTGCGACTGGGCGAAGGCGGCGGGGGCCGCGGCGAGCAGGGCGACGGCGGCCATCACGGCTCCGCCCATCAGCAGGATGCGGTTCGAAACGGCCGGCAGGGCGGCGGCGCGGGCGACGGCGGCGGGGCGGTTCATATCTGTAGTCTCCGTAAGCGAAGGACGATCCATCCGGCACCGATCGTGTCGGGCGTCCGTGGCTGAACCTTGGCCTTTAACGCCTGAACAGGCGGGCGGGCTCCATTGGCAGAAATCGTTCATCGGCGTGAAATCGGCGACAGGTCGGCGTTGGAAGCATGGCGCTTGGCAAGCCGCCGCGCCGCCTGCTAGGCCACGGAGACGGCCACGGAGGGCGCGTAGCTCAATGGTTAGAGCCGACCGCTCATAACGGTCTGGTTGGGGGTTCGAGTCCCTCCGCGCCTACCAGCCCCAGCCCCCGCCCCGGCTCCAGCGGTCCTCGCCGCGGTAGCGGTCGTTCGGGATGTAGCGACCGTCCTCGTCGTACCAGCCCTGGCCGTCCTGATAGCGGTCGTAGCCGTCCAGGATGTAGCCGTCGTCGTGGTATTCGAGGCCGAGCAGGCCGTCCTCGTCGTCCCACCAGTCGCGCGGATACGAGCTGTGAGCGCACTCCCAGCCGTCGCCCGGACGCCAGTAGGGCTCGTAGCGGCCACGGTAGCGGTCGCGGAACTGCGGCCGGCAGACGTAGCGAGAATAGACCCGGTTGCCGCGCGCCTGCACATTGGCGCGGTCCTCGACGTAGATCACCTCGCGCACGCCCGAGAAGACGTTGTTGACGATCACAGCGCTGCCCGAGGCGGCGGCGACGCCGACCGTGGCGGCGCGGATGCGGCTGTCCTCCAGCCGCAGTTCGCCGTTGTAGAGCACCACGCCCTTGTCAGAGCGGCCGACGCGGCTGTTCTTGATATCGACCGAGGCCCCCTCGATCGCCACGCCCTCGACGTAGCCCACGATGGCGGTGTTCTCGATCTCGACGCGGCCGTAGTCGCGGCCCGAGCGAACGATGACCCCGATCGAGCGCGGCCCGAAGGCGTTCGGCGCGTTGGTGCCCTTCAGGGTGGTCGAGGCGATGCGCGAGGTCTGCCCGGCCCCCGGGATCACCTCCACGCCTGACTGGGCCCCGGTCACCACGACCTCCCAGGCGTTCAGCACCGCGCCGTCGGCCACGATGGCCGGAGCGATGGTCTGGGCCTCGACGATCGTGTCGCGCATATCCAGCAGGCCGCCGTCGACGAAGATGGCCGCCTCGTCGCCGGCGTGGCGGAAGCCGACCCGGTTCATGACGATCTCGGCCCCGTAGCCGACGATGCAGGCGGCGTCGCCGGCGCGCGGCGAGGCGAAGACCATGTCGCGGATCTCGACGCGGACGCCCTGCGCCACGGTGATGCAGGGCAGGCCGTCGGGGGCCTGCAAGGTGGGATTGGGGCTGCGCGCCCAGTTGCGCGGATCGAAGCCGCCCTCGCCGATGATGGTCAGGGGCTTGTCGATGTTCAGCCAGCCGACGCAGGCCCCGGCGCGGGCCCGGATCACCAGGGTGCCGCCGGGACGGACGCGGCGCACGGCGTCCTCGACCGCGCCCGAGCCCGGGTTGCCGCCGCAGTCGACCAGAACGATCTCCTCGCCGCCGGGCCGGTAGCCGCCCGGATAGTCCGGCCGCCAGTCGGGGCGGTGACGGCGATAGTCGTAGCGCCGGTGGTGCGAGCCGCGGCTGCGATAGCTGCGCGTCGGCGGGTCCAGCAGCAGGCCGAAATTGGGTCGGGTCTGGCTCTCGACCTTGGCGGCGACCTGGGCGTGGGCGGCGGGGCCCTGCGACAGCGCCACGCCGACGACGGCGGCGGCGATGACGGCGATCCCGGCGACCGTGCCGCGGATCCGACCGAAGAGGAAACGGGTCGACATGGGTCCACGCCCTCCTTAACGGCGCTGCTGAGAACGGGAGACCTGGGCCAGCACGGCCTGCAGGCGGGCGGCCGAGGGGCCGAAGCCGGACAGGGCCGAGTCGATGCGCAGGGCCACGGCCTGGGCCTTGTCCTGGTCGGCCACGCCCGAGACGCCGAGCGCGAAATAGCTCGACATGGCGAACTTCGCCTCGGGACTGCCCTGTCGCGCAGCCTCCTCGAACCACTTGAAGGCCCGGGCGTAGTCGGCCGGCAGGCCGATGCCCTCGGCGTACATCACCGCCAGCACCAACTGCGCCTCGGACGACCCGTTGATCGAGGCCAGCTGGATGGCCCGGACCCGCTCGAGATAGGACAGACGGCTCTCCATCGGATGCCCCAGCATGGCTTCCAGCGTCTCGATCTGGCGCTTGGACAGGTCCTCGGGCCGCTGGGCCACGGTCTCGGTGATGCCGAGGTAGCGCAGGGCTCGTCCGACGTGGAGGAACGGCAGCTCGCCCCCCATCCGGGTCAGGGCGTATTCATAGGCGTCGCCGCGCGGTCGGCTCTCGTCCGAGAAGGGCACGCCGGAGCCCGGGGCCTCGTTGGGATAGAATTCGAACGGCGGCGTCCACTGCCGCGCCTTGGCCTCGACGAAGCGGCTGTACTGGTCGCGCCGGGGGGCGGACTTCTCGAAGTCCTTCATCATCACATAGGCGCCGACGTCGCCGGTCTGCACCGCCAGATAATTGTACAGATAGGCGTCGACGTCGTTGCGCGGGAACAGGCTGGTCGCCGCCTGATAGCCGCGCCGCCGGCGGTCGGCGCGGTTCAGACCGCCCTCGTCTCGACCCCAGGCTTCGCGGGCCTCGCGGTTGTCCTCGGGTTCGCCGAACGGGCCGTAGAGGCCGTCGTGGAGACGGGCCAGGGTGCGGAAGCCTTCGGCGTCCTGGGTCGACAGGACGTAGATGACCCGGTCGCGCACCGCCTCCTGCTCCTGCCGCGTCATCTGGCCGAGCTGGCGGTCCAGCCGCTGATAGGCCATGTGCCGTTCGAAGGCGCGGCAGTCGTCGTATTTCGACAGCGGCCGCCAGCCGCCGAAGCCGCCGCGGTCGACCCGGTTGATCGGGGCGTAGCCCTCGTCGTTGGCCAGCGCCATGGCGTACCAGGTGGCGCTCTCGATCGGGTCTTCGATGTTCTTGTCGGTGGCCCGGACGGCGGCGTAACGGGACCCCAACTCCAGCTGGGCGAAGAAGTCGCCGCGGAAGGCGGCCCGGCGCAACGCCCGCAACCCTGTCTCCTGGGCGTTGAATTCCGAACCGGTCAGGGAGGCCGGGCGCGGGCAGGCGTTCGAGGCCGCGTCGGCGCGCTGCCAGAAGCGGACGCCGCTGCTCCGGTCGCCGCACGAGGCCATGCCGAAGGCGGTCAGGGCCAGCACGGCCGCGACCGCCGCAATGGCGACGGGGCCCCGCGACCGCTCGAACCGCCCGCGCCCGGTCTTGTTCGCCTCGCCCTCGCCCATGACCCCTCGCACCACTGGAGCGGGCGTTCCCCGGCTCGCCCGTTAAGCTTTGCGTGACCGGGACAGTCCGGTCCAGTTAACTGTCTGTCAAGGTTAACGCTGGTTTGCGACAAAGCGTTGCCGCACCACGGCCATTTTATGACGAGGTGGAAGTTTTCCACCAGAATCAGCGGCTTGTGATTCCCCTCACAGGCGAAAAATCGCCCCCTCGCCTCCCGGGCCGGCGGCGCCTATATGGCCTGCATTGCCCGGAGTTTCGCCTGATGTCCTACCTCGCCCGCGATGATCGTCCCGACGACAAGGCCGCCCGCTACGCCGAACTCGAAGAGGAGATTCTCGCTGTGCTCGAAGGCGAGCCGAACCTGACGGCGCGGATGGCGACCGTCTCGTCGATGCTGGCCGACGCCTTCCCGCTGTTCTTCTGGACCGGCTTCTACGTGGTCGATCCCGACAAGTCCGACGAACTGGTGGTCGGGCCCTATCAGGGCACCCTGGGCTGCCTGCGCATCGCCTTTGGCCGGGGGGTTTGCGGCACGGCGGCGAAGGACCGCGCCACCCAGATCGTCGAGGACGTCAACGCCTTCCCCGGCCACATCGCCTGCGACAGCCGCTCGGCCAGCGAGATCGTCGTGCCGGTTTTCGACCAGTCCGGCGCCCTGATCGCGGTGCTCGACGTGGACGCCACGGAGACCGCCGCCTTCGACGCGGTCGACGCCGGGGCGCTGGAGCGCCTCGTCGCCCGGGTGTTCGCGGCCTGATCATCTGCTAAGCCGTCCGGACAGGAGGACGTCATGTCGGATCGGGTCATCGCCATCACCGGAGGCCACGGCGTGCTTGGCCGGGCCGTGCTCGAGGCGGCGCTGGCCGACGGGCTGAAGGTCGCGGTCATCGACCACGCTTCGGGCCGGACGGTGCCTGAGGGCGTGCTGGAGCTCGGCGGGGTCGACCTGACGGACGGCGCGGCGGCGGAGCGGGCCATCGGGGCCGCGGCTGAACGCTTCGGCCGGCTCGACGCCCTGCTCAACATCGCCGGCGGGTTCGTCTGGCAAACCGTCGACGACCCCGAGCCGGCCTGGGCCCGGATGTTCGCCCTGAACCTGACCACCGCCGTCAACGCCAGCCGCGCCGCCCTGCCCCATCTCAAGGCCTCGCCCGAGGGTCGCATCGTCAACGTCGGAGCCAATGGCGCGGTCAAGGCCGCCGCCGGCATGGGCGCCTACGCCGCATCCAAGTCCGGCGTCCACCGCTTGACCGAAAGCCTCGCCGAGGAGCTGAAGGCGACCTCGGTCACCGTCAACGCGGTCCTGCCCTCGATCCTCGACACCGAGCAGAACCGCGCCGACATGCCCGACGCCGACCCGGCCAGATGGGTCCGGCCGTCGGACCTCGCCCGCGTCATGCTGTTCCTCGCCTCGCCGGAGAGCCGGGCCATCACCGGCGCCCTGATTCCGGTGACGGGCCGCGTCTGATGGATCTGTTCCGCTCGGTCCTCTACCTGCCCGCCAGCAATCCGCGCGCGATCGAGAAGGCGCGGGGCCTGAACTGCGACGCCGTGATCCTCGACCTCGAGGATGCCGTCGCTCCGGACGCCAAGGCCGAGGCGCGCCAGGCCGCGGTCGCGGCGCTGGCCGCCGGGGGCTTCGGTTGCCGCGTCGGCGTCCGCGTCAACAGCCTCGACACCGCGTGGGGCGCCGGCGATCTGGAAGCCCTCGCCGGCCTGAACCCCGATTTCGTGGTCGCGCCCAAGATCGAAAGCGCCGGGGGCGTGCGCGAGGTCGCGGCGCGCCTGCCGGACGGCGTCGCCCTGTGGGTCATGATCGAGACGCCGCTGTCGGTGCTGCGTCTGGACCAGATCGCCGGCGCCGGGGCCCCGCTCGCGGCCCTGATGCTCGGGATCAATGATTTCGGCGAACGGATGAACCTGGTGCTCGGCCCGGACCGCGAGCCGCTCAAGCCGTGGCTGGCCGCCGTCGTCGCCGCCGCGCGCGGCCACGGCCTGCTGGCCATCGACGGGGTCGTCAACGCCACCGACGACGCCGACCGGCTGGCGGCCGAATGCCGGCAGGGCCGCGCCTTCGGTTTCGACGGCAAGAGCCTGATCCATCCAGCCCAGATCGCCGCCGCCAACGCCGCCTTCTCGCCCTCCGCCGAAGAGGTCGCCCGGGCCCGGGAAGTCGTCGCCGCCTTCGCCGCCGCGGGCGCCCAGGGCAAGGGCGCCATCCGGGTCGGCTACCGGATGGTGGAGCGGCTGCACCTCGACGCGGCCCACCGCTTGCTGGCCCGGCACGAGAGCGCCTCGACCTCGCCCCAAGACGCGCCTATCTAGTCCGTCCAGAAACAGAACTGAGCCGGCCCCTCAAGCAGCGAGCGGGCCGCGCCGCGAGCGCCAGGGGCCCGCCTCATGACCAAAGCCGTCATCGCCGCCACCGGCTTGTTCACGCCGGAACAGTCCATCTCCAACGAGGAGTTGGTCGCCGCCTACAACACCTGGGCCGCGCGCTTCAACGAGCAGCACGCCGCCGGCATCGCCGCGGGCGACACCGCGGCCCTGACGCCTTCCTCGGTCGAGTTCATCGAGAAGGCGTCCGGCATCAAGGCGCGCTTCGTGCTCGACAAGGCGGGGGTGCTCGACCCGGACCGCATGGCCCCGAACATCCCCGAGCGTTCCAACGAAGAGCTGTCGGTGCTGGCCGAGATGGCCGTGAAGGCGGCGCAGGACGCCATCGCCGCCTGGGGCAAGCCGGCCAGCGAGATCGGGGCGGTGATCTGCGCCGCGTCCAACATGCAGCGCCCCTACCCGGCCATGGCCATCGAGGTGCAGCAGGCGCTGGGCATCGAGGGCTTCGCCTTTGACATGAACGTCGCGTGCTCCTCGGCCACCTTCGGCATCAAGACCGCCGCCGACTTCATCGCCTCCGGCTCGGTCAAGGCGGTGCTGATGGTCAACCCCGAGGTCTGTTCGGCCCACCTCAACTTCAAGGACCGCGACAGCCACTTCATCTTCGGCGACGTCGCCACCGCCGTGATCGTCGAGGCGGAGGATCAGGCCGTGGACGGCTGGGAGATTCTCGGCACGCGGTTGAAGACTGTGTTCTCGAACAACATCCGCAACAATTTCGGCTTCCTGAACCGGGCCGCCGAAGCGACGGGGTCCGGAAGCGCCCCGGCCTCAAGTCGCGAAGCGGTAGGCCAGACGGACAAACTTTTCGTCCAGCAGGGACGAAAGGTGTTCAAGGACGTGGTGCCGATGGTCTCGGACATGATCGTCGACCACGCCGCCGACCTCGGCCTCGACCCGCATCAGCTGAAGCGGCTGTGGCTGCACCAGGCCAACATCAACATGAACCAGTTCATCGGCCGCAAGGTGCTGGGCCGCGAGCCGACGCCCGAGGAGAACGTCATCATCCTCGACGACTACGCCAACACGTCGTCGGCCGGTTCGATCATCGCCTTCCACCTGCGCCACGACGGCTTCGCCCCCGGCGACGTCGGCCTGATCTGCAGCTTCGGGGCGGGCTATTCCGCCGGCACGGTGTTCGTCCGCAAGCGAGCCTAGGCGGCGTTACGCCGCCGCCACCGCCTCGATCTCGACCAGCCACGCTTCGTCGAAGATGCCGGTGACGATCACCGTCAGGGCCGGCTGTCGACCGGCCAGCCGCCGCACCCGGACTTCGCGGTTCTCCAGGGCGTAGCGCCGGTCCGACAGGAAGGTCGTCACCTTGACGAGGTTGTCCAGGGTCATGCCGGCGGCGGTCAGCTGGGCCTCGATATTGTCCCAGACCTGTTCGCACTGGCCGGTGAACCCGGCGGCCAAAGAGCCGTCAGGCGCGACCGGAATCTGGCCGGACAGGTACAGCCACCGGGTCGGACCGGTCACCTCGACCGCCTGAGGATACGATCCCTCGACCGGCGGCGAGCCGTCGCCGGTCAGGGGCCGTATGGTCGCCGTCACTGGCGCGCGGTGTCCGTGCGGGCGCGCACCTGGGCGAATTCCGAGGTCGACTTCCAGCCCGGCCAGTCCTCGCTGTTCGCGAGGTCCAGACCCAGATGATACAGCAGGGTCAGGTTTTCGACCGCCGAGGTGAAGTTCAGCTCGGGCGACCATTCGTCGGACGTCTTGTGGTAGTCGGCCCCGAACTTGGCGCGCCACGCGGCCTCGCCGGCTTCCCGACCGCCCTCGACCCAGTCCCAGCCATGCCACGGCATGATCGCCGGGACGCCGGCCCGGGCGAAGGGGAAGTGATCCGAGCGGTAGTAGAAGCCCTGCTCGGGCATGTGGTCGTCGGAGACATAGCGGCCCAGCGGCTCGGCCAGCGCCTGCAACCGGTCCTCGAGGTCGTTCTGGCCCTTGCCGAAGATCGGGATGTCCTTCGTCGGACCCGACAGCGGCAGCATGTCGATGTTGATGTCGGCCACCGTCGTCGCCAGCGGGTACACCGGATCGGCGGCGTAGCCGTAGGCGCCCATCAGCCCCATCTCCTCGGCCGCCATGTGGGCGAAGACGATCGAGCGCTCGGGGCGGGGCGCCTGGCTCAGCTGGCGGGCCATCTCGACCACGCCCACCGTGCCGGAGGCGTTGTCCCAGGCCCCGTTGAAGATCTTGTCGTCGCCCGGGGTCTCGGGGTGCTGGGTCTCGCCGCCGACGTGATCCCAGTGGGCCGAATAGATGATGGTCTCGTCCGGACGCTCGGCGCCCGGCAAGCGCGCCAGCAGGTTGTGGGTGACCAGGGTGTCGATGGTCTCGGCCGCCTCGACCGACAGGGTGACGCCGTTCACCGGCACCGCCTTGAAGGCGCCGGAGCCAACACTGGCCAATCGGCCCATGTCGAGGCCGGCCGCCGTGGCCCACTGCAGCGCCACGTCGTGGTTGGTGGCCATCGAGAATTCGAGATCGGCCGCTCCCGGGGTGAGGGTGCGGGTGCGGGTCGCGCCTCGCACCGTCCGCTGCCACATCGGCGAGTCCCCGGCCCCGGGCACGAGGGTGACGATGCCGACCGCGCCGCGGCGGAAGGCCTCGTCGGCCTTGTAGGCGCCGGATTCGTAGTTGGTGTCGTATTCGCCGTTGAACAGCTCGCCTTCGGGCTCGCCCGGCACGACGACCACGACCTTGCCGCGCACGTCGATGTCGCCGTAGTCGTCCCAGTTCCGCTCCGGCGCGGTGATGCCGTAGCCGGCGAACACCACCGGGGCGTTGCTGATCGAGGCCTGGCCGTCGTTGCTGATGGCGCGCAGGGTGACGTCGGTTCCGACCGCCATCGGATGGCTGACGCCGTCCGGGCCGGTCCAGCTGGCGCTGGCGGCGCCCGCCACCGGCGTGAAGCGCTTCAGGTTCACCGGCTGCAGCCACTGGCCGTCCGGGCCGCCGGGCTCGAGGCCCATGGCCTCGTACTGGGCCTGCAGCCAGGCCAGCGTCATGCGCTCGCCCTCGGTGCCGGGATAGCGGCCCTGGTATTCGTCGGCGCTGATGGTGCGGATGTCGTTGCTGATCCGCTCGGCCGAGAAGTCCTGGGCTGTCGCCATGCCGGCGGCCAGAAGCACGGCGGCGACGGCGACGCCGCCCATCATCTTGCGAAGCATATGGGAAACTCCATCCCCCGGATTGATGGCGCGCACTCTAGGGCGGCCCCGGCGGACCGCTCGTTAAGTTTTCGTCATGTCCGCGGCATGACCGGGAGAGGGCGAACGGGGGCTTATTCCCGCGCCGCCGCGCTCGCGGCCCGCGCCGGACCAAACTCAGAACCCGGTTTCCAGCCCGGCCAGTCACGGCTGTTGGCCAGATCGCGGCCGATCCACAGGGCGACTTCGAGATCCTCAATCTGGCCCGCCAAGTCCCAGTCGGCCGACCATTCGTCGTCGGCCTGATGGTAGCGTTTGGCTCCGTACTCGTCGCGGGCCGCCTCGCGCGGCGCGACCGGCGGGTCGCGGAAGTCTCCGCCGCCCTCGGCGTAGGCCATCGGCACGCCGCGCTTGGCCAGCGGGAAATGGTCGCTGCGGAAATAGCTGCCCGCGGCGGGGTTGGCGTCCGGCGCGATGTCCCGGCCCTGACGGGCGGCCGCGGCGGCCAGCAGTTCGTCCAGTTCGGACTGGCCGTAGCCGATGACCCCCAGGTCCTCGACCCGGCCATAGACGTTCATGGCGTCCATATTGAAGCCGGCCACGGTGGTTTCCAGCGGCCAGACCGGATTGGCGGCGTAGTATTCCGAACCCAGCAGGCCGCTCTCCTCGGCGGTGAAGCTGATCATCACGATCGAGCGCTCGGGGCGCGGCCCGGCGCCCCACACCCGGGCCAGCTCCAGCAGGCCGGCGGTGCCGGTGGCGTTGTCGACGGCGCCGTTGAAGATGGCGTCGCCGTTGGCGTCCGGCTCGCCCACGCCGATGTGGTCCCAGTGAGCGGTGTAGAGGATGCTTTCATCGGGATGCGTCGTCCCCGGCAGGCGGGCGATGACGTTCCGGGTCGTGATCTGGCTGGTGGCCACGTCGAACATGCCGCTGAAGGTCGCGCCCGGCAGTTCGACCGGTCGGAAGTCCCGGCTGCGCGCCTGCGTCTTCAGGGCCTCGAAATCGAGCCCGGCCCGGCGGAACAGGTCCACCGCCACGTCGCGCTGCACCCAGCTCTCCAACTTGACCCGTTCGGCCGCGGCGTTCTCGCGCACGATGTCGAACTGCGGCCCGGCCCAGCTGTTGTTGACGGTGGCCCAGCCATACGAGGCCGGCGCGCTCTCGTGCACGATGATCACGCCCGCCGCGCCCTGCCGCGCCGCCTCCTCGTACTTGTAGGTCCAGCGGCCGTAGTAGGTCATCGCCCGGCCGTTGAAGGTGTTCATCTCGGGTTGTTCGAAGTCGGCGTCGTTGACCAGCACGACCAGGATCTTGCCGCGCATGTCCTGGCCCTTGAAGTCGTCCCAGTTCCGCTCCGGAGCCTTGATGCCGTAGCCCACGAACACCAGCGGCGCGTCGGCCAGCATCACGTGATCACCGGGCAGCCGGGTCGAGACCACGATCTGTTCGCCCTGCGTCAGCGGGATGGTCTCCCCGCCGACCTTGAACGCGGCGCTGATGTTCGAGGCGGTGAAGCGGTTCAGCGTCACGTCCTGGGTCCAGCCGCCGTTCTCGCCGCCCGGCTGGAAGCCGGCGGCGGCGTACTGTTCGCTCAGATAGCGGACCGTCATGTCCTCGGCCGGCGTGCCGATGCCGCGCCCCTGGAAGCTGTCGTCCGACAACACCCGCGCGTGTTCGGACAGACGGGCGGCGTCCAGAGCGGCGGCGGGCGCGGGCGGCGCGCCGGCTGTGGTGGCGCAGGCGGAGATCAGGGCGCCGGCGGCGAGCACGGCGGCGGTCGACAGGAGACGCATGGACAGGAACACCCTCAGCCGGAAAACAACCCGGCCGGACGTTAGGGCGTCGATCTCCGCCTGTCGATCACGGGATGACCGGATCGGCCGCCGGCCAGCCGGTGTCGCCGCGGCGGCGCAGACGCAACTCGATCACCCTCATCGGCTCGCGGCCCGGCATGACGAAGTCGCCGGTCTCGACCCATTCGCCGTCCTTGAACACAGTGACGTAGCGCATCTCCCCGCCCCGGGCCGGGGTCGTCCAGCTGAAGCCGTCGGCGGTGGCTTGCAGCGGGAAGTCGGCCGCCTGCCCGTTGGCGTAGGAGCGCATCACATAGCTGTCGGTCGCGTCGTCCCAGGACACCACGGCGAAGGCGTTGAAGGCGACCGTGCCGTCATCGTTCGTGCTGCGCCCTTCGATCACCCTGATCGAGCCGCCGAGCATCGGACCGATCCGCTCGGTGTGCGGATGGGTCGAGGTCTGGCCCGGGCCCATCGAGACCGTGGCCTCCCCGACCCATTCGCCATCCATCCACGACAGCGTCTGCATCGCCTGCCGCTGCTCCGCCGTCCCCGCCGGCTGCATCGCCTGGGCCGACGCCACCGTCGGAACGGCGAGCAGGAAACAGGCGGTCAGCGCCGTCATCGAAATCCGCGAACCCCTGGACATGGCCTTCCTCCCTATTCGCTTTATATCATAAAGTTCTTTTCCGATTCACGCAAGCGCGCACGAAAAACCCGCCGGCGCTGAGGCCCCGGCGGGTCGATCGGTCTCGGCTGGAAAGCAGAAAGCCTAGTGGGCGACGCCCTTCCAGATGCGGCGGTAGCTGACGTAGGTCACGCCGGCGAACAGGACCAGGAAGATCAGCACGCCCATGCCCGACTGCTTGCGCTGGACCTGCTTCGGGTCCGAAGCCCAGGCGATGAAGGCGGCGACGTCCTTGGCGTACTGGTCCACCGTCTGCGCCGAGCCGTCGTCATAGGTCACCTGACCGTTCTGCAGCGGCGGCGGCATGGCGATGAAGCCGCCTGGCGGCACGTGAGCGCCCTCGGCCACGAACGGCGTCAGGTCGCCGGCCATGTAGGGGTTGTAGTACTGGCCCGGCCGGATCTCGAGGCCCGCCGGGGCGGCGCGATAGCCGGACAGCAGCGAGTAGATGTAGTTGGCCCCGTCGTGGCGCGCCTTGGCCATGACCGACAGGTCCGGCGGCGCCGCCCCGCCGTTGCCCGCGGCGGCAGCGGTGGCGTTCGGATAGGGGTTGGGGAATTTATCGGCCGGGACAGCGTCGCGCATGATCGCCTCGCCGGTCTCGCTGTCGATGTCCGGCACCTGGACCTCGGCGGCCAGCACCTTGACGAAGCGGTTCTCGGCCGGATTGACCTGGTGCGCGTCGTAGAAGGGTCCGCCCGGCTCGGCCAGGGTGCGGAAATGCATCAGGTCCATGCTGTGGCAGGACGCGCAGACCTCGCGGTAGACCTTGTAGCCGCGTTGCAACTGGGCCTGGTCGAAGGTCCCGAACGGGCCCTCGAAGCTGAAGCCGCCCTTGCGCGGGTGCTCGGCGCCGCCCGAGGCCAGCGCCGGCTGGGCCGCAATCAGCGACAGGCCGGCGGCGGCGGCGATCAGGACCAGGGTCTTTTTCATCGACTGGATGTTCGTCTTGAGGGTCATGGTCGCGTTCAGCCCTTCTTCTCGGGCGAGGCCGGCGCGGCGGCGGTCAGGGCGTCCCCGCCCGGCAGAACCGGTTCGGAGATGGTCGCCGGGATCGGCCTCGGGGTCTCGCGCAGGCCGACGATCGGCATCAGCACCAGGAAGAACAGGAAGTAGTAGGCCGTCAGCAGCCGGGTCAGCCACAGGTAGCTGTTCACCGCCCCGTCGAAGAGCACGAAGCTGGGCATGCCGGGGACGACGGGCGCGTCGGGCAGCTGCGCCCCGCACCAGCCAAGACCCATGCCGACCAGCACGAAGATCACGAAGAAGGTCCGCATGGCCGGGCGGTAGCGCATCGAGCGCACCTTGGACGTATCCAGCCACGGCAGGATGAACAGCACGCCGATGGAGCCGAACATGGCCACCACGCCGCCGAACTTGTCGGGGATGGCGCGCAGGATCGCGTAGAAGGGCAGCATGTACCATTCGGGCACGATGTGCGCCGGGGTCTGCAGCGGGTTGGCCGGGATGTAGTTGTCGGCGTGGCCCAGGGCGTTCGGCAGGTAGAAGACGAACACCGCGAACAGGATCAGGAACAGGATGACGGCGAAGCCGTCCTTGACCGTGAAGTACGGGTGGAACGGCACCGTGTCCTTGGCCATCCGGTCCTTGGGGATCAGGATGCCGACCGGGTTGTTCTGGCCCGCGTGGTGCAGGGCCCACAGGTGCAGGACCACGCAGCCGGCGATGACGAACGGCAGCAGGTAGTGCAGCGAGAAGAAGCGGTTCAGCGTGGCGTTGTCGATGGCCGGGCCGCCGCGCAGCCAGACCAGGATCGGCTCGCCGACGACCGGGATGGCCCCGATCAGATTGGTGATCACCTCGGCGCCCCAGAACGACATCTGGCCCCACGGCAGGACGTAGCCGAGGAAGGCGGTGGCGATCATCAGGAAGAAGATCACGCAACCGATGATCCAGATCATCTCGCGCGGCGCCTTGTACGAGCCGTAGTACAGCCCGCGCAGCATGTGCAGGTAGACCGCGATGAAGAACATCGAGGCCCCGTTGGCGTGGGTGTAGCGGATCAGGTCGCCGCCGTTGACGTCACGCATGATCCGCTCGACCGAGGCGAAAGCCATCTCGGTGTTCGGCACATAGTGCATGGCCAGGATGATGCCCGTGGCGATCTGCACCACGAGGCACAGGGCCAGGATGCCGCCGAAGGTCCACCAGTAGTTGAGGTTCTTCGGGGTCGGCAGCGCCATGTAGTCGGCGCCGAAGCGGATGATCGGCAGGCGGCTGTCAAACCACTTCTCGATGCCGGTCTTGGGGACGTAGGTGGATTCGTGATCGCTCATCGTTCTCTTGCCCGTCCTCAGCCGATTTTCACGCGGGTGTCGGACACATAGTCATAGGTCGGCACGACCAGGTTCTTCGGCGCCGGACCTTTCCGGATACGGCCCGAGGTGTCGTAGTGCGATCCGTGGCAAGGGCAGAACCAGCCGCCGAAATCGCCGGCGCCGAACGTCGGCACGCAGCCCAGGTGGGTGCACGAGCCGATGACGACGAGATACTGCTGGTGGCCCGGCTTGACGCGGTCGGCGTCCGCCTGCGGGTCCTTGAGGCCGGCGCGATCGTCGGCGCGGGCGCGCTCGATCTCGGCCGGGGTGCGATAGCGCACGAACACCGGCTTGCCCTGCCACTTGATGACGACCTGCTGGCCTTCCTGGACCTTGGTCAGGTCGAACTCGATGGTCGACAGCGCCAGGGTGTCGGCGGCCGGGTTCATCGAATTGACCAGCGGCCACACGGCCATGGCCCCGGCGCCCACCGCCGCGGCGCCGGCCGCGATGTGGATGAAATCTCTACGATTGGGATCCTGATAGGTCAGGTCGCCCTGGTCTGCAGCCACCGATTCGTCTCCTGAGCGGTTGGCGGCGTCGCCCTGCGGCGCGCCGTTTCAACGCTGTCGTTCCTTTAGCGAAATCCCGGCTGACTGGCCCGGCCCGGCTTTGCGGCGCATCGCCGCAAGCTGCTGGCGCTTCATGAGAAACGCTCGCAATTCGAGCCGCGACAAGCCCCCGGGCCGCGCGTATGAGGGCCTTAGAATGCGTCTCGCCCTTTTTCAACCGGCCATTCCGCAGAACGTCGGCGCCTGCATCCGTCTGAGCGCCTGTTTCGGCGTGGAACTGCATGTCATCGAGCCGACCGGTTTCCGCTTCGACGACCGGGCGATGAAGCGCGCCGCGCTGGACTACGGCCCCTTGGGACACATGGTTCGTCATCCCGGCTGGGACGAGTTCCAGCGTGACCGCGGACCCGGGCGGCTGATCCTGTTTACGACGAAAGGGGCGACGCCGCTGAACGATTTCCGCCTGGAGGCGGACGACACCCTGCTGTTCGGCAGCGAATCCTCGGGCGCGCCGGATTTCGTGCACGAGGCGGCGGACGCGCGGGTGGTGATCCCCCTCCGCCCGGGAGCCCGATCGCTGAACCTGTCGGTCAGCGCCGGGATCGCCCTGTGGGAAGGCCTGCGGCAGATCGGCGGCCTGACCGGCTGACGTCAGGCCGGCTTGAGCGGGCCCGCGATGTGGCACCTCAGCCCCTCGGGCGCGAAGTCGAGCGTCACCGAGCCGTGGAATTCGTGCGCCAGCGCGCGTTCCAGCATCTGCACGCCGAAGCCACGCCGCGTCGGCGGGCTGACCGGCGGTCCGCCGCGTTCGGTCCAGGTCAGCGACAGCCGGTCGTCCTCGCAAGTCCAGGCGACGTCGACCGAGCCGGTCCCGGCCGCCGATAGGGAGCCATGCTTGATGGCGTTGGTGCACAGTTCGTGCAGCGCCATCGACAGGGCCACGGCGGTCTGTGGCGGCAGGTCGATGTCCGGACCGGTCGCCGTGTAGCAGTCCGGATGGGCGCAGTGCGGGTCCAGCGCCCGCCGGACCAGATCCGTCAGGGGGGCGCCGACCCAGTTCCGCGACGTCAGGACGTCGTGGGCGGCGGACATGGCGTGAAGCCGGGCCTCGAAGTCGCGCAGCGCGCCCGGCGTGGTGTCGTTCCGGAGGGTCAGGTGGGCCAGCGACTGCACCACCGCCAGCGTGTTCTTCACCCGGTGGTTCAGCTCGTTGATCATCAGCAGCTGATGCTCTTCCGCCTTCTTCCGCTCCGAGATGTCGACCAGCATGTTGATGCCGCCGGTCAGCGCGCCGTCGCGGCCGAACAGGGGCGTCGCATAGGGAATGAAGGGGACGCGCGTTCCATCGGGCCGTTCGGCCACCGCCTCGTACTCGCCGTGGCTGGGGGTCCGACGGCGCAACGCCAGCGCCATGGGGCATTCGTCGTGCGGCATCGGGGTTCCGTCCGGCTGGAACAGCTTCCAGCTGACACACCACGAATCGCTGCCGATCACCGGCTCCCGGCCCGAAAAGACCACGGCGGCCTGGTTGTAGTAGGTGATCCGGCCCTCGGCGTCGGTGGTGTAGACCGCCGCCGGCAGGGCATCGAGCATGGCCCTCGCCCGGTGCTCGCTCTCTCCCACGGCCAGGCGCTCGATATCAGCGAGCGTGGAGCCGTCGGGACCACCCTGTGACTCAAGAAATGTGACGACCGACATACAGGGTTCCCGACTCAACCGCCTTGAACGGCAGGCTCGCGCGATGGTTCCGGACCATCCGGAACACGCGTCATTCAGGAGAAACGGCGTCCGGAAGCTTGGCCAGGCTCGGCCGCGCACCGCTCCGACTCGCCGCCACCGCCTCGACCCGGCGCATGACGCGCAGCACGTTCTCCCCCGCCAGCTTGCGGATATCGGCCTCGCTCCATCCGTTGGCCATCAGGGCGGCGAGGATGCGCGGATAGGCGTCCACGCCCTCGACCCCGACGGGCAGGCTGCCCACGCCGTCGAAATCGCCGCCGAGGCCGACATGGTCGATCCCGGCGACGTCGCGGACGTGCTGGATGTGGGCCACGACGTCCTCGACCCCGGCGCGCGGGGCCGGATGGGCCGCGATCCACGCCTGCATGCCCACCGTGACAGCGCCCGGGTCGCCCGGATTCAATGATTTCAGCCGGGCGTCCTCGGCCGAGCGCGCCGCGCCCCAGGCCCGCACCTCTTCATTGATGAAGCCAGGCACGAAGGTGACCATGACCACGCCGCCGTCCTCGGGCAGCAGACGCAGCACGCTGTCCGGGACGTTGCGCGGATGCGCCGTCACCGCCCGCGCCGACGAGTGGGAGAAGATCACCGGCGCCTCGGATACCCGCATGGCGTCCAGCATGGTCTCCTCGGAGACATGGCTCAGGTCGACCATCATGCCGAGACGGTTCATCTCGCGGACCACCTCCTCGCCGAACGGATTGAGCCCGCCCCACTTCGGCGCGTCGGTGGCGCTGTCGGCCCAGCTCGTCGTCGCCGAATGGGTCAGCGTCATGTAGCGCGCCCCGGCGTCGTGGAACTCGCGCAGCAGGCCCAGCGAATCGGCGATCGAATAGCCGCCCTCCATGCCGATCAGCGAGGCGATCCGGCCGCGCCGGTGAATGCGCTGGATGTCGTCGGCCGTGGTCGCCAGCTCGAACACGTCGGGGTAGGCGGCGGCGAGGCGCTTGACCGTGTCGATCTGCTCGAAGGTGGCCTTGGCCGCCTCCACCGGGGTCAGGCTGGCCGGCACATAGACCGACCAGAACTGGCCGCCCACGCCGCCGGCGCGCAGGCGCGGGATGTCGGTGTGCAGCTCGGTCGAGACGTCGAGGTTGGTGGTCAGGTCGACCGCATGCGGATCGTTGCCGTGCTGCTGTCGCAGCGCCCAGGGCAGGTCGTTGTGGCCGTCGATCAGCGGCGTCCGCTCCAGAATGCGCCGCGCCCCGGCCTCGTCCTGAGCGGCGGCGGGAAACGCCAGCAGCGCGGCGGCGGTGGACAGCAGAACGGCGCGGATCATGAGTGACTCCCCCAAAAGCGACGCCGGACAGTGGCAGAGGACGGCGGCAGGTCAACGGCGGACCGCTGCGCCGCCGCCCGGCCGGCGCGCGCCACGTCGGATTGCTGCGCCGCAAATCCGTCGCCTTCCATCACAATCCGGAGACACAAGGCATTGAATTTCCTCAACCAGACCCGCTCGCCAGCGTCATGAGCCCGCCGCAGGGGCCGACGGGTCCATACTCCCCACGCGTCCTCCGGGACCTCGGGTCTTTGACAATCGAAACGGCGCCACGCCGCCGGTCAGGTTTTCCGACCCGGCGGCGTTTCATGGACGCAGTGGACGCAGTGGACGCAGTGGACGCAGTGGACGCAGTGGACGGAGTGGACGCTGTGGACCCTGTTTTTCCATTTTACCCGGATGGAACTGCGCAAGCGCTCAGGCTTCACCGCCGGGGACGGAGCGCCTAGAGGAGCCCCATGACCGACGCCTCCGACTCCCTCGCCCGACAGAAGACCGAGGCCCGCGCCTGGTTCGAGGCCCTGCGCGACCGCATCCATACCGCCTTCGAGGCGCTGGAGGACCAGGCCTCCGCCGACCTCTTCCCTGGCGAAGCGGGCCGCTTCGTGCGCACCCCCTGGGACCGCGCCGAAGGCGGCGGCGGGGTGATGGGGATGATGCACGGCCGGCTGTTCGAGAAGGTCGGCGTCCACGTCTCGACCGTGCACGGGAGCTTCCCGGCCGACTATGCGAAGTCCGTCCCCGGCGCGGCCGAGGATCCGCGCTTCTTCGCCACCGGGATCAGCCTGATCGCCCACCCGGTCAGCCCGCGCATCCCGGCCGTGCACATGAACACCCGCTTCATCGCCACGACCCAGGGCTGGTTCGGCGGCGGGGCCGACCTGACCCCGGTGCTCGACGTCGACCGGCGCGACGACGCCCCCGACACCGTCGATTTCCACGCGGCGCTGAAAGCGGCCTGCGACGCGCATGATCCGGCCTGGCACGCGAGGTTCAAGGCGTGGTGCGACGACTACTTCTTCCTGCCCCACCGCAACGAGCCGCGCGGCACGGGCGGCATCTTCTACGACCATCTCGACAGCGGCGACCGGGGCCGCGACTTCGCCTTCACCCGCGACGTCGGCGAGGCCTTCCTTGCGGTTTATCCGGAGATCGTCGCCCGCCGCATGGCCGAGCCGTGGACGGCGGAGGAACGCGAGGAGCAGCTGGTCCGGCGCGGCCGCTACGTCGAGTTCAACCTGCTCTACGACCGCGGCACCATGTTCGGGCTCAAGACCGGCGGCAACGTCGAGTCGATCCTCAGTTCGATGCCGCCGGTGGTGAAGTGGCCGTGAACGGTCAGCCGTACAGGTTGAGATTGACCGGCGCGCAGGCCCGGCCGGTGCAATACCACCACCGGCCTTCGACCTCGAGATAGCCGCCCTGCCCGCCGACATTCTGGGCCCGGCTGGGAGCGGCGTTGAAGGTCAGGCCGATCAGGATGCCGGTCACGATCAGGAACAGGCCGAGCAGCAGGTCGCGGGCGCGGTAAGAAAAGGTCATGGTCGCCTCCTCAGGTGATGGGAGACCGACGATATCAGCGCCCGGGCCGCCGCACCCCTGACGGGACCTGTCAGGCCGGCTCCAGCTCGCGGGCCGGCTCCAGCGCCGCGCCGATGGCCGCGAACAGGCTGGTCATGGTCACCGGCTTGGTCAGGTGGGCGTCGGCTCCGGCCGCGCGCCCCGCCTCGACGTGCTCGGCCATGGCGTTGGCGGTCAGCATCACCACCGGCGTGCGCGCCAGACCGTGGTCGGCCTCGTGCTCGCGGATAGCGGCGGTGGCGGTGAGGCCGTCCATGACCGGCATCTGCATGTCCATCAGGACCAGATCGAAGCCGCCGCCCCTGAAGGCCTCGATCGCCTTGAGCCCATCCTCGACCGCGACCAGCTCCATCTCGGTCGCGCCCAGCATGATCTCCACGACCTTGCGGTTGGCGGGATGGTCGTCGGCCAGCAGGATGCGCAGCGGCGTGGCCGTCATGTCCCGCGCAGCCTCTGGAGCGGCCGCCTCCCGGGGAGCTTGTTCGGAGCGCGGCAGCGGAATGTCGAACCAGAAGCTGGAGCCCGCGCCGGGGGTGCTCTCGCAATCCAGGGCGCCGCCCATCAGGTCGACAAGGGCGGTGGAGATGGCGAGCCCCAGTCCGGTGCCGCCGTATCGGCGGGTGATCGATCCGTCGGCCTGCTGGAAACGATGGAAGATCCGGCTCCGCTGCTCCGTGTCGAAGCCGACGCCGGTGTCGCTGACCCGGAAGCGGACCCGATCCGCCGCCACCGCCTCGACGATCAGGCGGACCGAGCCCGCGCTGGTGAATTTCAGGGCGTTGCTGACGAGATTGGTCAGCACCTGGCGCAGCCGGATCGCGTCGCCCTCGACCAGCCCGGAGAGAGCGGGATCGAAGTCGACCTCGAGGGCCACGCCCTTGTCCTCGGCCTTGACCCGCCACAGGGCGCCGATGTCGCCGACCGCCTGCTCCAGATCGAACGGCGCGGGCTCGATCGCGACCTGGCCCGACTCGATCCGGGCGCTGTCGAGGATGTCCGAGAGCAGGCGCTCCAGGGTCACGCCCGAGGTGCGGATCAACTCGACCATCTCCCGCTCCTGGGCGCCGAGCGGTCGCCGGGTCAGGGAATCCGCCATCGAGACCACGCCGTTCAGCGGCGTGCGGATCTCGTGGCTCATGTTGGCGAGGAATTCGCTCTTGGCCCGGTTGGCGTCCTCCGCCCGCCGCCGCGCCATCCGCAGCTGGTCGGCCTGGCGCCATTGCCACGCCACGACGCCCATGGCGAACAGCAGGAAGACGATGCCGATGGCGATGACGGCCCGTTGCAGATTGGTGTTGGTCCGGGCGGTCTCCAGCTGCCGCCGGCGCTCGGCCAGCTGCTGCTGCATGTCCCCCGTCACCTGGTGGATACCGGCGCTGAAATTCCGGGCCGAGACGATCTCGCTCTCCAGCATGTGCGCCCGCAGGGTCCGGAACGCATCGCGGGTCCGGCCCTCGGCGAACAGCACCTCGGCCTCGACATGGTCGATCTCGATGTTGGGCATGGCCGTCTCCAGCCGCCGCAGGGCCTCGAGATCGCGCCGCGCCGCGCCGGTCTGGCCGGTCCGGGCGCGGGCGATGGCTCTCAGGGGGAGAACATCCAGAGCCAGGAAGGCGGCCGTGCCCAGGTTCTCGCCATAGGGTTCAAGGCAGGCCAGGACCTCGCGAGAGGCGTCGCGCGCACTGGCGACGGTGGCGCACAGGCTGGCGTCGTAGATCCCCAGCGTCCGCAGGTCGGACCGCGCCGCCAGCCTATGATGGGCCGCGTAGTACTCCGCCGCGTGGGTCAGATCGCCGACCTTCACCGCCATCACCGTCAGATTGTAGAGGCTGTCGAAGTCCGGCCGGGGGTAGGCCGGATTGGAATAGTCGATCTCGAACTTGCGGAAGGCGTCGGCGGCGCCGTCGACGTCGTTCAGGTCCTTCAGGCCCATTCCGGCGACTTCCCAGATGCCCGACTGGGCAGTCGCGGCGAAGGGATCGTTCCGGGGGATGTCAGCCTGCGCCTGGGCCAACAGCTCGAGACCTTCGCCGATGCGGCCGTCATCCACGAGGGCGAGCGCCGCCAGCCGCGCGGCGTGCGCCCGCACGAACCAGTCCCGCCCATCCCGGGCGAACCGGCTCATTTCGGCGGCGACTTCGATCTCGCCCTGATCGTACCGGGCGGTGAGGTCGTTCAGGTGGGCGATGTCGACATACCGGGCGTCGTCTTGCCGCCGGGCGGCGTCGGCCAGACGCCGGTTCCAGACCGCGGCGCGCTCGAATTCGCCCTGGTTCAGGATCGTCCAGGTCACGTGATAGAGCCGGTTCAGGCCTTCACGGTCGCCGCGCCGTATGGCGGCCTGGCCGAAGTCCTCAAGTGCGCTGAAATTCGTCGACCCCGCGCGGCGCTCCACCACGCGGGCCAGGCTGAGCGCGTCGACGGAGCCCGCAACGCCGGCCGGCGGCAGGGCGAACCCCCGGGGCGCACCGGCGAGGGCGACGAGCACAACGAAACTCGCCGCGAGGATACGAAGAAGCGACATGAAACATCCGACGTGAACCATCGGTCGTCGCACACATATATTGCCCAAGGTTTAGCGAACCCCCGAGGGGCGAGCTAGCGGTCGGCGCGGGTCCCGATGAACCGCTTCAGCCATTCGCCGACCACGGCGCGGTCGTTGGGCCGCGTCAGGCTCTCGAGCGCCGGGTCCACGATCGCCGCGCCGATCCGCTCGCGCCGGCCGGCGGTCAGGTCGGCGGCGTAGGCGGGCGTGAACTCAGGATGGCCCTGGAGGGTGATCGCGTCCTCGTCCCACGCCAGCCCGGCGAATGGCGTGAAGGCGCTGCTCAGGATGACCCGGGCGTCCGCCGGCTTTTCGACCACCTGGTCCTGATGCGACACGGGAATGGCCACGGTCGCGGCCGGCGGCGCCATCCACGGCTCGTTCGACACGACGTCATAGCGATGCAGGCCGACGCCCCAGCCCTTGTCCGATTTCTCGACCCGGCCGCCCAGCGCCTGCGCCATGGCCTGGTGGCCGAAGCAGATTCCGATCAGCCGGGTCCGCCCCCTGGCCCCCCGGATCCAGTCCAGCAGGTCGCCGATCCAGGAGTCGGTTTCGTACACCCCGGCCGCCGAGCCGGTGATGATGGCCGCGTCGAAGGCGGCCGCGTCCGGCCATTCGCCGGCCCGGGCGTTGAAGGTCTCGATCTCGTACCCGTCGCCCAGCAGGGCGCGGAACATGGCGGGATAGTCGCCGTGCCGCTCGGCCAACGCCGGCGGCGGCGCGCCTGTCTCGACAATGGCGACGCGCGTCATCGGGACGCCTCCGCGCCGGTCATCCAGACCTCGGCCCGGGCCCCGGCGTCGCCCAGCCGGTCCGCGACCCAGCCGCAGATCTCCGACGCCGCCGCCTCGGCGCCGGCGGGGGGATTGAGCACCACGACCGCGCAGCCGTTCATCTTCATCGGATTGGACATGGGGCGCATCCGCGCCTCCGCCACCAGCACCCGCTTCACACCGGCCTGATCGAGCCGGCGCAGGAAGCCGTCGAAGGTCTCCATGTCCTTGAGCGGGGTCCAGATCGCGACCATGGCCCGCGGGTCGGCGCGCACGATCGCCGCCCCTGTGTCGGCGGCGCGATGATAGTCGTCGGGGCGCTCGAACGGCGGATCGATCAGGACGAAGGCGCCCTGGGCCCGCGCGGCCCAGCCCCGGGCCTGATCATAGCCGTCGCCGCCCATGCCCACGGCCTGCGGAAACGGCTCCAGCGCCTGCTCCAGCAGATCGAGCACCGGCGGGTTCAGCTCGAAGCCGACGTAGCGATCCGCGGGCCGCAGCCGCCCCGCCACGAGCAGCGGCGAGCCGGGATACAGGTTGGCGCCGCCATGCGGATTGAGCCGCGCGACCTCCTCCGCCAGCGCCTCGACCAGCGGCGAACGGTCGGTCGCGGCCATCAGGCGCGCGATGCCGGCCTCGGCTTCCTTCGAGCGGGCGGCGTCGCCGGTCAGGTCATAGACGCCGGCGCCGGCGTGGGTGTCGATCACCGTGACCGGGCCGACGGCCTGCCGCCGCTCGAGCAGCCACAGCACGAGTGCGTGCTTGACGAGGTCGGCGAAGTTTCCGGCATGGAAGCTGTGGCGATAGTTCATGGCCGCTGTTCCTCCGCCGCACGCCCGGGGTCAAGGGCGCAGGAACTGGTGGCCTTGCGCCGTCGTTTGCGCAAGCCAGCCGGAGCCGCCCATGATCGATCACCCCGCCCTGTCCGACGACGACCGCACGCCGCCGAAGGCGGTGGCGGAGGCGGCCCGGCGGGGACTCGACCTGCGGGGACGACATGGACGCGGCGGCACGGATGTCGGGGTGCGGCGAGCCGACCGGCTGGTCGGACGCGAGCCGGTCAGCGATCGCGACATCAAGTCGATGTACAGCTATTTCGCCCGCCATGCCGTCGACAAGCGCGGCAGGCGTTGGGCCGATCCCGACCAGCCCTCGGCCGGCTTCATCGCGTGGCATCTATGGGGCGGCGATGCCGGGCGTGACTGGATCAACGGTCTGCGCGCCCGCCTGCGCGAGGCCCAGGGGTGACGTTCGCCGATCCCGCCGACATCCCCGCCGGCCTGACCTGGTGCAGCGACGAACAGCCCGGCATCCGGCGGACCGCGGCCGGCGACGGCTTTCACTACCATGATCCGCAGGGCCGGCCGGTCGAGGACGAAAAGGTGCTGGACCGCATCCGGGCGCTGGCGATCCCGCCGGCCTGGACCGACGTATGGATCTGTCCGCGCGCATCCGGCCACATCCAGGCCGTCGGGCGCGACGTCAAGGGCCGCAAACAGTACCGCTACCATCCCGACTGGAGCGCTCACGCCGCCGAGACCAAGTTCGAGCGCCTGCCCGATTTCGCCAAGGCCCTGCCGAAGCTTCGCCGCCGGGTCGAAGCGGATCTGAGCCGCCGGGGAATCTCCCGCGAGAAGGTGCTGGCCACGGCCGTTCGGCTGCTGGAGATCACCCTGATCCGGGTCGGCAACGCCCAGTATGCGAAGCAGAACCGATCGTATGGCCTGACCACGCTGCACAAGCGGCATCTCGAGGTCGACGGCGCCGCCCTGACCTTCGCCTTCAAGGGCAAGAGCGGGGTGGAGCACGAGGTCAGGGTCCGGGACCGCCGGCTGGCGGCGGTGGTGCGCAGCCTGCGTGAGCTGCCCGGCCAGCAGCTGTTCAAGTACCGCGACGCCGACGGGGAGTTGAGCGCCGTCACCTCGGACGACGTGAACGCCTACATTCGCGAGGCGATGGGAGACCAGTTCTCGGCCAAGGATTTCCGCACCTGGGCGGGAACGGTGTCGGCGGCGCGGGCTCTGCGCGACATGGAGGCGCCGGCCTCGCCGACCGAGGCGAAGCGGCGGATCAACGTCTGCGTCAAGGCGGTGGCCGGACTGCTCGGCAATACGCCGACGGTGTGCCGGGCGTCCTACGTCCATCCGCGAGTGTTCGAACTGTTCGAGACCGGCCGCCTCTGCGAGGTCCTGCCCGGCCCGGAAGCGGACGGGTTCGAGCGCGCGCTCGCCAAGGCGCTGGGGGACTGACGGCGGCTTCCGGAACGGCCCGGATTGCGCCGTGAGGCTGAATGGGATGTAACTTGCGCCCTTGGGAGAACAGCGCTCTACGGAGCGCTGTTCGTCGGAGGGACTGAAGATGATTTCGGTATCGAATAATTTCCTGCGCCTCGGCGTGCTGTCGGCGCTGGTCGGAATGTCGCTGGGCGTGTGGATGGGCGCGAACCAGGACTTCGTCCTGAGGCCCGTGCACGCCCACATCAACCTGCTGGGCTTCGCCTCGATGATGCTGTTCGGCCTGTTCTACCGCGCCTTCCCGGCGGCGGGACGCGGCTGGCTGCCGCTGGTTCATTTTGCACTGGCGGTGCTGGGCTTCCTGATCCTCATGCCGACGCTGGCTCTGGCGGTGATGGGCAAGCCGGTCTTCATGCCCGCCATGATCGCCTCGGAGATCATGCTGGTGCTGTCGATGCTGCTGTTCGTCGTCATCGTCTTCATGGCGACAACGAAGAAGGACGAGGCGACCGCCGCCTGATCTCAGGCGGTCGCCCAGTAGCCGCGGCTGCGGGCGCTGACCGGCGCCCGCGTCGCCTCGACGAAGGAGAGGATGGCGTCCCGGAAGGCGTCCGCCTCTCCGTCGCCGCGCAACAGCCGCAGCGAGCGGATGATGCGGGTGATGCGCAGGTGGTTGTGGTCATGCGCCTGCAGCCAGGCGTGGGTGGCGCGATAGAACGCCTCCATGCGATCGGTCGCCGCGGCCAGGACGCACTGGGCCGGGATTGAATCGCGGATCGCCTCCACGTCCGCCGGGGTCAGAACCGGGGCGTCCGGCACGGCGCTTGACGGCTCGGGCAGCGGGAACAGCCACTGGATGAAGTCGTGGCTCAGCTCCAGCCCGGCGTCGTCCATGCCGAGCACGTCGAAGATCGTCCGGCCGCGCCCATCCACGCCCTCGCCTTCGAGGAAGGCCACGATCGGGCCAGTCATGGGAGTCCTAGGCCGCCTTGTCCCAGTCGAGCACCACCTTGCCGGACTGGCCCGAGCGCATCGCCTCGAAGCCCTCGCGATAGCGGTCGTAGCTCATCTGGTGCGTGATCAGCGGAGTCAGATCGAGGCCGGCCTTGAGCAGGCCCAGCATCTTGCGCCAGGTGGTGAACATCTCGCGGCCGTAGACGCCCTTGATGGTCAGGGCCTTGAGGATGATGGCGCCCCAGTCGGTCTCCATCGGCTTCGATGGAATACCCAGCATGGCCAGGCCGCCGCCCATGATCAGGGTGTCGACGCACTGTTTGAAGGCGATCGGCGAGCCCGACATCTCCAGCGCGACATCAAACCCGACCTTCATGCCCAGCTCCGGGATGACGTCGTGCAGATCCTCGCGGGTGGTGTTCACGGTGCGGACGCCGGGCGCGACCTTGTTGGCCAGCTCGAGGCGGAAATCGTTGATGTCGGTCAGGACCACGGTCCGGGCCCCCGCATGACGGGCGACGGCGGCGGCCATGATGCCGATCGGGCCGGCCCCGGTGACCAGCACGTCCTCGCCAAGCAGGTCGAATTGCTGGGCCGTGTGCACGGCGTTGCCGAACGGGTCGAGAATCGAGCCGATCTCGTAGGGCACGTCGTCGGGCAGCTCGATGACGTTGAAGGCCGGGGCCACGACGTATTCGGCGAAGGCGCCCTGGCGGTTGACGCCGATGCCCTTGGTCGCCGGGTCGAGGTGGAAATGGCCGGCGCGGGCCGCCTCGGAGTTCAGATCGATGACGTGGCCCTCGGCCGAGACGCGCTGGCCGACCTTGAGGCGGCGGTCGACGTCCTTGCCGATGGCGACGATCTCGCCGGCGAACTCGTGGCCGGTGATCATCGGCACGGGGACGTTCTTCTGGCTCCACTCGTCCCAGTTCCAGATGTGGATGTCGGTGCCGCAGACGGCGGTGCGATGCACCTTGATCAGCACGTCCTCGTCGCCCGCGACGGGGATCGGAGCGTCGATCAGCTCGAGGCCGACTTCAGGGCGGGTCTTGGCCAGGGCCTTCATGGTGTCGGTCATGCGATCACTCCCAATTCCTTGCTGGCCGTCGTGAACGCCGCGACCGTTTGATCAATCTGTTCGAAGGTGTGCGCCGCAGACATCTGGGTGCGGATGCGCGCCTGGCCGCGGGGCACCACCGGGAAGCTGAAGCCGATGACGTAGACGCCGAGCTCCAGCATCCGGGCGGCCAGGTCCTGGGCCAGTTTGGCATCGCCCAGCATGACCGGGATGATCGGGTGTTCGCCGGGCAACAAGGTGAAGCCGGCGTCGGTCATGGCGGCGCGATAGCGGGCGGCGTTGGCGAACAGCTGGCTGCGCAGGGCGTCGCCCTCGGCCCCGCCGGCGATGCGGATCGCCTCAAGGCTGGAGCCGCACACGGCAGGCGCCAGGGCGTTGGAGAACAGATACGGCCGGGCGCGCTGCTTGAGCAGGGCGACGACCTCCGAGGTCGCGCAGATGAAGCCGCCCATGGCCCCGCCCAGCGCCTTGCCGAAGGTGCCGGTGACGAAGTCGACCTCGACCCCGTGGTGGGCGTAGGAGCCCTTCCCTTGCGGCCCAAGGAAGCCGGTGGCGTGGCAGTCGTCGACCATGATCAGGGCGTCGTACTTGTCCGCGAGCGCCCGGATGTCCTTCAGCCGGGCGATATAGCCGTCCATCGAGAAGGCGCCGTCGGTGGCGATGACGATCTCTTTCGCGCCGTCGGCCCGGGCCTGCTTCAGCTGCGCCTCGAGGTCGTCCATGTCGGAGTTGGCGAACCGGTAGCGCTTCGCCTTGCACAGGCGCACGCCGTCGATGATCGAGGCGTGGTTGAGGCTGTCGGAGACGATAGCGTCCTCGGCCCCGAACAGGGGTTCGAAGATGCCCCCATTGGCGTCGAAGGCGGCCGCGAACAGGATCGTGTCCTCGAAGCCGAGATAGTCGGCGATGGCCCGTTCCAGCTGTTTGTGGATTTCGAGGGTGCCGCAGATGAAGCGGACCGAGGCGGTGCCGGCGCCCCATTCCTGCTGGGCCCGAATCCCGGCCTGGACGACACGCTCGTCGCCGGCCAGGCCGAGGTAGTTGTTGGCGCAGAAATTGAGCACGTCGCGGCCGCCGACCTTGATCACCGGGCCCTGTCGGGAGGCGATGACCCGCTCGGGCTTGGTCAGCCCCTGGGCGTCGATGTCGGCGAGTTCCGCGCGCACGCGGTCATGGAAGGTCGCTGTCATGCGCGCTCCGCTACGCCGTTTCGAGCGCGGTTTGAAGCCCCCGCGGTCAGGCGGCCGGGACCGGCGGCGGTTCCGCCACGGGACGGAACGGACTCACCTCGATCCGGCCGCCGCAAGGGGTGAAGGTTTGCGCCAGCGTCACCGGCGAACTGTCCCCCGGCGGGGCCATGAGGATGCCGGCGGCCGACGGACAGACCTGCTCGCCCTCGGCCTCATTGGGCATGACCGTCCAGGCCAGATCGAAAAAGGCCTTGGCCCGCGGGGCCAGTTCGACAGACGTCGGGGCCTGGCCGCTGCGGAAGTAGCTGTCCGGGTGCTGGTCGGTGCGCACCGTCGTCAGGGCGCGACCTGCGGCGTCCTCGAGGCTGACGGAGGGATAACCGGTCAGGGTGCAGGCCTCGGCGCCGAGGTTCTGCACGCCGATGATCGCCCGCCGATGGCCCATGCCGGCGTCGCCGCCGTCGTTGGACAGTCTCAACTGCGGTCCCTTGCAGGGGACCGCGACGGGCTGGACGCCCGGGACGGGCTCCGGCTGTACGGCGTTCGTCGCGGGCGCGGCCGGCGTCGGCTCTTCCGGCGGCGGGGCCTCGCCCGCGCGGTCGCAGGCGGACGTCAGGGCGACGATGGACAGGGTGGCGAAAACGGTCCGGAGGCGCATGGTCGTTCCCTTGCTGGTCCGGGGGGGAACGTCGTCCCACCGGGAAGGCTCCGCCTTGCGGCCCCGTCCGCTCAGGCGGTCAGGACCCGGGGCAGTTTGAAGGTGACGGTCTCGCGCTCGCCGCCGTCCTCGGTCACCACGGCGTCGAAACGGGCGCGGACGGCCTCGACCAGAGCCTCGATCAGCGGCTCAGGGGCCGAGGCGCCGGCGGTGATCCCGAGCGTCGAGACTCCGTCCAGCCAGGCCCAGTCGACCTGGGATGCGTCATCGACCAGCCGGGCGTCGCGGGCCCCGGCCCGAAGCGCCACCTCGACCAGCCGCACAGAGTTGGACGAATTCTTCGAGCCGACCACCAGCACCAGCTCGCACCCCTCGCCCAGCCGCTTGACCGCCTCCTGACGGTTGGTGGTGGCGTAGCAGATGTCTTCCTTGTGCGGATCGGGCAGTTCGGGGAAGCGCCGCTTCAGCACCGCGAGGATTTCGCTGGTGTCGTCGACCGACAAGGTCGTCTGGGTCGCATAGGCCAGCGGCGCGGTGCCGGGACGCTCAAAAACCTCCGCGTCCCCCACAGTCTCGACCAGGCTGATGGCGCCGGGCGGCAACTGGCCCATGGTGCCGACGACCTCGGGGTGGCCGGCGTGGCCGATGAGGATGATGTGACGGCCGGCGGCGTGATGGCGCTCGGCCTCGACGTGGACCTTGGAGACCAGCGGGCAGGTGGCGTCGAGATACAGCATCTCGCGCGCCCTGGCGCCCTCCGGTACGGATTTGGGCACGCCGTGGGCGGAGAAGACCACGGGCCGGTCGTCCGGGCATTCGTCCAGCTCGCGCACGAACACGGCGCCGAGGGCCTTGAGCCGGTCGACGACGTGGCGGTTGTGCACGATCTCGTGGCGCACGTAGACCGGCGCGCCGTATTTCTCGATGGCCCGCTCGACAATCTGGATGGCCCGGTCGACGCCCGCGCAGAAGCCGCGCGGGGTGGCCAGCCGGACGGTCAGCGGGCGCTTTTGGGGAGCCGGGATCGGCGCGTGCAGGGTCATGGCCGGAACCTAGTCGTTCCACCCCGCCGCCGCCACCATGCATCGCCCGCGGCGGCCTCCCAGCGCGCGTTTGCCGCGCCTCGCTTTAGCCGCTATCAGCAACGAGCGTGCGCTCGGCGTCGGGCTGTCGCGCGCCTCCTCGTTCGTGGAAGAGCTTTCGATGCGTCGCGTCTTCAAGATTTCCCTGGCTCCGGCCCTCGCCGCCGTGGCGCTCGCCTCCGTTGCCGTTCCGATGAGCGCGGACGCCCAGGTGCGTCCTGGCCAACAGCGGCCGGGGGGCTCCGGCGAAAACGCGGACGGCTCGCAGCAGAATGAGAGGCGCCGCGCGCCGCGCATCGCGCCGTTGCGCCGTAACGCCGCCGCGGGCCCCTGCCCGTATGTGAAAATCCTCTATGACGCGGCCCGTTACGTCGAACTGACCGGTGACCGGGTGGCGGCCTCCAATGTCGCGTTCACCGGCGAGATCGAGGGGCTGACGTCGACCTGCGCCTACCAGGGCGACGATCCGATCACCGTCGAGACCCGGGTGCTGTTCAATCTCGGCCGAGGCCCCCAGGCCGACGGCGAGGCCCGCACCTACCGCTACTGGATCGCGGTGACGGAACGGAACAAGGCGGTGCTGGCCAAGGAATATTTCGACCTGCCGGTCGACTTCGACGGGGCCCTGACCACCTCGGTGACCCAGGACCAGACCATCGTCATTCCGCGCGCGGCCGCGACCACCAGCGGGGACAATTTCGAAATTCTGGTCGGCTTCGACGTGACCCCGCAGATGGCCGAGTTCAATCGGACGGGCAGCCGCTTCCGCGTCAATGCGGGGGCGCTGGCTCCCTCGGCCGCCGACCAGTAGATGACCGATCTGAGGACTATCCTGGGCGAAGCGGTCGGGGCCGCCTTCGCCGCCGAAGGCGTGGACCCCGCCCTCGCCCGCGTCACGCCGTCCGACCGGCCCGACCTTGCCGACTTCCAGTCGAACGGCGCCCTGGCCGCGGCCAAGGCGCTGAAGGCCAATCCGCGCGACCTGGCGGGGCGGGTGGCCGAGCGGCTGAAAGATGACGCGCGGCTGGCTTCGGTCGAGGTCGCCGGCCCCGGCTTCATCAACCTGAAGGTCGCCGACGCCACGCTGGGGGCCCGGGCGGCCGACGTCGCCGGGGACGACGCGCATGCGGGCGCCTCGACCGTCGCGGCGCCGCGCAAGGTGGTGATCGACTACGCCGGGCCGAACGTGGCCAAGCCGATGCACGTCGGCCACCTGCGCAGCTCGATCATCGGCGAGAGCCTGAAGCGGCTGTTCCGCTTCCGGGGCGACACGGTGTGGGGCGACGCCCACTTCGGCGACTGGGGCTTCCAGATGGGGCTGCTGATCGTCGCGGTCGGCGACGAGGGCAGGGCCGACGGCTTCCTCGTTGACGGCCCGGGACCGTTCCCGGCCGAGAGCCCGGTGACGCTGGAGGATCTCGAGCGCCTGTATCCGGCCGCCGCGGCGAAAGCCAAGGAAGACACGACGTTCCGCGACCGGGCCCGCAAGGCGACGGCGGAGCTGCAGGCGGGGCGTCCCGGCTACCGCGCCCTGTGGCGGCATATGCACGACGTCTCGATGGCCGGGCTGCAGCGCGAGTTCGGGGCGCTGGGCGTGACCTTCGACCTGTGGAACGGCGAGAGCGACGCCGATCCGCTGATGCCCGAGATGATCGCGCATCTGGAGGCCACGGGCCTCCTGGTCGAGGACGCCGGGGCCCGGGTGGTGCACGTCGCCCGGCCCGGCGAGACGCGCAAGCGCAAGCTGGCCGACGGATCGGTGATCGAGGCGCCCAGCCCGCCGCCGCTGCTGGTCATCTCGTCGGAAGGCTCGGCGATGTACGGCACGACCGACCTCGCCACCATTCTCGACCGGCGCAAGGCCATCGATCCGGACCTGGTCCTCTACGTCGTCGACGAACGGCAGGCCGAGCATTTCGAACAGGTGTTCCGGGCCGCGTATCTGGCCGGCTACGCCACAGAGGGGGCGCTGGAGCACCTCGGCTTCGGCACCATGAACGGGCCGGACGGCAAGCCCTTCAAGACCCGCGCCGGCGGCGTGCTGAAGCTGCACGACCTGATCACCATGGCGAAAGACAAGGCGCGCGAACGGCTGCACGAGGCGAAGCTCGGCGAGGCCTTCGGCGAGGCCGAGTTCGAGGACGTCGCCCACAAGGTGGCGGTGGCGGCGCTGAAATTCGCCGACCTGTCGAACAGCCGGACCACCAGCTACGTCTTCGACCTCGATCGCTTCATGAGCTTCGAGGGCAAGACCGGGCCGTACCTGCTGTACCAGGCGGCGCGGATCAAATCCCTGCTGCGGCGGGCGGCGGAAGCGGGCGCGACGGCCGGGCCGGCAGCCATCGGCGAACCGGCGGAGCGGGACCTGGCGCTGACGCTGGACGCCTTCTCGCAGGCCGTGGCCGAGGCCTACGACAAGCGGATGCCGCACCTGATCAGCGAGCACGCCTACCGGCTGGCCCAGTCGTTCTCGAAATTCTACGCCGCCTGCCCGGTGATGACCGCGCCGGACGAGGCGATGCGAGGCTCGCGGCTGACCCTGTCGAGGGCGGTGCTGGACCAGTTGGAGAAGGCGCTGGACCTGCTGGGCATCGACACGCCGGAGCGGATGTAGGTTAAACTCCCTTCCTGTGGAGGGAGCCGCCATGTCGCTGGACGCCTATATCGCCGGCCTGCCCAAGGCGGAGCTGCATCTGCACATCGAGGGGTCGCTCGAGCCCGAGTTGATGTTCGAACTGGCCCGGCGCAACGGCGTGGCCATTCCCTTCGACAGCGTCGAGGCGGTGCGGGCGGCCTATGACTTCTCGAACCTGCAGGACTTCCTCGACATCTATTACGCCGGGGCCGAAGTGCTGCGGACGGAGGAGGATTTCCACGACCTGGCGCTGGCCTATTTCCGGCGGGCGGCGGCGGACACCGTCCGGCACGCCGAGATCTTCTTCGACCCGCAGACGCACACGGATCGGGGCATCCCGTTCGGCGTGGTGGCCGAGGGGCTGCTGGCGGGGATGAAGCGGGCGGAGCGCGAACTGGGGGTCAGTTCGAAGCTGATCCTGTGCTTCCTGCGCCATCTGGACGAACACGCGGCCTTCGACGTGCTGCATCACGCGGAACCGTGGCTGGGCCGGATCGCGGGGGTGGGACTGGATTCGTCCGAGGTCGGGCACCCGCCGTCGAAATTCCAGCGGGTGTTCGAACGCGCGGGGCAGATGGGGCTGAAGCGGGTGGCTCACGCGGGTGAAGAAGGCCCGCCCGCGTATGTGTGGGAGGCGCTGGACCTGCTGCACATCGACCGCATGGACCACGGTAACCGCTCGATGGAGGACGAGGCGCTGATCGGGCGGCTGGCGGCGTCGCAGATGACGCTGACGGTGTGCCCGCTGTCGAACCTGAAGCTGTGCGTGGTCAAGGACCTGAAGGACCATCCTGTGCCGGAGATGCTCCGCCGCGGCCTGCACGTGACGCTGAACTCGGACGACCCGGCGTATTTCGGCGGCTATGTGAACGACAACTACCGGCGACTGGCCGCAGCGGTGGGGCTGACGCGCGAGCAGGTGACGCGGATGGCGCGGAACAGCTTCGAGGGGTCGTTCCTGGACGAAGCGGAGAAGGCGGCCCGGCTGGCCGAGGTGGACGCGTACGCGGCCGGGTGAGCCCCAGGGTCGAAGGGCGGCGCGCCACCGCCCGAAGATGCAAAGGTCCGCCTTTACGGCGCCTTGCCTGCCCGCCTAGGATGTCCGGGCAGAGCTATTCCCTCCGCAATCCGACAACAGCAAACCTGCAGTGAACATGTACAGGCGACTTCTCGCGGCGGCGACGATAGTTCTGGCGGCAGGCGCAGCCGTGGCCAGCGAACCGATACGGATTCGGGCTCCGGACTATGAAGCGGGCGCGCTTGAACGATCCGATGATCGTGCGAACGGCCGCTACCAAGACCGCTACATCCTGAACGGGCTGGCCGGAGACGAGATCGAGATCAAGGCGTCCGGCGACGGCTTCGAGGTCACCGCCGCCATCCGCGGGCATGGGCTGCAGCAGGCCTCCGAACTGAACTGGCTGGACGAGTCGGTGATCGAGGTCACCCTCCCCCGCGACGGCGACTATGCGGTCACCGTCACCGCCTCCGAAGCCGGCACGCTCGGCAACTACACGCTGACGGTGATGGAGCGCTGCGAGTCGCCCAACTACCTCGACGCCAACGGCGAGTGCGTGGCGCCGTAAGCGGCGGCATCGCGGCTCTTGAGGCAGGCCATGGATCAATCCGGCGAAGTGGCGTTCACCTGCCGGGAAATCCCCGGCTCGTAGTTCTACGAAATGGCCGTCCGGCTGGGCGACCGCCACGACGAGATCGGCGGCAGCCGGGTGTTTGTCGGGCCGGAGGACGCCTTGATGAGGGCGGTGCTGACCCTGATCGCCGGCGACTGGAATGCCCAGGCGCGGTTTCCGGCCGAGAACGATGACTTCACCATGACCCTGCGAATGTTCGTCCCGCACGATGGCGTCGTTCGCACCAGCCACCTCGAATACCCTTGCGAGCTGATCTGGTCCGAGGTGGATCAGCATTCCCAGCCGATCGAGACCCGTTCGCTGGGCGTCGCGCCCTCGGTGCTTCAGCTGGCGGAGGCGGCTCACGCGTTCGGCCAGACGTATTACGCGGACAGGACCCCGTCCGCCGCGCTGATGGCCCTGGGAGCGGCCCTGTCCGCGGTCCGATTGGCGCCCCCCGCCTTCTGACCCCCGCTTGACTTCGCACCGGAGTCGGGGCCTAGGTCGCGGCGCTCTCGCGGGAGAGATCGGGGCCGTCCAGGCGGCTCCGGAGCCGAAGGCGCAACCGCCCCGGAAACGCTCAGGCAAACGGACCGCGAGGACATACGTACGCTGGAAAGTCGCTCTTGTGGGGCGCGCCGACGGAGCAAGGCGGGGAACCGCCGGAATCTCTCAGGCTTCAGGACAGCGGGGGCGCGAAGACGGCGGAGCCTTCCGCTTCAACACGCGACTCTGAGGCCGACATGACCGACGAAATTCTGAAGACCACGCCCCTCAACGCCGCTCATCGCGCGCTGGGAGCCCGGATGGTCGGCTTCAGCGGCTATGACATGCCGGTCCAGTACGAGGGCGTGCTGGCCGAGCACCGCTGGACCCGCGAGCACGCCGGCCTGTTCGACGTCTCGCACATGGGCCAGTGCAAGGCGACTATGCGATCCTGAAGGCCGGACGGCAGAAATACAGCCTGCTGCTGAACGCCGAGGGCGGCATCATGGACGACCTGATGGCCGGCCGCCCCGACCATGACGGCCTCTATGTCGTCGTCAACGCCGGCAACAAGGACGAGGACTTCGCCTTCCTGCAGGCTGAGCTGTCGGGCGACGCGAAGCTGACGGTGCTGGCCGACCGCGCCCTGATCGCGATCCAGGGGCCGGAAGCGGCCGAGGTGATGGCGAAGCATGAGCCGGTGTTGAGCGAGTTCGGCTTCATGGACTGCGCCCGGCTGGTGCTGTTCGGGGTCGACTGCTTCGTCTCGCGCTCGGGCTACACCGGCGAGGACGGCTACGAGATTTCGGTCCCGGCCGACCAGGCCGAGCGCATCTGGAACACCCTGCTGGAGGACGCCCGGGTCAAGCCGATCGGCCTCGGCGCCCGCGACAGCCTGCGCCTGGAGGCCGGCCTGCCGCTGCACGGCCACGATATCGACGCCACGATCAGCCCGGTCGAGGGCGCGCTGACCTTCGCCCTGTCGAAGTCGCGCAAGGAGCGGGCCGACTTCAACGGCGCCGACCGCATTCTGAAGGAGCTGGCGGACGGCCCGTCGCGGGTCCGCGTCGGCCTGAGCGTCAAGGAAGGCGCCCCGGCCCGCGAGGGCGCCGAAATCGCCGACATGGATGGTGCGGTGATCGGCAAGATCACTTCAGGCGGACCGTCGCCGACGCTGGGCCGCAACATCGCCATGGGCTATGTGCCGCCGAAATTCGCCGAACTGGGCACGGAGCTGAAGGTGCTGGTGCGCGGCAAGCCCGCCGCCGCCGAGGTCGTCGCCACCCCGTTCGTCGCCACCCGCTACTACAGGAAGCCGAAATAAGCCGCCGTCACCCTCGGGCTTGACCCGAGGGCCAGATTATCCGTCGCATGGTCGTGGCCATGCTCATACAGCCAGTTCAGCCCAACGTCTGATCCTCGGGTCAAGCCCGAGGATGACGGAAAAGAAGAGAGATATCCGATGCGCTTCACCAAGGATCACGAGTGGGTCAGCCTCGACGGCGACGTCGCCACCGTCGGCATCAGCAAGCACGCCGCTGAAGCCCTCGGCGACGTGGTGTTCGTCGAGACCCCGGATGCCGGCAAGACCGTCGCCAAGGGCGACAGCTTCGCCGTCGTCGAGAGCGTCAAGGCGGCCTCGGACGTCTACGCCCCGGTGTCGGGTGAAGTGGTCGAGGGCAACGCCGCCCTCGCCTCGGCCCCCGAGACGGTCAACGCCGATCCCGAAGGCGAAGGCTGGTTCGCGAAGATCAAGGTGTCCGACGCCTCGCAGCTCGACGCCCTGATGGACCGCGCCGCCTACGACGCCTTCCTCGCCACCCTCTAACCTTTCACGCACGGACCTCCCCCCGCCATGCGCTACCTTCCCCTGACGCCCGACGATCGTACGGCGATGCTCGCCGCCATCGGGGCCAAGTCGATCGACGACCTGTTCGTGGACGTGCCGCAGGCGGCGCGGCGGGAGGGCTTCGTCGACCTGCCCCGCGTGGCCGGGGAGCTGGAGGTCGAGCGAGCGCTCGGCGCCATGGCGGCGAAGAACACGGCGGCCGGCTCCGCGCCCTTCTTCTGCGGCGCCGGGGCCTATCGCCACCATGTGCCGGCGACGGTGGATCACGTGATCCAGCGCTCGGAATTCCTCACCAGCTACACGCCGTACCAGCCCGAGATCGCCCAGGGCACGCTGCAGTATCTGTACGAGTTCCAGACCCAGGTCGCGAACCTGACCGGCATGCCGGTGGCCAACGCCTCGCTGTATGACGGCTCGACCGCCATGGCCGAGGGCGTGCTGATGGCCACGCGGGTGACCCGCCGCAACAAGGCGGTGATCTCGGGCGGGGTGCATCCGCACTATGTCGCGGCGACGGAGACCGTGGTGCACGCCGTCGGCGTCGAGACCCAGGTGCTGGCCGCCGCGGTCGACGCCGAGGCGGACGTCATCGGCCAGATCGGCCCGGACACGGCCTGCGTCGTCGTTCAGACCCCGAACGTGTTCGGCACGGCCACCGACGTGACCAAGATCGCCGAGGCGGCTCATGCGGCCGGGGCGCTGCTGATCGTGGTGGTCACCGAGGCGGTGTCGATGGGCCTGCTCAAGTCGCCGGGCGAAATGGGGGCCGACATCGTCGCCGCCGAGGGCCAGTCGATCGGCAACGCCCTGAACTTCGGCGGCCCCTACGTCGGCTTGTTCGCCTGCCGCGAGAAGCTGGTGCGCCAGATGCCGGGCCGGCTGACGGGCGAGACGGTGGACGCCGACGGCGAGCGCGGCTTCGTGCTGACCCTGTCGACCCGCGAGCAGCACATCCGCCGTGACAAGGCGACCTCGAACATCTGCACCAACTCGGGCCTGTGCACCCTCGCCTTCACCATCCACATGAGCCTGCTGGGCGAGACGGGGCTGCGCAAGCTGGCCCTGCTGAACCACGAGACGGCCGTGGCGACGCGGGACGCCCTGGCCGCCCTCCCCGGCGTCAAGGTGCTGACCCCGCGCTTCTTCAACGAGTTCGCCGTGCGGCTGCCGAAGAACGCGGCCGGGGTGGTCGACGCCCTGGCCGCCAGGGGCGTGCTGGCCGGCGTGCCCTACGGCCGCCTGGCCCCCGCCGCCGGCATGGACGATGTCCTGCTGGTCGCCGCCACCGAGACCACGACCGAGGCGCACATCGCCGCCCTCAAGACCGCCCTGGCGGAGATCCTCTGATGAGCACCATGAACACCGTCGGCCGCCCGACCACGCCGAACGCCATCGAGCACGACTACAAGCATCCGACCCTGACCGGCGGACGCGGCCTGCTGCAGGACGAGCACCTGATCTTCGAGAGCGACGGCTGGGGCAAGACCGGCGTCGACCTGCCGGAGCCCAAGGGCGATGGCTCTGATCTGGGCGACCTGGTGCGCAAGGATCCGATCGGCCTGCCGGGGCTGAGCGAGCCCGAGGCGATGCGGCACTATGTGCGGCTGAGCCAGAAGAACCACGCCATCGACCTGGCCATCTATCCGCTGGGCTCGTGCACGATGAAGCATAACCCGCGCCTGAACGAGAAGATGGCCCGCCTGCCGGGCTTCTCGGACATCCACCCGCTGCAGCCGCAGTCCACGGTGCAGGGCGCGCTGGAGCTGATGGACCAGCTGGCTCACTGGCTGAAGACCCTGACCGGCATGCCGGCGGTGGCGATGAGCCCCAAGGCGGGCGCCCACGGCGAACTGTGCGGCCTGATGGCCATCCGCGCCGCTCACGAGGCCTCGGGCGAGCACGTGAAGCGCCGCAAGGTGCTGGTGCCGACCTCGGCCCACGGCACCAACCCGGCCACCGCCGCCTTCGTCGGCTACACCGTCGTGGAAGTGGCCCAGACCGAGGACGGCCGGGTCGATGTGGCGGACCTGGCGTCCAAGCTGGGCGACGACGTGGCCGCCATCATGGTGACCAATCCGAACACCTGCGGGCTGTTCGAGCGCGACATTCTGGAGATCAGCCGCCTGACGCATGAGGCGGGCGCGTATTTCTACTGCGACGGCGCCAACTTCAACGCCATCGTCGGCCGGGTGCGCCCGGGCGACCTGGGCGTCGACGCCATGCACATCAATCTGCACAAGACCTTCTCGACGCCACACGGCGGCGGCGGGCCGGGCGCGGGTCCGGTGGTGCTGTCAGAGGCCCTGGCCCCGTTCGCGCCGGCCCCGTGGGTCGTCTCGGACGGCGACGGCTTCCAGCTTGTCGAGCGGGCCGAGGGCGACGCGGCCCAGGCCTTCGGCCGGCTGTGCGCCTTCCAGGGCCAGATGGGCATGTATGTCCGGGCGCTCAGCTACATGATGAGCCACGGCTCGGACGGCCTGCGGCAGGTGGCCGAGGACGCGGTGCTGAACGCGAATTACATCAAGGCGCGGCTGCAGGATCTGATGAGCCCCGCCTTCCCGGAGGGGCCGTGCATGCACGAGGCCCTGTTCGACGACGAATGGCTGAAGGGCACCGAGGTGACCACGCTCGACTTCGCCAAGGCGATGATCGACGAGGGTTTCCATCCGATGACCATGTATTTCCCGCTGGTCGTCCACGGGGCCATGCTGATCGAGCCGACCGAGACCGAATCGAAGCAGGAGCTGGACCGCTTCATCGCGGCGATGCGGGCGTTGGCCGAGGCGGCGAAGGCCGGCGACGTCGACCGCTTCAAGGGCGCGCCGTTCCATGCTCCGCTGCGCCGTCTCGACGAGACCCGCGCCGCCCGTCAGCCGGTGCTGCGCTGGACGGCCCCGGAAGGATCGAACATCGCGGCGGAATAGGGGCGCGCACGGCAATGTGAACGCCGCCCTCCCACATCGGCGTATGCTCAGGTTTGCGTAGTCAGAACCAGAGCAAGCGTTGGGAGGCGCATAGGTCATGATGTCACGCGTACAAAAGGGCCTGGTGGCCGGTTTCGCGGCCACGGTCGCCGTCTCGATCCTGGAGGCGGCGAATCTGATCCTGGGGCCATGGGCAGTCAGCTTTCCGCGACTGCTGTCCGTCATGCTGCAGGCGCCGGACACCATAATCGTCGGCTGGATCGCCCATTTCCTGGTGGGCACGCTGGTCCTCGGACCGCTCTTCGCGATTCTGTGTCCGCGGTTGCCGACGGATACGGCGGAATCCAAGGGCATCCTGTTCGCGGTCGGCGCCTTCGTGGTGATGGGCCTGACCATCGCGCCCATGGCGGGCGTCGTGGGCGAACGGCCCGTGGGCATGTTCTTCATGCAGGCGGGCTTCGGCACCTTCGCCTGGATGATCATCACCCACGCCATCTACGGCCTGGTGCTCGGCAACATCTACGGACGCCTGGCGGGCCGCGGCAAGGAGGCCCATGACCTGATCCACGGCAATCACCATCACCGTCACGGGCCCTATCACGCCTGAGATTCCGGCCCCGAACGGAAAAGGCCCCGCCGGGAAACCGACGGGGCCTTTCTTTTACGCCTGGGCCGCCGCGTGGCGCCCTAGTTCAGCCGCGTCCCGATCTGGGCGATGGCGGCGTCGAGCAGGGGGTCGGTCTTCTGGCCGGCCACGCGGGCGGTCAGGATTTGTTCGGCGGCGCGGGCGGCGAGATCGGCTGCGGCGGCCTTGACCTCGGCCGAAGCCTGGGCCTCGGCCTGGGCGATGCGGCGCTCGGCCAGGGCCTGACGGCGGGCCAGGGTTTCTTCCAGCTTCACCTTGGCCTCGGCCTCCATGACGCGGGCGTCGTCCTCGGCGGCCCTGAGCATGCCCGCGGCCTGGGCGTCGGCCTCGGCCTTCTCGGCGCGGATCTGGGCCAGCAGGGCCTCGGCCTCGGCGCGCAGGCGGGTCGCCTCGTCGAGCTCGGCCTGAATTTTGGCGGCCTGGGCGTCAAGCGCCCCGCCGACCATCTTGAAGGCGCCGGTGAAGACGCAGATGGCCAGGAACAGGAGCAGGCCGATGCCGACCCACAGTTCGGCGCTCTCGAGGCCGAAGAAGCCCTCTTCGAAGAACATGTTCATGTCAGGCGGCTCCCTTGACGGCGGCGGCGGCCTCGGCGGCCGTGGGGGCCTTGCCGGTCAGGCGCTCGACGATGGCCGCGGCCGTGTCGGAGGCGATGGCGCCGACGTTGGTCATGGCGGCGTCGCGGGTCTTGCCGATGGCGGCCTCGGCCTCGGCGATGCGGGCGTTGACCACGGCTTCCTCGGCGGCGGCGCGGGCGTTGGCCTCGTCGGTGACGCGGGCCTTGGCGGCGGCGGCGGTGGCGCGCGAGGAGGCGCGGGCCTGCTCGACCTCGGCCTTGGCGGCCTCGGCCTGGCCGGCGGCCTCGGCCTGGACCTGACGGGCAGTGGCGATGGCGGTGGAGATGGTCTGTTCGCGCTCGTCGAACACCCGGCGCAGGCGCGGGGCGAAGACCTTGGCGATCAGGAAATACAGGAGGGCGAACAGGAAGATCAGATAGACGATCTGCCCGACCCAGTGCTGGAACTCGAACTGCGGCAGGCCGCCGGACTCGTGCGCGCCGCCGTGGGCGGCTTCGGTCGCGGCGTGCGTGTCCTCGATCGCGACCGGGTGGGACGCGTCTGCGGGCAGAACGGGATGGGCTGTCGTGGTCATCTGTCGCCTGGTCGTTGGGCTACGGTCGATCGGTCAGCGACGACGGCGCGGCCTGCGCAAGGCAGGCCGCGCCGCAGCCGGAGGACGAAATCAGGCCGAGTACAGCAGGATGCCGAGCACGAAC
>JACPDR010000026.1 GCA_016183935.1 Caulobacterales bacterium
CCAGCGGCACGGCCTGACGTTGCATGTTGGCGCCCATCAGCGCGCGGTTGGCGTCGTCGTTTTCCAAGAAGGGGATCAGGGCGGCGGCGACCGAAACGACCTGTTTCGGCGACACGTCCATCATGTCGACCGTTTCCCTGGTCAGCAGCTGGGAGTCGCCGTTGATCCGGCCGGGAACCAGGTCCTCGACGATCTCGCCGCCCTTCAGCTCGATGTTGGCCTGGGCGATGGTGTATTTCGCCTCTTCCATGGCCGAGATGTAGACCACCTCGTCCGTGGCCTTGCCGTCCTTGACGCGCCGGTAGGGGCTTTCGATGAAGCCGTACTTGTTGACCCGCGCGTGGGTGGCCAGCGAGTTGATCAGGCCGATGTTCGGGCCTTCCGGCGTCTCGATCGGGCAGATGCGGCCGTAGTGGGTCGGGTGGACGTCGCGGACCTCGAAGCCGGCGCGCTCGCGCGTCAGACCGCCCGGGCCGAGCGCCGAAAGGCGGCGCTTGTGGGTGATCTCGGACAGCGGGTTGGTCTGGTCCATGAACTGCGACAGCTGCGACGAACCGAAGAACTCGCGCACGGCCGCGGCGGCCGGCTTGGCGTTGATCAGGTCGTGCGGCATCACCGTGTCGATATCGACCGAGGACATGCGCTCATTGATGGCGCGCTCCATCCGCAGCAGGCCGACGCGATACTGGTTCTCCAGCAACTCGCCGACCGAACGCACCCGGCGGTTGCCGAGGTTGTCGATGTCGTCGATCTCGCCCTGGCCGTCCTTCAGGCCGACGAGGATCTGCAGCACGCGCAGGACGTCATCCTTGCGCAGCACGCGGATCTCGTCCGAGACCTCGGGGGTCTCCAGACGCATGTTCATCTTGACCCGGCCCACGGCCGACAGGTCGTAGCGCTCGCTGTCGAAGAACAGCGAGTTGAACATGGCTTCGGCGGCTTCCGGGGTCGGCGGCTCGCCCGGACGCATGACGCGATAGACGTCGAACAGCGCGTCCTCGCGGCCGGTGTTCTTGTCGATGCGCAGGGTGTTGCGCATGTAGGCGCCGACCGTGACGTGGTCGATGTCCAGCACGTCGATGGTGGTGAAGCCGTGCGACTCCAGCAGCTCGATGGTCGGCTGGTCCAGCTCGTCGCCGGCCTCGGCGTAGATCTCGCCGGTCTCGTAGTTGACGGCGTCGGCGGCCAGGTACTTGCCCAGCAGGGCGTCGGCGGCCAGCGACAGCGAGGTCGTCGTGTCACCCAGCTTCTTGGCCTGGCGGGCGCTGATCTTGGTCCCGGCGGCGGCGATCACTTCGCCGGTGTCGGCGTCGACCAGGTCGAACTCCGGCTTCACCCCGCGCCAGCGCTCGGCCTTGTAGGGCGTGACCCAGCCTTCGCCGCGCTTCTCGTAGGGGACGGTCTCGTAGAAGGTCTTGAGGATTTCCTCGCCGTCCATGCCCAGACCCATCAGGAAGGTCGAGGCCGGCAGCTTCCGGCGGCGGTCGATGCGGACGTAGACGATGTCCTTGGCGTCGAACTCGAAGTCGAGCCACGAACCGCGGTAGGGGATGACGCGGGCGGCGAACAGCAGCTTGCCCGAGCTGTGCGTCTTGCCCTTGTCGTGGTCGAAGAAGACGCCCGGCGAACGGTGCATCTGCGAGACGATGACCCGCTCGGTCCCGTTGACGATGAAGGTGCCCTTGTCCGTCATCAGGGGGATGTCCCCCATGTAGACGTCCTGCTCCTTGATGTCCTTGACCGAGCGCGCGCCGGTCTCCTCGTCCGATTCAAAGACGATCAGGCGCAGCTTGACCTTCAGCGGCGCGGCATAGGTCATGTCGCGCTGGATGCATTCCTCGACGTCGTACTTCGGGTCCTCGAACTCGTAGGAGACGTATTCCAGGATGGCGCGTTCGTTGAAGTCCTTGATCGGGAAGACCGACTTGAACACAGCCTCGATGCCCTGGTCCTTGCGCGGCCCCGAGCGGACCTCGCGCTGCAGGAACTGCTCGTAGGAGGCGCGCTGAACCTCGATCAGGTTCGGCATCTGCACCGCTTCGGGGATCCGCCCGAAGGAGTGGCGGATGCGCTTCTTGCCGGTGAACGAGGTGGCGGTGGCGAACTGACCGTTGACGGCGAGTTCGGCGTTGGACTTGGCCATTCTGTCTTCCCAATGCGCGAGGCCGGGCAGCCTGCGCTCAATGCAGCAGCCACGGCTCCGCCAATCCGGCGACCCGTGACCATCGGTTTCGGCGTCCACCCTCGGGCCTTGCGGTCCCAGGACACCTGAAATGTAAGGCTCCCTTGGGGAGGAGCGCGCCTTCGCACCGGTCGGAGGGCGACAAACCGGGCCTCGGCGCTTTCGCGCATATCTCTCACGGAGTTAGCGGAACGCGCTGATATACTCGCTTTGACGGCGAAATAAAGACCGTCGTCATCCTTTTTCGGAGGTGGCCCGAATACGGCGGTTCCCGCGGGCGCCTCGCCTGCCCATTGCTTTGCAACGACAGGAAAAATAGCGTCGCCGCATGAATCGCATCGCGCTCGCGGCGGCCGCCGCCCTGACCCTTTCCGCCTGCGCCTCGGCCGGGCCGAACCCGTACGACTTTTCGGGCCCCGCGACCCAGGCCAACTGGGACGCCGGCAACGCCGCCTATCTGACCTGGAACGCCGCGCGCGGCGGGTGGACCACCACCGCCTCCGGCCTGCAGTACCGCCGCGTCGGCCGCGCCAATCCGGACGGCCGCCAGCCGGCCTCGACCGATACCGTCAAGGTCCACTACCGCGGGACCTTCGTCGACGGGCGTGAGTTCGACAGCAGCTACGCCCGCAACGAGCCCGCCGAATTCCCGCTGAACCGCGTCATCAAGGGCTGGACCGAGGGCGTCGGCCTGATGCGCGAGGGCGAGAAGTTCGAGTTCGTGATTCCCGCTTCGCTCGGTTACGGCGACCGCTGGGTCGGCGGCGACGAACTGCCGCCCAATTCGACCCTGCTGTTCACGGTCGAACTGCTCGAGGTGAAGCCGGCGGACTGATCCGGAACCGCGAACATGACAGGGATTTAATCCGTCGATCCGTCGCGGCGCTCTAGCTTGCCGTTGAACCTCACTGACCGAGAACCTCCGATGATGCGTTCCGCCCGCCTGCTCGCCTCCGCCTGCGCCGCCGCCCTGCTGTTCGGTTCCGCTCCGGCTCTGGCCCAGGTGGGGACGCCGGCGCTGGACCGGGCGCTGGCGCCGATCCCGGCTCCCCGCGACGCCCCCTACCCCGGCGTGATCTCGCTGGAGATGGACGCCACCGACCTCGATCGCCGCATCGTATCGGTGAAGCAGACCATCCCGGTCACCGGCCCGGGGCCGATGATCCTGCTCTATCCGTCGTGGCTGCCGGGCAACCACGGCCCGGTCGGTCCCGTGGACGACATCGCCGACCTGCACTTCAGCGCCAACGGCCAGCCGCTGCGTTGGGTGCGCCACACGGTCGAGACCAACGGCTTCCAGATCGACGTGCCCGCCGGCGTCTCATCGATCGACGTGTCCTTCAAGTGGCTGACCCCCATCGACGGCAGCCAGGGCCGCGTCGTCATCACCGACGAGATGCTGAACATCCAGTGGGAGAAGGCGGTCCTCTATCCCGCCGGCTACGATACCAGCGGCATCACCATGCGCCCGACCCTGCGCCTTCCCGCCGGCTGGCGGTACGGCACGGCGCTGGACACCGAGAGCTTCGAGAATGGCTTGGCGACCTTCGCGCCGATCAGTCTGGAGCATTTCGCCGACAGCCCGCTGTTCGCCGGCGCCCACTACCGCCAGGTCGACCTCGATCCGGGCGGCCGCTCGCCGGTGCGCCTGAACATCGTCGCCGACGACCCCGACATGCTGGCCGCCACCGAGGCCCATATCGAACTGCACCGTAACCTGGTCGACCAGGCCGACCGCCTGTTCGGCGCGCGGCATTTCAACCACTACGACTTCCTGCTCGCCGTCACCGACCGGCTGGGCGGCATCGGGCTGGAGCACCACCGCTCGTCCGAGAACAGCGTCGATCCCAAATACTTCACCGCCTCCAACGACACGCTCGGCGACCGCGACCTGCTGGGCCACGAATACGTCCACTCCTGGAACGGCAAGTGGCGGCGTCCCGCGGATCAGCTGACGGCCAACTTCAACGAGCCGCTGCAGAACTCCCTGCTGTGGGTCTACGAGGGCCAGACCCAGTACTGGGGCCAGGTGCTGACCACCCGCGCCGGCCTGCTCAGCAAGGAGCTTGAGCTGGGTTCGCTGGCGATGACCGCCGCCACCTATGGCCTGAGCCCCGGCCGCGCCTGGCGCGCCATGCAGGACACCACCAACGATCCGATCATCGCCCAGCGCCGGCCCCAGCCCTGGGGCACATTCCAGCGCAGCGAGGACTACTATTCGGAAGGCGCCCTGATCTGGCTCGACGCCGACACCTGGATTCGCGAGCAGTCGGGGGGCCGCCGCTCGCTGGACGATTTCGCCAGGGCCTTCTTCGGCGTCGAGGACGGGAACTGGGACCCCGCGCCCTACACCTTCGACGACATCGTGCGCACCCTGAACGAGGTCCAGCCGAACGACTGGGCCGCCTTCCTGCGCACGCGCCTGGACGCGGTCGGCGCCGACGCCCCCATGCCGCTGGATGGCATCGAGCGCGGCGGCTACCGCCTCGTCTTCAAGGAAGAGCCTAACGCCTATCAGAAGGCGCTCTACAGCGAGTTCGGACGCAACGATTTCCAGTATTCCCTGGGCATCCGCACCGACAGCGCCAACCGCATTTCGCTGGTCCGCTGGGGCTCGCCGGCGTTCGAGGCGGGGCTGACCTCGGGCTGGGAGATCGTGGCGGTCAACGGCCGAACCGCCAGCCCGGGCGCCATTTCCGAAGCCATCACCGCCTCGAAGGGCAACGCCACGCCGATCGAGATGATGCTCAAGAAGGGCGAGCGCTTCCGCACCGTCCGCTTCGACTACCACGACGGCCTGCGCTACCCCCACCTCGAACGGATCGAGGGCGCCCCCGACCGGCTGGGCGATATCCTCGCCCCGCGCCGCCGCTGATCGCGAGGAACGAACCGATGCTGAAGTCCGCCGCCCTCGCCCTGCTCCTCGCCTCCGCCGCGGTTCCGGCCATGGCCCAGGCCCCCGCCTCGCAGGCGCAGACGCCCCTGCCCGCCCCGACCAGCCTGCCGCATCCGCTGCCGCCGATCCCGGCGCCGCAGGATCGGGACTATTCGGGCGTCATCGCCATCCAGGCCGACCTGACCGACCTCGACCGCCAGATCATCCGGGTGCGCCAGACCGTGCCGGTCAGCGCCGGTCCCCTGGTGCTGCAATACCCGAAATTCATTCCCGGCAACCACGCCGACACCGGACCGATCCAACTGATCTCTGGCCTCACCGTCACCGGCGCCGGCGAGCGGATCGAATGGGTGCGCGACACGGTCGATCCGCACGCCTTCCACCTCGACATCCCGGCCGGCGTGACCTCGATCGACGTGGCCTTCGAATGGCTCACCCAGCCGAGCAACGCCGTCTGGCGCGTGGTCATGACCCCGGAGATGGTCAATCTGCAGTGGGAGAAGGCGCTGCTCTATCCCGCCGGCTACGCCCACAGCCGCATCACCTTCGCGCCCTCGGTCAAGCTCCCGGCCGGCTGGCGGCAGGGTTCGGCGCTGGAGGCGACCGGCCGCGAGGGCGACACGATCACCTTCGCCCCGATCTCGCTGGAGCACCTCGCCGACAGCCCGATGTTCGCCGGCGCCCACTACCGCCAGATCGACCTCGATCCGGGCGGCCGCTCACCCGTGCGCCTGAACATCGTCGCCGACGCTCCGGAGAACCTCGCCCCGACCGATGAACAGATCGCCAGGCTGCGCGAACTCGTCGACCAGGCCGACTACCTCTACGGAGCCCGGCACTATGACCGCTACGACTTCCTGCTGGCCTTGACCGACCGGATGGGAGGCATCGGCCTCGAGCATCACCGGTCGTCGGAGAATTCGGCGTCGCCCGGCTTCTTCACGGAGGGATTCGAGAAGAATTTCGGCACCCTGGCCCTGCTGCCGCACGAGTACACCCACAGCTGGAACGGCAAGTTCCGGCGGCCGTCCGACGAGTACGTGCCCAACCTCAACGTCCCCACCCAGAACACGCTGATGTGGGTCTACGAGGGCCAGACGGAATACTGGGGCGAGGTGCTGACGGCCCGCTCGGGTCTGGCCTCGAAGGAAGAGCAGCTGGCGGTCATCGCCGAGATCGCCGCCTTCTATGAGAATCAGCCGGGCCGCCAGTGGCGCGCGCTGCAGGACACCACCAACCACAATCTGCTGGGCTATCGCACCTCCAACCCGTGGCCGTCATGGATGCGCGGCACCGGCGACTATTACCGCGAGGCGCTGCTGATCTGGCTGGACGCCGACACCCTGATCCGCGAGGCGACCAACAATCGCAAATCCCTCGATGATTTCGCCAAGGCCTTCTACGGGGTCGAGGACGGCGTCTGGGAAGCCCGGCCCTATACGTTCGAAGACGTGGTCGAGCACCTGAACGCGGTCCATCCGCACGACTGGGCGACGTTCCTGCGCAGCCGTCTCGACGCCGTTGGCCCGGAGGCCCGCGCTCCGCTCGACGGCCTCGCTCGTGGCGGCTACCGCCTGACCTATGTCGACAGCCTGACCCCGGTCGAGAAGCGGGTGCAGGGTGGATGGGCGAACAATTTCCAGTACTCGCTGGGCTTCACCCTGGCTTCGGGCAACCGCATCACCGGCGTCCGCTGGGGCGGCCCCGCCTACGAGCAGGGCCTCGGCGCCGGATGGGAGCTGGTGGCCGTGGGCGACCGCACAGCCTCGGCCGAGGCGCTCCGCGACGCCGTCACCGCGGCGAAGGGCGTTAGCGATCCGATCGTGCTGGTGGTCAAGCGCGGCGACGAGTTCCGCACCGTCAGCCTCGACTACCACGACGGCCTTCGCTACCCGCGTCTCGAGCGCGTCGAGGGGACGCCTGATCGCCTGGCCGATATTCTCGAACCGCGGAGGCGGTAGGAGGATCCTACCAGCACACCTGCGGCTTCGGCGTCTTGCGGAGTTCGGTGGTCAGGGCCGCGCACCGGGCCGAAGCTTCGTCGTGGGTCAGCTTGTCGAGGTTCCAGCGCAGGTCGCGCAATTCCGTGCGCAGCGCCACCTCGTCGGCCGGGCGCCCCTGCTTCAGCTCACAGGCGTGGATATCGTACTTGAGCGTCGCCAGCTCCATGCAGGTGTTGGACAGCGTCCCCATGATCAGCCGGGCCTTGGCCGCGGTCATGGGCAGTTCCGGCGACGGCGGGACCGGCGGTCCCGGGGGCGGCGGCAGTTCGCGGCCCGCGGCGAATTGATCGCAACCGGCGAGGCCAAGGCCGGCGGCGAGCGCGGCGGCGGCGATGATCATCTTCATGGAAACCCCTCCCCATTGTAGGGTCAGGGGGCCACAACCGGCGGCGGCTGTCCATGCCGCGCCCAAGGAAAACGGGCCGGGGATCGCTCCCCGGCCCGTTCAGGACTGTCCCGAGGGACGATCCGTTTCTTACTTGATCTGCACCTTGGCGCCGGCTTCCGTCAGCTTCTTGGCGATTTCGTCGGCGTTCTGCTTCGAGACGTTCTCGACGACGTTCTGCGGAGCGCCTTCGACCAGGTCCTTGGCTTCCTTCAGGCCGAGGTCCGAACGGACGCCGCGGACTTCCTTGATGACGTTGATCTTCTTGTCGCCACCGTCCAGCAGGACGACGGTGAACTCGGTCTGCTCTTCAGCAGCTTCGGCCGGCGCGGCGCCGGCGCCGCCGGCGCCCGGCATGGCCATGGCCACCGGAGCGGCGGCGCTGACGCCCCACTTTTCTTCCAGCAGCTTGGACAGTTCGGCGGCTTCCAGAACGGTCAGCTTCGACAGGTCTTCAACGATTTTGGCGAGATCGGCCATGGTGTGTTTCCTTCGGAGGATTGGGTTTCAGTAGAGAGTTTGCAGAGATGAAAGAGGCGGGTCCGCTTACGCGGCGTCCTTCGTGGCGTAGGCGTTGAACACCCGGGCCAGTTGGGCCGCCGGGGCTTGCACGACGCCGGCGATCTTGGTCGCGGGGGCGTTGAGCAGGCCGAGCAGCGAGGCGCGGATCTGATCCAGCGACGGCAGTTTGGAGAGAGTCTCCACGCCCTTCGCGTCCAGAACCTTCTCACCCATGAAGCCGCCGAGGACGACGAACTTGTCGTTGGCCTTGGCGTATTCGGCGGTGATCTTGGCGGCCGTCACCGCGTCGTCGGCATAGGCGATGCCCACGGGACCCTTGAACAGGCCGTGGTAGTCGCTGCCTTCGTCGGCTTCGAGCGCCTTGAGCGCCAGGCGGTTTTTGACCACCTTGAACGTGCCGCCTTCCTTGCGGAGGCGTCCACGCAGGTCTTCCATGTCCGCAACGGTCAGACCCAGGTTGTGGGTCACGACCACGGCGCCCGCGTCGGCGAAAACGCCCTTCAGCGTTTCGATCGACTCGGCTTTTTGTGCGCGGTCCATTGCGGTCTCCAGTCTGGTATTCGCCGCCGGGCTTATTCCCGACGACGGATTGGCCAAAGCGCCGCGCATCGCTGCGAGACGTTGAGGCCGGTCGTATTGTCCGAAGGAAGCTCGAACCCCGACGTCCGGATACCGGAGCGTCTGGCGTCGTCTGCATCCCCATCTCCCCACGGCGCCAGAGGGCTCTCTGGCATTTACGGCGCGGGTGGCCCCCACGCCCCGAAGTTCTCGGACAGGACCGCCGCGGCCGAAGCTGCGACGGAGAAGGCGCGCTCTATACACGGACGGGCGCAGAACTCAAGCGCCCGCCCTCTTAACCCCTCGCTCACCACCCCGCACAACCCGATCTTCACCTTGTGCGGGGTAAAAACGTCCCGGAATGAGCCAGTCCCGCCGCGACGAGGACCGGTCTCCGACGTGATGATGAAGGGCGAGACCTGATGACCCGGACCGTACTGGTGGTCGACGACGATCCCACCCAGCGCCGGCTGGCGCAGGCCGTGCTGGAGCGCGAGGGCTACGCCGTGGTCCACGCCGAATCCGGCGGGGAGGCCATCGACCGGCTGACCAAGGGCGGCGGGGCCGACGTGGTCCTGCTGGATATGGTGATGCCGGGCATGAGCGGCATGGAGGCCCTGGCCGAGATACGCACCGCCGGGGTCGCCACGCCGGTGATCGTGCTGACCGCCTCGGGCGGCGTCGATGCGGTGGTCAAGGCCATGCAGGCCGGCGCCCAGGACTTCTTCGTCAAGCCGGTTTCGGCCGAGCGCCTGCTGGTCGGGGTCCGCAACGCCCTGCAGCTGACCCAGCTGACCGCCGAGGTCGGCCGGCTGAAGAAGCACGTCGCCGGCCGCACCTCGTTCGACGATCTGGTGGGGCAGAGCCCGCCCATGCGGATGGTGCGCTCGCTGGGCCTGCGAGCCGCCAAGTCGGGCATCCCCGTGCTGGTCACGGGCGAAAGCGGCGTCGGCAAGGAAGTCATCGCCCGCGCCCTGCACGGCGCCTCCCACCGGGCCGGCAAGCCGTTCGTCGCGGTCAACTGCGGCGCCCTGCCCGCCAACCTCGTCGAGTCGATCCTGTTCGGTCACGAGAAGGGCAGCTTCACGGGAGCCCACGACAAGCACCTGGGCAAGTTCGCCGAGGCCTCGGGCGGCACCCTGTTCCTCGACGAGATCGGCGAACTGCCGCTCGATATGCAGGTCAAGCTGCTGCGGGCCCTGCAGGAGGGCGAGATCGATCCCGTCGGCTCCAAGCGCTCGGTCAAGGTCGACGTCCGCATCGTCTCCGCCACCAACCGGGATCTGGCGGGACAGGTGCGCGAGGGCCGCTTCCGCGAGGACCTGTTCTACCGCCTGAACGTCTTTCCGATCGAGGCTCCGGCCCTGCGCGACCGGCGCGAGGACATCCCGGCGCTGGTCGAGCATTTCATCGCCCGTTTCAATGTCGAGGAGGGCAAGCGGGTCGCCGGCTGCGCGGCGGAGACCCTCGCCCTGCTGTCCGCCTTCGACTGGCCCGGCAATGTGCGCCAGCTCGAGAACGCCATCTATCGGGCCATCGTCCTGTCCGACTCGCCCTTCCTGCAGCCGCACGACTTCCCGGCCATCTCCGGCCTCGCCGCGCCGCTGCTCCCGGCTTCGGCGGAGGCGGATAGCCACGACGGCGGCGATGGAGCGGACGCCCTCGACCTGCCGCCGCTGCCCGATACGCCGATCCGCATCCTCGACGAACGGGGCCACCTGCGGACGCTGGAGGAGATCGAGCGCGATCTGATCCAGCACGCCATCGAGGTCTACGCCGGCCATATGTCCGAGATCGCCCGTCGCCTCGGCATCGGTCGCTCGACCCTGTACCGCAAGGTCCGCGAACAGGGTCTTGAGGGTGCGCTGAAGGAAGCCGGCTGAACCCGCCCGGCTACGCCCCGGGAAAGCCCGCAACCTGAACGAAAGTTCACTGAACGCGAACGGCGAAGCCGTGCGACAGGATCGGGCCTGCAACTGCCGGTTTCGTCCCTGAAACACGACGGACATATCGGCGCGCCACGTTCAACGCATACTCTCTCCTCCCGGAACGCCGTCTCATGCTGCTCGTGACCACCGCCCTGTCCGGCCTGCTCGCCGGCGCCATCCAGACCGCGCCGACTCCGGCCGCCCCCGCGCCGCAGCAACAACCCCAGCAACCCGCCGGCCAGACGGCTCCTCAGGAAGACGAACCCGCTCCGGCCGCGACGGCGGAGGACGTGGAGGGCGCCATCGATCTCGGGACCGTCAGCGTCACCGGCCAGCGCCCCCGGGGCAGCGTCGACAGTGACATCCCGCCGGACCTCACTCTGAGCGCCGAGGAAATCCAGGCTTACGGGGCCGGCAGCATCGCCGAACTCCTGACCTATCTGGAGCCGGTCACCCGCAGCTCGCGCGGGTCGGGCGGCCAGCCGGTCATGCTGGTCAACGGCCGGCGCATCTCGGGCTTCCGCGAAATCCGCGGCCTGCCGCCCGAGGCCATCGAGCGGGTCGACATCCTGCCCGAAGAGGTCGCCCTGGAGTACGGCTACCGGGCCGACCAGCGCGTGGTGAATTTTGTCCTCAAGTCGAATTTCCGTTCGCTGACCAGTGAGATCGAGGGTCGCGTGCCCACCGCCGGCGGCCGCACGACGACGGAACTGGACGCCAACGTCCTGCGCATCTCGGGCGCCCGGCGCTGGTCGATGGAGCTCGAACACGAGCGCAGCACGGCGCTGTTCGAGAGCGAGCGCGATTTGATCCGCGATCCCGGGTCCACGCCCTACGACCTGATCGGCAATATTTCGGGTGATCCCTTCGGGACGGAGATCGATCCCGCCCTGTCGGGTCTGGTCGGCGAAACGGCGACGATCGCCCCGGTTCCGACCGGCGGTTTCGGCCTGAACGATTTCGCCTCGGCTTACGGCGATCCCCGCACCGGCGATCTCGGGGCTTATCGCACCCTGATGTCCGCCAGTGAAAGCTCCACCGTGGGCGGCACATTCAAGCACGACCTCAACGACTCGACCCAGGCCACGTTCAGCGCCAGCCTCAAGGACGACAGCAGCAGCAGTTTCAACGGCCTGCCCGGGGTGATCCTGACCCTGCCGGACGGCAATCCCTTCTCGTCGTTCTCGGATGACGTTCTCGTCTATCGCTATCTGGACGACGCGGCCGCGCTCGGCCGCAAGACGGATTCGCTGAACGGAGAACTCGGGGTGCTGCTCGACGGCTTCCTCGGCGAAGACTGGCGCTGGACATGGTCCGGGAACTACGACCGCGTCGAGACCGACACCGTCACGGGCCGCGGGTTCAACGCCGACCCGTTCCAGGCCCGGCTGAACGCCGGCGATCCGGCCGCCAATCCGTTCGCGGCCCTCGCGCCGGCCGACTTCACCCTCGTGCCCAACGACACCGCCAACTCCGTCTCAGAGGTCCTGGCCACCGAACTGGTTCTGACGGGCGACGTGTGGGAGCTGCCCGCCGGCGGCGTCTCCTCGACCTTCACGGTCGGAGCGGACACCCGGTCGCTGGATTCCACCAGCATCCGTTCGGGCGTGATCTCCGAACGCTCCCAGTCGCGCGACCGCTACAATGGCCAGGCCAGCTTCAGCGTGCCGATCGCGAGCACCCGGGCCGAGTTCCTGCCCCTGCTCGGCGACATGTCGCTGAACGTCAACGCGGGGTATGAAGACCTCTCCGACTTCGGCGGTCTGACCAGCCTCGGTGCGGGTCTGAACTGGACGCCGGTCGAACAGGTCTCCTTCCTGTTCAGCTACACCGACGAACAGGGTGCGCCGTCGATCGGACAGCTCAACGATCCGGTGATCTCGACGCCCAACGTGCCGGTCTTCGACTTCGCCACCGGCGAAACCGTCTTCGTCAGCCGGATCGAAGGGGGCAACCCGGACCTGGACGCCGAGAACCGCCGCGTGCTGAAGGCCGGGATCACCCTCCGGCCGCTCAAGGAGGGCGACCTGACCCTCAGCTCGACGTGGACGCGCAACGCCGTCGACGACTCGATCAACAGCTTCCCGACCATTACCTCGGAACTCGAGGCCGCCCTGCCCGGCCGCTTCACCCGCGACCCGGCCGGCAACCTGGTCTCCATCGACGCCCGGCCGCTGAATTTCGCCCGCGCCGAACGCGAAGACCTCCGCACCGGCTTTAACTTCTCGAAGGCTTTCGGGACCCCGACGCCCCCGCCCACGGCCGCCGACGGCGCCGCGCCGGGGCCGCGGATGGGCGGCCCGATCGTCATCAGCGGCGGTCCTGGCGGTGGGGACCGCCCGCGCGCCGGAGGGCGCCGCGACGGCGACGGCCCGACGGTTCGCGTCGGCGGCGGCGGCGGCGGCGGCCGTGGGCGGGGCGGCGGCATGCAGCCCGGCCAGGGGCGCTTCATGGTCTCGCTTTATCATACCTGGCGGATGCAGGATGAGATCCTGATCGCCGAGGGCCTGCCCCTCCTCGACCTGCTGGACGGCGCCGCCACTTCGAGCCGCGGCGGCAGCCCGCGCCACGAGATCCAGGCCCAGCTGGGCGTGTTCAAGAACGGCATGGGCGCCTTCCTCAACGGCAACTGGCGCGACGGCACCCGGATCGACGGCGGCGCCGGGCCGGACCTCGAATTCTCGGACCAGACCACCATCAACCTGAACCTGTTCGTGGATCTCGGCGCCCAGACCAGCTGGGTCGAAAGGTATCCGTGGCTCAAGGGCGCGCGCCTGCAGGTCGGGGTCCGCAACCTGTTCGACAGCCGCACCGAGGTCACCAGCAGCGCCGGCGACACGCCGCTGAACTACCAGCCGGACTACCTGGACCCCGAGGGTCGGAGCATCGGCATCTCGCTGCGCAAGATCCTGTTCTGATCAGGCGTCCGGGGGCTTGGGGGCCTTGCGTCCCCAACGCCGCCTGGGCTCCTCCCCCTTCGCCTTGGCGGCGATCTCCTTGAGCTTGCGGCCCTGCATGGACGACAGGGCCTGACCGGGCGCGCCCAGTTCGGGGTCGCCGAAGGCGCGGCCGTGGGTCTTGACCCGCTCGGACACCGAATCGAGGAACTCGCCCTCCCATTCGGACAGCGAAACGCCCGCCTTCTCGGCCGAGCGGCGGGCGCGTCTGAGGGCGTTGAGAGCGGCGCGCTGGGCGGCCTTCCGCTGCGCTTCGAACGGTGACGGCGGAGGTTTGCGTTTCAGCCCCCGCCTCCCGTCAGATCTCGCCGAGGGCGGACATGTAGAGGTCGAGGATGGCGTCCTCTTCCTGGCGCTTGGCCTTGTCCTGCTTGCGTATGCGGATGACCTTGCGCAGGATCTTGACGTCGTAGCCCTCGCCCTTGGCTTCGGCGAAGACCTCCTTCATGTCGGCCATGACCGCGGCCTTGTCCTCTTCCAGCCGCTCGAGCCGTTCGATGACGGTGCGCAGCCGTCCCTGGGCGGCCGAGGTCAGGACGTCGGGGCTGGCGTCGAAGGATGCGTCGTCGGCCACGGGCGGACTCCTGAAAAGCGGGAACGGGAACGAGGCCGGACGCTAACCACGCCTGCCCGGCCGGCTCAACATCGGGCACGAAAAAGGCCGCGGACAAAGCCCGCGACCTGTGGATAGACCATCCTCGTGCGCTACCGGCCGCGACACGGTCGCGGCCTGAAGATGCGCAGGATCAGCCCTGCTTCGCCTTGAAGCGCGGGTCGGTCTTGTTGATCACATAGACGACGCCCTTGCGGCGCACGACCTTGCAGTCGCGGTGGCGACCCTTGAGCGACTTGAGCGAGCTGCGGACCTTCATGGTCGTCGTCCTGAGGCAAAGCAAAACAGAAAAGCCGCGGGACGAACCTGCGGCGGAGCGGTGCGTATAGAGACGGCGGCCGCTGGCGTCAACCGGTAGATGGGGGTCCGCCATGACGGAAGGCGGACCAGCTTCATGCCGGACAACAGCGTGTCATCCCGCCAGCAGGATCGCCATCACGATCGCGAACGGCAGGCCGATGAAGAGGGTGGCCGCAAACAACGTCGTTTCGAAATAATCCTTCTTCGTCATCGTCGCCTCCAACAGGTCAGCCGCAAGTCCTGCGGCGATAAAAGGGAGGATAGGCCAACGGGTATCGCGGGTGTGACGGAAGACCTCTGTGGAAACCGCAGATCATGCGGCAGGATGCGCCCATGACAGCATTACCTAAGCTTGACCGGATTGACCGCCGGATCCTGGCGAAACTCCAGGTCGACGGCCGGATCACCAACCAGGCCCTGGCGGAGCAGGTGGCGCTTTCGCCGAGCGCCTGTCTTGCGCGGCTCCGGCGCCTGGAGTCGGTCGGGGTGATCGAGGGCTATGGCGCGCGACTCAATCCGTGGAGCCTGGACGCCAGTCTCATCCTGTTCGTCGAAATCTGGATGAAGGGGCACCACCCTGCGGATATGGCCAGGTTCGAGGCGGCGATCATGGACATCCCCGAGATTGTCGAGGCGTCATCCGTCAGCGGGGCCTTCGACTACCTGATCAAGGTCGTGGTGCGCGACATGCCCGCCTGGACGTCCCTGGCCGAAGACCTGATCGCCCGGGATCTGGGCGTCGACAAGGTCGTGACCCACGTCCTGATGAAGAAGCCCAAGCGTTTCATGGGATACCCCATTCCCGAGAACTAGCGCCGGGATGGATCGGGTGCGGATGTTCGCCTGCCGGCGGGCTCGGACTGGAGGCCTGGCCTCCGAGTTGAACGGAGGGTCTTCGGGCTTGCGGGCCCGACGCGTCGCCCCTCCGCCACCAGGCCATATCGGTCTCAGAGAGCCGATGGGTTTTGCGCCCAAACAGGTTACCGGGCCAAGGAGAATGAGGGTTAATGACGCTGAACGGGGAATCGGACAGCAACGCTTTCTCCACCCGGGCGCTGTAGGCTTCGGCGCGAGGCGGCTTTGTCTCGCGGACTTGTTATGAGGCCCCGCCCGTCGGGGAGACTAGCTTGGGAATCATGCGTTTCAGCCTCCGCCTCCTCCTCATCGGAACCGTCGCCGCCTGCGCACCCATGCTGCCGGAGCCGCCGCCCATCGCGCTCCCCGCGCCCGCCCCGGTCCAGCCCTCCGCCCCGGCGCCCGGGCCGGCGCCGACGCCCCCGCCCGCGCCCGCGCCCGCCGGCGATCAAGCCGGCTTCGAGGGCTGGAAGCAGGGCTTCCTCGACCGCCACGGCGGCGTCCGACGCGCCGCCTACGAGCGTGAGCTGGCCGGCTTGACCCCCGACCCCTCAGTGGTTCGACTGGACCGCAACCAGCCCGAGTTCAGCCGCCCCGCCGGCGCCTACGTCCAGAACGCCGTCACGCCCACCCGGATAGCCCAGGGCCGTCAGCGCACCGAGCGGGTGCCGTTGTCGGTGGTCGAGCGCTACGGCGTTCCGTCCGAAATCCTCGTCGCCATCTGGGCCCAGGAGTCATCCTTCGGTCAGGTTCAGGGCGACAACGACGTGATCCGCTCACTGGCGACGCTGGCCTATGACGGCCGGCGGCGCGACTGGGCCGAAGCCCAGCTGAAGGACGCGCTCGACATCGTCATCGACGGCCGCCGGTCGCGGGGCGGGCTGAAGGGCAGCTGGGCCGGAGCCATGGGTCAGACCCAGTTCATGCCCGACAACTACCTGCGCCTGGGCGTCGACCAGAACGAGGACGGCAAGGTCGACATCTGGGGCTCCGACGCCGACGCCCTCGCCTCGGCCGCCAACCTTCTGTCCCAGGCGGGATGGAAGCGCGGTCAGGGCTGGGGGTACGAGGTCGTTCTGCCGTCCAACTTCGACTATTCGGAAGCCGAGGGGCCGCGCCATCCGTGGTCGTACTGGGCCGCGCGCGGGGTCAAGCTCGCCCATGGCGGCGCGCCCAACGCCGCCGAGGCGCGCGAGGAGGCCACCATCCTGCTGCCGCAGGGCGCGCGCGGGCCCGCCTTCCTGGCCCTGCCGAACCATTACGTCATCCGCCGCTACAACAACTCGGTCAGCTACGCCTTGGCGATCGGACTGACCGCCGACGGCATTCAGGGGCGTCCGGGCCTGGTCGCCACCTGGCCCGACGACGGCCCCCTGTCGCGAGACCAGCGGATCGGGGCCCAGCGCGCCCTGACGGCGATGGGCTATGACACCCAGGGCATCGACGGCGTGATCGGGGCCAACACCCGCGCGGCCCTGCGCCGCTGGCAGATGGCCACCGGGCGTCTGGCGGACGGCTATCTGACCGCCGACCTGGCCGACGAGTTGATCCGCCGGGCGGGATGACGGGGTGAGGGCCTAGGCCGCCTGGGCCGTTCCGGGCCCGGCCAGTCCCTGCATGACCATCTTGTTGATGTCGATCAGGGCCTCGAAGGTGTCCTCGCCGCGCATGACCGCCGAGGAATGCCGGCTGACGAACAGGCTGATCGAGATGATCTGCGCCCGCAGGCCCTTGTCCATGGCGTTGTCGGGATTGGAGCAGTCGGTGGCCAGCGTCGACCACAGCCGCCGGTTCCAGTCCAGGGCGTCGATGCGCGTGGCGACGTCGCCGGCGTCCACAGTCGAGGCGTGCATCAGCGCCCGGGTCACCTGCCCGAACAGCCGATACTCCATCTCGCGCGGGCTTTCAGCCCGCGTCGCGGCTGTCTTGTACGCCTGAAGCGACATTCGCCAGACCTTCCTCGTAATCAACCAGTTTCCGGGCGGCCATCAGCGCCTTGTAGTATTCGCGGGCCATCACGTGCCGCGAGGCGGCGACGCAGTCGGCCAGCACCTGCGGATTGCGCGTCGCGCCCATGAATTCGGTCAGGCGCAGGGCGAATTCGTCATAGACCTTGGGCGCCGCGCTCTCGTCCAGGTACATCATCATGACCGGGAAATAGACGCGCCGGGCCGGCGTGTTGACGTCCTCGGGCTGGAGGATGTCCTTCTCGCGCAGCACGCTGGCCTTGTTCTGCAGGATCAGAACGCCGCGGCGGTCGCCGTTCTGGACGACGGCTCCGTTGAGCACGAATTTCTCGCCGGGCTTGAGCGACAGCTTCAGCGGCATTCGGGGCGTCTCCTCACAGGCGCACGGCGACGTTAGGAAGCCGGGAACGAACGCACGCTAAACATTCGTGGTTAACCATCCCTTGTGATCCGCCCGGCAAAGGTTGGCGATCACCGCAGGATCACCGCATGTCCGCCGTCGAGTTGTCGCCCGAGCAGATTCACGCCATCGCCCCCGCCGCCCAGGGCGTCGCCGGTGACTCGGCCTCGCCCGAGGCGATCCGCAAACTCTCGCGTCAGCTGGCCAGTCCGAGGCTGGCGGCCAAGGCGCAGCGCAAGGCGCTGGACAAGCTGAAGGCCGCGCTCGTCGCCGTCCGGGCAGGAGCATTCGAGCTCGGCGCGAGGCGGGCGCTCGAGGCGCTCAACATGGACGAGACCAGCGGCCTGGCCTGGCACGTGCTGGCCATCTGCCGCGAGAAGTCGGGCGATCTGGGCCAGGCCCTGCTGGCCTATGAGGCGGCGCTGAAGCTGCTGCCCAACGAGACCGACGTCGCCCACGACCTCGGCCGCCTCGCCCAGCAGATGGGCTATCTCGACATCGCCGAGAAGCTGCTGCTGAAATATCTCGCCGCCGACCCCGGCCATATCGAGGCGACCAACAACCTCGCCTGCGTGCTGCGCGACCAGAAGCGCTACGGCGACGCGGTCGAGACCCTGCGGGCCATGCTGGGCGTGGAGCCGGAGTCGCCGGTGCTGTGGAACACGCTCGGCACGGTGCTCAGCGACCAGGGCGACATGGACACCGCCCTGACCTTCTTCGAGGAGGCGCTGCGGCACGATCCCGCCTTCGCCAAGGCCCGCTACAACCGCGCCAACGCGCGCCAGCCGCTCGGCGACGCCCATGGCGCGCTGGAGGATATCGACGCCGCCCTGCCCGGCGCGGAGAGCCCCTACGAGCGGGCCATGATGACCATGGCCCGGGCCATGCTGCTGATGACGCTGGGCCGTATCTCCGAAGGTTTCGAAGCTTATGAGGTCCGGCTGGACCCGCACCTGCCCGAATCCATGCGGGTGGCGGTCAACGCGCCCCGCTGGGATCCGAAGACCGAAGACGTACGCGGCAAACGGCTGTTGATCGTCGGGGAACAGGGCATCGCCGACGAAATGGTGTTCGGGACCTGCATCGGCGACGCCATCGAGGCGGTGGGACCAGAGGGGCGGGTCTACGTGGCGGTCGAGCCCCGCCTGACCGGCCTGTTCCAGCGCGCCTTCCCCGCCGCGGTCGTCGGCGGGCACAGGTCCGTCAAGCTGGAAGGGCGGATCACCCGCTACGTGCCCTTCGCCGAGGAGCTGGAGGGCGGCGTCGACACATGGATCCCGATGGCGTCGCTGCTGGCGGTGTATCGTCCCTCGATCGACGCCTTCCCCGACCGGCGCGGCTATCTGGTTCCCGACGCCGACAAGGTGGCGCACTGGAAGGCGGAGCTGGAAAAGCTCGGCCCCGGCTTCAAGGTCGGCCTGCACTGGAAGAGCCTGGTCCTGAGCGGCTCGCGGGCCCGCTACTTCTCCAGCTTCGAACGCTGGGCGCCGGTGCTGACCACTCCCGGGACGGTGATGATCAACCTGCAGTGCGGCGACGTCTCGGAAGATCTGGCGGCGGCCGAGGCGGCGGGGGTGTCGATCTGGACGCCGCCGATCGACCTGCGCAACGATCTGGAGGATGTCGCGGCCCTGTCGGCGGCGCTCGATCTGGTGATCGGCCCGGGCATCGCCGGGACCAACCTGGCGGCGGCCGTCGGCGCGAACGCCTGGATGATCACCGCCCCCGACGACTGGCACTATCTGGCCACTGACAAATACCCCTTCTACCCGCACCTCCGCTTCTTCCGGCGTGACAGCTTCGCGGACTGGGAGGGCGCGATCGGCCGCATCAGGACGGCGCTCGACGAAGCGGTGGCGGCGGGGAACACGCGATAGCGGAGCGGCGTTGATCTCCCGTACAGGGAGGTTCGCATGCCCGAACTCGACGACTACTCCGACGATCAGGAACAGTCTGAAGTGTTTGACGAAACCCACATCGATGATGAGGGCGACGGCGATATCCTGCCAGACGAGGCCGATCCGGTGCTGGACGTCACCCAGGCCGACGGCGACGCCGATGAGGAAGAGTTCGACGAGGACGAGGAAGAAGACCTCGACGAGGAGCTCGGCGCCTCGGGCATCGAGGCCGAGGCCGACGCCCTGCTGGGCGTTGACGGCGAACGGTTGACCGAGATCGACGGCGAGAGCCAGGGCGCGCGCGGACCGGACGAGGTCGAGCTGGTCTACGCCGGCCTGATGCGTAACTCGCGCGGCGCGCAGGCCAGCGCCGCCCACTGGGAAGCGAAACGCCTGTCCGACGACGACATCACCGACCTCGGCTACGGCCCCGACGGCGATGAAGACCATCCCCGGGATTGAGGAGCCAGACCATGACCAACGAACATGACGGCCGGACCGACCACCAACAGGCGAGGCCTGACGATGTCAGCGCCGTCCGCCGGGCCAAGCCCGAACGCGACAAGCCCGATCAACTCCACGAAGAAGAGCGGCACGCCGAAAGCCGCCAGGAAGCTCTCGTCGACGAGGGCGTCGAGGAAACCTTCCCCGCCAGCGATCCGGTGAGCGTGAAGCGGATCACCTGACACGGAGAAAAGCAGCACGCGTCACGCTCCCCCTCCCCTCCCCATTCGCTGCGTGAACCGGGGGAGACGCGAGGAGCGTTCCTCCTACCCCTTCACCCGCCAGGTCGCGCCCTGGGGGCCGTCCATGACGACGACGTTCAGGGCGTTCAGCCGGTCGCGGATGCGGTCGGCCTCGGGCCAGTCCTTCGCCGCGCGGGCGGCGGCGCGTTGTTCGAGGAGGGCCTCGACCTCGGTGCGCAGGGCGTCGGAGACATCGCCCTCCAGCCAGCCCGCCGGGTCCGACTGAAGCACGCCCAGAATGGCGGCGGCGGCGATCAGTTCGCCCTTGGCGCGGCCGACGGCGCCGTGGTCGCCCGCCGTCATGCCGCGCTCGATCTCGCTGGACAGGGCGAACAGGGTCGCCATGGCCCCCGGGGTGTTGATGTCGTCCTCGATGGCCTTGAGGAAATCAGCCGGCGGCTCGTCGCCGTTGGCCTCGACCGCCGCAGCGCGGTGCAGGGCGCCGTAGAGACGGTCCAGCGCCTTGCGGCTCTGGTCCAGCAGGGCCTGGTTCCAGTCCAGCGGCTGCCGGTAGTGGGCGCTCAGCAGGGCCCAGCGGACCACCTCTCCCGGGATCGACTGGACGAGGTCGTGCAGCAGCAGGACGTTGCCGATCGACTTGGACATCTTCTCGGCGTCGACGGTCAGGAAGCCGTTGTGCATCCAGTAGCGGCTGTATTCGGCATGGGCCGCGGGGTCCGAAGCGCAGCCATGCGCGCAGACGCCCTGGGCGATCTCGTTCTCGTGGTGCGGAAACACCAGATCGATGCCGCCGCCGTGGATATCGATCGGCAGGCCCAGCGTCTCCTCGATCATGGCCGAGCATTCGATATGCCAGCCCGGGCGCCCCTCGCCCCACGGCGACGGCCACGACGGCTCGCCCGGCTTCGACGGCTTCCAGAGCACGAAGTCGTGCGGGTTCTTTTTGTACGGCGCGACCTCGACCCGGGCCCCGGCGATCATGTCGTCGAGATTGCGGCCCGACAGGCGGCCGTAGGCTTCGTAGGACGAGACGTCGAACAGCACATGACCCTCGGCGGCGTAGGCGCAGCCCTGGTCCATGATCGCGCCGATCTGGGCGACGATGGCGCCCATGTGATCGGTGACGTGCGGGGCGATATCGGGCGGGCTGACGTTCAGACGCGCCATGTCCTCGAGATAGGCCGCTTCGTAGCGGGCCGTGACCTCGCCGATGGGCGTGCCCTCCTTCGCCGCCTTGGCGTTGATCTTGTCGTCCACGTCGGTGACGTTGCGGGCGTAGATCACCTTGTCCGCGCCATAGGTCCGGCGCAGCAGCCGCACCAGCACGTCGAACACCACCGGCGGGCGGGCGTTGCCGATGTGGGCGTAGTCATAGACCGTGGGGCCGCAGACGTAGAGGGTCACCCGCTCCGGGTCGCGCGGCGTGAACACGCGCTTTTCGCGCTGCAGGGTGTCGTGGATCGTCAGCGGCATGGGGCAGCAGGCGCCTTGAGTTTTCTTGCGATACGAACGGGATCGCCCATATAGCCCGCTTGCCGCATACTCGACAGTATGTCGGCGGAGAATAAAGGGAGAGCGGCGCGCGTCCTTCCGGTGGCCTTCGCCCCGGCGCTACTTCGCCGCTTCAGAGATCGAGAATGAGCGTCACCCCCGTCAAGCCCGTCCTGATCGGCGACAACGACGAATCCCGCCGCCCGTCGCGCGAGGAGGCCCTGAAGGCCGTGCGCACCCTGCTGGCCTGGGCCGGGGACGATCCGGACCGCCCCGGTCTGATCGACACGCCCAAACGGGTCGTCGACGCCTATGGGGAATGGTTCGACGGCTACGACGCCGACGTCGAGAAGGAGCTGAGCCGCACCTTCGAGGACGTCCAGGGTTATGACGACATGGTCCTGCTGCGCGACATCGAGGTCGAGAGCCACTGCGAGCATCACATGGCTCCGTTCCTGGGCAAGGCCTATGTCGCCTACATCCCGAACGAGAAGGTGGTCGGCATTTCCAAGCTGGCGCGAGTAGTCGAAATCTTCTCGCGCCGCCTGCAGACCCAGGAAACCCTGACCCAGCTGATCGCCGAGGCCATCGAATCGCACCTGCAGCCGGCCGGGGTCGCCATCCTGATCGACGCCGAACACCAGTGCATGACTACGCGCGGGGTGCATCACCGCCACGTTTCGACCATCACGACGCGGTTCACTGGCGCCTTCAAGTCCGACGCGGCGCTGAAGGACCGGTTCCTGAAGCTCGCCAAGGGCTGAAGCCGGCTCGCCTCGCAGGCGAAAATTGAAGGCGGAACCCTCAAGGGAACCGTCTTCGCCCTGAACCCGCTTTACAAGCCGGGCCGGGAACGCCAAGAGACGGACCGAAGCTTTCAGCGTCGCTCGCCGCGTGTCGCGCCGGGCCTGATGGAGAACAACAGCGGATGGCCGCCAAACTTTCCGGACCCGGTGGTGGAAAAGCCCACACCATTGAACAGAACGCCGACATCAACGTCACGCCGTTCGTCGATATCATGCTGGTGCTGCTGATCATCTTCATGGTCGCCGCGCCGATGGCCACCGTGTCGATCCGCCTCGACCTGCCGCCGGCGGTGCCGCCGCCGCCGGACCAGCCGCAGAAGGATCCGGTCTATATCACCATCCAGGAGACCGGCTCGATCTTCATCGCCGCCCAGCAGACCACGCTGGAAGGCCTGTCGGCCGACGTCTGCACCGCCCTCGGCGGCGGCGACCCGGGCTGCAAGCAGGAGCGCGTGTTCGTCCGCGCCGATCCGGAAGTCACCTACAACCAGTTCATGGAAGTCATGAACGAGCTGCAGTCCAAGGGCTTCTTCAAGGTCGGCCTGCTGAACGAAGACATCGAATAGGGTTCACGCCCGTTCAACGATCAGGGGCCGCGTCCGGCAAGGATGCGGCCCTTTTTCGTGGCCGCTATCCGGCCTTCCCGCGGCCGCACAAATGTCGCCCGACAAGCTCGACATTGCGGCGCCGGCGCGATGTCGCGCCGGCGACAGGGAGGACGAAGGATGGGAACGCGACTTTCGGGCGCCGCAGGCCATGCCGCCGACGCCACCGGGCACAATGCCGAGATCAACGTCACGCCGTTCGTGGACATCATGCTGGTGCTGCTGATCATCTTCATGGTCGCCGCGCCGATGGCCACGGTGTCGATGAAGCTGGACCTGCCGCCGCCGCAGAAGCCGAAGACGGTGCAGAAGGAGCCGGTCTACATCACCATCCAGGGGTCCGGATCGCTGTTCATCGCCGAGCGTCCAACGTCGCTCGCCGCCCTGCCCACCGACGTGTGTGCGGCCCTGGGCGGCGGGAACTGCAGGGATCGGCACGTCTTCGTCCGCGCCGAGCCCGACGTCTCCTACGAGCAGTTCATGTCGGTCATGAACGGCCTGAACGCCAACGGCTTCACCCAGGTCGGCCTGCTCAACGAGGATATCGAATAGGCGGCGTCTACTGCACCGACTGGCGCGGGCGATCCGGGGCGGCGGGCTCGGCGGCGGCCGGCTGGTAGGGCCGTTCGCCGGCCGGTTCGGCCTTGGCGGCCGCGGGCGGCGGCGTCGGGGTGCGGGTCGCCGGGCGCGGCTGGGGCCGGCGGGCCGGAGGGCGCGTCACCGGTCGGGCGGCGGGAGGTTCGGCGGCGGCCGGCTTGGGCGCGGCGGTCTCGGCGGTCTGGACCGGCGCG
>JACPDR010000029.1 GCA_016183935.1 Caulobacterales bacterium
CGCAGGATCTCACCGGCCAGACCGTGGTCGAGAGCGACAATGGCGAGGTGGCGACGTCGCTGGTGCTGATTCCCAACATCGTCAGCGCCCTGAAGGCCGGCGGCGCCCGCACGGTCGAGGCCAAAAACGTCATGCTGGCCGTGGGCGCCCGGGCCAAGGCTATTCCGCAGATCGGCCTGGAAGCCGACGGCGACCGTATATGGGCCTATCGCGAGGCCATGGCTCCGAAGAAGATGCCCGCCTCGATCGTGGTCATAGGCTCGGGCGCTATCGGCGTTGAATTCGGCAGCTTCTACAGAGCCTTGGGCGTGGAAGTTACCGTTGTGGAAGCGGTCGACCGGATCATGCCGGTCGAGGATGAAGAAGTCTCCAAGGCCGCCCAGAAGGCCTTCGAGAAGCGCGGCATGAAGTTCCGCACCGGCTGCAAGGTCACCAGAGTGTCCAAGGGCGGCAAGGGCGTGCAGGTCGCCATCGAGGCCGGCGGCAAGGCCGAGACGCTGGAGGCCGAGGTCTGCATCTCGGCGGTCGGCATCACCGCCAACACCGACGGCATCGGCCTTGAGGCTCTGGGCGTGGCCATGGACCGCGGCCACATCACCATCGACGGCCACTGCCAGACCAACGTCAAGGGCCTGTACGCCATCGGCGACTGCGCCGGCGCGCCCTGGCTGGCGCACAAGGCCTCGCACGAGGGCATCCACGCCGCCGAGCACATCGCCGCCTTCAAGACCCCCAACGTGAACTCGCCGATCGCCGGCTGCACCTACGCCCAGCCGCAGGTCGCCTCGGTCGGGATCACGGAGCAGGGGGCCCGCGAGGCGAAACGTGAGGTCAGGATCGGCCGCTTCCCGTTCCGGGTGAACGGCAAGGCCGTGGCGGCCGGCGAGATCGAGGGCTTCGTCAAGACCATCTTCGACGCGAAGACGGGCGCGCTGATCGGGGCCCATATGATCGGCGCGGAAGTCACCGAAATGATCCAGGGCTACGTCACCGCCATCACCATGGAGGCGACGGAAGAGGACATTCACGGCATCGTCTATCCGCACCCGACCATGTCGGAGGCCATGCACGAGGCCGCGCTGGACGCCTACCAGCGGGTGCTGCACCTGTGACCGTCACGGTCCAGTATGCCATCCGACGGGATGAGCTGTGGAGCTGGTACTGGACTGCCTGGAAACGCAGGCTCTGGATCTACCATGTCGCGATCGTCGCCATGACTATCCTGACATTCGTCCAACTGGGCGTCGGCGGATCACTGGCGCCAGCGATCGTCGCGGGAAGCGCGGTCGGACTGATGCTCGTCGGCGTGATGATCCTGTATCCTCAAATAAGATACCGACCTGAGGAGCGGACCCTGACATTCGATGAGACGGGCCTGTCGTATCAACGCGGCGAGAAGGCGGGTCGCATGCAGTGGAGCAGGATACGCTCAGTGACCGGAAACGGTGACGCCATCGTCGTCATGGACCGGGGTCAAAACGCGTTCATCATTCCCGGGCGGGCCTTCAGAGACGCGGGCCAGCGCGGAGAGGCGCTGGTGAAAATCTCAGCGCTTCATCAGGGCGCGACCTAACGCTTCTTGCCGAGTTCGGCGGCGATGTCCTTGACCATGCGGCCGGCCTTGCGGTGGGCGGCGGTGATCTGGTCGCGGGTCACGCCCCAGCGCTTCATCCAGTATTCGACGGCCTGACGCTCCGACAGGTCGAGCCGGTCCTTGTCGATGAAGCCGCGCTTGTCCTTCAGGCCCGCCATGGTCGCTCCTTGTGTGAGGGGTGGGTAGCGCGACAGGGGGTGAATTGCGAGGCCCGGAGCGCCAATCCGTTCTGCGCCTAAGATATATTATGCGAAATATATTCTATATCGGAACATGCGATATTCCTCGTATCGCATTGAATCATCGTCTCTCACGAGCCTGCAGCCGGGCCGCCAGGCTGGACGTGTCCCAGCGCGCGCCGCCCATGGCCTGCACCTCGGAATAGAACTGATCCACCAGCGCCGTCAGCGCCAGATGGGCGCCGTTGGCGCGGGCCTCGTCGAGCACCAGGCCGAGATCTTTGCGCATCCAGTCGACGGCGAAGCCGAAATCGAACTGGCCGGCCGCCGCCGTCTTCCAGCGGTTGTCCATCTGCCAGGACTGCGCCGCGCCCTTGGAGACGGCGTCATAGACCGCGTCCGTGTCGAGGCCCGCCGTCCGGGCGAAGTGCACGGCCTCGGCCAGACCCTGGACCACGCCGGCGATGGCGATCTGGTTGACCATCTTGGTCAGTTGGCCGCTACCGGCGGGACCCATGTGCCTGACGGCCTTCGCGTAATGCATGAGGACCGGCTCGATCTGGGCCAGCGCCGCTGCGTCCCCGCCGGCCATGACGCTGAGCTGGCCGTTCTCGGCCCCGGCCTGGCCGCCGGACACCGGCGCGTCGATGAACAGGACGCCCTGCCCCGCCGCCAGCGCGGCCATTTCGCGGGCGACCCTGGCCGAGGCCGTGGTGTGATCGACGATGATCGCGCCGGCCGTCAGCGCCGGCAGCGCCGCCGTTACGACCTCGCGGACGTCATCGTCGTTCCCGACACAGAGGATGAACAGCTGCGCGCCCGCCGCCGCCTCGGGGACGGTCGCGGCGAAGCGGCCGTTTGTGGCCTCGGCCCATGCCCGCGCCTTCCCGGGCGAGCGGTTGAAGCCGGCGACGTCATGGCCCGCCTGCACGAGGTGGCCCGCCATCGGCGCGCCCATCACGCCCAGGCCCGCGAAGCCGATCTTCATGTCCTGATCCTTACGTCTGCGGTTCGGTCGCGGTCCCGTAGCGGCCGCGATAGTAGGTCAGGGCGTCGCCCGGCCGGGTCTCGAAGCCCTGCACTTCGCCGACGATGGTCAGGTGGTCGCCCATGACGATGCGTTCGCGCGCCGTGCAGTCCAGCCGCGTCAGGGCGTTCTTCAGGCGCGGCGGCTCCGGGCTGGAACTGTCGAACTCGTCCGACGACAGCCGGCAAACACCCCAAGCGAAGCGGTCCGACATCTCGCGGTCCTCGACCGGTAGCATATGAACCGCGAACCGGTCGGCCCTGGCGAAGGCGTCATGCCGCCACGAGGCGCGGTCGAGGCACCACAGGATCAGCGGCGGCCGCAGCGAGACCGAGGTGAAGGAGTTGACCGTGATCCCGAACGGGCCCTCGTCGGTGTGGGCGGTCACAACGCAGACGCCGGTCGCAAAGCCGCCGAGGGCCCGCCGGAAGGCGGTGACGTCGAAATCGGTATCGATCGGCTGGCTCACGTCCGAGGACTAGGCGACGGCTCCCGCGTGGGCAAGCCGGGAACAGCCGCATACGGCTTCTTAACGCGCCACGCCGATGCTGTGACTAACGAACAGCCTTAAGGCCCCTGCTCCATGTCCATGAGCGATCGCCCGATCCTCATCAAGAAGGTCAAGAAGGTCATCGCCGGCGGCCACCATGGCGGCGCGTGGAAGGTGGCCTATGCGGACTTCGTGACGGCGATGATGGCCTTCTTCCTGCTGATGTGGCTGATCAACACGACCGATCCGGAGCAGAAGCAGGGCATCGCCGAATATTTCGCCCCGGCCAGCGTGTCCCAGACCACGTCGGGCTCCGGCGGTCTGCTGGGTGGAACCGCGCTGGGCGAGGACGGCTCGAAGGGCGCGGGCTCGCAGTCGGTCATCAGCCAGCTGGCCCCCGAGGCCCCGCCGGACGCGCCGCCAGACGCCGGCCAGAGCCCCAGCCTGGCCGCCGCCAGCGAGGCGGCCCTGCGCGACGAGATCGCCCGACGCGAAGCCGCCGAGTTCTCCTCCGCCGCCGAATCCCTGCGCCAGGCCATGCAATCGATGCCGGAACTGGCCGAGCTGTCGAAACAGCTGATCATCGACCAGACTCCCGAGGGCCTGCGCATCCAGCTGGTCGACCAGGAGGGTCGGTCGATGTTCGAGAACAACTCGGCCCGGCCCAATCCGCGCGCGCAACTGCTGCTGCGGGCGATCTCGAAGGTCATCACCCAGTTGCCGAACCGTATTTCGGTGACAGGCCACACCTCGGCCGCCCCCGGTTCGAACCGGGCCACCAGCCCCAACGACTGGCCGCTGTCGGCCGCGCGGGCCAACGCCTCGCGCCAGATCCTGCAGGCCGCCGGCGTCGACGGCGACCGGGTCTACCAGGTCTCGGGCAAGGCCGGGTCGGATCCGCTCTATCCCGACGATCCCACCCTGGCGGGCAACCGCCGGATCGCCATCGTGCTGTTGCGCGAAGCTCCGGTGCTGCCGACGGACACCAGCTTGTGACCGCCCGCCCGCCGCTCAGGCGCCGGGCGAAGGGACTTGTCGCGACGCGCGACACGGGGCCAAATCGGCCGATGTCGAAACGGGCGCCAAACTGTCGTCGGAATTGGGTGGGGAGCTGTATCCCGTGACCCAGTTCGTACCCCAGCGCCAGCTTCGCTTCTACATGACCTCGGTGGCCCCCTGCCCCTATCTGCCGGGCCAGACCGAACGGAAGGTGTTCGCCAACCTGCCCTTCAGCGAAGGCGCCCACGTCAACGACGAACTGACCCAGGCGGGCTTCCGGCGCAGCCAGAACATCGCCTACCGCCCCGCCTGCGAGGGCTGCGACGCCTGCGTTTCGGTTCGGCTGCCGGTGCCGGAGTTCAGCTTCTCGCGGTCCGAGCGCAAGGTGCTGAGGCGCAACGCCGATCTGACCCGCGATCTGGTCGAGGCCGAGGCCACCATGGAGCAGTTCGACCTGCTGCGCCGTTACCTGCACGGACGTCACCCGGGTGGCGGCATGAGCACCATGGGCTGGCTCGACTATGTAGCCATGGTCGAGGACACCTCGGTGCGCACGCACCTAATCGAATACCGCCTGCCCTCCCCCGACGGCGGGCCGGGCGATCTGGTCGGCGTCTGCCTGACCGACCTGCTCTCCGACGGGCTGTCGATGGTCTACAGCTTCTTCGATCCGGCGCTGGAGGCGCGCAGTCTGGGACGGTTCGCGATCCTCGACCACGTCCGGCAGGCGGCGACGGTGGGGCTGCCATTCGTCTACCTGGGCTATTGGGTCCGGGGTTCGAAGAAGATGGACTACAAGGCCGGGTTCCGGCCGCTGGAGCAGCTGACCCGGCTGGGCTGGGAGCGCCTGCCCTAGCCGGCCGTCGGCACCGAGGTTTCGTACGGGAACGCCGCCTCGTCGCCCGACCACACGCCCGGATCATGGCCGCCGCCGAACTTCACCAGGGCGTCGATGCGTTTCTGAATCGGCGGGTGGGTGGCGAACAGCCCCTCGCGCCCGCGACCGTCGGGCTGATTGTCGAGGAACAGTTGCTGCACCTCGTCCGGCCCGCGCACGCTGGAGCGCCCCTCGATCTTGCGCAGGGCCGAGATCATCGCGTCGGGATTCTTGGTCAGCTCGACCGCGCCGGCGTCGGCGACATACTCCCGCGTCCGCGACAGCATCATGCGGATGACGATGGCCAGGGCGAAGCCGATCGCCGCGAAGGCCAGGCCGATCAGGATCAGCGGCAGGGCGTTCTTGTTGTCGCGCCGCCCGCCGCGCCCGGAGTAGATGAGGCCCCGGAACACCAGTTCGGCGATGACGCTGATGATCCCCGCGAAGATCGAGGCGATCACCATGGTCCGCACGTCCTTGTTGATGACGTGGGTCAGCTCGTGGGCCAGCACCGCCTCGAGCTCGTCGCGGGTCAGGGTGTTGACCAGCCCGCGGGTGACGGTGACGCTGTAGCGGCCCTCGTGCAGCCCGGTGGCGAAGGCGTTGAGATTGTCGCTCTCGATCATGCGCAGCGTCGGGGTGCGCAGGCCGCGCGAGATGGCCAGGTTCTCCAGCAGGTTATAGAGCGCCGGCTCCGTGCGCCGCTCGACCTTGCGGGCGCCGGTCATGACGTCGATCAGGGCCTGATTGCCGAAATAGGCGATGGCGAACCAGATGGCGGCGATGACCAGGGCCGTCGGCACGGTCCAGCCCAGCCACGATGCGGCCAGGGCCATGTCGTCGCCGAGCCCGCGGCCGGTCCCCGCCAGGAAGCCGAACCCCATCAGGATCAGCTGCACCCCGTACAGGATACCGATCATCAGCACCGGGAAGGCCGCCAGCAGCAGGATCGACCGCGTATTGTTCGCCCAGATGTGGGTCTGGAGCCCGACGGCGCCCATGGATCAGGCCTGGAAATTCACCGTCGGCGGCGCCGCGCTCATCGCGGCCCGGTCGGCCTCGCCCAGATCGAAGAACGGCTTGTCGGCGGCGAAGCCGACCATGCCGGCGAACAGCACCGTCGGGAACTGACGGCGCACGGCGTTGAACTCGCTGACGGCGTTGTTGAAGAAGCGGCGCGCGGCGGCGAGCTTGTTCTCGATGTCCGACAGTTCGGATTGAAGCTGCTGGAAATTGGTGTTGGCCTTGAGGTCCGGATAGGCCTCGGCGACGGCGAACAACCGGCCCAGGGTGGCGGTCAGCATGTTCTCGGCCTGGACCTTGTCGTTGACCGAGGTGGCGCCGGCGGCGGCGGCGCGGGCGGCGGTGACGGCGTCCAGCGTGCCGCGCTCGTGCGTGGCGTAGCCCTTCACCGTTTCGACGAGGTTCGGGATCAGATCCTGCCGCTGCTTCAGTTGCACGTCGATGTCGGCGAACGACTGATCCGCCCGCTGGTCCAGCGCGACCAGCTTGTTGTAGCCGCCGACGACGACGAACAGCACGACGGCGACGATGACGGCGATGACGATCAGGGTCGTGAGCATATCGATCTCCAGTCCCGGCCGAGCTCTGGCCACGCCTGAATATGAGACCGATAACGGGCCGCCGATAGTGAAATCGGCGTCACCATAAATCCGGGGCCTGCAGCAGCGGAGCCGGCCCCTCCGGACCTAGTACTCGTGGCTCTCCGCCGGCCGCTCTTCCAGATGGCCGTCCTTCAACGCGAAGACGCGGTCCATGTGGCCCGCCAGCTCCATGTTGTGCGTGGCGATCAGGGCGGCGACGCCGGTCTTCTTGACCAGGTCGTGCAGGGCCTCGAACACCGTCTGGCTGGTGGCGGGGTCGAGGTTGCCGGTCGGCTCGTCCGCCAGCAGCAGGCGCGGGCGGTTGGCGAGCGCGCGGGCGACGGCGACGCGCTGCTGCTCGCCGCCGGACATCTGGGCCGGCTGGTGGGTCAGGCGCTCGCCGAGACCGAGGGCGGTCAGCACCTCCTCGGCGCGGCCGCGGGCCTCGGCCTGGCTGACGCCGGCGATGCGCAGCGGCAGGGCGACGTTGTCGCGGGCGTCGAACTCGGCCAGCAGGTGGTGGAACTGGTAGACGAAGCCGATGCTGGCGAGGCGGATGTGGGTGCGGGCGCGCTCGGGCAGGTCGCCGACGTCCCGGCCGTCGACGCGGATCTCGCCCGAGGTCGGCCGTTCGAGCAGGCCGGCGGCGTGCAGCAGGGATGATTTGCCGGAGCCGGACGGGCCGATCAGGCCGACGACCTCGCCGGGCATGACATCGAGGTCGACGCCCTTGAGCACGGTCAGCGGACCGGCGGCGGACTCATAGGTGCGGGTCACGCCGCGGACGGAGAGGACGGGAGTCCCCTGCCCTTCGCCAGCGGCTTTGCGCGGGGCCTTACTCATAGCGAAGGGCCTCCACGGGATCCATCTTGGCGGCGCGCCAAGACGGCAGCAGGCTGGCCACACAGGACATGAACACCGACCACAGGGTGACCCAGAGGACGTCGAGCGGATCGACCTCGGCCGGGATGGCGTCGAGCATGTAGACGTCGGCGTCGAACAGCCGGACCTGGAACAGACCTTCGAGGAAATGCTGGATGGCCCCGATGTTGAGGCAGAACAGCAGGCCCAGGACAAGGCCGGTGACGGTGCCCGCCACGCCGATGGCGGCGCCGGCGATGAAGAAGATGCGCAGCATCGACGACTGGCTGGCCCCGACGGTGCGCAGGATGGCGATGTCGCGGGTCTTGTTCTTCACCAGCATGACGATGCCGGAGATGATGTTGAGCGCGGCGATGGCCACGACGAGGCCGAGGATGATGCTCATCGCCACCCGCTCGACCTTGAGCGCGCCCCAGAAGGCGGCCAGCCGGTCGCGCCAGTCGCTGACGATGGCGCCGGGCCCCGCCGCCTCGCGCACGGGGAGCAGCAGATCGCCGACGCGGTCGGGCTCGGCGACCTTCAGCTCGATGACGTCCCAGAGGCCTTCCTTGGCGAAGAACAGCTGGGCCTGCTCGAGGGGCATGAAGATGAAGATGCGGTCGAAGTCGGCGGTGCCCGAGCTGAAGGTGCCGCCGACGCGGTAGGTCTTCTCCAGCCCGCCCAGATTGCCGAAGGCGCTGTCGGCGCCGGTCGGCGAATAGAGGGTGATCGGGTCGCCGACGCTCAGGCCGAGGCCATCGGCCAGGGCCTTGCCGATCAGGACGTTGTCGCCGCCCCAGGCGCCCTGGCCGAAGCTCCGCTTCGCCTCGTCGGACAGGCTGTCGTTGACATAGGCCATGGAGCCGAGGTCGCCGGGACGGATGCCGCGGACCATGGCGCCGGTGGTCTGGCCAGCGGCGCGGACGATGCTCTGGTTCTCGATCAAGGGGGTGACGCTGACCACGCCGGGGACGTCGGCGATGCGCGCGACGGCGGCGTCGCGGGCGGGGTCGTTGAGGACCTGGCCCTGGACGTACATGTGCCCGTTGAAGGACAGCATCCGGTCGAGCAGTTCGTTCCTGAACCCGGCCATGATGCTCATGACCACGATCAGGGCCATCACCGCCAGGGCGATGGCGACGTAGGAGATGATGGCGATCAGGGCGATGCCGCCCTCGCGCCGCCTGGCCCGCAGATAGCGCAGGGCCAGGCCGAACTCCCAGGTCGAGAAGGGACCGGCCGGCTTGACCGCCTTCATCGCCGCCGCGTCGTCCGTCATGCCGTCAGCCTCGCCATGGCTTCATCGAGAGGCACGGAGATCTTCTCGCCCGTGGCGCGGCGCTTGAGCTCGACCACGCCGTCGGCGAGACCCTTGGGTCCGATGGTCAGCTGCCAGGGAACGCCGATCAGGTCGGCCGTGGCGAACTTGGCGCCGGGCCGCTCGTCGGTGTCGTCGTAGAGCACCTCCTTGCCGGCGGCCTCCAGTTTGGCGACCGCGTCCTCGCAGGCGGCGGAGACGGCCTCGTCGGAGGCGCGCAGGTTGATGACGACCACGTCGAACGGCGCCACGGCGTCGGGCCAGATGATGCCGCCCTCGTCGTGGCTGGCCTCGATGATGGCGCCCAGCAGGCGCGACACGCCGACGCCGTAGCTGCCCATGTGAACCGGCGCGTCCTTGCCGTCGGGGCCGGCGACGAAGGCCTTCATCGGGACGGAGTATTTGGTCCCGAAGTAGAAGATGTGGCCGACCTCGATGCCGCGGGCGGCCAGACGGTCGGCCTCGGACGTCTCGCTCTCGAAGCGCGCGGCGTCGTGCATTTCCTCGGTCGCCGCATACAACGACGTTCGCTGATCAACGATTGATTGGAGATCGTTCCAGTCCACGTCGGCGCCGGGGGCGGGCATCTCGACCAGCTTGCGGTCGCAGAAGACGGCGCTCTCTCCGGTGTCGGCCAGGACGATGAACTCGTGGCTGAGGTCGCCGCCGATCGGCCCCGTGTCGGCGCGCATCGGAACGGCCTTCAGCCCCATGCGGGCGAAGGTGTTGAGGTAGGCCACGAACATGCGGTTGTAGGCCTGGCGGGCCGAGGCCTCGTCGATGTCGAAACTGTAGGCGTCCTTCATCAGGAACTCGCGGCCGCGCATCACGCCGAAGCGGGGGCGGCGCTCGTCGCGGAATTTCCACTGGATGTGGAAGAGGTTGAGCGGCAGCGCCTTGTAGCTCTTCACGAAGCCCCGGAAGATGTCGGTGATCATCTCCTCGTTGGTGGGCCCGTAGAGCAGTTCGCGCTCGTGCCGGTCGGTGATGCGCAGCATCTCGGGGCCGTAGGCGTCGTAGCGGCCCGACTCGCGCCACAGATCGGCGAGCTGGAGGGTGGGCATGAGCAGTTCGACGGCCCCTGCCCGCTCCTGCTCCTCGCGCACGATCTGCTCGATCTTGTTCAGCACCCGCAGGCCCAGCGGCAACCAGGCGTAGATGCCGGCGGCCTCCTGCTTGATCAGGCCGGCGCGCAGCATCAGCTGGTGCGAGACGATCTGGGCGTCCGAGGGCGCCTCTTTCAGGGTGGGGAGGAAGTAGCGCGACAGGCGCATGGGCGGAATCCGGCGAACAGAGGTGGAGCACCGCTTTAGCCGGGACGACGGGGCGAAAGCTAGGCGGTCGTGGCCAAACGCGCGGATTGGCTCACGGATGCGGCAGGCCGATGCCGTAGCGGGCGGCGAGATACGGGATGATGGCGTGGTCCTGCAGGAAGCGGCGGCCGGTGGCCTCGCTGGTTTCCGCCTCCGGCCAGTCGAAGTCCCCGTCGAGCACGAGGATGGGGCAGGACTGGTGCTCCTCGCCGACCAGGTCGATCACCGGCGGGCGAGGCCGCGGGAAGTTGAGGCGGGTGATCTCCAGCTGGTTCTTGAGCGCCGGGTAGAAGGCCAGCACGCCCTCGACGAAGGCGCCGGCCGGGCAGAACCACGGGCCGCCGACATCGTCGGTCCAGTCCGGATCGATCAGGAACAGGCGGTCGGTCATGTCAGCCTCCGGGCGGAGTGAGGTCGGGCAGCGGCATCCAGCCGATATAGACGAGCGCCATGACCACCAACCAGACGATCAGGGCGACCCAGCTGGTGGTGAGGAATTTGCGCTTCAGCTGCGGCTGAACCGGCGCGCCCCACTGGCCGCCGTCGGTCGGGCGCTCCTGATCGGCCTGGTTCATGCCCAGCGGCAGGATGGCGAAGAGGACGACCCACCAGCAGACGATGTAGATCGCCAGCATGGTGACGGGGCCGATCGGCATATCCATCAGTGGGCTCCGTCTTTCGGGGTTTCCATCAGTTCGACCAGCACGCCGCCCATGTCCTTCGGGTGCACGAAGAGGATCGGCGTGCCGTGGGCCCCGATGCGCGGCTCGCCCGTGCCGAGGATGGTGGCGCCCTTCGCCCTGAGCGCGTCGCGGGCGGCGAGGATGTCCTCGACCTCGAAACAGACGTGGTGCTGGCCGCCCTTCGGGTTCTTGGCCAGAAAGCCGTGGATCGGCGAATCGTCGCCCAGCGGCTCGATCAGTTCGATCTGGGCGTTGGGCAGGTCGACGAAGCAGACGCGCACGCCCTGCGCCGGCAGGTCGAAGGGGGCGTGGGCCCGGGTGGCGCCGAGCAGGTCGCGATACATCGCGACGCTGGCGTCTATGGACGGGGTGGCTACGCCGACGTGGTTGAGTCTTCCGATCATGGGATGGACTTAGCCGGTCTGCGGGCGCGGGAGAAGGCGAGCCATGGTCGCGGCGCACCGCCATTTCGACGCGGTCCGCCATTGCCTTGCCTCCTTCCATGAGGGAGGCTTTCGCCGTGGCGTCCGCGACCGGTGTGCGGCATGAGCGACTCCTGAGGTCTTGCTGAAAAAATGGCGCCTGGCAGCTTCCGCTTCGAAGGCTTCTCCCTTGATGTCCGCGACCGCCAACTCAGGCGCAACGGCGCGACGGTGGAGTTGAACGGCCGTTATCTCGATGCGCTGGCCCTGCTGGTGCGCGAGCAGGGCCGGTTGGTCTCGAAGGACCGCTTCCTTGAGGAAGTCTGGCGCGGCGTCCCCGTCACCGACGAGGCCCTCACCCAATGCATCAAGACGCTGCGGCGCCAGCTCGGGGACGACGCCGGCAAGCCGCGCTTCATCGAGACGGTTCCCAAGCACGGCTACCGCTTCATCGCTCCGGTCGAGTTGAATGACGTCGAGCCGAGGGTGCATGCTTCGCCGTCGCCGGCGACCGCTGCGCAAGCCGCCCGCACCTATTCCTGGCCGCAGTTCGGGCTGCTGGGCGGGGCGGGAATGGTCGGAGGCGGCGTCGCGGGCGTTTTCATCGGCCTGTTCTATGGATTCGGCGCCGCCCCGGAGCCCTTGCAGGCCGGCATGGGCGCGGCGTCGGTGCTGCTCGTTCTGGTCTGCCTCAGCGTCGTCCTCGGGCTGATCGCAGGCGGCGGGGTCGGCTTCGGCATCGCGGCGGCGGGGTTCGCGCCCGCCCGGCCGTGGCTGTGGAGCATCGCGGGCGGCGCCTTCGGCGGACTGCTCACGGGCGCCTTCGGCAAGCTGATCGGCCTCGACGCATTCAACCTGCTGTTCGGCCAGTCTCCAGGCGCCATCACCGGGGCGGCCGAGGGCGCGCTGCTCGGGGGCGCGCTGGGGCTGGGGGCGTGGCTGGCCCGTTGCTTCCCCGGCCCGCCGCGGCTGACGCCCAGCTTCGCCGCCGGCGGTCTGGCCGGGGCCGCCGCCGGGATGATCGTTCCCCTGCTTGGCGGACGGCTGATGGGCGGCAGCCTCGATCTGCTGGCCCGCCGCTTTCCGGAATCCCGCCTGAGTCTGGACCAGATCGGCGCCGTGTTCGGCGAGAGCGGCCTCGGGCCTGTCAGCCAGATCGTGACAGGCGGGATCGAAGGCCTGCTGTTCGGCGGCTGCGTGGTGGGCGCGATGATGCTGGCGCGGCGCGCGATCACCAGATCCGCCCCAAGATAAAGGGCTGGCGACCCACCGGCCGCCAGCCCTCCAACAGTCGTCGTCCCTGCCTCCCGCTCGGGAGAGGAAGGGGTTCAGGCGCCGCCGGTCATCGAGGCGACTTCGGTGGCGAAGTCCGGACCCTCGACCTTCTCGACGCCTTCGCCCAGCGCCAGGCGGACGAAGCCGGCCAGATGCAGGCCGGGCGCACCCAGTTCCTTGCCGGTGTCGGCGACCAGCTGTTCGATGGTCACGTCCGGGTTCATCACGAACGGCTGCTTGGTCAGCACCACGTCCTTCTGGAATTTGGCGATCTGACCCGAGACGATCTTCTCGATCATGTTCTCGGGGCGGCCTTCTTCCTTGGCCTTCTCGGTCAGGACTTCGCGTTCCTTCTCGATGGCGGCCGGGTCCAGGTCGTCGGTGTTGAGCGACAGCGGGGCCGTGGCGGCCACGTGCATGGCGATCTTGCGGCCCAGTTCGCGCAGGGCGGCCTTGTCGCCGCCGCCGTGCAGGGCGACCAGCACGCCGATGCGGCCGAGACCCGGCGACACCGCGTTGTGGACGTACGACGCTACGACGCCCTCGTCGACCGACAGGCGGGCGGCGCGGCGCAGCTGCATGTTCTCGCCGACGGTGGCGATCAGCTGGGTGACCTCGTCCTGGACCGTCTTGCCGGCTTCCAGCTCAGCGCCGTGCAGGCCTTCGACGGAGGCGTGCTCGAGGCCCAGCTGGGCGAACTTCTTGGCGGCGTTCTGGAACAGGTCGTTACGGGCGACGAAGTCCGTCTCGGCGTTGAACTCGATGGCGGCGCCGACTTCACCGGCTCCGACTTCTTTCGAGGCGACGGCCACCAGGCCCTCGGCGGCGACGCGGTCGGCCTTCTTGGCGGCCTTGGACAGGCCCTTGGCGCGCAGCCAGTCGATGGCGGCGTTGATGTCGCCGTCGGTTTCCTGAAGGGCCTTCTTGCAGTCCATCATGCCGACGCCGGACTTGGCGCGCAGTTCCATCACGAGGGCGGCGGTGATCTCGGCCATGGGGTGTTCTCCTTGGAGTATGCGTATGCGGAACGGCCGGACCCTGTTCCGGGTCCGGCCGCGTATTCAGGTCGCCGTCGAGGAAGGCGGAGGTCGGTTAGACCTGGGCCGGCTCGGTTTCGACGGCGTCGTTGGCTTCCGAAGTCGCTTCCTTGGCGGCTTCGTCGGCGACCGGGGGCTCTTCCGCGGCCGGGGCCTCGGCGGCGGCGATCATTTCCTCGGCGACGGCTTCCGTGCCGGCCGGGGCGGCGTCTTCAGCCTTGGCCTTGGGGGCCTTGGCTTCGCGCAGCATCGGCTCGTCCGGATTGACGGCGGCGCCCAGGTCCACGCCCGACGAAGCAGCACCGGCGGCGAGGCCGTCGAGGACGGCGTCGGCGATCAGGTCGCAGTAGGTCTGGATGGCGCGGGCGGCGTCGTCGTTGCCCGGGATCGGATAGGTGATGCCGTCCGGATCCGAGTTGGTGTCGAGGATGGCGATGATCGGGATGTTCAGCTTGCGGGCCTCAAGGATGGCGATGGCCTCCTTGTTGGTGTCGATCACGAACATGATGTCGGGGATGCCGCCCATGTCCTTGATGCCGCCCAGCGACAGCTCGAGCTTGTCCTTCTCGCGCTGCAGGTTGAGCAGCTCCTTCTTGACCCGGCCTTCGCCGCCGCCTTCCAGCAGGCCTTCCAGCTCGCGCAGGCGGGCGATCGAGCCCGACACGGTGCGCCAGTTGGTCAGGGTGCCGCCGAGCCAGCGGTTGTTCATGTAGTACTGGGCGCAGCGCTGGGCGGCCTCGGCGACCGGATCGGCGGCCTGGCGCTTGGTGCCGACGAACAGCACGCGACCGCCCTTGGCGGCGACTTCGCGCACGGCGACCAGGGCCTGGTGCAGCAGCGGGATGGTCTGCGACAGGTCGATGATGTGGATGTTCGAGCGCGAGCCGAAGATGTAGCGGTCCATCTTCGGGTTCCAGCGGTGCGTCTGGTGTGCGCGGGCGATTAAAGGACCATCTGGTCCCTCGGAACGGAGCGGACAGGGATGTCTCCCCTGAACGCGCCTCGTCCGCGTGCGAAGTGCGGGCGGCTTCTAGGCGGGATAGGGGGAAAAGGCAAGCGGCGCGGCGCCGATCTCGCCAGCGTCGCATAACAGCGCTATTGTGAAGTCGGGAGGGACTTCACCATGAGCATCCGGAACCGGGCTTTCGTGGCCGGCGTGATCGCGGCCGCGGCCGTGGCGGGCGTGGCCACTTCGCAGCAGCAGCCGCCGTCGCCGGTCGCCGCCACCCAGGTCGCCCTGCCCCGGACCCGGGCGGACAACGCCGCCCTCGCCCAGGCGCGGCAGGACCCCGTCTCGGCCCGGCTGCGCGGCGCCCTGAACCAGAACAAGGGCCTGACCGGCCTGTTGCAGCAGGTCGACGCCTCGCCCGTACCGGTGCTGGCGCCGGCCGAGATAGGCCTGCTCGACACGGCCGAGTTCACCACCCGCGACCGGGTCTACATGCTGACCGTCCAGCGCGGCGAGCAGATCATCGAGATCTACGGCAGCGTGAAGGCCTATCAGTCGCCGCTGGCCGCCCCGGCGGTCCAAGCCCCGGCCACGACGGCGCCGCGAGGCCCGCGCATGGCCGCGGCCCGGGTTCCCGACGCCGCCGGCCGCGCGCTGGCGCAGGCGCGGGCGCGGGGCCTGACCAACATCCGCACCGAACGGACCGAGTATGGCGTCGACGTGACCTTCAACCGGTTCGGGGCCGCCTATAACGTCAGCTTCCTGTGCGAGGGCGCGCCGAACTGCACCGAGGCCGACGCCGTCGCCTTCGCCGCCGGGCTTCAGTTGATCGGCGGAGGCGCGTCGTGAGGCGGCTGGCCGTCGCCGGCCTGCTCCTGACGCTGACGGCCTGCGCGCCGGGCGGTTGCCAGCAGACGGGCACGCCGGAGACCGCCGATCCCGGGCCGGTGGAGGAGCCCCTGCCCGGCGATCCCGACCCGGCGCCGGAGCCCGAGCCCCCGGCGCCCGAGCCGGTCTCGTGGCCGCATGAGCCAGGCGGCGCCCTGTATCCCGGCTCGGGCTCGGGGGCGACCGACGCCACCCTGTGGGCTGCGGGCATGCGCTTCCCGATCGAGGCCGGCCCGGCCTACGCCAACTCGCAGGTCTACGGCTACGGCGGCTATCTGGCGCCCGGACCCGGGGGCCAGTGCGACGCGCGCAACTACGCCTATCCGTGGCGCGACAACTTCTGCGAGACCCGCTCGTGGACCAACGGCATGTGCCCGGCCGGCAAGGGTCACCAGGGCCAGGACATCCGCCCGGCCACCTGCGAGAAGAAGGTCCATTGGGCGGTGGCGGCCGAGAGCGGGCGGGTCACCTCGATCGGCAGCTACACGATCACCCTGCTGGGCGATTCCGGACGCATCTACCGCTATCTGCATCTCGACATGGCCGGGGTGCACGCCCTGTTCCCCGACGCCGCCTCGCGCAACGTCACGCGGGGCCAGCATCTGGGCAAGGTCTCCTCGGACTTCGGCGGCAACGCCACCACCATCCACCTGCATTTCGAGATCAAGGCGCCGGTGGCCTCTGGCGGTGGGGCGACGGTGATGTTCGTGCCGACCTACTCCAGCTTGGTCGACAGCTACGCGCGGCTGCTGAGCGTCTCGTGAGGCTCACGTCCCGCGCGGCTTGGCGCGGGTGGTGGGCTCGGCCTTCGTCGGGTCCTCCGGCCACGGATGGCGCGGATAACGGCCGCGCATGTCGGCGCGGACGGCGGCCCAGCTCCCGGCCCAGAAGCCGGGCAAATCCTTTGTCACCTGCACCGGACGGCGGGCCGGGGACAGCAGGCTGAGGGTCAGGGGGACGCGGCCGCCGCCGACGGTCGGGTGGGCGGTGACGCCGAAGAGCTCCTGCACGCGGATGTCTACGCGGGGCCCACCCTCGGCGGCGTAGTCGATGGCGGCGGAGCCGAGCGGAGTGTGGAGGCGGGCGGGCGCGAGATCGTCAAGCGCGCGCTGCCGGTCCCAGGGGATCAGGGCGCGCAGAGCCTGTTCCAGCGCGCCGTCGGGAATCGCTTCCAGCGACTGGACCCCGTCGAGCAGCGGCCACAGCCAGGTCTCGCGTTCGGCGGCGAGCCCTTCGTCGGACACATCGGGCCAGTCGTCGTCGAGCGTGCGCAAAAAGGCGAGCCGGGCCCGCAGGGCCGAGGCGCGGTCGCCCCAGCTCAGGGCCTTGAGACCGCCGCGCTCGACCTCGGCCTTGAGGGCGGCGACGATCTGGCTCCGGTCCGGCGTTCCGACGATCTTCTCGTCGACCACGATCGCGCCGATGCGGCGGACGCGCTTCAGGACCATGCGGCCGGAGGGTTCGCGAACCAGCCGGTCCTCGGTCTCGAGCCTGTGCTCCAGCGCGGACGGGTCGAGCGGCGCCGCGAGGCGGATGCGGTCGCGAGCGTCGCCGCCGCCCAGTTCGGCCACCGCCAGCCACGACTCGCGGGCCAGCGTCTCCGTCGGATCGAGAAAGGCCCCGCGTCCGGACGCCAGCAGCACCTCGCCCGGCTTGCCGCGGGCCTTCGCCACCCGCTCCGGAAAGGCTTCGGCCAGCAGGGCGCCGGGATCGGCGTCCCCGCCCTGCCCGCCCCCGGCGCTGCGGCCCCAGCGCTCGGCCAGTTTCAGCGCGTCGCGGGTGCGCGGCGACCGGTCGCGCTCTAGTCCGCGCAGGCGCTCGCGCAGGTCGGGGTCGTTTCCGCCGAGCCCCGGCTCGGAGAGAACAGCGGCGATGCGCCCGCCCAGGGCGGCGTCGTCCGCGTCGCTCGCCGCCGCGACCATGTGGGCCAGACGGGGCGGCAGGGCGATGCGGGTCAGGCGGCGGCCGTGCCCGGTCAGTCCGCCCTCCTCGTCGAGCGCGCCCAGGCGCTGCAACACCTTGCGAGCCTCGGCGAAGGCTCCAGCGGGCGGCTGGTCGAGCAGGGCGAGCCCTCCGGTCGTCCGGGCGCCCCAGCGGGCGAGGTCGAGGGCGAAGGCGGTCAGGTCGGCTTCAAGGATTTCCGGGCGCTGGTGCGGGACGAGGCCGCGGGTCTGTTCCTCGTCCCACAGCCGGTAGCAGACCCCCGGCTCGATCCGGCCCGCCCGGCCGCGCCGCTGTTCGGCCGAGGAGCGGCTGACCCGCACCGTGGCCAGCCGGGTCAGGCCGCTGGCGGGCTCGAAGCGGGGCACGCGGGACAGGCCGCCATCGATGACGACGCGCACGCCCTCGATGGTCAGGCTGGTTTCCGCGACCGACGTGGCGAGCACGATCTTCCGACGGCCGGGCGCCGGCGGCTCGATGGCGCGGTCCTGCACCGCCTTGTCGAGCGCGCCGTAGAGCGGGACGACGTCCACGACCGGGTCGCGCAGGCGCTCGGCCAGCCGCTGGGCGACGCGATGGATCTCGCCCTGCCCCGGCAGGAAGGCCAGCACCGATCCCGTCTCCTCGCCCAGCGCCAGCATCACGGCCCGGGCGAGGGCGTCCTCGAAACGTTCGGCGGGGTTGCGGCCGAGGTAGCGGGTCTCGACCGGGAACATGCGGCCCTCGGCCTCGATCACCGGGGCCGCCTCTCCCGCCGGATTGGCGAGGAGATTGGAGACGCCGGCGATGTCGAGCGTCGCCGACATGACCAGCAGACGCAGGTCCTCGCGCAATAGCCCCTGCGCCTCGCGGGCGAGCGCCAGGCCGAGGTCGGCGTCGAGACTGCGCTCGTGGAACTCGTCGAACAGCACCGCGCCGACGCCGTCCAGACCGGGGTCGTCGAGAATCATCCGGGTGAAGACGCCCTCGGTGATCACCTCGATCCGCGTCGCCGGGCCAATCCGGCTCTGCAGCCGGGTGCGGTAGCCGACCGTCTCGCCGGTGGTCTCGCCCAGGGTCGCCGCCATCCGCTCGGCCGCCGCGCGCGCCGCCAGCCGTCGCGGCTCCAGCACCAGCACCTTGCCGTGCCGGAGCCACGGCTGGTCGAGCAGCGCCAGCGGCACGACCGTGGTCTTGCCCGCGCCCGGCGGGGCCGCGAGCACGACGGCGTTGGCCCCGGCGAGCGAGGCCTTCAGCGGCTGGAGGACGGCGTGGATCGGCAGCATGTCCCTGCGCTCTAGCCGCAACGGCCCGGGTCACGAAAGCGTCGTCAGGACTTCATCGTTTGGAAACCGCGTTGCCAGCGCGGTTCCGCGCCGCTAGCGTCCGCGCCGAAACAGCAACAAGCTGTGAAAAGTCGGAGGGGAATCCATGTGGCGCGTTAAGTCACTCGACGCAATTCTGGCCACGGCCGAGAGGAAGTCGCTTCATCGCTCGCTGGGGCCGGTCCAACTGACGCTGCTGGGCGTCGGCGCGATCATCGGCACCGGCATCTTCGTCCTGACCGCCGCCGCCGCCCAGAAGGCCGGCCCGGGCATGATGTGGAGCTTCGTGATCGCCGGTGCCGTCTGCGCCGTGGCGGCGCTTTGCTACTCGGAACTGGCCTCGATGGCCCCGGTATCGGGCTCGGCCTACACCTACACCTACGCCGTGATGGGCGAACTGCTGGCCTGGATGGTCGGCTGGGCCCTGATCCTCGAATACGCCGTGGCCGCGTCGGCCGTTTCGGTGGGCTGGTCCGGCTATGTGCTGGGCCTGATCGAGAACGCCATGGGGTTCGACTGGCCAGATCTCCTACAGGCCGGACCGGCCTGGAGCATGAACGGCTTCATCCCGACGCCTGACTTCTCGGTCGGCATCGTCAACATCCCGGCGATCGTGGTGGCCCTGGCCGTGACCATGCTGCTCATGATCGGCACCACGGAGAGCGCCCGCGTCAACGCCATCCTCGTGGCCATCAAGGTGGCCGCCCTGACGGCCTTCGTCGTCCTGACCCTGCCGGTGATCCAGGCCTCGAACTTCCAGCCGTTCGCGCCCAACGGCCTGTTCGGCGAGTCGTCGGGCATGGGCATCATCGGCGCCGCGGCGTCGATCTTCTTCGCCTACGTCGGCTTCGACGCTGTTTCGACGGCCGCGGAGGAAACCAAGAACCCGCAGCGCAACGTGCCGATCGGCCTGATCGGCTCGCTGGGCATCTGCACCATCTTCTATCTGCTGGTCGCGGTCGGCGCGGTCGGAGCCATGGGCGCCCAGCCCGTGCTCGGCGCCGCCGGCGAAGCCGTCCAGCCGGGCTCGCCGGGCTTCATCGCCGCCTGCGCCCTGGCCGAAAACGCCAACCAGCTGGTCTGCTCGAACGAGGCCCTCGCCCACGTTCTGCGCCAGATCAACTACCCGGCGGTCGGCAACGCCCTGGGCACCGCCGCCATGCTGGCCCTGCCCTCGGTCATCCTGATGATGATCTACGGCCAGACCCGCATCTTCTTCGTGATGGCGCGCGACGGCCTGCTGCCGGAAGGCCTGGCCAAGGTCCACCCGAAGTGGAAGACGCCCTATATCGTCACCGCCTTCACCGGCATCGCCGTGGCCATCGCCGGCGCCCTGTTCCCGGTCGGCCAGCTGGCCGACATCTCGAACTCGGGCACGCTGTTCGCCTTCTTCATGGTGTCGATCGCGGTGATGATGCTTCGCGTCAAGGAGCCGGGCCGGCACCGTCCGTTCCGGACGCCGCTGGTCTGGATCATCGCGCCGCTGTCGGCGGCGGGCTGTGCGTTCCTGTTCTGGAACCTGCCGCACGACGCCAAGATGGTGCTGCCGATCTGGGGCGGCATCGGCCTGGTGATCTATCTGCTCTACGGCATCCGCAAGAGCCACCTCGGCCGCGGTCTGTTCCAGGTGCCGGAACTGGACCCCGACGCCCCTCCCGGACCGGTTCCGCCGATGCCGGGCGCGCGGTCGCCGACCGACAACAAGGACTGATCTCCACGATCTGTTCGAGCAAGGGCCCGGGAGCGATCCCGGGCCTTTCGCTTTTCCACCGCCTCGCCTACAGGCTTGGGCAGGACCTATGCGGATGTGGCGGAACTGGTAGACGCACTGGATTTAGGTTCCAGCGCCGCGAGGCGTGGAGGTTCGAGTCCTCTCATCCGCACCAGGGCCGTCAGTCGAGCGTGACGCCGAGACGAGTCGCCTCGGCCTTGTAGAGGGCGGTGGCGCGGTCCCACTGGACCTCGTTGGCGCGGCCGATCTCCTCGACCATATTGATCAGGGACACGGCTTCGCGGCACGAGCCGACGGAGTCGCCGGCGTCGCGCATCTCGGCGATCTGCATCGTCGATTCCAGCAGGGGTGTCAGGCGGGCCATCTGCTCCTCCAGCCCCTGCATGATCACCTCGTCCTCAAGGAAGGACATGAGGAAGGCCTCGCGGGCCTGCTCGGTCCAGACGCCGCGGTCCATCAGCACCTGCCCGTACCATTGGGTCAGGTGCTCGAAATACTCCTGCGAACCGCGCACGGCGTTCATGACGTCGGTCCCGCCGCCCGCCTCGAAGGAATCGTAGAGAGCCTCGGCCATGACCGGGTCGTCGCATTGGGCCGGATCGACACGGATGGCCGGCGCCAGGGCGGGCCGCACCGGGCGATCGACACGGGTGCGCCCGAACGCCTCGTCCCAAGCCAGCTGGCGCAGGGATTCGTCGGCGCAGCCGGCGATCACCGACACGCCCATTTGCGACAGCTCCAACCGGACCGCCGAGGCGGGATCCGACACGGGCTCGGCGTAGATGATGGTCTCATTCTCCTCGTCCCAGGTGCGGCTGGCGAACAGGCCGGACTCGTCCGCGGCGGCGTCGAGTTGATCGAGTAGCCGCCTCGCTCCGGCCCGTCGCTCCTCGGCCGTGCCGGTGTCGTCGGCGTGATAACCCCACAGGTCGACGCCGAAGAGGGTCTTCGATCGCTGGGTCGCCAGCACCTCGGCGCTGCCGAAAGGTTCCATCCCGGCATCGAGCTGCTGCATCCGCCCACCTTGGTAGGGCTGGCCGATGTCGAAGCCGAAGGCGGAGGACGGCGTGCAGCCCTCTGCGATCGCGGCGATCACCGTCGCGGGCGTCTCCGGAACCTGGGCGGCGGCGGGAACCGGTCCCATGGCGAGGGCCAGAGCCAGCCCCGTCGTAAGCAGCGTCTTCATGTGGTCGATCCCCCGTCTCCGCCAGAGTTGCACCAGACCCGGGCTGGCTGACAAGGATCCGAGAGATATGTTCTTGCTTTGTTCCAGTCCTTCTGGCACGAATGCATCATGGCTGAAGCGGCGAAGGGACGGGGGGCGCGGTCTAATGCGACCGGGCGGTTCGAACCGGAGACCGTCGAGGCCTTCGATGACGGCTGGACGGCGGACGATGTAGAGGCGGCGCCCCTGCGCACCACCCTGACGCCCGAGCACGCCCGGACGATCATCGCGCGCAACACCAGTCCGGACATCGGTTTCGACCGGTCCATCAACCCCTACAAGGGCTGCGAACATGGCTGCATCTACTGCTACGCCCGTCCGTCCCATGCCTTCATGGGCCTATCCCCGGGCCTGGATTTCGAGAGCCGGCTCTTCTTCAAGCCCGAGGCCGCGCGTCTGCTGGAGCAGGAACTCTGCAAGCCCCGCTACGTCTGCAAGCGCATCCACATAGGCGGCAACACCGACCCCTATCAGCCGGTCGAGCGGGAGCTGAAATCGACGCGCTCGATCCTCGAGGTGCTGCAGCGATTCCGGCATCCGCTCAGCATCATCACCAAGTCGGTGCTGATCGCACGCGACGCCGATATTCTGGGCGCGATGGGCCGCGAGGGACTGGCCTCGGCCTTCGTGTCGATCACCACCCTCGACCGGGGCCTGGCGCGGGCCATGGAGCCGCGCGCCTCGACGCCGGCGAAGCGGCTGGAGGCGATCAGCCGGCTGGCCGAGGCGGGCTGTCCGGTCGGGGTCGGCTTCGCGCCGGTGATCCCGGGGCTCAACGATCATGAACTGGAGGCGGTGCTGGAGGCGTCGGCCAGGGCGGGCGCGACCACGGCCATGTATGTGACGCTGCGCCTTCCGCTGGAGATCAAGGATCTGTTCCGCGAGTGGCTGGCCGACGCCCGTCCCGACCGCGCCGCCCGCGTCATGTCGCTGATCCGTCAGACCCGCGGCGGGCGCGACTACGATCCCGACTGGAACCAGCGCATGAAGGGGACGGGTCCGGTGGCTGAACTGATCGCCACGCGGTTCAAGGCCGCGGTGAAACGGTATGAGCTGGACGGGCCGCGGCACCTGCTGGACGAGAGCCGGTTCCGCGTTCCGCCGGACATGAAGAAGCAGGGGGATTTGTTCGATCTCGGCGACGAAGCGGCGTGAGCGAAGGGATCAGGGCTAACGCCGGAACACCCCGACCAGCTCGACGTGGGCCGACCACAGGAACTGGTCCACGGGGGTGACCGCCTCCAGACGGAAGCCGGCGTCGACCAGCACCCGGGCGTCGCGGGCGAAGGTGGTCGGGTTACAGGACACATAGACGACGGTGTGGGCCCTGGTTCCCGGGAGCTGGGCGGTCTGGTCGCGGGCCCCCGCGCGAGGCGGATCGAGCACGACGGCGTCGCAGCCGCGCAGGTCGTAGGGCGCCAGCGGACGGCGGAACAGGTCGCGGGCCTCCGCCGTGATCGGCTTCAACCCCTTGGCCGAACCCATGCCGGCCTTGAGCGCGGCGATGCCGGCGGCTGAGGCGTCGGCGGCCAGCACCGGCGCCACCGCAGCCAGCGGGAAGGTGAAGGTTCCGGCGCCGCAGAACAGGTCGGCGATCTTCTTCGCGCCACGCACCGCCTCGACCGCGCGCGAGACCATGGCCGCCTCGGCCTCGGGCACGGCCTGAAGGAAGCCGCCGGCCGGCAGGGGTACGGTGGCCGGGCCGAAGGCGACGAGGGGCTGGCGCGACATCACCAGGGTGTCGCCGGCGAGGCTCAGCCGGGCCAGATCGGCCTGCCCCGCCGCCTCGATGGCCCGCATCTGGGCGTCGCGGGACAGGCCCCCGCTGCGCCGCTCGACGCCGGTGACGTCAACGTCCAGGCCGGTCAGGGTCCAGGTCACGTGCAGGGTCGGGGCGGACTTCGGATGCTCAAGGAAGGCCTCGGCCACCCGCGCCAGCGCCGGGAGGGCCGCCACCAGCCGCGGGTCGGAGACGGGGCAGACCCGGACCTCGACCAGCCGCCAGCTCTTGCGGGCCTTGAAGCCCAGGGCGATCCCTCCGTCCGGTCCGCGCCGGGCGTGCAGGGCGAGGCGGCGGCGCGTTCCCGGCGGAACCGCCACCGTCGGCTCGACGTCCGTTTCGATCCGCTCGCGCGCCAGCGCCAGGCGGACCTGTTCGCGTTTCCATTCGAGATAAGGCCCGGCGGCCCAGTGCTGCAGCGAGCAACCGCCGCAGTCGCCGTAGTGGGGCGACACCGGCTCGACCCGGTCGGGGCTGGCGACCAGAAGCTCCATCGCTTCGGTCCGCCCGTCGCGCACCTCGGCGCGCACGGTTTCGCCCGGCAGGGTCAGGGGCGCGAACACCGGGCCGGCCGGGGTTTCGGCGATCCCGTCGCCCTGCCCGCCCACCCGCGCGATGATCAGCGTTTCCGTCATCGGGCGCTTCTAGAGGTTCCTCGCCTCCGGCGAAACCGGGCGAAACCTGAACGAAGATGAACGGCGCACTCAAAGGCCGTTCAGCTTCCGGACCTTAAGGGTGATTGCAACAGACCGGGGCGCCGTTCGTTCGGCCTCCATCTCTGCAACCGAGTTCCAGGAACGATCCCGATGTTCGCCCGTCTGTCCATCACGACCGCCGCCGTGGCCGCCGCCGGCATGCTGCTGGCCCCGGCCTCCGCCTCCGCCCAGAGCTACGGCTATTCGGGGGCGCAGAACTACGGCACCGGCGCCTATGACCAGTCCTACGACTACGACAACCGTTATGGCGACCGATACGCCTATGATCGTCGCACCGCTCGCTGCGACGGCTCCGGCGGCGCCGCCGGCGGGCTGATCGGCGCCACGGTCGGCGCGGTCGCCGGCTCGCAAGTCGCGGCGCGCGGTCGCCGAACCGAAGGCAGCATCCTCGGCGGGGTGCTCGGCGCGGTGATCGGCGCCGCCGCCGGCAGCAGCTCGGACCGCGATTGCGGTCGATATAGCGATCAGTACCGCTACAGCGGCTCGTATGGCGACGATCGCTACGGCTATTCGTCCTACGGCCGCTACGACGACCGGTCCTACGGCTATGACCGCTACGAGGACTATGACCGGTACGACCGCTACGGCGATGGCTACCAGTCCGGCTATTCCACCGACCGGTACGGCTGCCGCACCGTCGAGACGCGCAGCTACACGCGGGATGGCCGTCTCATCACCCGTTACGAGCAGTCCTGCCCGGACCGCTACTGACCGAATCGCGTCGCCGGTTATTTTTCAGCCCCCCTGTCGATCGGCGATGTGACGGAGGCCCCCGGTGGAGAAATCCGCCGGGGGCTTTTCCTTTTGCGGAGCTTTTTGAGCGTGGCCGAGGGACAGAGCAGCGGCTACCGCCGCCTCGCCCACAGCAGGAATTCGACGTTGCCGTCGCCGCCGCTGATCGGACTCCGCGTAGTCGCCTGAACGGCCCAGCCCTGCCCTTCCAGCCACGCCGAGACCGAGGCGACGGCGGCCTGATGCGCCGCGGGGTCCTTGACCACGCCCTTGCGGCCGCCGCCCGGGCGGTCCGCCTCGAACTGGGGCTTCACCAGGGTGATCAGGTCCGCTCCGGGCGCCGCCAGCACCAGCGCGGCGGGCAGGACCTTGGCCAGGCCGATGAAACTGGCGTCGCAGACGATCAGCTGCGGCGGGTCGCGGATCAGCGCGGGCGTCAGGTCGCGGGCGTCGGTGTGTTCGAGATTGACCACGCGCGGATCGGCGGCGACGCGGGGGTGCATCTGTCCCGAGCCGACATCGACGGCGAAGACCCTGGCCGCGCCGCGCTCGAGGCAGACCTCGGTGAAGCCGCCGGTCGAGGCGCCCACGTCGAGGACCGTCCGCCCCTCCACCACGACCGGCCAGAACGATAGGGCGTGGTCGAGCTTCAGGGCTCCGCGACCGACCCAGCGATGAGCATCGGCGTAGGTGAGAACGGCGTTGTCAGCCACCGACTGGGAGGCTGCTTTCGCGGGCGCCCCGTCGACGGTGACGCCGCCCGCCTCGATCGCCGCCTTCGCCTTGGCCCGGCTCTCGGCCAGGCCGCGGGCGACCAGCAGCTGGTCCAGGCGGACCCTTGTCACCCCACCGCGTCCAGACGGGCCAGAGCGGCCTGCAGCTTGGCCTTGCCGGCTTCGGCCTCGGCCAGCTTCTCACGCTGTTCGTCGACGACTTCGGGGGCGGCGCGGGAGACGAAGTTGGGATTGCCCAGCTTCTTGTTTACGTGGGCGATGTCGCTGTCGAAGGCGACGATCTCCTTCTCCAGCCGGGCCCGCTCGGCGGCCAGGTCGATGATCCCCGTCAGCGACAGCGCGGCCGTGGCGCCGCCCGAAACGAAGGTCACGGCGCCAGTCGGGGCCGCATCCGCCGCGCCGACCTCCGACACCCGGGCGAGCGTCAGGATCAGGTCGCGGTGACGCGCGATGCGGTCCGAGGTGGCGGCGTCTGGCGACACGAAGGCCAGCGGCGGCTTGGCCGATGGCGGCACGTTCATTTCGGCGCGCAAGGCCCGGATATCGGTGACCAGATCGACCAGCCAGCCGATCTCGGCCTCGGCGGCGGGATCGATGAAGGTGTCGGGCAGGTCGGGCCAGGCGGCGCCGATCAGGGTCGTCTCGGTGCGCGGCGCGCCCTCGGCGGCGAGTTGGTCCCACAGCTCCTCGGTGATGAACGGCATGACCGGGTGCATCAGCTTGAGGGTCTGGTCGAGGGTCCAGGCGGTCATGGCCCGGGTCTCGGCCTTGGCCGCCTCGTCGGCGCCGGTGAACACCGGCTTGGCCAGTTCCAGGTACCAGTCGCAGAACACGTTCCAGACGAAGCGGTAGAGGGCCGAGGCGGCGTCGTCGAACCGGCCGCCCTCGATGGCGGCGGAGACCTGCCGTTCGGCTTTCGTCAGTTCGCCGCGGATCCAGCGGTTGATGGTCTGATCGACCCCGGCCGGATCGAAGCCCTCGACGCGCCGCGCCTCGTTCATTTGCGAAAAGCGGGCGGCGTTCCACAGCTTGGTGCCGAAGTTGCGATACCCTTCAATGCGTTGGCGCGACAATTTGATGTCTCGCGTGCCGGACAGGATGGCCATGGTGAACCGCAAAGGGTCGGCGCCGAGTTCGTCGATGATGGTCAGGGGGTCGATGACGTTCCCCTTCGACTTGCTCATCTTCTGGCCCTTCTCGTCGCGGACCAGGCCATTGATGATCACCCGCCGGAACGGAACTTCATCCATGAAGTGAAGTCCCATCATCATCATTCGGGCGACCCAAAAGAAGATGATGTCGGCGGCGGTCACCAGATCGGAGGTCGGATAGAAGCGTTCGAGGTCCCCGGTCTTCTCCGGCCAGCCCATGGTCGAGAACGGCCATAGGGCCGAGCTGAACCAGGTGTCGAGGACATCCTCGTCCTGGGTCAGCGGCGTCTCGGCGCCGTAGTGGTGGCGGGCGGCGGCGCGGGCGTCATCCTCGTTCTCCTCGACGAAGATGGTCCCGTCGGGCCCGTACCAGGCCGGGATGCGGTGGCCCCACCACAGCTGGCGCGAGATGCACCACGGCTCGATGTTGCGCAGCCATTCGAAGTAGATCTTCTCGTAGCTCTTCGGTTCGAAGGTGGTGTCGCCCTGCTCGACGGCCTTGATGGCGGGCTGGGCGAGGGTGTGGGCGTCGACGTACCACTGGTCCGTCAGCCACGGCTCGATGACCACGCCCGAGCGGTCGCCGTGCGGGATGACGTGGCGGGTCTTCTCGATCTCCCTGAGCCAGCCCTCCTCCTCGGCCCGGGCGACGATGGCCTTGCGGGCGGCGAAGCGGTCCATGCCGCAGTATTCCGCCGGCACGTCCGGCGTATCGGCGTTGGTGATGCGGGCGAAGGCGTCCAGCACATTCAACGCCTCAAGCCCGGTGCGCTTGCCGACGCCGAAGTCGTTGAAGTCGTGCGCCGGCGTGATCTTCACCGCGCCCGAGCCCTTGGCCGGGTCGGCGTAGTCGTCGGCCACGATGCGGATGCGCCGGCCGGTGATCGGGTGATCGATCCACTTTCCGACAAGGCCCGCGTAGCGCGCGTCGTCCGGGTGCACCGCCACGCCGGTGTCGCCCAGCATGGTCTCCGGCCGGGTGGTGGCGACGACGATATAGTCGCGGGTTTCGAAATCGGTCGGCTGGTTATCGCCATCCCAGGCGACCGGGTGCTCGTAGGTCACGCCGTCGGCCAGCGGGTAGGCGAAATGCCAGTAGAAGCCGTCCATCTCGCGCTGCTCGACCTCGAGGTCGGAGATGGCGGTCTGGAAATGCGGATCCCAATTGACCAGCCGCTTGTCGCGATAGATCAGGCCTTCCCTGTGGAGCTGGACGAAGACCTTGCGGACGGCGGCGTTCAGGCCCTCGTCGAGGGTGAAGCGCTCGCGGCTCCAGTCGCACGAGGCGCCGAGGCGGCGCAGCTGCTGGACGATGGTCCCGCCGCTCTCGGCCTTCCATTCCCAGACCTTGTCGACGAAGGCCTCGCGGCCCATGTCGCGCCGTCCGACATTGCCGCTGGCCGCCAGTTGCCGCTCCACCACCATCTGGGTGGCGATGCCGGCGTGGTCGGTGCCGGGCAGCCACAGCACCGCCTTGCCCGTCATCCGGTGATAGCGGGCGAGGATGTCCTGCAGGGTGTTGTTCAGCGCGTGACCGATGTGCAGCGAGCCGGTCACGTTCGGCGGCGGAATGACGATCGAATAGGCTGCGGCCGCGCCGTCGGTCTTCGGCGCGAATACGCCGCTGCCTTCCCACATCGCATACAGGCGGGGTTCGGCGGCTTTCGGGTCGAAGGTCTTGTCGAGCATTGGGGAGGGACTTCAGACAAATGAGAAAGGGCGGCCCCGACTGGAGCCGCCCCGGAATGATCTAGCCTTGATCAGGTCGCAGGTGAAGCTAGCCGGCGTTGCGGGCGATGCGTTCGACTTCCTTGCGTACCTGGGCCTCGACGATGCCCGGCAGGTTGGCGTCGAGCCATTCCTTCAGCATCGGCCGCAGCAGCGAGCGCGCCAGTTCATCGAGCGTGGGGCCGGACGGGGTCGCAGATTCCATAGGCTCTGACTTCTTCAGGGAGGAGGCCAATCCGGCGAAGGCGGACGCGGCGCTGGCCGCGGCGCTGTCGCCGACGAGGGTGTCGTAACGGGTCGGAGGGCTGATGCTGGTCGTGTCGGCCGGGTGCTCCGGCTCGGGCGCGAAGACCGACTCGCTGACCGCCTCGACCGGGAAGGGATCGACCTCCGGTTCGGCCGGAGCGACGTCGAGATCGCCGATGCTCTCGCCCGCCGGCGCCTCATAGGTGTCGGTCAGCTCCAGCACGTCCTCCTCGGAGGCGGCCGGCTCCTGCATCGCGGGCGTCTCGTCCATGAGAGCGGGCGAGGCCTCGGCCGCGGCGGGCTGCTCGAACTCCGACTCGGGCTCGGCTTCCGCCGGCGCGGCGGCGGCGGGGGCGGTTTCGGCCGGGGCGTCGTCTTCGGAGATGATCCGGCGGATCGACGCCAGGATCTCCTCCATCGTGGGTTCCTGGGCGGTCTGGTCGGTCATGTCGAAACCCCGAGGCGCGCGGCGAACGCAAGGTCAAATGGATGGCGGCGCGCGGGACCGCGGCCCCTACCCCGCCTGGCTGTCGTCGCATCTCAGCCCGCTGGAATCAACGGGCGTTTTTCGCTTCGCGGGCTAGGCCGCCGTCCGCAAGTCGCCCGACGGGCGACCAGTCGCGCTCACTCCCCCGGCGCCGTCTGGATGATCTCCGACTTCAGTTGCCGGTCGATGGGGGCGTCTGCGGCGTCATTGGCGGGCACGATCGGCGGCGCGACGACGCGGTCGATGGCCTCGATCAGACCGTCCCACGGCAGGGCGCCGCGGTTGCGCACGCGCTCGTAGTTGTCGGCCGGATTGTAGATCGTCAGCGTCGGATCGAGGTCGGCGCCCTCCAGCCGACCCATGGCGGCCAGCAGATTGGCCTGGGCGACGTATTCGTTGCGGCGGGCGCTGGCCAGGGTGACCTCGGCGTTGCGGAGTTCCAGCTCCTGGTTCAGCACGTCGAGCGTGGTGCGCAGGCCCACCTGGGCCTCCTGCCGAACGCCCTCGGCGGCCACGGTGGCGGCGCGCACGGCTTCGGTCCCGGCCTCAAGGCTGGACCGGGCCGACAGGGCCTGGGCGTAGGCCGAGCTCACCGACTGAAGGGTGGTGCGGCGCTCGCCCTCGACGTTGATCTGGGCGGCGTTGGCGCGTTCCAGCGCCTGGGCCACGCGCGAGCTGTTCAGCCCGCCCGTGAACAGCGGCACCGAAATGGTGGCCCCGGCCGTCAGGCGAGTGGTGTCGGCGATATCGCCGATCCGGTCGAAGTCGGCGTTCGATCCGCCGTAGGAGGCGGTCAGGCGCGCCGAGGGCATGTACTCGGCCTTGGCGGCGGCCGCGTTGGCCTCGGCGGAGCGGAGGGTATAGGCGGCGGCGCGGACGCCGGGGTTGTCCTGCATCGCCACGTCGAGCGCCGCGTCGAAGTCGGTGGGCACGCCGGGCAGCACCGGCATCGGAGCCAGATCGCCCGGGGACTGGCCGACCACGGCGGCGTAGGATGCGCGCGACACCGACAGTTGGGCCTGGGCGTTGGCCAGGTCGGCCTCGGACTGGGCCAGGCGGGCCTCGGACTGGGCCACGTCTGTGCGGGTGATCTCGCCGACCTCGAAGCGGGCCGAGGCCTCCTCGAGCTGGCGCTGGAGCACGCCGAGGTTGGCCTGGCGGATGCGGAGGATTTCGGTGTCCCGGATCACGTCGGCATAGGCCTGGATCACCGACGCCAGCACCGTCTGTTCGATGTCGCGCAGGTTCTCGCGGCCGGCGAGGATGTCAGCCTCGGCGGCGGTGATTCCGTGGCCGATCCGGCCGCCGCTCCACAGCGTCTGCGACAGACCGATGCTGGCCGACGCGCTGTCGCCGTCGAACCCCGCCGCATCGCCATAGCTTTGGGCGTGGTTGCCCGAGAGGGTCACGTCCAGCGACGGCCGCAGGCCCGCGCGGGCCTGCACGATCGATTCGTCCAGGGCGCGCTGGTTGGCGCGCTGCGCCAGCAGCGACGGATTGGTCTGGTAGGCCAGGGCGATCGCTTCCTGCAGCGTTTCAGCCCAGGCGGGCGCGCTCAGGCCGGTGACGACGGCGATGATGGCGACCGAGGCGAGCGCGCGCGAACGTTTCAGCATGATTGTCCCTGCCTGGCGCGGAGGATGCGCGCCCTTTGTATCCCATAGGCCTGATGCGGGACGGTTTCGTCGTGCGCCAGTTAAGATTTTTTCACGCGGGCCGACGGAAAGCCCGTCGCGGACCTAGAGGGCGAAGGCGGGTTCGGGCGCGAGTTCCGCGAGAACGGGCGGGGCGGCGTCGAACAATTCCCGGCGCGACAGGCCGGTCGGGCCCTTCACATAGAGGACCGCCTTGCCGGCCGGGCTGGAGCGCTCGACCACCGCCAGGCGCCCCCCGACCTTGAGGGCGGCCAGCCAGGCGTCAGGGCGCGCCGGGACGGCGGCTTCGGAGATGATGAGGTCGTAGTCCTCGCCGACCGGCCGGGCGAACGGCGCCGCGACCGCCTCGACGCCGGCCCCGGCCAGCGCGTCGGCCACCACCTCAAGCACGCCCGCGTCCGCTTCCTGGGCCACGGCCTTGAGACCCATCCCGGCCAGCACGGCGGCTGCGTAGGGGCCGGCGATGGCCAGCGCCGTCTCGCCGGCGCGCGGCTCGAGCGCCATCAGCAGTTTGGACAGGTCGCGGGGCAGCATCAGGCGGCGGCCGTTGGCGATCTCCGGCTCCATCTCGGCGTAGGCGGCGAAGGCGCGTTCGGCCGGCAGGAACTGCTCGCGCGGGACCGACAGCAGGACGGCCTGGAGGTCGCGATCGGTGACGTCGTTCACCCGGACCTGACTGTCCACCATAACCTTGCGCGCGGCGGCGAAATCCATCTGTCGTTCGTCCCGAAAAGCCGAAGGCGCAGTAACGCGCCGGAAATCTGGGGCGCTTATAGGTCTGTGCGTTGCGGGCGACAATCCGATCTGATAGCGAACGCGCCTCGCGATGGTGAGGTCGTCCACGGACGATCCAGGGCCTGATGGCGGAGTGGTGACGCAGAGGACTGCAAATCCTTGCACCCGGGTTCGATTCCCGGTCAGGCCTCCATCGCGAATTTCAGACAGATCAGACCGGCGCGGTCATCCATCCGATGACCGTGGCGGCGCTCACGGTGGCGGTGACGATGGTGATCGCGACGGCGACGCGCGCGTTGCGGTTCACGAAGAACAGAATGCTGTCGAACATAGCCAAACCTTCCCGGACGCCCGCACAGCGCCACAGATCGCGCCGCCCATCAAGGTATACGAAGGGTTAATCGCGGTTTGGTGATCGCTTCTCGCCTATCGGGTGAAATGATGCAGGGCGATACTCCCCGCAGTCGCCACATTGAGCGAATCGAAGCCGCCCGACATCGGAATGCCGACCGTCTCACAGCGCGCCAACACCCCGTCGGGCAGGCCGGGCCCCTCCGCCCCCAGCACGATGGCCGTCCGGCCGCCCCTCGCTGCGAGGTGCAGCGGCGACGGCGAGGCGGGCGTCATGGCCAGGACCCGGAAGCCCGTCGCCTTCAGCCCGTCGATCAGCTCAGCCGCCTCGAGACCGGTCGCCATGGGCGTGCGCAAAACGGCGCCGACCGAGACGCGGATGGCCTTGCGGTAGAAGGGGTCGCAGCAGCGGTCGTCGAGCAGCACGGCGGCGGCCCCGAAGGCGGCGGCGGCGCGGAAGATGCCGCCCATGTTGTCGTGATTGCCGATCCCGCAGGCCAGCACCACAACGGCGTCGTCGCTCAACCCGGCCAGAATTTCGGCCAGCGGCCGCGGGGCCGGCTTCTCCCCCAACGCCAGTATGCCGCGATGCAGGTGGAAGCCGGCGATGCCGTCGAGCACCGGCTGCGGCGCCAAATACACCGGCGTCTCCGGCGGCAGGGCCGCGATGGCGTCGGACAGCGCGCCCAGCCGCTTTTCGGCGATCAGCGCGGCGACCGGCCGGCACAACGACGCCGGCGAGGCCAGCACGCGCAACACCACCTCCCCCTCGGCCACGAACAGCCCCTGCCGGCCTGTCAGGTCGCGCTCGCGGATATCGCGGAAGGCGGCGACGCGGGCGTCCTGCGGATCGTCAATGAGGATTACGGCCAATCGGATATTTCCCGTTGCGTGAGGCTGACTCGCGCTGCTATAGCGCCCGCCTTCCCGAGAGGAAGTGTTCCGCGGTAGCTCAGTGGTAGAGCAGCCGACTGTTAATCGGCTGGTCGTAGGTTCGAATCCTACCCGCGGAGCCACTCGGGCTGTAAAGGCGTTGTAATGCAACGCCTTTTTTCTTGACCCGGCAGTCTTACCCTCACCCTTACCCTCACACAGCCGCAGCGCAAGCGCCGTTGGTCATCGTGTGTCATCGCGTTTCAGCGATCCCTGAGGGGCCCTTGGGGTCTGGCCAGCGCAGTTGTACGCGCGACTGCGGCCGAGCGCACTTCGGCGGGATGGCCAGACGGGTGCATAATCGTCCACGGCGTTGGGTCGCGGCCGTTGCTGCCAACCGTGGCGTTCGACGCCGTGATACTCGAAGGCGTTCTTAGCCAGCCCCGACGAACCTGATTCGACAGGCTTCCGCGCGGTCATCGCGATCGGTTCGTAGGCGCCCCGCCACAGGGATCCGACAGGACAGTTGGATCGCGATAAGAGATCGAACCTCACGGATATCTCTGGGGAGTATGGCCGGAGAGCCCGGTTGTACGTGGAACATACTCTGCTCGTTGGGACCGAACAGCCCTGCCTCGCCTGGGAACACCCTGACTGGACAGGCACCGGCGGACGTTGTCCGATACCGGTCCATCGGGGGTTGAATGATCATGGCGAAAACGCCGCACAAGCGCGCTGCCGCAGCGGTTGGCCAAGCTAGGACCTGGTCGCCACCTCCCACGACCGGCCCCCTGTCCCAGCGCGTGGGGTCAAGCATCCTCGACGATTTCGTCGCCGGTCACTCGGCGGCGGACGTGTTTCGCGAAATCGTCCAGAACGAGTTCGACGGCGGCGGGTCGGCGATCGAGATCCTGTTCGGCGAGACCGAGCTCGTCATCACCGGGACCGGACGGCCCATAAGCAGTCAGGGATGGTCCCGCCTGAGCGTGATCGCCGGCACGGGCAATGTGATCGGCGGCCAGGCCGGCGACGTGGTCGAAGCCAAATCCAACGGCATCGGATCCAAGAATTTCGGCATCCGTTCGCTCTTCCTGTTCGGCGACCGGATCCACGTCCGTTCGAACGGACGCGTCGCCCTGCTCGATTTCGAAGACATGGGCACAGACAATCTTCCCGACCCTTCGTCCGCCGGACGCGTCGGGGTGAGCATTCACATCCCCTACCGGAACGTCCAGACGCGGGTGCTCGAGCCCTTCACGGTCGAGAGCGAACGTCTCGCCATGACGGAGATCGCCCAGGCTCTGCTGCCGACTCTGGTGAAGCTCGCGAGCGCCGGAAAGTCGCCGGGCATCCGCCGTCTGACAGCCGCGTCGGCGCGCACGGGTCGCAGGCTCGAATGGCGGCAGTCCGCGAGGGTGGAGACCTGCCCGGTCAAGGGCGTGATGGCGGTACGGCGTACGGGCCGCCTGGAGGACTGGGCTGATCAAGCGACGACCCGGCCAGTCGTCCAGAAGATCGAGGAGCTGGAGTTCACCCGGACCATCCCGATCCCGGCGGACAGCCGACACATCGACTATCCCGACTACTACCGCGCTGGCCCGACGAGTCTGAAGGTCTCCGTCTCCATTCCCCTCAGGCGAAACCGGATCGATTTAGGTCAGGCCGGACATTTCCATTACCCGCTGCAGACCCCTCAGAGCCGGACAGGGTCGATCGTTCAGGTCAGCGCGCCGTTCAAGCTCGACAACGATCGGTCCAGCCTCCTGGTCAACAGCTGGAACATCTGGCTTCAGGAGGCCGCCGCCGACCTGACCCGATCGCTGGTGGGACAGGACTGGTTCGACCGTTTCGGCGCGGACGCCTATCTCGCCCTGGACGCCGCCGCGCCGGCGAGCCCTGTCCACTACGGCGAGATGATGCGGGAGGGGATGCAGGCGGAAGCCTGCTGGCCGACGATGGAAGCGGGCCGGCGTCCGGTCTTCGCCAAGGCGAGCGACATCGTGGTGGCGGCGGATCCCGTACTCGAAGGGTTTCTGACGGCCGGCCAATACCTCGACCCCGGTCTCCTGAAAGTCGCCCGGGTGGCGCAGATGGCCCGCGACGCCGGCGCGAAGCGGTTCACGGTCAACTCTCTGGTCACGCTCCGTTGCGGCGCGCCCGGCGCAAAGCTCGCGACTGTGCTCGATGCGGATGAGGCCAATTATCACTATCCGGACTATGCCTCGAGCGCCGCCGAGCCCGACGCTCAAAGGCGATCCGCCGCGGCCCTGACGACCCTCCGGCGTCATCTTTCGAAAGAGAACAAGCGCGACCTCGAGACGACGGCGTCGACGCTCACCGCCGCGGGCGCGCTGGCGCCGGCGTCAGGTCTGACGAAGGTGGAGACGGCGAACTGGCAAGACTGTCCCGAGCCGATGGCGTCACGCCTGGACCAAGGGCTCAATGAAGCGACGTCGGTCTCTCGGTACTGCAAGGCTTTCGACCTGTCTCGATGGGCGACGGAGGCCTGTCAGCGGGCCCAGGCGGGGACGATCGATCCCGATGAGCGGCAGGCGGTCCATCGCTGGCTCCTCCAGCCCAAGGTCAAGCTCAACTCGCGCCTCCTCGCCCTCGTGCGCCGCGCTCCGGTCGTTAAGGATCGTCACGGCGAATGGATCGCCCCCGTCGATCTGGCCGTGCTGCCCGCCCGCGACGCGGCCCTGCTGGGAAACGCCGTCCACGCCCCTGCGGGCGAGGTCGCCCGACGGTCCGACCTCCTCCGCCGGCTCAATGTTCGCCGCAAGGTGATCGGCCCAGATGTGCAGGCCCTCGCCGAACGAGTGTCGGCGTCGCCTGATCGTGCGGAGGCGTTCGAGGAACTGCTCGGTCGCCACGGAGCCCTGCTCCGGCCTGCCCTGGTCAAGGGCTTGGCAGGGACCCCGTGCCTCCGCAGCCGATCCGGCGCGATCGCGGCACCCGAAGATCTCCACCTGGCCACGGCCAGCAATATCGAATGGCTGGACGACGACGCCCGCATCGTCGGCGGCTCTGCGGTCGGCCTCTACAGAAAGCTGGGCTGTCTGTCCGAGCCCAGCGCCGACACGCTTTACGCTGCGCTGGCGGAGCGCCGCGCCGCCAGCGCCCCACCGCCGCGCCCCGAAGACTTCTATCCCGCGCTTGTCGAGGCCCTTAAGGCGGAAGGCGTGGCCGTGTCGCGCTGGTCAACGGAGCCGATCCTCTATGTGGGCGGGGCCTACCATGCGCCGGAGGCCTGTCTCGTCTTCCAGGGCTCCGCACGCCTGTTCGGCGCTGCCCTGCCGGTCCATCGGGGCTCCGAGGCCATCGCCCGCGCCTTCGAGGCGCTCGGCGCCAGCGCCGTCGCCCGTCCCCGGCACTGGCTCGCCCTGTTCGGCTGGTTTCGGGATCGCGCCGCCGCCCACGGGGGCGTCCTCACACGATCGGAGCAGACCGCGCTGCGGGAAGCCTACAGACGCCACCTGCTCCATCCCGCGCTGGAGGCCCCGGCCGATCTGCGTTTCCTTCTTTCGACGACCGGCAGACTGTTCTCCCAGGCTGACCTCGCCGCCCGACGCCTCGTGGAGAACGACTATCCGGCGCTCGCGGACGGTCTTGAGGCGATCAACGCCCCAATGGCCTTCGGCGACCTGGATGAACATTCGCGCACCATGCTCCGACGCTACGGGGTCCACCGGCTGACCGAGATCGCCGATGCGCCCAGGGTCGAGCCCGGATCGGCCAAGGCGCCCGCCCCCTGGCTGGCCCGCGCCTGCACGGACCGGCTCACGCTTCTCCATCGCCCCGACTTCGCCATCGCCCTGGCCGAACTCGGCTACGCTCAGCGCCGATACGACCCCGCGTTCAAGTCCGCTGCGACCCCTCGCGTGCTCCAAAAGCTGGCGGCGGTGACGGGCATCGACATCGTCAACGACATCAGCCTCACCTATCGCCTGGCGGGCAAGACGGTCCGCATCCCCGCCGACGGCGCCGTCATCAGGGATCGGATCGTCATCGTCGTTCCGCGCAGCAGCGTGGACTTCGACCAGATCTGCGCCGCGGTCCTCGCTGAGTTCATCGGTGCGGTGCAGCTGAAGGACGTCCGGCTTCTGGCTCCGTCCATCGGCGCCCTGCTGCATTGCCGGTATGCGGCGGACTTCCGCTCGTTTCTGGTGCGGCAGGGGATTCCCCTGCCCTACGCCCTGCGCGACACCGGGGACAGCGGCCAGGATGATCTGTTCGACGGCGACGCGCGTCTAGACGATGCGTTTCGCGACATCATGGGCGCGATGGACACCCGGTCCCAACCCCGCGCCGCCCCGCCGTCTCCGCCCACACCCTCGCCCCCGCCCGCGCCGGCCCCCGTCATATCGCTGCCCGTCACGCCGCCCAAGCCCCTGCCGCCAATCGACAAGGTCAGTCTCACGGAAATGACCCTCACGGGACAGGCGCCGCCCATCCCTACGCCGTCCTCCAGCGCCGGCGGCTGGGGCGTATCCGGCGGCTGGACGCCGCCTACGCCGGAAGACGCGGCGCGAGATCGATTGGTCGGGACGCGGGGGGAGGAACTGGTCTACCGCCTGGAACTGGAACGGGTGCGGGCGATGGGGCACGAGGCTCCCGAGACGGTGGTGATCTGGCGGTCCCGAACCCAGCCCGGCGCCGACCACGACATCCAGTCCATCGACGAGAAGGGCGACCCGCTCTGGATCGAGGTCAAGGCCACGACCGGGCGGGATGGCCGGTTCGACTGGTCCCGGGCCGAGTACGAACTGGCGATGCGGGAGGGTGCCCGCTACGAACTCGTCCGGGTTTATGAGGCGAACACCGACCATCCCAGCGCCAAGCGGTTCCGCAACCCTGCCGCCTTATACGGAAAGGGTCTGCGGCTGGAGTTGAACACCTTGCGCGCCTTCGTGGAGTCGCGATCGTGACCGACCGCTTGCAACGGAGCCTCCGAAGTCCAACCGCTACAACCCGCGAATATCGTGCTATGGCGCTGGTCCGACGCGCGACCGCATCTCTGCGCGGTTCATGATCCGTCTGGCCGCCTTCCCAAGAACCAGCTGTCCTGGCGCTAATGGACAACCCGGTTGGCGGCGGACGGATGTGCAGGCGCGGATCGGGCGCTCATGCGAATGGCCGCTCGGGTGCGCAGGACCGAGCCTACGGCTAAGCCTCTCGGCAGGCCGTGACACCGATGGATTCTGCATGAATGTTGCATCAAACCCTGAGCCATACTTCGTGGCATGGCGGGTTCCGCTGGAGGTGGTCATGACGGCCCTGAGCGATCTGAAAAAGAGACTGCGACCCGGTCAGGTCTATCGCCGTCAGGATCTTAAGAGATGGTCCAATGCGGTGGACCGCCACGTCCGGCAGCTGCTTGACGAAGGCCGGCTCGAGAAGGTCTCCGGCGGCGTCTATATGGCGCCCCGCCAGACCCGGTTCGGCAAGGTGCCCGCCAAGCCGGAGAAGCTGGTCGAGGCCTTCCTGAAGGACGCCCGCTTCCTGATAGTTTCCCCGAGCGCATTCAATGGTCTCGGCGTCGGCTCGACCCAACTCTACAATGAAACGGTGGTCTACAATCTGAAGCGCCACGGTCGCTTCAAGCTCGGCGACCGGACCTACGATTTCCGCAAGAAGTCGTCTGTTCCCGCGCGCCTGACCCAAGAGGTGCTGCTCGTCGATCTGCTGCAGACGATGGACCGGTTGGCGGAAGACGGGGCCGAGCTCCTGCCCCGGGTGATGGCGCGGGCGCGATCCATGGATCCGGTTCTTCTGGCCAAGGCGGCGCAGGACTTCGGTTCGATCCGGGTAGGCGGCCTCGTGGGCCGCGTCTTCCAGACGGCCTGACGCGCGCCGCATCTAGCGCCATTGGCTCCGACGTCCCCCGCCCCCGGCCGAGATGATAGTCTATTTGATATCAATCGGCATGATTGACACCGAATAGATCACAACTCAGCGTGAGGCTCGGAAGCCCGACCCGTCACCCGTTCGCGCCATGTGAACCGTCCCCGGATCGATCCCGCCAGACCCGGCCGGTGTTCGTCAGCTAATTGGCTCGGACCTCGTCGACGGCGTTGGCCGCAACCCTTCCGGCGCTTTTGGCCGGGCACGGCACGGACCAGCTACCCGATGGCGTCGATCAGATCCGCGGTGTCGAAGCTCAGCAGGAATTGGGCGTAGGAGCTGCTGAACAGGTCCGCCACATAGTCCGCCACCTCGACATCGACCTGAACATCGCCCTCACCTCTCTGGAGGGCGTAACGTCGCGACTTGGTCGCCGCGAACAGAAACAGGGTGTGGAAATAGACCGTGCTGACGTAGCGTCGCTCGGACAGCTCCACGGCTTCCGAGGATTTGGCGGAGCGGTTGAAGTCCTTCAGAACGCCGCTGTCGACGTTGACGTAGATCCGGGCGAGCTTGTCTTCATCGACATAGGGCTGGACCACGACATTGTGGTCCATTTCCAGCCCGGCCTCCTGAAGGTCGTTCCAGGATTTGCGGCCCTCGCCCCCTGCTTTCGAACAGAGAACCAACTCGGGGATGCCGAGCGGCGGCTCCGCCTCAGGGGCCTTGGCCGGCGGCCTTTTCTCCGGATCTGTGATCTTCACCAGGACGGCTTCCGTCAGCTCGCCGCGCGGGCTCGACAGCGCCGCGCGAAACTCCACCATATCGCCGACCGAGACTTCTGCAGAGGCCCGGACACCCACCTTGATCGCCCCTTCCAGCGGGCTCGATCGTGTCACGCTCAGCAGGTCGCCCTCCGCGGACGGCGTGGCGGCCTCGCCGCCGACGCCGGCGTTTTCTTGGGGCTTCATGAGCGTCAGGGTCAGATGGCCGGGGTCGTCCGTGCGGTCGAAATAGTCGTTTTCGACGTCCGTCGCGAAGGAGATGGTCCGGCTTCCGCCCAGCGGAAGCTTGAACATCCGAAGGCCGCCCTTATCGCCATCCCCGCCCCGAACCCGAAAGACAGACGGATATCGCTGAGGCGAGAACGGCGGGGCTTCCTTCTGAGCCGGCCGCGGCCCTCTTTCCTCGCGCGGCTTCTCGGTCTTGCCGGCCGGCCGATCGGCGATATCAAACGTCTGACGCAGCATGCGGCTCAGAGATTCATTGATCGTCAGGTTTCGCGTCAGCTGCCGCAGCATCTGGCCCGCATCCTGATCGTCCATGCTGAGGGTCGATTTGCGCCGCTTGGCGATATCCGCGAGCTCGCTCCCGCTCAGCATGTCGCGCAGGTGTTTGCGGATGGCGTCAGCCTGGTCGCCCGCCTTCAGACGATCGCGGGACGCCATGAACAGCTCGTTGCGGACACCCAGGTGGAGCTTTGAGCAGTCCACATGGATGAGGAGATAGTCCTTCAGAAGCGGCAGCTTCAGCGCGCGCGTGATGAACTCGGACGTGTAGCTCCCCTGAACCTGGCCGTTCAGCGAAAACATGACCGTCATGTCGTTCTTGAAATACTCGCGCTGGATGTACTGCTTGGTCTCCTTGACCCCCTGCCCTCGCGACCGCGCCTTGAAGACGTAGACGGTCACACCGAGCTCGCCGAACTCGGGCGTCTGCGACGCCAGCGAGAAGCGCGCCTCGACGGTCTCGGTGTCCGCTTCAAGCCTCCGCTTCAAGCCATAGACCAGCGTCGCCAGCGCCCGGTTGTCAGGGTAGCGCTCCACCGTATCGACCGTCAGGAACGGGAGCGCCGGCTCGAACAGATACTCGTTGAGACTGACGTTCAGGTCGCGCGAGATGATCGACCGCGCTCCCTCCGGAAGCCGGTAGGAATACAGCTTCAGCAAGGAGCCTGTCGTGAACTGTCGGCCTTCCAGGCCCAGGTCCAGAGAATCGATGTCCAGCGATGCGACCTGGCCGTCGAAGATCAGATATTCGTACCAGGTGTTCTTGCGGCCGGCCGCCGCCGCCAGCTCTGGCGGATGACGCCGCAGGAGCGTGAATCCTAGGGGCTGGGAGCCGTCGTAGCGTTTGCTGGCTACGAGCTGGAAACGCCGATCACCGCAGAAAGCGATCGCGCCCGCTCCGCCCATATTATATTTACCCTGGACGAAATGGACTTCGTTCTTGTTGCCCCGCAGGAGCGACAGGAAGGTGCTTCCGAAATCGGCGGGCGCCTGGCCGACCCCATTGTCGTAGACTAGCAGAGACGTATCGCGGCGCGGACCGCTGGCCACGATCTGCAGGTCACCGGCCTGTTTCCGTCTCGCCTCCCCCAGATCCCAGTCGCGATGGTTCGGAAAATAGCGGTCCAGCGCCTCCTGCAGGCTGGCGGGCGCTTCCCTGGATTTGATGTCTATCCCGTCTTCGCGAACCTTCTTCTCAAGGATCGCATCGATGCCATTGGTGATCTTCTCGACGAGCGCGGGGACCGGGTGCGCCTGCTGGTTCTCGACGACGCCATAGAAGGATTCATTGTCCCCATAGGGCGTCCATTTGGACGAGTCCGTCGCCAACCCTTCCGCGTCCAGGATCGCCTGCACCTCGTTTTCGGTGCCGGACTTGATCAGGCGCGTGAAGAGATCGCGCATACGGTCGGCCATGTCGGTCCCCTGCCGCAGGCGTTCACGCCCGTCTTGCTCCGTCGAACGACGGTACACGCCAGACAGCCACGGTCAGGACGACGGCGCAACCCGGTATCAGTGCGAGGTGTCCTGGCCCCGCGAGGGCGCAGATGGCGCGCTTCAACAGGATCGTCAGCGCTTCTGAAACACGAACCAACGCCAAACCAGAGGTCGCGCGAATGAGTCCGCGTTGCGGCCGCTTGCGACCCGCTCAAGGCCTGCTGACGCCGCACCGTGCAGCAGGGCCTGGTCCGAATGATCGAAGAAAACGTCTGAAGGGTCACCCGGCTGAGGCGCTCTCAAGGTGACGGCCAGGCGGCCGGTCGGAGTGAGCAGTGCGGACATCGCGCCCAGACTGGCCGGCAATGACTCTGGGCGGACGTGCATCAAGACGGCCGAGCAAAGAACGAAGTCGTAGCGCGTCGCCCCGGCGGTTGTCCCCTCAAGAAGCGGAAGGCTGTCATCCTTCCAGTCCACCGCACCGACCGTGCGTCGTTCGCCGGCCTCACGCATCGCGGTGGACGGTTCGACGGCGGAGACGCGATAGCCGAGCTGCGACAGAGTAAGGGCGTCGCGCCCGACGCCTGCGCCCACATCAAGGATCCGGGCGGGCGCTTCTGGCAACCAGGGCAGGAGGTCCGCGTGGACCGCATCGAACGACAGGGATGCGTGACGCGCGCCGACCTCCGCCGCATGGCGCTGATAATGGGCCAAGACGGCGCTCACGGCGCGCCCCCAGGGCTCGCGACGGCCCGTGTCGTCGCTGCGGTCGACGGCGGCGCCGGGCAGAACCAGGCGACCGGAGCGGCCGCCGAAGGGGTCTTCGCTCCGAAGAAGACCTCCGGTTGGCCTGCAGCGGCGAAGGCGCCCAGAGCGGCGATCCCGAACAGGCCGCAGAAGACCGTCAGAACCACCCACCCCCAGCGCCCGGATGGCGTCTCTTCCGCGATCCTGATCTGCGCCAAAAGCGTTTCCATGATGCCGCGCAAGCGGACCAGCGCGACGATCATGGCCAGGTTGGCGATGCCGGCGAAACACAGGATCGCGCTCTTGGCGACCGGGGTGACGTCGAGGCTGGCGACCGCGAACCAGAGTCCGCCGTTGAGGGTCATGACGATCAACGGGATCTGCCAGAAAAAGCCGTTGAGCGACCGAAACTCGGCGCAGCGCTGCTCATAGATCTGGGATTTCGTGACCGATCCGTGGGTGTCGGACATGCAAGCCTCCGGCCAGCGAACGTAGAGTCTCACGCGATACTATCGTCGGCGGCCAGTGCGTGACCACCCCGGTCGCCGGATCACCTTGACCGATCCGGCTGGGAGTCTCACGGGTTGCCTTCCGCTTCGCCGAATGTCTGCACCGATTCCATGATCGACCCGCCCGTCTATCTCGACCACCACGCGACCACCCCGGTCGATCCCAGGGTGGCTGCGGTCGTGCTGGATGCGATGACAACGCACTTCGGCAACGCCAACAGCCTCCAGCATGTGTTTGGGCTGGCGGCGGCTCGACTGGTCCGGGACGCCGCGGACTGCGTCGCGGCGCTCGTCGGCTCTGACGCCGACGACGTTCGGTTCACCTCCAGCGCCACCGAGGCCCTGGGACTGGCGCTGGCCTACGCGGCGGAACGTCGTCCGGGCGCCCCCTTGCGGGTGTTGGCCTCGCCGATCGAGCATCCCGCCTTGCTGGATAAGCTGGAACGCGGCGCCCGAGACGGTCGGCTTGTTGTGCAGTGGGCCTCTGTCGATCAGACCGGCCTCGTTCTCGTCCCGACGATCCAGGAGGCTCTCGGCCACGGGGTCGATCTCGTCTGCTTGATGGCGGCCAACAATGAGGTCGGAGCCATACAGCCCGTCCAACGCGTCGCGGCGCTCGCGGTCGCGGCCGGCGCGGAAATCCTCGTGGACGCGAGCCAAGCCGCCGGCAAGATACCTCTGGACGCCCAGGCTTGGGGCATCGACTACCTGGTGGTCAGCAGCCACAAGGTTTACGGGCCCAAGGGCGTCGGCGCCCTGGTAGGCCCTGACCTGGCGGGCGCTGCGCCGCCGGCCGGCTATGCCGGCCATCAGGCCACGCCGAACGTCCCCGGTATCGCGGGCCTGGGCGAGGCTTGCCGGATTTGCGCGCTGGAGATGGCGGTCGATGAATCGCGTATCGCCGCCCTGCGCGACCATCTTCAGGCGCTTTTGCTTCAAGGCCTGCCGGGCGCTGTCGTCAACGGTCCCTCTGACCACCGATTGGCCGGCAATCTCCACCTGTCCATTCCAGACGTTCCCAACGACGCCATCATCGCGCAGTTGGCTGACACCGTGGCCCTGTCGACCGGCGCCGCCTGCGTCAGCGGCGTCGACGCGCCCTCCCATGTTCTTCGAGCGATGGCCTTGCCGGGGTGGCGGCAGGACGGCGCTTTACGCATCAGCCTTGGACGCTTCACCACAATGGACGACATTGAGCGCGCGGCTGAGTTGATTCTGGCCGCCGTGCGCGTGCTGCGCGCTCTCGTCCGGACCTGATTATGATCGAGACCCTCGCCCGCCCCACCGCCGTCAAAGGCCCCCGTTTCTCCGGACACGAGAGCTTCGCCTGCCGCTATGCCTGGCTTCCCAAGGCTTATGCGGCGCTGAAAAACGACCCTGCCCTCTTCGTCAACGAGGAGGTGGCGATGCTCGAGCTCGGCATCGGCAAGAATATGGTCAAATCCCTGCGGTTCTGGGTGGATGTGATGGGGGTCGCCGAGGCCACCCCGGCCGACGCGCATACGAAGGGGTTGAAGCCGACGTCGTTTGCGACCCAGGTGTTCGACCGTGAGGGGTATGACCCCTATCTTGAGGACGTCCGGACCCAGTGGCTTCTTCATTGGAAGCTGGCGTCTAGGGCGGAGGCTCCGCTGTTCGCCTGGGAGTTCCTGATCAGTCACTGGCCCCTGCCCGAGTTCAGCCGCTCGGAGGCGCTGGCCGCCTTTAACCGGGAGTCGCGCCGACTGGAGGGCAACCATTCGGAAGCCACTCTGGGCCAGCACCTGGACGTCTTCCTCCATACCTATTTGCCCAGCCGAGGCGCGACCGTCGGCGTCGAGGATTCTCTCGACGGACCTCTGGTCGATCTGGCCCTGCTGATCGCGGTCGGCGAGCGCCGCAATGACGCAGGGCGTTTCGAGCCGGTGTACGCGTTTCGACGAGAGGCGAAGCCCGAGATCACTCCCGCTTTGTTTGACTATTGCCTGATGGACTTCTGGAAGCGGTTCAGGGGCGAGGAGACCCTCAGCCTTCGCGCCGCCACATTGGGTCCCGGGTCGCCGGGACAGGTGTTCAAACTCACGGAAGACGACGTGCGCGCGCGTCTTGAGGAGACCGGCGGCCGCGACTATCCGCGGCCTTACACCTACCAGCCTTCGGCCGTACAAGGGCTGCTCGTCCGGGTCGCGGAGACGCCGGCAATCACACTGGCCGCCGTCTACGGTCGAGGGTCAGAGCATGTCTAAGTCCGCAGCCCCGACGATCGCCTCTCTCTTCGAAATCCCCAACCGTTTCATGCGCTCGGTCCAGCTCGAACGCGACTTCATCGACCCGGCCGCGCTGGACAACTATGTCATCACGCCGGACATGGCTGAGGCCTTCCAGCGCATCGCCGGCGGCATGCGGGCCAACTCCAGCCAGAGGGCCTGGCGCGTCACCGGCGACTACGGTGTCGGGAAGTCGTCTTTCGCTCTCGTCCTGGCCCACCTGCTGTCGAATCCCGGCGGATCCAGCGCGGCCCGCATCGCCCAGGGCATCGGCTGGCCCCAGGACCAACGCCCTGTCTGGCCCTTCCTGGTGACCGGTTCGCGCGAAAGCCTCGCGGCCGCCCTCGCCCGCGGCCTGGCGGAAGGCCTGGAACGCCGTCGTCCCGGCAAGCCCTCCAAACCATGGCTGAAGCTTCTTGCGGACATCCGGGCCGTCGAGAAGTCGCCGGACGGCGCCGGGCTCGAAGGACTTCTCGGTCAGGTCCGCGCGCTTGCGCAAGCCGAAGGCGCCGGCGTTCTTCTGGTCGTGGACGAACTCGGCAAGTTGCTGGAATACGCCGCCAACGAGCCCGGACGTGAAGACGTCTACCTCCTCCAGAAACTGGCTGAGCGATCCCAGGGCAGCGGGGAGACCCCGTTCTACATTCTTGGCCTCCTGCACCAGGGGTTCCACGCCTACGCGGAACGCCTGCCTTCCACGACGCGCAACGAGTGGGCCAAGGTCGCCGAGCGCTATGAGGAGATCGTGTTCGATCAGCCCATGGCGCATACGGCGGCTCTTGTCGCCGGCGCCCTGGGTGTGCAAACCGCCAAGCTGACCCCTGCGCTCCACGCGGCAGCTGACGCTACCGCCAAGGCCACGGCGTCCATGGGTTGGATGCGTGGCGGCACCAGCGCCGCCCTGACCCTCGAAACGGCGCGCATCTATCCCCTTCATCCGACCCTGTTGCCGCCCCTGGTGCGGTTCTTCTCAAGGTTCGGGCAAAACGAACGCACCCTGTTCGGCTTCCTGCTGTCATCGGAGCCCTTCGGGCTTCAGAGCTTCGCCGAAAAGCCCGCCGGCCCTGACGTCTGGTACGGCCTGCCGGAGTTCTACGACTATGTTCGCGCCGTCTTCGGGCACCGGCTCAGCGGCAACAGCTATCAATCGCAGTGGCTGCGCATCGCGGCGACCGTGGACACAGCCCAGGATCTCAATGTTGTCGAAACCCGGGCGCTGAAATCCGCCGCGATCCTGAGCCTGCTGGACTATCCCGAGCTTCTGGCGACCGACGCCGCCCTCCAGGCCTGCCTGACGCCCTGCCCTGCCCGTAACGTCGAAAACGCCATTCGCACGCTCGTCGACCGCGGGCTGCTGTTTCGGCGCGGCAAAACCGCAGGCTATCGGCTGTGGCCCAACACCAGCGTCAATCTGCTGGCCGCGCTTGAGGATGCCGACCGCGCCCTGGGGCCGTTCGACGCCGTCGCAACGCAGCTGGCGACCTTCCTGGATCATGATCCGGTCCTGGCCCGTCGGCACTATATCGACTGCGGAACCATGCGCTTCTTCGAGGTGCGTTACGCGACGCCCGAACGACTGGCGGAGACGGCGGCTCATCCGAGCCGGGCCGACGGCCTCGTCCTCGTCGCACTGGCCGATACCGATCAGGCGCGCGCGGCGGCCATCAAGGTCGCCGAGGGCAGCGCATTCGCCGATCGGGATGACGTGGTGATCGGCATAACCCGTCCGCTCATGGCGCTGGCGGCCGAAGTGCAGGATGTGAAGCGCTGGGAGTGGATATCCGGCAATACGCCGGAGCTGCGCCACGATCCCTATGCGGCGGCTGAAGTCTCCCGACAGTTTGCTGGAGCCCGTCGGGCGCTTGATCGCGCTCTGGGCGTGGCGGCCGCCTTGCGGCAGCGCGACGCCCAGACGCTCACTTGGCGGCATCTGGGAAGTCCGTTTGACGCCGCGCCCGGCCTTTCGAGTGTGCTGTCGGATATCTGCGATGCGCGGTTCCGGGACGCCCCCCGCATCGCCAATGAACTGCTGAACCGCAAAGTCCTCTCAAGCCCCGCCGCCGCAGCCCGGATGCGGTTGATCGAGGGGCTCTTCGCTGCGCCCGACCAGCCGCTGTTCGGCATCGATCCGAAGAAGGCTCCCCCCGAGAAGTCGATGTTCCTCTCGGTCATCGAGAAAGGCCGCCTTCAACGCGTCGAGGATGGCCAGCTCACCCTGGCCATGCCCGATGCAGAAGACCCCCTTCGCCTGCTTCCGGCGCTGACAGAAATAGAGACCCTGCTGGCGGCCGCCCTGGGCGCGCGCGTGGGCGTCAAATCCATCTTGAACCGCTTGGCCGAACCACCGTTCGGGGTCCGGCCCGGCGTTGCGCTTCTGCTCCTGGCCATTGTTCTCAAACTTCGCAGCCATGAACTCGCGATCTATGAGCACGGGACGTTCCGGGCCACGTTCGATGGGCCGGACTTTGTCCGGGTCGTCAAAGCGCCCGTCAGTTTCGATCTCCAGCTCTGCCGTCTGGAAGGCGTGAGGGCGGACGTGTTCGCTCAACTGGCCCAGGCATTCGCCAAACCGGTCGAGCGCCGGGCTCCCCAGATCCTCGATGTCGTTCAGACCTTGTCACGGTTTGTCGCGGGCCTCCCGGAATACACCCGCAAGGCCGGGGTGCTCGACGCGCGAACCATTCGGGTCCGCGACGTTCTTCTGTCATCGACCGAACCGGCGACGATGCTCTTCGTCGATCTTCCCGCCGCCTGTGGTCTGGAACCGTTCAGCCCGGTGGACGGCGGAGACGCCGACCGCGCCGGCGAGTTCATCCGGCGAATGCAAGCCGCCTTGAATGAGCTCCGTCTGGATTACTCACGGCTGCTGAACCGTATTCTGGACACTGTCGCCGCATCGATTGGCCGGGCCGACGACGGCCTGGATCGTGGTCAGCTCGCCCAGCGCGCCGCTCTCGTGGCGTCGACGGCGACGCAGCCGCGGCTAAAGGCCTTCGCCAATCGACTGCGTGACGCGACCCTGGCGGATGACCTCTGGGCGACGGCGCTCGCGAGCTATCTCGTCGCCAAACCACCAGCCCGATGGAATGCGCATGACGAGCAACGCTGCCTGGAAGAGCTGACGGCTCTCAGCCAGCTCTTCTATCGGGTAGAAAGCGCCGCTTTCGAGAATGGCAGGTTGACGCCCGAAAGGGACGCCGTCCTGGTGAAACTGACGCAGGCCGGGGGCCTGGATCGTGCCGTTGTCGTCCAGAGTACGCAACTGAGCCCTCGCAGCGTCGAGCTCCAGCAACAAGTCCGCGATCTGCTTGGCAACGATCAGGGACAGCGGCTGCAGATCCTGGCCAGCTTGCTCTGGGCCGATCTCCCTGCGGATCCGGCGGAAACGGACACATCGTCCGAAGCGAACGCGGAAGCGGGTGCGGCATGACCATAGAGCCGACGACCTACGATCATCCCTTCACCGCCAGTCTGGGCGAGTCGCCGCGGCATATTCTGAGCCTGTCGGGGGGCAAGGACAGCGCCGCGCTGGCTATCTATCTGCGCGACCGCGTGCCGGACATCGAGTACATCTTCCACGACACCGACAAGGAACTGCCCGAGACCTACGACTACATCCATCGTCTCGAGGCCATCCTGGGCAAGCCGATCGTGCGGACCACCCCGGCCGACTCCTTCGATCACTGGCTCGCCGTCTACAAGGGCATGCTCCCGTCGAACCACCGGCGCTGGTGTACCAAGATGCTCAAGCTCAAGCCGTTCGAGGCCTATGTCGGCGACGGTCCGGTGATCAACTATGTCGGCCTGCGCGCCGACGAGAACCGCACCGGCTACATCAGCACCAAGCCCAACATCCTCGCCGTCTATCCTTTCCAGGACGACGGCCTGGTCCGCAGCGACATCCTCCGGATTCTCGAGTCGTCCGGACTGGGGCTGCCGCCCTACATGGATTGGGGCCGTTCCCGCTCGGGCTGCTACTTCTGCTTCTACCAGCAGAAGATCGCATGGGTCCGCCTGCTGGAAAACCACGAGGATTATTTCCATCTGGCGATGGCCTACGAGGAAAAGGCGGTTCAGATCGGGGAGCAGTTTTACTGGTGCAAGAACGAGCCCCTGCGCGAACTCATGCGGCCCGAGCGTATCCAGGCCATCAAGGACAACTGGGACAAATCTGAAGCGCGTCGCAAGGCCAATCGCCGCAACGTCTCCCTCGCCGAAACGCTGGGGGGACTCGAAGCCGAGGATGCACCCCACCTCCGGGACGGTTGCCTCGTTTGCTCGATCTAAAGCGCTTGAAGAACGTCAGTCAGCAGGCCTGGATTGCACCGGGCTCCGAAACCTTCCACGCCCGCGATCGAACGCGCCGGTCTTGCAGCCCTCAGTTCGAGCTGCCTAAGCTCAGGGCCGCTGGAGTCATTGGGCGAGAGCCATCCTTTGAGATGGGCGGGTTGATCCGGTTGGGGCAAGATTGAATGGCGTTCAAAGTCGCGGCGCGGACCGTTCTGGAACTCGGCGCTGAGCTGATCACCTCCGACGCCGTCGCCATCTATGAACTGGTGAAAAACGCGATCGACGCACGATCGGACAGCGGCGTCACCATAGAATTCTGCGTCCTGCTCAAACACGCCGACTACATCGACGCCATTAGGCGGCTCCAAGCGAGCACCCGAGAGGATCCGGACGCGGATGAGGCGGCGGTGGTCAATGAGGTGCGGACGTCGGTCATCAAGGCCATGGCGACCCACCCGGACAAGGCCTTGCTTGCAGCCTTCCAGGCCGCGCTCGGCGGCCATGGAAGTATTGCGAAGTTTCAAGCCGCGCTGACCGCCGCCTATGCCAAGCACAACTGGGTCGAGTTCCGCGATACAGGCCGCGGCATGAGCCGGGTCGATCTCCAGGACGCCTTCCTGGTTATCGGCACACCGTCCAGGCGACGATCGCTCGATAAGGCCATCGCCGCCGGGGGCGAGGCCGAATATCTCGGAGAGAAGGGTGTGGGGCGATTGTCCGCCATGCGCCTGGGTTCCCGGCTGCAAGTGACGACCGCACGCGAGGACAACAAGACGCTCAATCTCCTCTCGGTAGATTGGAGAGCGTTCGACGATCTGGACAAGATGATCGAGGACATCGAGCTCAAACCCACGCGCGGCGGCGCTAAACCGACTGCCGAGTGGAGCGGAACGACGCTGAGGGTCAGCGACCTGGAGTCCAGCTGGACCCCTGATCGCATCCGCGACATCGCCGCGTTTGAGCTATCGCGCCTGGCCGACCCCTTTACCGTCAAGCTCCGCCGCTACCGGATGAAGGTCATCTTCAACCGTGCCCGCATCGACATTCCGCGTCTGGACAGGGAAATCTTCAAGTTCGCGACAGCCACGGCCAAGGGGAGTTACACGACCAAGGACGGGCCCAAGCTTGAGATCAGCGTGAGCTGCGACGACCTCGGCAAGGGCAATCCCCCTGAGACGCGGCGATATCTCTACGAGAAGTATGACCTTCGTTCGTTGACCAAGGACGCGTCGCAGGAGATCGCGAGCTCTTCACTCAGTTCTGTGGGGCCGTTCACCTTCGAGTTCTATTGGTACAACCGCCAGCTTCTACGGAAGCAGTTGTCGAGGACCGAGGCGCCGCGTGTCGCCGCCCTGCAGAAGGCCTGGGCCGGCATCATGTTGTTCCGGGACGGCTATCGGGTCTTCCCCTACGGCGACGACACGGACGACTGGCTAGGTCTGGATCGCCGCGCACTGGCTTCGGGCGGTTACAAGCTCAGCAAAAGCCAGTTCATCGGCCGCGCCAACATAAGCCGGGGCCGTAATCCGCAACTTGTCGATCAAACGAGCCGGGAGGGTCTGAAGGACTGTGACGAGAAGACGGTCCTGGTGGAGACGCTGCGCTACATCATCCAGGACCGGCTGAAGGGCTTTCTGGACGACGTGGAAGACAAGCACGCGCCGGCGATCCTGGACTTTGAACGCGCTGAACGGCGCGCGAAGGATTTGCGGAAACGCACGCAGATCGCTCTCAAAGGCCTGCAGAAGCGTCACACCGAAGAAGGCCCGGTGGTCAGCGATCTTCTGGAATTCTTCGAGGAGATGTACGCGTACTTCGAGGGTGCGCGCGACCGCGCCAGCAAAATCGAGGACGAGCGCGACCGGGTCCTGCAGTTGGCGGGGATCGGCCTGATGCTTGAAATGGTGGCGCATGAGTTGGCTCGCTCGACCGAGACCACGCTGGGCATTCTCGCGGACGCTCAACAAACCGATCTGCCTGATGATGTCAGCGCCCTGTTCACAGGCCTGCGTGACGAGATGAAGAGCATGAACCGGCGCTTGCGGGTTCTGGACCCGCTCAGCGTTTCCGGCCGGCAGAGGCGCGAGACCTTTGATCTGGTCAAGCTCGCCGAAGAGATTCTCGCCGGTCACAAATCGCAGTTCGCGCGACATGCCATCAAGACCCAGATCCATCCCAAAAAGGCTGGCCCGATCATGGTCCACGGCGTCCGGGGCATGTTCGTCCAAATCCTGGAAAACCTGATCCAGAATTCGGTCTACTGGCTGGACATTCGGGCTGAGGATGAAGACGACTTCCAGGCGAGGATCGACATCCGCTTCGATGACGGCCCGCTGATCAGCATCAGCGACAATGGCCCTGGCATCGCTGCGGCCCTGTCCGAAGAAGTCTTCACCGCCTTCTATTCGACGAAGAGCAAATCCACCCGGCAAGGCCTGGGTCTCTACATCGCGCAAGACTGCGCCAAGCAGAACGGCCTGCAGCTCACCCTGACAGCGGACCATCGCATCCACCCTGATCGCTTGAACACGTTCGTTCTGGAAACTCTTGAGAACTGATCGTGATTGAACAGGTAAAAGCTCTTCTGGCGGAACAGGCCCTGACCCGGGCGGCGATCATCGATGATGCTTTCGATGAATCTCCCCTGCCTCAGGATATCGATGGCGAGCTTTGGGACCGCTTCTTCGACGACTTGACCGCAGGCGACGAGAAAACGATCACGTCCGAGTACGGCAAGGAGATCACGGAAGGGGACGGTTCTGAGCTGCGACGGGATGTGGCCTTCGTCCAGGCGGTATGGGCGGTCCGCAGTGGAGTTGAGGCGGCGCAAGACCTCTTCGGAGATTATGAAACCGCCCGGCGTGGTAAACGAGCCGCGCTGAAGCCGCTGGAAGAGCTTCTGAAGGAGCTCGCCCTGCCTTACCAAACGTCGGGTCGGCGCGCCGACATCGACGTGTCTGACGTCCAGATACTCTTCCTGGATCTCTACCTCGGCTACGTTGAAGACGAGGCCGCCATCGCGCAGGCGATAGAGCGCCTGAAAGCGGTGGTCGCCCGGCGCGTCGCGGATCCGCCAATCGTGGTGCTGATGTCGCAAAGCCTTTCGCTCGATACGCTCGCCCCCAGGGTGCGGGATGAGGGCGAGCTGTTGGGCTGTCAGTTCCGCACGCTTCACAAGTCCAAGCTCAAGGATAAGGATCTGGTCAGTGAGCATCTCCACGACCTGGCGTCCACTCGCCCCGACGCGCTCAAACTGACCGGCTTCATCGCGGCTTGGGACAGCGCGCTCGACACCATGAAGTCTGACTTCCTGAAGGAGGTCAGGACCCTGGACCTGGCCGACTACGCCAGCGCCCAGCTATTGAAGCTTTCCGCCGAAGAAGAACCGTTGGGCGACTATATGCTGGATCTGTTCGACCAGCGTCTTCACGGAATGCTGGAGGGTGACAAGAGCCTGCTCGCGAGCAGCCAGACGCTTAATTCCATTCAGTGGGCCGCCTATCCGCCGGCCCAATTCATGCCGAGCGGCGCCTTCCTGGATCTGACCGACAGCCTGATCTTCCAGCACGCCAAACGAACCCCGCCCGGCGGCACTCTGCAGCCGCAGCTCGGAGATGTCTGGATGGCCCCGCCACAGGCTCCCCGCGCCCGTTCGAAAGCCCCACCCATTCCCGTCGCGAAACAATCCCGCGATGTCTTCGCCGTTCTCACGCAGGCGTGTGATCTGCAACACGGGAACAGCGATCGGCTTCTCATGTTGAAAGGCATAGCCCGGCCCTACAACGCGACCCCCACAGAGAAGAACCCGGTCAGTAGTGCTGTGATGCAGGTGGACGAGGTCGATTATGCGATCGACTGGAATCCCCTCCTCACCGAAACATGGCTCCTCAAGGAGCTGCCCAAGTTCCGCAAGCGCGGCTTTGTTCACGTCCGGCGTCTGCGGCTGCCTTACGCCTTGCAGCTCCAGCAGGCGTTCATTGGCAAGCTCGGACGCGTAGGAACGGCGGCAGAGCTGCCGTCCCGCCACGCCGTCGGCGTTGAAATCCTGCTCCGCACCAAGAGCGGGGGCGCCAGAGCGCTCGCTACGGTGAAGGCATCGGATGGCGACGCCGTCTGTCTCGTCGGGCGTCCGACCGACGGCAGTCTCGGCAAGGTCGAGTGGCTTCTTCTGTCGGATAGACTTCGCGAGACATTGCGCCAAGCCCTCAAAAACGTGCCGTCGGCAGACCTCCCGACTGGCGGTGCGGTAAAGTTGGCCACGGTGCGCGAAGATCCGGAACTCTTCCGACGCATCAAGGCCGGCCTGGCGTATTCCAGAGAAGCGGAAAAGCCGAAACGACCGTTCCTGAACTCGGACTACGACGTCGTCGCCGTTGTCTCAGCCGACAAGTCGCCGGTGATCGGGGGAATTTATCCCGACAACGTCGTCCCGATCTTGTTCGAGATCGATTGGGACTGAGCCCGCTTTGCTGGACGGGATCGCGACCGGGCCGCACTCTCGCGATCATGAAGCTGCGCCTGGACGGGTTCCTCCGAGCCGGCCAGGCGCGCGCCCATAAACCCTACGGTCGGGCCGGCTTCTTGCCGATGACCCGACGGGACGACCTCCGAAACGGTTTTCCGGCCAGCCACTTCCTGGCGTCGCGTAGGTAGTCAGCCTCGGTGACCGGTCTGGACACGCTCCAGCCGCGACCATCGCTCAAGCGGACGGCTCCTACGCCCGGCCGGGGTTTTAGCGTGCCGCTGGCAGCAGCAGCCTCGAACATCCTTCGAGCGAGAGCCCGCTCTTCGAGGGTGTAGGGTTTGATCTTCGACATTCTGTTTCCGTCTCGGGTTTGGTTGAAAAAACCCACGGAGAGACCTCGCAAACCGACGCCCCTCCAGGGGCTCGCCGGTTAACCTCCGAAAGAGGACGGGACCTCGACTACGGTCGAGGCGGACAGCGGGCTGTCCTGCGAAGCCCCTTTCAGATGGGCGGCCCATGACGACGATCAAGAGGGCTGTCCACCTTCAATCACCTCTTCACGACACGGGTTAAACTGCAGAGCGACCGGCGGCATCCACCCGTTTTCCGCCTTCCCTGGGGTCAAACTTGACCGTGAGGGCGGACACGGATGAAAAGGCGGGATGGGAAAATACGATCCTCTTGGCGTCTTCCTACGCCGTCAGAAGCGACAAACCGTCGAGCTCAGTTTCCGGGACATCGAGAGCCTGGTCGGCGGTATCCTGCCGAAGGCCGCCCTGGCCTCGTCTTGGTGGCACGTTGATGGTGAGGGCCCCCAGACCCGCGCCTGGCGAGAGACCGGCTATCAGCCGATCGTTGATCTGAAGGGCGAACAGGTACGCTTCGTCAGCGAGCGCGTTTCAGCGAGCGATCAGACCTAGAACGGGACAGACCCTGTGTCGGCCTGGGCGGTTCGGGAGCTGCGGAAACCCGGACCCAATCCTTCGGGGCAAGGTCGCGTCTCGCAGCCGCCGACTTAAGGCGCGCGATCTGCGGGTCCCGCTTCGGTCTGGGGATTTGCTTTCACACCTAGGACCGTGGCCATGACCTTTGCCTGGAACCGGTCGTTGAACGCGTCCCGCAGGTTTGGCGCGACCTGAAGCGGCACGGCCTCCACGCCCTGGTCCCGCAGCCATGAAAACCGGTGACGCCCGTCAATGAAACACACCCGGCCCTCGTCGAAGGTGGCGTCCATCATACGGCAGTGCCGATTGATCGCGAACCAGCGGCCTACGCGGGCATAGCGATCGTCCTGGCCGTTGGCGCCACCGGGCACGACATACTGCTCTGTTGCGCGCCACGCCTGATCAAAGGCCGCGACATCGACCCAGACGACCGCGTCCGGCGCCACGTCTTGCCACCCATCGGCGAACGGCTTGTACTCCCAGAGAATGACGTGTTCGCCCTTCGCTACAGCGTAGCATGCATCCATAAAGCCCGGCGACGCCGCCGCTCTCTGGCGGCGAGCGACGACCGGGCCCATAAAACCTCATGGACCTGAGCCACCTCATAAAACCGATCATCATTGACGTACCCCGCATCGGCGAGGTGTCCATGGACGTCATGGGAGAGCCGTTTGAACCGTGGCTTGCACGCGGGATCAAGGACGGACGCTGGACGACCGGCCACGCACTGATCCGCGATCTTCTGCGGGAACAGGGGCGCGTCGTCACAGCGACTGCCGACGACCCGGAACTCAACGACCCGCCGACGGCCAGCCAGGTGGACGCTCTCGACGCCGCCGAACTCGATGCGCTCGCCGCGACCCTCCTGGTCAAGGCCAAGGGAATTTTCCGCCCCCAGTTCGAGACGACCAAGGGAAACAAGGTTCGGTACCGACGCAAGGCTGAGGTCGAGACGCTCACCCAGCCGCTGGCGGACGAGTCGGATGCCGCTCGGCTCCTGCGCCTGACGACGCTGAAGGCGGACGACGCCGACCTCAGGCAGGACAAACTTCGCCAGGACGCGGAGGCGCATCTACCGCCGGACAGCGTGCGGTCGGCGATCGAGATGGCGGCCGGGCTCGAGCCAATTCTGAAGGCCCAGAAACTGGCTCGCGGGCTCGACGCCAGGGCCGATGGGATCACGGCGCGAGCCAGCGCACTTGCGCGGCTGTCAGACCCCCTTTCCGGCTCGGCGTCGGCCATTCTGAACGCCGCGCGCGGCACCCGGCTGGGAGCGACTTTCGAGGCGGCGGAGGCGGTCAACCAACTGACCCGCGCGAGCCGGATCAGCGACATCTATCCCGGCGTCCTTGCGGCATCGCTGAGCCCGATGAATGCCGACATCCTGTCCGGCACGACACGGGCGCTCCGGGATCTCGAACTTTCCGGCCTGGCGGGCGGCGCGCTCCGCAATGCGATCGGAGCCCGCATCGGCCGCGATCACTGGGACATCCTGCGAAGCTCGGGGGTGCTCTCGGCGACCGTCAACGCCGGTCTCATCGCCGCCGCGGCCGCCGCGATTTCAAGCACGACCGTGGAGCCCAGCTGGCTGAGCGCGATCAATGCGCGGGCGGGACTGCACCTTGCATCCAGCACGCTCGATGTCTTCGATCGTCATGAAGCCATGGCGCGAGGTCTCACGGCGGGGAGCGGCGTCCTGCGGCCCGCTCTCCTCGACGTCTATCTCAGACCCGGCTGGGAGCTGACATCCCTGGCCGTGCTCTCAGGCGCGTCCACGAGCGCCGGGTCGGCGCTGCTGACTACCTATGACGATGAGGCGGTCGATGGCGCGGCGCCTTTGGGCAGGGTGCTGGCCGACCTCCACGCCTTGGATACGGCCCAGGACTTGTCGGCTGAAGAGGCCGCGGAGATTATCGACCAAGGCGTGGCAGCGCTCTTCGTCAGACTTGGCGCGACGGCCGATGTCCTGGGCCGTCACGGCGTGGTCAGTCTGATTGGCGTCGCGGCCGGAGTGGTCGGGACGATTCTCGCCGGCGCTGCGCTCCTGGATCATTCTCACGACGACGCCATGCTGCGTGAATCGCGAAAGCAGAGCGAGAGCGTGCAGATCATCGCCACGAGCCAGGCCGCGATCCGGACGAAGCTGTCGGCACTCCAGGCCTCCGAAGAAGCGGCCCTGGATGCGCGCAGGGTGTCGGCGGCGACTTCGCTGCGCACGGGCCCGGACCGTGACGAGACGGAGATCCTCCAGATTTACCCCGATCAACGCCTGCGGGCGGTCGAGGAACGGGGCGAGTGGGTCAAGATCGAGGTCTATCACTACGGTCGCGATGACATCGCCCTGGGCTGGGTGGAAAGACGTTATCTGATCCCGTTCTAGCTAGGGGGTTCGCCAACCGGGATCCGGCAGCGATCCCGGGATCAATCCGGGTCGGCCGCCGCCGGCGCACTCACTGCCCGCCTAGAATCCGAAGTCGATTTGATTGACGGACGCGCCCGACCGGCGACCGCGCGGCCTTGCGGGCCGGACCGGTTCGGGACCGTGGTGCTGGGACGCGGGCGACGCCTCGGTGATGGGCGAGGCCGCGACCGCCGGGGCAGAGACTGTTTTCGGCGCAGGCATCGACCGCGCCATACCGGGCAGACGCGGCGCCCTCGCAGGCTTTCGGGAGGGCGCCGCCGGAAGCGGATCATGTCTTGACCGCTTCCAGGCCGTAAGCTCGCTTTCCCACCAGCCGACCCGGCCGGCGGATATCCGGACCCGGCCCGGAAACAGGCCGTCACGCTCCATCCGCCAAGCGGTCGACCGGCTGATGCTGGCGATATGCTCGACCTGGTCCCACGACAGCAGACGGTCGTCCTTGCCGCCGACCTGAACGGCGTCCTCCACAGGGTCCTGAGTCACGCCGGACCTCCAAAGGCCCTCTCCGTCTCGCCCGCGAACACCGCCCACAGCGTCGATGCGTCGTGAACCGCATCCACGGGATCGCGATCCGCCCAGGCCCGAAGCACCCCCTTGAGCGCGAAGCTCGCGCCGGGGTCCGCGAGAACCTCGGCGGCCGACGGAAACGGCCTTGCCCTATCCACGACGCCGCCCCTGGGCCGCTGCCGGCGCGCCCGTCCGCACCTCGGTCATCTGGCTGTCGGCCCAGACCCGGAGCAGGGTTCGAGGATAGTAGGGCTTCGACCGGATATGACGACAGGGCGGTCCGTTCGATCCGGTCGACCACATCCGCGCCAAAGTCGCCGGCTTTAGCCGGATGCCGCACTGGGCCAGAAAGGCCGAGGCTTCGGCTCGGGTCAGAAGGTCATCGTCGATACGACCGTCCGCGCCCTGCACGCCCTCCCCGATCATGGCGCTGCCCGGGGCCGGCATTGCCGGCTGTTGCGCGGCCCCTGCCCCGCCGTCAGCGCCAGGTAACAGTCGATGACCGTGACGACGTACGCCTGGGTCTCGGCGATGTCGGGGATGCGGCCGAGCCGCGCAACCCTCGATGGCCCCGCGTTGTAAGCGGCCAGGGCAAGGCGCAGGTCCCCGAATCTGAGGATCTGGCGGGCCAGATAGTCGGCGCCGCCGCGCAGGTTCTCGGCGGGATCGAACCGGTTCGCCACCCCGAGCTCCAGCGCCGTGCCCGGCATCAGCTGGGTCAGGCCGCCCGCCCCTGCGGGCGAGCGGGCATCCGGCCGGTAGGCCGACTCCGTGAGGACGAGGGCGTGGAGAAGCTTCTCGTCGAGGCCGTGGGTCGCCGCCGCCAGGGAGATCGCGTCCTGGAACGGCTGGCTGAGCGCGGCCAGGCGGGGAACGTCATCGCCGGTGTCGAAGACAACCGGCTCGGCTTCGATGACGGGCCGCCCGAACAGGTCGCCGCCGGCTCGCCGCCAATCGACCGACTGGGCCGCCGCGGGCGCGCTCATCACCGTAAGGACGGACGCCAACAGGATTGTTCTCACCATGTCACCACCTCCCGATAGACGCCGATCACCTGGGCCCGGTCCACCGGCCCGAAGTAGCGGCTGTCAAAGCTCCCGGCCGTGTCGCCGAGCAGAAAGAGTTCGTGCGAGGCGAGCCGGCGGCATCCTGACCAGCGCGGCAGAGGCGCGCCACGACGGTCCCGGCCGAAGACGATCCGCACCCCGGACGGCGTCGAGACCCAATCGCCCCGCGAACAGACCCGGTCGCCGCCGGTCGCGGCGACCCGCTTGATCAAAGCCACGTCCGAGGGCATGCCGAGTGATGACAGATAGGCCCGGCCTTGCGCCGGCTGAGGGATCGCGACGGTGGCGCCCCTCGCGATGTCGCCGCCCGGAAGACGGGCGTAGAGCCCCTTGGGCAGGCTGGGGCTTTCATTGACCAAGGCCCATGCCGGACCTTGCCGGGCGACGAGCGCCAGACAGCCCAGGGTGAAAAGGGCTACGCCCAGGCCGGCCCAGCGGTTTCCATGATCGAGCGGGGTCATGGGCGATACGGCTCCAGGATCAGGTCGCGGGTGATCATCACGCGCACGGGGGCGCCGGCGCGGACCCGGATGGACGGCCGAACCTCCAGCTCCCGGTCGATCAGCCGACCGCCCACCCGAGCGCCCTCGATCGCCGCCGCGTCGCCGGCGTCGCCCAACAGGCCGCCGGACCGGTCGTCGCCGTCCCGGGCGATCTGCCCCAAGGTCGTGATCGCGCCGGCGAACAACGTGCCGACCAGAAGCGGAAACAGGCGTCGGTCCACCGATCCTCGCACGCCCACCGCCCCCTGGGCATCGACGCCAGGCTCGCCGGTCAGGACCAGGCTCTTGCCGTTCGGCAGGATCAGACGGTCCCAGGTCAGGAAGGCGCGACGATCACCATAGGCGCTCTCGCCCTCGTGTCGGCCGATCAGCCGGGTCCCCTGGGGAATGACCAGATGCCTGCCGCTGACGGAGTCGTAGATGTTCTGGGTGACGGTCGCGATCACCGGACCGGCCCGCGCCGTATCCACCGCAGTCAGCAGGGCGGCCGGGATCATCGCCCCGGCCTTCAGCTCATAGGGGGACAGGGGCGCGGTCAGCACATGGCCGTTGTAGGTCGCGCCATAGTCGGCGCCGACGGCCTGGCCGCGTCCCCTCGCTTCGGGCCCACGATCCGCGGCCGCCGAAGCCGCCGCCGGGGCGTCCGCGGACTCAGCGAAGAACAGCCCTGAGCGCGCCGCGAGCTCCCGCGGCGTCGGTCCCCGGGGCGCAACCACCCGTGTCGAGCGGTAAGCCGACGGCGACCCCGGCCGCGGGGGCGGGACGGGTTCAGCCACGAGATCGACGGCGTCTTCACCTTCATGCCCGCGAGGCTCCAGCAGACGATCGTAGCTGGCGGGCTGGTCGGTGACGACTTCCGCCGGACGGACCACGCCGCGGGCCGCGTCCTCGCGCGCTGCGGCCGCTCGGGCGCGGGCGCCGTCCCGCAGCTCCGGCTGCACCACGAACGCCCAGGCCAGCGATCCCGAGATCAGGACCACCCCGCCGATCACGATGACCTGGACGACGGACTTCCTCAGGCGCACGGCGGCCGGCCTGGGCGCGCGCATCGACAGGCCCGGAGCCGGCTCCTTCAGCGAACCGACCCCGGGGGGCGCATCGATGGGGTCCGGGATGCTGGGGCCGGCGTTCAGATCTCCGGTCATGGATGGGCTCCTACAAGACGACGGATACGGACGACCTGAGGGCGTCGGTCGCCGAGGCGCAGCTCCGCCCGGTCGATGACGCGATCGACGATGAAGAGGCCGCCGGCCTGTCGATAGTTGGTCAGTTGGGCCTCGCCGTCCGGGGCGATGATGAACAGGGCGGGCGCCTCGTCGACCTGGAGATCGGGGTGGAAGGCGATGAAGGTGCGGCGACCGTCGTTGAAGACGGCGCTCGGCGTCCATCGCGGGGCCCGTCCGCGGAACTCAAGCCGATACCGCGCGTCGAGCGGCCCCTCGGGCATGACGACCGCATCCGGAACCCGGACCTCGCGGTCTTCCCGGATCGATTCAGGCCGCTCCGCCTGACTATCAGTCCCAGGTGCATTCCAGGCGACAGATGCATTGAACTCGGCGGGAGTTCCACTCCTCAGATCAATGAGATAGACGCGCCTGTTCGTGGTCAGGACGAGATTGGTTTCGAGCCCGCGCTCGAGCGGCTTGAGCATGACATGGGTCCGACGCGACGGGCCTTCGCCGGACGACGCTTCGCCGATCTGCCACCGCACCGTGTCGCCCGCGGCCTTGGCGACGAGGGTCTCGCCCTCGGCCAGGGTCAGGGTCGTGACCCGCAGCGGAGCGGTCCAGACCTCGAACACCCGCCCCGGCGACCAGGCGAAGACCTGCATCCCGCCGACGAAGGCATCGGATCGCGACGGGGCGCTGGCCTGCGCATTGGCGGCCGCTATGGCGGCGCGTCCCGTGGCGAGCGCCGGCGCGGTGGGCCGCGCCTCGTCGATCTCCGCAAGGTAGGGCCGCGCGCCGTCGTCAGGCTCCGCGACATCGATCTCCGCGGTCCCCGGCGCCGGCGGCGGCTCGAGGGAGCTCGCCGGGGCAGGCCAGGGCGCCGGGGCCAGAATGACCGGAGCGACGGCCTCGCCGCGGAACACCGCGCAGCCGGACAGCATCAGGCCTGCCGCGGCGAGGATCAGGAGGCGTCGGGGGTCCATGATACGTCCTCGATTTTCAGGCCCAGGGGATTCTTCATCAGCTCGGCCTCCGTGCGGGGCGGCTGGCTCGTGGTGGTGATCAGGGCGCGCCAGCGCTCGGTCCCGGCCGCCTGGCCGTTGACGAAGCGCGTCTCTCGCCATTGGAGATCAAAAGTCCTCTCTGTCCGTCTGACGACATTGAGGATTTCGACGTTTACGGCCTCGCGTCCCACGTCGGCGAAGGGGTCGTGTGTCTGGGCCCAGGCATTCAGGAAGCTCGCCGCCTTGGGCGTCATCAGGTCGTAGGCGCGCAGCCAATTCTGCCGGATCACGATCGGATCGATCGACTTGGAGCGCACGTCCCGGATCCAGCCCGCGAGGGCGTGGCCGATCTGGGCCTCATTGGGCTCGTAACGCCCGCCGATGGCGGTGATCCTCTGGGTCTCGCCCCAGTCGGAGACCTCGACCACGAAGGGTTTGACCACGGCGCGCTCGGCCTGGACCCACCATCCGGCACCGAGGAAACCCGCCAGCACCAGGTTCGCCAGGGCGATCCGGCGCCAGTTTCGGGCATGGGCCAGGGACAGTCCCATCCGGTCGTCCCAGATCTGGCCGGCGCGCTGATAGGGGGTGGACTCGGGCGCGGCCGCCATCGCCCGCTTCGGTCGAAAGAAGGGGTGCATCTCAGCTCTCCTCGTTCTTCAGGTTGGGGGACAGGACGCCGCTGGTCTCGCCGGCCGGCATCAAGCCGCGCCCGGCATTGGCGACGAAGAAGGCCTGGAGCGCGGCCGCCCGCGCCGGCGGCCGGCCCGGTCCATCGCCTTGCCCGCCCGCAGCGCGATGGAAATCGCGCCGCGCGGCCTCGGCCTCCCGGGCGACGGTCGAAGCCGGACGCGCGCCGCCCTGGGGTCCGCCTCCGGAGGGCGGCGCGGCGCCGGCCGCCTCGACTATGGGCGTCCCGGCGCCCTCATCGACCGGCCGAGGCGTCCACGCGCGCGCCGGCTCCGCCACGCTTGGGGAGGCCCCCGGCGCCGGTCTCACGCCGGCCCCGCCCGGTCGCGGCGACGGATTGTCGTTCGAGGGCGTGGGCGATGTCGGGCTTCCGCCCCCGCGCGGCCCGACCCCGGATGGCGGCGGTGCGGAAGGCGGTCGGCCGCCGCCGGCGCCCGCCGACGCACGAGCCGGTCCCGCCACTCGGGCCGCTCCGCCGGCCCCCATCGCCCCGGC
>JACPDR010000027.1 GCA_016183935.1 Caulobacterales bacterium
AACTGCGCCTTCGCCAACGTCCAGCCGCACTCCGGGGCCCAGGCCAACCAGGCCGTCTTCCAGGCCCTGCTGACGCCCGGCGACACCTTCCTCGGCATGGACCTCGCCTGCGGCGGCCACCTGACCCACGGCTCGCCCGCCAACCAGTCCGGCAAATGGTTCCGGCCCGTGACCTACAAGGTCCGCGAAGACGACCATCTGATCGACTACGACCACGTCGCGCAGATGGCCGAGCAGGAAAAGCCGAAGCTGATTCTCGCCGGCGCCTCGGCCTACAGCCGCCACATCGACTTCAAGCGCTTCCGCGAGATCGCCGACAGCGTCGGCGCGTATCTGATGGTCGACATGGCCCACTACGCCGGCCTGATCGCCGGCGGCGTCTACCCCGACCCGCTGCCGCACGCCCATGTCGTGACCACCACCACGCATAAGACCCTGCGCGGCCCGCGCGGCGGCATGGTGCTGTCGAACGACGTCGAGCTCGGCAAGAAGATCAACTCGGCGGTCTTCCCCGGCCTGCAGGGCGGGCCGCTGGAGCACGTCATCGCCGCCAAGGCCGTGGCCTTCGGCGAGGCGCTCAAGCCCGAGTTCAAGGCCTACGCCCGTCAGGTCGTCGACAACGCCCAGGCCCTCGCCGCCGTGCTGGTCGAGCGCGGCGCCGCCATCGTCTCGGGCGGCACCGACAGCCATCTGATGCTGGTCGACCTGCGGCCCAAGGGCGTCACCGGCAAGGCCACCGAGGCCGCGCTCGAACACGCCTTGATGACCTGCAACAAGAACGGCGTGCCCTTCGACACCGCCCCCTTCACGGTCACCTCCGGCGTCCGCCTCGGCACCCCGGCGGGCACCACCCGCGGCTTCGGCGTCGCCGAATTCCAGCAGGTCGGCCACTGGATCGCCGACGTCATCGATTCGATGAAGGGGACGGACGAGGCCGACGCCGCCGTTTCGCAGCGGGTCGCCGGCGAGGTGCGCGAGCTGACGCGCCGCTTCCCGATCTACGGATGATGCGTCGATGAAATGCCCTTTCTGCGGAAACCCGGACACCCAGGTGAAGGACAGCCGCCCGTCTGACGACGGCGCGGCCATCCGTCGCCGCCGGTCCTGCCCGCAGTGCAGCGGGCGTTTCACCACCTTCGAGCGGGTCCAGCTGCGCGAGCTGATGATCCTCAAGCGCAACGGCCGCCGCACGCCCTTCGACCGGGACAAGCTGGAGCGCTCGCTGGCCGTGGCCCTGCGCAAGCGCCCGGTCCAGCCCGAGCAGATCGAACAACTGGTCAGCCGCATCACCCGCCAGCTGGAAAGCCTCGGCGAGACCGAGATCCCGTCCTCGACCGTCGGCGATTTCATCATGAAGGCGCTCAAGGCGGTCGATGAGGTCGCCTACGTTCGGTACGCCTCGGTCTACAAGGACTTCCGCCACACCAACGACTTCGCCAAATTCCTGGGCGACGAGGGTCTGGACGACGAGCCCGGCCGGAGCTGATGCGCCCCCGCGTCACCCTGAAGCTGGCCACGTCTCTCGACGGCCGCATCGCTACGGCCTCGGGCGAAAGCCAGTGGATCACCGGCGAACTCGCCCGCGCCGAGGGCCACCGGCTGCGCGCCTCCCACGACGCGATTCTGGTGGGCGTCGGCACAGCCCTGGCCGACGATCCGCTGCTGACCGTCCGGCAGCCGGGGCTTGAGGACCAGCAGCCGATCCGGATCGTGCTCGACAGCCGCCAGCGGCTGAAACCGGGCTCGAAGCTGGTCCGGTCGGCGCGCAAGACGCCGCTGATCGTCATGACCGTCCAGCTGCCGTCGCCGGCCCTGGTTCGTGCCGGCGTCGAGGTGATCAAGGTGCACGCCGGGAGAGACGGCCGGGTCTCGCTGCGCCACATGCTGACGATCCTGCGGGGCAGGGGGCTCATCTCCCTGCTCGTCGAGGGCGGCGGCGAGGTCGCGGCCAGCTTCCTTCGCGGCGACGCGGTGGACCGCATCGAATGGTTCCGGGCCCCGATCCTGCTCGGCTCGGAGGGGCGTCCGGGGGTTGGTCCGCTCGACGTGGCGGAGCTCGGACTGGCGCGCCGGTTCCGGCGCCTTGCGGTCGCGCCTTGCGGTGACGACCTGTGGGAGCGCTACGAGAGGCTCTGATGTTCACAGGCATCGTCACAGACATTGGTCGGGTCCGCTCGGTCCGGCAGACCGAGCGTGATCGGCGCTACGAGATCGAGACGGCGTGGGACACGTCGGGCATCGACCTCGGCGCTTCGATCAGCCACGCCGGCTGCTGCCTGACCGTCACCGAGAAGGGCCCCGGCTGGTTCGCGGTCGAGGTCTCGGGCGAGACCCTGTCGAAGACAACGCTGGGCGACTGGAGCGAGGGCGACCGGGTCAATCTGGAGCGCGCCGCCAGGCTGGGCGACGAGATGGGCGGCCATGTGGTCTCGGGCCATGTCGACGGCTTGGGCCGCGTCGTCTCGGTCACGCCGGAGGGCGGCTCGCACCGGATCGAGATCGAGGCGCCGGAACCGCTGCACCGCTATATCGCGCCCAAGGGGTCCATCACGGTGGACGGCGTATCGCTGACCGTGAACGCGGTGGAGGGCCGCACCTTCGGCCTGAACATCATTCCCCACACCTGGGAGGCCACGACCCTGGGCGACCTCAAGCCCGGCGACGCGGTCAATCTCGAGATCGACATGCTGGCGCGTTACCTCGCGCGGTGGCAGGAGACGGCGTGATGCAACTGGCGGCCAACATGAACGACAGCCCGATCAGCTCCATCGAGGACATCCTCGAGGACGCCCGCAACGGCAAGCCCTACATCCTCGTCGACGCTGAGGATCGGGAGAACGAGGGCGACATCATCATCCCGGCCCAGTTCGCCACGCCGGACCAGATCAATTTCATGGCTCGCCACGCGCGCGGCCTGATCTGCCTGGCCATCACCGGCGAACGCGCGCGCCAGCTGCGCCTGCCGCCGATGTCGGCCGAGAACCGCGAGAGCATGGGCACCGCCTTCACCGTCTCGATCGAGGCCAGGGACGGCGTCACCACGGGCATTTCCGCCGCCGACCGGGCCCGAACCGTGCAGGTCGCCGCCGATCCGACCCGGGGCGCGGACGACATCGTCTCGCCGGGCCATGTCTTCCCGCTGGTCGCCCGTGACGGCGGCGTGCTGGTCCGCACCGGCCACACCGAGGCGGCCGTCGACATCTCCCGCATGGCGGGGCTGACGCCGGCCGGCGTGATCTGCGAGATCATGAACGACGATGGCTCGATGGCGCGGATGCCCGACCTCGTCGCCTTCGCCCAACTTCACGGCCTGAAGATCGGCACTATCGCCGACCTGATCGCCTATCGCCGCCGCACCGAACGCTATGTCGAGCGCGTCATGGACACGCCGTTCGAGAGCGTCCACGGCGGTCCCTTCCGCCTGATGCTCTACCGGAACACCATCGAGGGCGTCGAACACGTGGCCCTCGTGAAGGGCAAGATCGAAGCGGGCAAGCCCACCCTGGTGCGAATGCACCAGGTCGATTTCGCCGCCGATCTGCTCGGCCATGTCGAGGCTCGCCAGGATTATGTGCCGCGGGCGTTGAAGGCGATCAGCGAGCACGCCGGGGCGGGCGTCACCGTGTTCCTGCGGGATCCGGAGCTTCACGGACTGGCCGAGCGGCTGGCGGGCGTTGAAAAGCCCAAGGCCGTCGACCGGGCGCTGCGCAACTACGGCGTCGGGGCCCAGATCCTGCTCGATCTCGGCGTGCGCGACATGATCGTGATGAGCTCGACCCGCCCCAATCCCACCGCGCTGGAAGGTTACGGCCTGCGCATCGTCGGCTGGCGCGACATGGACGGAGAAGACCAATCATAAGCGACCCCTTCCGCGTCCTCATCGTCGAGGCGCGCTTCTATGACGATCTGGCCGACGCCCTTCTGGAAGGGGCGAAGGACGCCCTGCGCGCCCAGGAGGTCGAGTTCGACGTCGTCTCCGTGCCCGGCGCGCTGGAGATTCCGACCGCCATCGCCCTGGCCGAGGAGGCGGGCCGCTTCCCGACCGCGCCGCGTTACGACGGCTATGTCGCGCTGGGCTGCGTCATCCGCGGCGAGACCTATCATTTCGAGATCGTCTCGGATCAGTCGGCGGCGGGGCTGCGCAACCTCGGCCTCAAGGGCGTCGCCATCGGCAACGGCATCCTGACGACCGAGGACGAAGACCAGGCCTGGGCCCGGGCTCGCCTCAGCGAAGGCGACAAGGGCGGCGGCGCAGCCCGCGCCTGTCTCGATCTGATTGCCTTGCGCAAGCGGCTGCGCGTAGGACTGGCGTCGTGACCGAACCCGCCAGCCTCCAGTCCGTGCTCGAGCAACTCGCCGAAGCCGAAAAACAGCGCGCCGAGCCGCAGCTGACCAGCAAGCAGCGCCGCGCGCGCACCGTGGCGCGCCTCGCCGCCGTCCAGGCCCTGTATCAAATGGAGCTGGCCGGGGAGGGCGTGGAGACGGTCATCACCGAGTTCTCGAACCATCGCTTCGACGCCGACATCGAGGGGGAACCGCTCGCCGAGGCCGACGAGGCCTGGTTCGCCGAGATCGTGCGGGGCGTGGTCGGCGGGCAGCGGGACATCGACAATGCGGTGAAGGCGCGCCTGGCCTCCAACTGGCGGCTTGAACGTCTCGACTCGACCCTGCGGGCTCTCCTGCGCGCCGGCGCCTGGGAGCTGCGCGAACGGCAGGATGTTCCGAAGGAGATCGTGATCGACGAGTATGTTGAACTGGCCAAGGCCTTCTTCGACGACGCGGAGGCGAAATTCGTCAACGCCGCCCTGGACGGCGTGGCGCGGGACGCCCGCGCTTCCTGATGGCGGCGGTCGACGTCGCCGGTGAGTTCGAGACCATCCGGCGGCTGTTCGCGCCCCTCGCGCACCCTGAATGGGGCCGGGGCCTGAAGGACGACGTCGCGGTCGTCCCCTCAAAGGCCGGACACGACCTCGTCCTGACCAAGGACGCCCTGGTCGAGGGCGTTCATTTCCTGCCCACCGACCCCCTCGACACCGTGGCGCGGAAGCTTCTTCGGGTGAACCTGTCGGACCTGGCCGCAAAAGGCGCCGAGGCGTTCGGCTATCTGCTCGCCTGTCACTGGTCCGAGCGCTGCGGCTGGCCCGAGCGCAAGACCTTCGTAGATGGCCTTCGCACAGACCAGAAGGCGTTCGGCGTCGCCCTGCTCGGCGGCGACACCGTGGTCACGCCGGGACCGGCCAGCTTCTCGATAACCCTGCTGGGCTGGACGCCAAAGGGCCGCACGGTGGGTCGCGCCGGCGCCCGCGTCGGCGATCTGGTGTTCGTGACCGGCTCCATCGGCGACGGCTGGCTGGGCCTGCAGGCGGCGCAGAACAAGCTGTCGCTCGAGCCGGACCGGATCGCGGCCCTGATCGAGCAGTACCGGATGCCGACGCCGCGCGTCGAATTCACCGGGCCGATCCGCGATTTCGCCAGCGCCTCCATCGATATTTCCGACGGGCTGGTCGCCGACCTCGGACACATGGCCGAGGCCAGCGGGGCCCGGATCGAGATCGACCTGGAGGTCACGCCCCGGTCCGCCGCGGGGCAGGCCTGGTACGACGGCCGGGTCGATGAACAGGCGGCGCTGGAGAAGCTGGTCACCGGCGGGGACGACTACGAGATCGCCTTCACCGCCCGCGCCGCCGACGAGGCCGCGCTGCGGCGCGAGGCGGACCGGCGCCACCTTCGGCTCACCCGTATCGGCCGGGTCGTGGCGGGGCAGGGGATCGTCGCCCGGTTCGCCGGTCAGCCGGTCGCCATCGACCGGCCCGGCTTCACCCACGGCTGACAACGAAATCTCAAGGCGCGCGTCCCATGGTCGGTCCATGCGCCGCCGTGACCTGATCGCCGCCTCCGTCGTCTTGCCGTCCCTCGCCGCGGCCACGATCGCCGACGCCGGCGACACGCCGGCGCCGGGCGCCAGCCTGGCCATCGCCGGCGTGGGCCTGCCGATCATCGCCGGCGGGCGTATCCGCAACTACGTCTTCGTCTCGCTGCGCCTGCACCTCGGCGGCTCCGCGACCCCCGAATCGATGCGACCGAAAGAGGCCTATCTGCGCGACGCCCTGGTTCGCGCCGGGCACCGGACGCCGTTCGTGGTGGCGGATGACTGGACCCGAATCGACGCGGCGGCGCTGTCGGCCAGCCTGATGCGCGCCGCGGTCCCGATCGCCGGACGCGGGGCCGTGACCCGGGTCGAGGTCGTCAGCCAGGCGCCGCGACGGCGCACCGGCCTGCGGGGCGGCTGAGCCTCGTTCACCAACCCTGTTGCGTAGCTCCGGCGCATTTGGCACGTTTCCGCCGCATTTCCCCAGGGACGCAGACTCGCGTCCGGTGCGCACGGGGGGACCGGAAGGCGGAAAGAGGCGAATAACGCCCGCCGCGCCAAGGGTCCGGGCGCCTCTAGAACACAGGGTTTGGAAACGCCATGAGTAACTATCTGTGGCTTGTCATCGCCGCGGGCGCGCTGGGGGTCCTCTACGGACTGGTCCAGACGGCCTCGCTGATGAAGGCCTCGACCGGCAACGACAAGATGCGCGAGATCGCCGCCGCGATCCAGGAAGGCGCCTCGGCCTATCTGCGGCGGCAGTACACCACCATCGCCATGGTCGGCGTCGTCATCCTGATCGCCGCCTGGTTCCTGATCGGCCAGTGGGCCGCCTTCGGCTTCGTGATCGGTGCCGTCCTGTCGGGCCTGGCCGGTTTCGCGGGGATGCTGATCTCCGTCCGGGCCAACGTCCGCACCGCGCAGGCCGCCTCGGAGAGCCTGTCCAAGGGTCTCGACCTGGCGTTCCGCTCCGGCGCCATCACCGGCATGTTCGTGGCCGGCGGCGCCCTGCTGGGCGTGGCGGGCTACTATGCCTTCCTGACCATGGGCGTGGGCTTCGAGAGCACCAGCCGCGAGGTCATCGACGGCCTGGTGGCGCTCGGCTTCGGCGCCTCGCTGATCTCCATCTTCGCGCGTCTCGGCGGCGGCATCTTCACCAAGGGCGCCGACGTGGGCGGCGACATGGTGGGCAAGGTCGAGGCCGGCATTCCGGAGGACGATCCCCGCAACGCGGCGACCATCGCCGACAACGTGGGCGACAACGTCGGCGACTGCGCCGGCATGGCCGCCGACCTGTTCGAGACCTATGCGGTGACTACGGTCGCCACCATGGTGCTGGCCGCGATCTTCTTCCGCGACCTGCCCTACGTCGAGACCATGATGCTGCTGCCGCTGGCCATCTGCGGCGTCTGCATCGTCACATCGATCATCGGCAGCTTCTTCGTCCGGCTGGGCAAGAAGCAGAACATCATGGGCGCCCTCTATCAGGGCCTGATCGTCACCGGCGTCCTCTCGGTCGGCGCCCTGTGGCTGGTGATCAACCAGCTGCTGCCCGACAACGCCGTGGTCACGCCCGTCGGCGGCGACCCGATCACCGCCATGAACCTGTTCTGGTCCGGCCTCGTCGGACTGGCCGTGACGGCCGCCATCGTGGTGATCACCGAATACTACACAGGCTCGAACTTCCGCCCGGTGCGCTCGGTCGCCAACGCCTCGGTCTCGGGCCACGGCACCAACGTCATCCAGGGTCTGGCCGTCTCGCTTGAATCGACGGCCCTGCCGGCCCTGACCATCATCGTCGGCATCGTGGCCAGCTACCAGCTGGCGGGCCTGTTCGGCATCGCCATCGCCACCACCACCATGCTCGGCGTCGCCGGGATGATCGTGGCCCTGGACGCCTTCGGACCGGTCACCGACAACGCCGGCGGCATCGCCGAAATGGCCGGGCTTCCGTCGGAAGTTCGTCATTCAACCGACGCCCTGGACGCGGTCGGCAACACCACCAAGGCCGTGACCAAGGGCTATGCGATCGGTTCGGCGGGCCTCGGCGCGCTGGTGCTGTTCGCAGCCTACACCTCGGACCTGCAGTATTTCGCGGCCAATGCGGCGGAGTTCCCCTTCTTCGCCAACATGGGCGCGATCGACTTCGCCCTGACCAATCCGTACGTCGTCGTCGGGCTGCTGTTCGGAGGGCTGTTGCCCTTCCTGTTCGGCGGCATGTCGATGATGGCCGTGGGCCGCGCGGCCGAGTCGGTCGTGGCCGAGGTCCGCCGCCAGTTCCGCGAGAACCCGGGCATCATGACCTATGAGGTGAAGCCTGAGTACGGCCGGGCCGTCGACATCCTGACCAAGGCGGCGATCCGCGAGATGATCGTGCCGTCGCTTCTGCCGGTTCTGTCGCCGATCGTGCTGTTCGTCGTGGTGCTGATGATCCAGCCGGAGAAGGCGCACGCCTTCGCCGCCCTCGGCGCCATGCTGATGGGTGTGATCGTGACCGGCCTCTTCGTGGCCATCTCGATGACCTCGGGCGGCGGCGCCTGGGACAACGCCAAGAAGGTGATCGAGGAGGGCTTCACCGATCGCAACGGCGTCGTCCACGGCAAGGGCTCCGAGGCCCACAAGGCCGCGGTGACCGGCGACACGGTGGGGGATCCCTACAAGGACACCTCCGGTCCGGCGGTGAATCCGATGATCAAGATCACCAACATCGTCGCCCTGCTGCTGCTGGCCGTGCTGGCCAGCGGCAACGTCGGCTGATCACCGGCCTTCCGCCGCGTTTCTTCGAGCGCGGCGGAAGCACAACGAAAGACGCCCCGGAGAGCGATCTCCGGGGCGTTTCCGTGTCTACGATGCGTCAGCTGACGACCGCGGGTCGGGGTCTCGCGCCGGTTCATGGCGACCTGCTGCCCGTCATCGAGCCCGAGCGTGCGGACCTCGGCCACCTGGCCGGCGTCGTTGAAGGTGATCTCGGTGACCGTCCGCTGGGTCACCTGCGGCAGGTTATAGGTGTATTTCTCGGTGACCTGGCTGATGTAGTACCAGATGTTGTCGCGCTCGAAGGTCGAGGTCGTCGACGGCGTGCCGAGCTTGGTCAGCACGGTCTGCTTGGTGTCGGTCCCCGCCACGATGTCGGCAGGCTTGGCGTCGATGGCCTGAAAGCCGTTCTGACCCACGATCGGAGCGCATCCGGCGGTCAGCGCTGCGGCTGAAAGGGCAGCGAAAAGGAGCTTGGTACGGAGCATGGACGGCGCCTGCGAGAGAACAAGGTCTTTGACCTAACCGGACCCGAGCCTTAGTTCAACGGCGCGGCGGAAAAGGGGCCGCATGATCATGCTTCAGAATCTGTTCCGAACCCGTCCCCGCGAGCGTCTGGGCGAGCCGCTGTATGAACTGGCGGTGCGGCAGGCGCGCGACCCGGGCTTCTATACCCGGATGGGCGTCGCTGACCGTATCGACGCGCGGTTCGAACTCTACACCCTGCATGTGCTGTTGCTGGTCATGCGGCTGCGAGACGAGGGCGAGGCGGGCAGCGAGGCCGCGCAGGCCCTGTTCGATGTCTATGTGTCGGCGCTGGACCACGCGCTTCGTGAGCTGGGCGTGGGCGACATCTCGGTCGGCAAGAAGATGCGCAAGCTGGGCGAGGCGATGTACGGCCGCATGACCGCCTATGAGCCGCCGCTGCGCTCGGGGGCCGCCGCCGGCCTGGCCGCGAGCCTGGCCCGCAACGTGTTCGAGAGCGAAGAGCCGGCCGCGGGCGAGGCCCTGGCGGCCTATGCGCTGGCCAGCCGCGCCCGACTGGCGGCGCAGGATTTCAAGGCCGCCACGGCGCGGCCCGACTGGGCGGAGATCAAGGGATGAGCGGCGTGGACCTGCCCTACAGCGAGCCGGTGCGGTTGCATCAGGTCGGCGGCGGCGTGACCCGGACCCTGGAGCCGGACGCGGCGGCGCGAGCCCGGATCGCCAAGGCCCTGGACCTCGCCTCACTGGACACGTTCGTGGCGGAGATGACCCTCGCGCCGTCACCCGGCGGCTGGCGGCTGTCCGGCCGGGTGCGCGCTAGCCTCGCCCAGACCTGCGGCATCACCCTGGAACCGCTGCCGGTCGAAATCGACGCCCCCTTCGCCGTATCATTGGCGGAGGCGGTCGATGAGGAGTCCGACGAGATCGTCATCACCCTGGACGACGAATCGCCCGATCCGATCGAGGGCGGGCAAGTTGACCTGGGGCAATATGCGGTCGAGCAGCTGGCCCTGCGGCTGGATCCCTTCCCCCGCAAGCCCGGCGCGGAGTTCGTGCAGCCCCCGGAGCCGACGGAAATCTCGCCCTTCGCGGTGCTGAAGCAGCTTCGGCCGTCCGACGAAGGTTGACGCAAAGGCGGCGCGGTTGCATCCCCTCGGTGCGGCGCTATCGTCGCCCCAGACGAGCGCCGGGCTGAAGGCGCGACGGAGTCGAAGCGGCTTGTCATCCCCAGTTCTGATTTCGCTCGACGCCATGGGCGGGGACCACGGTCCGCCGGTCGTGGTGGCGGGGGTGCGCGATTACCGAAAGCACCACGGCGGCGAGGGCGTGCGCTTTCTGCTGCACGGCGACGCGGCCTCGATCCGGGCGGAGATGGCCAGATGCGCCCTGGGCGACGACATCTGCGAGGTGCGCCACACGGACAAGGTCGTGGCCATGAGCGAGAAACCCGCCCAGGCGATGCGGCGGGGCAAGGGCTCGAGCCTGTGGAACGCCATCGAGGCCGTGAAACTGGGTGAGGCCGGTGCGGTCGTCTCGGCGGGCAACACCGGCGCCCTGATGGCGATCTCGAAACTGATCCTGCGGATGTCCGCCCACGGGCTCGAGCGGCCGGCCATCGTCGCCAGTTGGCCGACCCTGCGGGGCGTCACGGCGGTTCTGGACGTCGGGGCCAATATCGAGAGCGACGCCGAACAGCTGGTCGAGTTCGCCATTATGGGCGAGGCGTTCCACGCGGCGGTGCACGGCGCAGCCGGCGGGGCCGATCGTCCGACCATCGGCCTGCTGAACGTCGGCTCGGAAGACATGAAGGGGCATGAGGAGGTCCGCGAGGCCGCCCGTATCTTGCGTGAAGGCGGGTTCGGGCTCGACTACAGGGGCTTCGTCGAGGGTGACGACATCGCCAAGGGCACGGTCGACGTGGTCGTCACCGACGGTTTCACCGGCAATATCGCCCTGAAGACCGCCGAGGGGGTCGCGCGGTTCATCTCGACCCTGATGAAGGAGGCGCTGACCTCCAGCGTGCCGGCGAAGGCGGGCGCCCTGCTGGCCCTGCCGGCGCTCAGGCGGATGCGCCAGAAGATCGATCCAAGCACCATCAACGGCGGGCCGTTGCTGGGCCTGAACGGCATCGTGGTGAAGAGCCATGGCGGCGCCGACGCCAAGGGTTACGGAAATGCGATCCGCATCGCTGTCGAACTGGCGCGGAGCGACTATCTGAAGAAGGTCAGCGACAGCCTGAACCGGCTGACCGTCGTGCTTGAACAGCCGGCCGCAGAGGATGCGGCCATGGAGACTCCCCAGTGAGCGTCATTCGCAGCGCCGTGACCGGCGTCGGTTCCTACCTGCCGGAACAGGTCGTGACCAACGCCGACCTGGCGAAGATCGTCGACACCTCGGACGAGTGGATCGTCGAGCGCACCGGCATTCGCCAGCGGCACAAAGCGCGCGACGACCAGCCGACCAGCGATCTGGCCGTGGAGGCGTCGAAGCGGGCTCTGGCCGACGCCGGCCTCAGCGCCGGGGACATCGACATGATCGTGGTGGCCACCACGACGCCGGACATGACCTTCCCGTCGGTCGCCTCGATCGTGCAGCGCAAGCTCGGCGTGCCGACCTGCATCGCCTTCGACGTCCAGGCGGTCTGTTCGGGCTTCGTCTACGCCCTCAGCGTCGCCGACGGTTTCGTGGCGCGCGGCATGGCGAAGTGCGCCCTGGTCATCGGCGCCGAGGAGATGACCCGGCTGATGGACTGGACCGACCGGTCGACCTGCGTACTGTTCGGCGACGGGGCCGGGGCCGTGGTCGTGGAGCCGCGCGAGGGGCAGGGGACCAAGGCCGACCGCGGCCTGCTCGGCTTCGCCCTGCGCTGCGACGGGACCAAGACCGATCTGCTCTATGTCGACGGAGGTCCGGCGACGACCGGGACGGTCGGGCACCTGCGGATGGCCGGCAACCAGGTGTTCCGCAACGCCGTGGTCAATATCGCCGAGGCGATCACGGCCTGCTGCGCCGCCTCGGGCATCGAGATCACCGACGTCGACTGGTTCGTGCCGCACCAGGCCAACCAGAGGATCATCAAGGGGGTGGGCGACCGTCTGGGGCTGGACGAGAACAAGGTGATCTCGACCGTGGCCCTGCACGCCAACACCTCGGCGGCCTCCATTCCGCTGGCGCTCGACGCGGCCATTCAGGACGGACGGATCAAGCGCGGCGACCTCGTTCTGGCCGAGGCCATGGGTGGCGGTCTGACATGGGGCGCCTGCGCCTTTCGCCTGTAGGGCGCAATTCGGCTTTCCATTTGAAGGCGCTTGCTCTTTTATGGGCGTGACGGACTTTTCTAGGGGAGCGGACCATTGGCTCAGCACCAGACCCTGACGCGGGCGGACCTGTGTGAGGCGGTCCACGAGGAGGTCGGCCTGTCGCGGCAGGAGTGCTCGGCCCTCGTCGAGCGGACCCTTGAGCTGATCATCGAATCCCTCGAGCGCGGCGAGACGGTGAAGCTGTCCGGCTTCGGTGTCTTCCAGGTCCGCGACAAGCGCGCCCGGATGGGCCGCAACCCCAAGACGGGCGAGCCGGCGGCGATCCACCCGCGCCGGGTCATCAGCTTCCGGGCCTCGCAGATCATGAAGGGCCGGGTTCACGACGCCGTCGTGGAGGCCTGACGCGCCGTGGCCAAGAGCCCGAACGCCTTTCGCACCATTTCCGAAGCGGCCGACGAGGTCGGGACGCCGCAGCACGTGCTGCGCTTCTGGGAAACCAAATTCCCGTTCATCACGCCGCTGAAGCGGGCGGGCGGGCGGCGCTTCTATCGCCCGCAGGACGTGGTGCTGCTGAAGGCGGTCAAACGGCTGCTGCATGAGGACGGCCTGACCATCAAGGGCGTGCAGCGCCTGCATCGCGAACAGGGGCTGAAGCGGCTGGCCGTCTATGGGGACCCGGACGGCGCAGTACCGTTCGAGCCCGAGGGCGGCGCGGGAGCACCGCCCGCAGCGGCGGTTCCGCACGGAAGTTCGTCGATCCGCTTGCGGCAGATCCTGGCCGAACTGGAGGGTGCGCGGGCGCGTCTCGAGGCCGTTCTTTCGAGAACCGCCTGACAGGTCGCTTTTGGGTTTGCGGGGCGACGGCGCCCCGTCTATAGGGAGCGCCTCTCGGAGCGTGGCGCAGCCTGGTAGCGCACTTGACTGGGGGTCAAGGGGTCGCAGGTTCGAATCCTGTCGCTCCGACCATCTTCTCCATGAAGGCGGTTGGGCAGGGGGCCGCTTTCGGGCGGCCCTTTGCAATTGCGGTTTGTCACAGACGGCCTGCTGACGCCGCTTATTCCGCGCCATCAGCTTCCGCCTTTCGATTCTTGGGCCGGAAGGAAGGGCCTCGCTTGTCCCCCGGTAAACTCAGGTCGGCACGGACCGGATACGAAGCGTTGGTGTAGCTGAGGAGCACCGGGGGGTAGGGAATCAACCCCAGCCGCGAACCCAAGGCGCTCGGCGTGATAGCTTCAGTCGTTAGGCTTGCGACCACCCGATTCCGTTTTTGCGCAGCGATGTTTCTTACAAGCCGGTAGTCCATCGTCAGGAAAAGCGGCAGGCCATGGATCTCGGCAGTGCGGAGGTGCCACGCGTCCTGAGTGTTGTTCGGGCCGAGCACCTTGACCAACTCGTGATATCGCTCGTCATCAGAAGCTGCCAGCCGCGGCTGTTGGGCGTCGGCTTCCGACAGCGACCGATCGAGCAAGAGAGCCCAAGGACTTCCATCGACGCAGTCGAGCTCGTTCGGCTTTAGCAACGTATGGTCATACAGATGGATAGCATCGAAACGGGCGTTGGGGTGCTGGGACTGCTCGACTTTCAATTCTACGGATGACCAGAACTTCAAATGCTGAGTTTTGAACAGGCGGACTAAGCCCGGGAGATACTTGATGTCCTCATACTCGGCTTTTTGGGTCTCGCGATTGTGGACCGGGACCCTGGCGAGATAGCCGGTGTCGATGGGGTGCTTTCCGCCCCAAAGAGACTGCCCGGTAGATATCCACCGGGTCTCGTGCGTGACGGCGTGATGAAGGATGTTGCTGTCGATCAGAACGCCCAGCGGTTTCGCAGGGTCGAGTTTCGGGCGGGCTAAGACAAGACTGACATCGAGGAGGCGCTGAGCCACGCCCGGCATATACCTGAAGCGCCAGCTCTCAATCATAGCCTCGAGCCTGTTCCGCCGACCGTTTCTCATGCGCCGGGTTTCCGCTTCAGATCGTCCAACAGGTCTTGGGTCAGCGTTCTCCCGACCCGCGTTCCGCCCATTTGAACAGCGGATAGAGCGGCACGCCCCAGCCGATTCCGGCGACAGCGAAGACCACGAGGTCGATGAGCTGGCCGGACGGCAGGGCGTCGCGCAGGGCGATGGCGCCCCAGATCCAGAAGACCAGGAACGCGAGTACGCCGAGCATGGCGATGAAGCGCCGGGTGCGCGGCCCCATGTCAGCGCTTGTTCCGGAACAGGAAGAAGGTCGCCAGGGCGAGGGCCGAGGCGGCCAGCGACCAGCCGACCCAGGTCCACTGGTCCATGGTCGAGACGGCGAAGACGCGGATGGCCAGGAACCAGCCCGCCACGGCGGCGACGCCGGAGACCAGCGAGGTGGCGAACAGGCCGCGCCGTCCGGTCAACTGATCGGCGGTCCAGGCCAGGGCGAAGGCGCCCAGAACGGCGATTACGATGTCGGCGTATGGCAACCGCGTTCTCCTGACCTGCGACGCTCCGGCGCCGAAAACCGACTCGATCTCGCCACCGTGGGCGGGCATACCGCTCAGGCGGGCGCCGGACCAGCGGCGCATCGCCCAGTGTAACGGTCGGGATGGCGGGCGTCGAATGAAGCGTTTCAGCGGGGGCGATCAAAGTCGGGCGGTTGCGATCTGGCTGTTCGCGACGGCGGCGCTGGTCTTCGCGATGGTGGTGGTCGGCGGCGTGACGCGGCTGACCGGATCGGGCCTGTCGATCACCGAATGGAAGCCGATCATGGGCGCCCTGCCGCCGGTGAACGCGGCCGATTGGGCCGAGGCGTTCGAGAAATACCAGGCCATTCCGCAGTACGCGCAGGTCAACGCCGGCATGACGCTGGGCGAGTTCAAGGGCATTTTCTGGTGGGAGTGGACGCACCGCCAGCTGGGGCGGCTGATCGGCGGAGTGTTCGCCCTGCCGTTCCTCGTCTTTCTGCTGGCGCGGCTGGCGCCGCCCCGGTCGCTGTTCGGCGGATTGGCCATGCCGCGGCGGTTGATCGGGCGCTGCGCGGTGCTGCTGGCGCTGGGCGGACTGCAGGGGCTGATCGGCTGGTGGATGGTGTCCAGCGGGCTGAGCGAACGGATCGACGTGGCGCCGGAGCGGCTGGCTGTGCACCTGGGGCTGGCGCTGCTGATCTTCATGGGCCTGATCTGGACCGGGCTGGAGGCGTGGAACGGCGCGGAGCGTTCGCGGCATCCGGTGGGCTGGAGCCGGGGCGCGGCGATCCTGCTGGGCGCGGTGTTCCTGCAGTGTCTGCTGGGCGGTCTCGTGGCGGGGGCCAAGGCCGGCTTCGTCTTTACCGACTGGCCCCTGATGAACGGCGAAATCCTGCCGCCGATCGAGTGGGGGCAGGGGGCGCTGGCCTTCCTGCACGACCAGGGCCTGGTCCAGTTCAATCACCGGGCGATGGCCTACGGCCTCCTGCTCGGCGGCACCCTGTATGCGTGGCAGGCGTGGCGGTGGCGGCTGGCCGAGGGGCTGGGCGCGGCGGCCTTCACCCTGGCGGCGGCGTTGTGGCTGCAGGCGGTGCTGGGGGTCGTCACCCTGATCCACGCCGTGCCGCTGTGGCTCGGCGCCCTGCATCAGGCGGGGGCGGCGCTGGTGCTGGCGATCGCGACGGTGAACCTGTGGCTGGTCCGCCGTTCGCAACCGCGCCTGTTCATGTCCGGACCGAGGTCCAGGGTCCTCTGATCGCGAAGGTGATCCCGGGGTACATGATGTTGACGAACAGGACCTCGCCGTCGGGCGAGAACACCGCGCCGGCGAACTCGCTGTTGCCGGTGAAGACGTTGCGGCCGATTGTATAGACCTTGCCGTCCGGGGTGACGCCCTTGAGATGGTTGCGGATGTCGGACGAGTAGTTGTCCTCGCAGACGACCAGGTGGCCCCAGGGCGCGACGGTGATGTTGTCGCCCATGTTCATGGTGCGCTCGTCGGCGCTTTCGAGGAACAGCTGGATGCGTCCCCCCGCCGCCGACGGGACGTAACGCAGGATCTGGCCGCGGCGCAGCGGACCGCCCGAGGTGGCGGTCATGTAGAGCTCGCCGTCGCCCCAGAAGATTCCCTCGCCGCGCGCCACCAGGGCGGCCCCGGCGGCATGGCCGCGCAGGCGCAGGTCGTCGTTCGGCGATTCGACGTCATCCAGATCGACCCAGACCACCTCGCGCCAATCGCCGACGGCCCATTCGCGGGCGTCCTGGTTGCGGGAATCGGCGCCGGGCCTGTCCCTGAAGGCCATGGCCTGCAGGCGGCCGCCGTCGGCGAGGCGGCCGGGCGTGGCCGGGATGAAGCGGTAGAACAGGCCGTCGTTCTGGTCCTCGGTCAGATAGACGACGCCGGTCGCGGGATCGATGCAGACCGCCTCGTGGTCGAACCGGCCCATGGCCTTGAGGGGGACGGGGTCGACCAGGCCGGCGGCGGTCGCAGGAACCTCGAAGACGAAGCCATGGGGTTTGGTCACGTCGGCCGTGTCGGCGGTCTCGGTGTTCTCCTCGCAGGTCAGCCAGCTGCCCCAGGGGGTGTGGCCGCCGCAGCAGTTGGTGGAGGTTCCGGCCAGGGACAGGTGCTGACTGACGGTGCGGCGGGTCTCGAGGTCATAGACGAGGGTGGTGGTTCCGCCGGGGAGGGCGCGGCCGTCCTTGTAGGTGTCGTAGCCCTTCGACGGGTCGAGCAGGCCAATGCGCTCCTGATGGAAGCCGCCAGGGCCGAGGTTACGGTGCAGGCCGCTGGAGCCCTTGAGTTCGTGGTTGCGGACCAGGGCGACCTTGCCGCCGCCGAGGTCGAAACAGCCCATGCCGTCGGGCTGGCCGGGGACGAACAGGCCGTCGTCCATGGTGTCGCCGCTCTGGGAGATGACCTGGTAGGTGAAGCCCTCGGGCAGGTCGAGCAGGCGGTTGGAATCGCGGACCAGAGGGCCGTAGCCGTGCACCTCGTTAACGTAGGTCTCCTCGGTCGCCGCGGTCTGGGCCTGAACGTTGCGGGCGAGGCCGGCGAAGGCGATCGCGGCGGCCGAGCCGGTGAGAAGGTCGCGACGTTGCAGGCGCATGGGAGACTCCGAAGGGGCAGGGCGTTATGGCGGCGCGGGCGGCGGCGGTCATCAGGGTTTCGTGACAATGGGCACGACTCTTCGCCGCTTGCGGGCAAGCGGTTGGGGAGGGCGCGAGACAGCCGGGCCTCGCCCGGTGTGGGATGTGTTTTACCGTTTCGACGAAGCAGACTGCCCCGCGTGGTCGTTTTCCACACGCCCTCCGGCTGGCGGCCTTGGCATTCGGGCCTTACCGGATCACCGCCGGGGTCATTGCTGAACCCGACGCGGGGCGGACATGACGGCCTCAGGACGTCAGCAGCCCGCTTCCAACAGCGCACGGCGAGCAAGCGGGCAGGATCCATCCCCGCCCTCGAGGACCCCCGGACTCTCCGTCGCCCGGGCTTCATCGCTCGACCACAGCCCGCCGCCATCGAGGAACGTGGATCCGACGCCCTCCCCACCGACGGGATGGGCAGGAGTATGGACCGGCCGCTTCCTATGGCGGGAAGATTGGCTCGAGAATCTGCGATGTATCTGGAAAGGCCGGGGAATATTTTCTGAACCCGACTATAAATCCGCGAACTGTAAGCACAGCGTCACGCGCTTCCTTCTCCCCCCGGCGGAGAAAGAAGGGATAGGGTATTTTAATACCTCTGTGCGTATCACATTGAAATGTAAGGAAGTAGCGGGATAGCGGGGACAAATCCCGCCTTGACCCGGCCACACCCTTCCTCTATCAGCGCGCCTTCCGCTCCTCCCGGTCGCCCGGGACGGGCACTCTGTTCGTCCCCTCCCAGGAACCCTCGTCATGCTGAAGAGCACCACGGCTTCGCTGAAGCCGGCCGAGGTCACGAAGAAGTGGATCCATATCGACGCCGAAGGCGTCGTGGTGGGCCGTCTCGCGACCTTCATCGCCAACCGTCTGCGCGGCAAGCACCGCGGCGACTACACCCCGCACGTCGATTGCGGCGACTATGTCGTCGTCACCAACGTCGACAAGGTGGTGTTCACCGGCAAGAAGAACACCGACAAGATCTACTACCGCCACACCGGCCACCCGGGCGGCGTCAAGCAGACGACCCCCGAGAAGGTTCTGAACGGCCGCTTCCCCGAGCGCGTGCTCGAGAAGGCTGTCGAGCGCATGCTGCCCAAGGAGAGCCCGCTGGCCCGCCTGCAGATGACGCACCTGCGCCTGTTCGCCGGCGCCGCGCACACCCACGAAGCCCAACAGCCGGAAACGATCGACTTCAAGTCGGCGTCTCCCAAGAACACCCGGAGCGTCTGAGCATGACCGACGTGACTGCCGAAACGCCCGCCGTGGAAACCCCCGCCGCCGAAACCCTGACCGGCTTCGACGCCCTGAAGGGGATGCAATCCCCGGGCGCGGGCGAAGAGCACCCTGTCTATGTCCAGAAGCTGGACGCCCAGGGCCGCGCCTATTCGACCGGCAAGCGCAAGAACGCGATCGCCCGCGTGTGGATCAAGCCGGGCACCGGCAAGATCACCATCAACGGCAAGGATCAGATGCAGTATTTCGCCCGCGAAATCCTGCGCATGATGATCGCCCAGCCGCTGGAAGTGACCGACCGCGTCACCCAGTTCGACGTCGATTGCACGGTCCAGGGCTCGGGCCTGTCGGGCCAGGCCGGCGCCATCCGCCACGGCCTGTCGCACGCCCTGACCCACTATGAGCCGGCGCTGCGCCCGGTCCTGAAGCCGCACGGCTTCCTGACCCGGGACAGCCGCGTCGTCGAGCGCAAGAAGTACGGCCGCGCCAAGGCCCGCAAGTCGTTCCAGTTCTCGAAGCGCTAGTCGCAACCGCGACTTGGTTTACAAAGGCGCTCCGGGAAACCGGGGCGCCTTTTTCTTTGGCCGGTAGGGGGTGGGCTTATGACGGTTGGGAAATCTTTGGTCGGAGCGGCAATCTTGGCGTTCGGAGGGTGCAGCCTGCCCAATGACGACATCTGCACTTCGCTGCCTCCCGTCGAGACGCGAATGCAGGCGAGTCTGGTGGCGAATGCACCGGCATCTGATCCTTCAGCGCGTGTCTTCGCTTCAATTACGGTGGCCGAGTTCTGCATCCAGCAAACCGCACGGAAATTCGCATCGGCCGACGACCGAGCCGATGTCGTTGCAGACGCCGTGATCGCGCATTGTCGGGAAGCCGTCAGCCAAGTCATAGCAGCCCAGCGAGCCGCCGATCGCGCGAGCAACAATACGTCTCCGGTAGTGTCCTTTTCCAGCGGTCGCATCACCACTTTGGAGGCCCGAACCTTTGCAGAAATGGAACAGCTTGCTTTGGCTCGGGTAGTTGAAGCTCGAGCAGGTCACTGCAAGGCGGCAAAGTAGCGACCATGACCCACACTATCTTCATCGACGGCGAGGCCGGGACCACGGGGCTGGAGATCCGCGAGCGGGTGGAGGCGCGCGGCGATCTGGAGCTGATCCTGCTGGGCGACCGGCGGCGCGACCTGGAGGCGCGGCGCGAGACGCTGAACAGCGCCGATGCGGTGATCCTGTGCCTGCCGGACGACGCCGCGCGCGAGGCGGTGGCGATGATCGACAATCCGGCGGTGCGGGTGATCGACGCCTCGACGGCCTATCGGGTCGATCCGGCCTGGACCTATGGCTTCGCCGAGATGGCGCCGGGTCAGCGGGAAAAGATCTCGGGGGCGACGCGGGTGTCGAACCCGGGTTGCTATCCGACCGGCTTCATCGGGCTGGTCCGGCCGCTGGTCAGCGCGGGGATCATCCCGGCGGGCTGGCCGGTGACGGTCAATGCGGTGTCGGGCTATTCCGGCGGCGGCAAGGCGATGATCGCGGAGTTCGAGGCGGGGGCCGAGGCCTTCCGCGCCTATGGGCTGTCGCTGAAGCACAAGCATGTGCCGGAGATGACGCGGCACACGGGGCTGGAACGGCCGGTGCTGTTCGCGCCGGCGGTGGGGTCGTACCGGCAGGGGATGCTGGTCGAGGTTCCGCTGCACCTGGGCGCCTTGCCTGGCTCGCCGTCGGTGGAGGTGGTGCACGGGGCGCTGGCCGAGGCCCACGCCGGGGCGCGCTTCGTCGAGGTGGCCGAGCTGGAGGCGACCGAGGCCATGACCGGGATCGATCCGGAGGGGCTGAACGGCACCAACCGGATGCGGCTGCACGTGTTCGGGGACCGGGGCGGGGAGCAGGTCCGGCTGGTGGCGCTGCTGGACAACCTCGGCAAGGGCGCGTCGGGAGCGGCGGTGCAGAACCTGAACCTGATGCTGGGGCTGGACGAGGGGACGGGGCTCAGCTGACCCTCTCCCATCGGGAGGGGGATGCTTGAAAACCGCGGCCCTCGCTCCGACGTATCAGGATCATGACCCATCTTTCCCGCCGCCATCTGATGCTGACCGTCGGCGCCTTCGCTGCGGGCGGCTGCTCGCCCGGGCCCGCCGACGCCTCGGAGCGACAGTATGCGGACTCGCCGTTCCGACGGCTGACGGACGCGCAATGGCGGGCGCGGTTGCCGGCGGCGAGCTATCAGACGCTGAGGCACGAGGCGACGGAGCGGCCGTACACCAGCGCGCTGAACGACGAGCACCGGCGCGGGACCTATGTGTGTCGGGGCTGCGAGCTGCCCCTGTTCCGCTCGCAGTGGAAGTTCGAGAGCGGGACCGGCTGGCCGAGCTTCTACGATGTCATCAAGGCCAACATCGGCACGAAGACCGACTACGGCATCGGCATTCCGCGCACGGAGTATCACTGCGCCCGCTGCCTGGGGCATCAGGGGCATATCTTCGACGACGGGCCGCGGCCGACCGGCAAGCGCTATTGCAACAACGGCGTGGCGTTGAGCTTCAGGCCTGCTTGAGCGCCGCCCGGGCCGACTGCAGGGTCAGGCCCGTCCAGACGCCGGCCATGATCAGCATCAGGCCGTAGTCGCCGTTCGGGGCGATCAGCGGCAGGGCGGCTGAGAGGATGATGACGAGCGGAAACACCATGGCCATGATCAGGGTGGCCGGGGCGGTGCGGTCGATAAGCGGCTTGGGCTTGCGCTTGCGGCTGTGCATCCACAGGCCGTTCAACACGATGAAGCCGAGGGCGCTGAACAGGGCGCAGGCGAGATAGACCGGCGCGCGGTCGGCCGTGGCCGTGGAGATGGCGCTGAGGGCGACCAGGAACAGGGCGAGGACGCTGGTCACGGCCAGCAGGACGTTGGGGGTGCGGTTCAAGACTTGACCTTCACATAGGCGCCGGGGGCGGGTTCGATGGGCTTCAAGGGTCCTCTGGACGGATTCCGCGCCGGGACCCAATCGCCGGAACGGGCGTGCAGCCAGTCGGCCCAGTGGTTCCACCAGCTGCCGGGGCGTTCCTCGGCCCCGGCCTGCCATTCGACAAGGCTGTCGGGGAGGGCCGGGTTGAGCCAGTGCTGGTATTTGTTGGCGGCAGGCGGATTGACCACGCCGGCGATGTGGCCCGAGCCGGCCAGGGTCAGGGTGACGGCGGCGTTCCTGAAGGCCTTCGCCGAGCGGTAGACCGAGGCCATGGGCGCGATGTGGTCCTCGCGGCTGGCCTGGAAGTAGAGCGGGATGCGGACCTTCGACAGGTCGACGCGAACGCCGCCGATCTCGAACTGGCCCTGCGAAAGGGCGTTGCGGCCGTACATCGAGCGCAGATAGTCCATGTGCAGCGTCTTCGGCATGCGGGTCTGGTCGGCGTTCCAGAACAGCAGGTCGAAGGCGGGCGGGTCCTTGCCCAGCAGATAGTTACTGACGAAGAAGGACCAGATCAGGTCGTTGGCGCGCAGGGCGTTGAAGGTTTCGGCCATGGCCGCGCCGGGCAGGACGCCGCCGGCCGCGTCCATCTGCTGCTCGATCTCGTTGAGCCAGTGGTCGTCGGTGAACAGCAGCAGGTCGCCGGCCTCGGCGAAGTCGTGCTGGGCGGCGAAGAAGGTGTTGGCGCTGACGCGGGTGTCGTTGTGTTCCGCCATGTGGGCGAGGGCGGCGCCCATCAGGGTGCCGCCGATGCAGTAGCCGACGGTGTTGATGTGGTCGGTCTGCGATTGCTCGAGCGCCTTCTCGACGGCGCGGTAGACGCCCTTCTGGAGGTAGTCGTCGAAGCCGTAGTTCGCCTTGTCGACGTCCGGATTGACCCAGGAGCAGACGAAGACGGTGAAGCCCTGGCTGGACAGCCAGCGGATCATCGAGTTCTCCGGCTGGAGGTCGAGGATGTAGAATTTGTTGATCCACGGCGGGAAGATCAGCAGCGGAATCGCGCGCTGCTTCTCCGTGGCGGGATCGTACTGGATCAGTTCGAACAGCTCGTCGCGCCAGACCACCTGGCCGGGGGCGGTGGCGACGTTTTTTCCGACCTCGAAGCGGCCGTAGTCGGCCTGGCTGATCTTCAGCTTGCCGGCGCCGCGCTCCAGGTCGGCGGCGAAATTCTGCATGCCCTTGACCAGCGATTCGCCGTTGGTCTCGGCCAGGGCCTTCAGGGCGGCCGGGTTGGAGGCGAGGAAGTTGGAGGGGGAGAAGGCGTCGGTCAGCAGTTTGGTGAAGAACTCGGCGCGGCGTTTGGTGCGCGGGTCGATGTCCTCGACGCTGGAGACTAGGCCGTTCATCCAGTCGGCGGTGACCAGATAGGACTGGCGCATGACATCGAACATCGGGTTCTCGGACCAGGCCGGGTCCTTGAAGCGCTTGTCCTTCGAGGGCGGGGCGGGGGATTCCTCTCCGGCGGCGCGGCGGGTCGTGGAGGCCCACAGGTCCATGTAGCGGTTGAACAGGTCGGCCTGGGCGGCGAACAGCTTGTCGGGGCGCGAGGCGAGGCCGGTCATCACCTGGGTCATGGCCGGGCCGACGTTGAACGGGTCCGGCGACAGGGCGGCGGGCCGGTCGGCCTGACTGAGGGCGGCTTCGGCGATGGCGGCCTGGGCGGTCATGGCCGCCTTGGCCAGGTTGAGCGACAGGGTCTCCAGCATCTGGCGCTGGTCGGCGCCGGGGAAGGCGAGGGCGGGATCGGGGGCAGGCCGGGGCTCCGTGGCCGGTCCGGGCGTGGCGGCGGCCTTCGCGGCGCGGGGGCGCGGGGGCTTGGCCGAGGTGGGGCGGCCGGACTTGCGGGCCGGGCGCGGGGCGTCGGTTCCGGGGGCCGGAGGCGGGGGGATCGGACGCTTGGCCATGCGCAGGGACTCCGGGGAGGACGTCAGGATCGGACGCAAGGGCCGCCGTCGCCCTTCCGCCAGTCGCGATCATGGCATATGACCGGCCCTGAAATGAACGCGCCGATCCGGAAATTCGCAGCGGTCCTGGCCGCCGCCGTCGCCTCGGCCGGTCTGACGGCCTGCGTGGGAGCGTTCAATCCGCAGACGGACCCGACCTCGCCTGTGGCGCCGCGGGTCCAGGCGCTGGTCGACGCCAACCGCGAATACCCCCGCTGGGCCGACTTTCCGAAGTCGCCCGAGCCCCAGCCCGACCCGGCCGTCGTCGCCGCCGAGGTCAATACGCTGCGGGTGACGAGCGGAGCGCTGGCGGGCGAGGTCTCGCGCATCGAATGGACGCTCAACGAAGATCCCGCCGCCTTCGCCGAGGCGGTGCGGGCCCGGGTCGACGCGGTGCAGGTCGCGCCCGTGACGCAGAATACCGCCGCCGAGATCGAGGAATTCGCCCGGCGCGTCCGCGAGCGGGGCCGCGCGCCGCCGCCCATTCCCCGCCGCTAGTCCACACAATCAGTCGCCGGGACGACAGAATCCCGGGATCATCGTCCTCAGGAGAACGCCATGGCCGTCACGGCCCCCTACGCTTCGACGCTGGCCGCAGATGCGGCGCGGGTCACCGAACTGGCCGCCATCGCCTCGTACGCCCAGATCGGCCGCGGCGACGAGAAGCAGGCCGACCAGCTGGCCGTCGACGCCATGCGCACGGCGCTGAACGCGCTCGACATCGACGGCAAGATCGTCATCGGCGAGGGCGAACGCGACGAGGCGCCGATGCTGTACATCGGCGAGAAGGTCGGCACCGGGAAGGGCCCGGCCATCGACATCGCCCTCGATCCGCTGGAAGGCACGACGCTGACGGCCAAGGCCATGGCCAACGCCCTGTGCGTGCTGTCGATGTCGGCCGAGGGCGGCATGCTGCACGCGCCCGACACCTATATGGACAAGATCGCCATCGGGCCGGGCTATGCGCCGGGCACGGTCGATCTCGACATGAAGCCGCAGGACAACGTCCGCTCGCTGGCCTCGGCCAAGGGCGTCGATCCGCGCGACATCACCGTCTGCGTCATGGACCGGCCGCGTCACGCCGAGCTGATCGCCGCCCTGCGCGAGGTCGGGGCCAAGGTGCTGCTGATCACCGACGGCGACGTGGCGGGCGTGATCCACACGGCCGAGCCGGAGACCGGCATCGACCTGTATCTGGGATCGGGCGGGGCGCCGGAGGGCGTGCTGGCGGCCTCGGCGCTCAAGTGCGTCGGCGGCCATTTCCAGGGCCGGCTGATCTTCCGCAACGACGACGAGCGGGCCCGGGCCGAGCGCACCGGGGTCAAGGATTTCGACCGCAAAGACGACCTGCACGAACTGGTCTCCAAGGATGCGGTGTTCGCGGCCACCGGGGTGACCAAGGGCGCCATGCTGGACGGGGTGCTGGTCCGTGACGGCTTCGTCTCGACCCACACGCTGGTGATGGATTCCTCGACCCGGACGATCCAGCGCATCCGCACGACACGGCCGGTCTGATGGCCGACGGGGGGAGCCTGCCTGCGTTTCTGGGGGTTTCCCGCTCGCTGTCCGGGCGCGCCTGGCGGCAGAGGCCGGCCGAGGCGGCGTTGATCCGCGCCCATATGCAGGCGCTCAACCTCGAGGAGCCGCTGGCCCGGGCGCTGGCGGCGCGCGGGGTCGGGGCCGACCAGGGCGCGGACTTCCTGCAACCGACGCTGAAGGCGCTGTTCCCCGATCCGTCCAGCTTCATGGACATGGACGCGGCGGCGGAGGCGATCCTCGACGCCCTGCAGGCGCAGGCCTCGATCCATGTGTTCGCCGACTATGACGTCGACGGGGCGTCGAGCGCGGCCCTGCTGGTGCGCTGGTTCCGGGCCATGGGCGCGGAGCTGCCGATCTATGTGCCCGACCGGGTCACCGAGGGCTATGGCCCGAGCCCCAGGGCCTTCGACACGCTGAAGGCTTCGGGCGCCGATCTGGTCATCACGGTCGACTGCGGCGCGGCGGCCAATGAGGCGGTGGCCCATGCGGCGGCGGTCGGCTTGAAGGTGGTGGTCATCGACCATCACATGATGCGCGAGCATCCACCGGTCTGCGCGGCCGTGGTCAATCCGAACCGCCCGGGCTGCAACTCCGGGCAGGGTAATCTGGCGGCGGCGGGGGTGGTGTTCGTGCTGCTGGCCGCGCTGAACCGCGAGGCGCGGCGGCGCGGACTGTTCGAGGGGCGGGAGCAGCCGGACATTCGACAGTGGCTGGATCTGGCGGCCATGGGGGCGATCTGCGACGTCACCGGCCTGACGGGGTTCAACCGGGCCCTGACCAGCCTCGGCCTGCGGGTCATGTCGGAGTGGGGCAATCCGGGCCTGCGGGCGCTGCTGGCGGCGGCGGGGAGCGAACCGGGGCCGGCCAAGTCGAACCATGCCGGCTTTATCCTCGGTCCCCGCATCAACGCCGGCGGGCGGATCGGCAAATCGGACCTCGGCGCGCGGCTGCTGTCGACCGACGACCCGGACGAGGCGCGCGAACTGGCGCAGGAGCTGGACGCGCTGAACATCGCCCGCCGCGAGGTCGAGCGGCAGGTCACGGACCAGGCGACCCGCATGGTCGAGGCCACCGGCGCCCACGCCGACGGTTCGGCGGTCGTGGTCATCGAGGGAGCCGACTGGCATCCCGGCGTTGTCGGCATCGTCGCGGGACGGCTGCGCGAGCGCTGGCGCAAGCCGGTGGTGGTGATCGGGGTCGACGCGGTCAACGGGGTCGGCAAGGGCTCGGGCCGCTCGCAGCCGGGCATGAACCTGGGCCGGGCGGTGCAGGCGGCCTGGGAGGCGGGCGTGCTGATGGCCGGCGGCGGCCACGCCATGGCGGCGGGGCTGACGGTGAAGGCCGACGACATCGGGCGGCTGCGCGACTTTCTCAACGAGCGGATGGCGGGAGAGCAGGCCGCGGCGGACGCGCTGGACGGGGTCGAGGTCGACGCCCTGATCGAGCCCGGGGCGGCGTCCCGGGCGCTGTTCGAACAGTTCGAGCAACTGGCCCCGTTCGGCCCGGCCAATCCCGAGCCGCTGTTCGCCCTCGAGCATGTCGCCGTGCGCGACCCGGTGGCCATGAACGGCGGCCATGTGCGCTGCCGGCTGGTCGGGGCGGACGGGGCGTCCGTGAAGGCCATCGCCTGGCGCTGCGCCGACCTGCCATTGGGCAAGGCGCTGCTGGCCGGGCAGGGCGGTCTGAGCGTCGCCGGGCGGCTGAAGGCCGACGACTGGAACGGCCGGCGGGGGGTGCAGTTCGAGATCGAGGACGTCGCCGATCCGCGGATGGCGTAAACGTCGATCACCTCGGGCATTTTCTACGGCAAAGCCGCTTGCACCCTTCGGAATCGGCGGCTATATCGCCGCTTCCCCGCGCCGCGGTCCCTTCGTCTATCGGTTAGGACGTCAGGTTTTCAACCTGAAAAGAGGGGTTCGACTCCCCTAGGGACTGCCACGCGGGGCTTCCCTCTACATCGCTGACGCCGCCGCCTTCCGGACCCCGCCCGGCCGGAGCGGTCGCCATGGATCGGCGCATCCAAGCACGATCACACCCCGGCGAGCCCGATCCCCGGCCGACGCGCCCCGCCGTTGGAAGCGGTTACAGGCATCAGTTGAAAAAAATGTTCGCGTTCGGGCTGAAACTTACGTTTTTGGCTTTTCCGACATTCACAGAACCGTGTTAAATAACCGCCGCTCGCACTGATCGCGGGCCGGGGGAAGACTGTGTCCGACTACGAGGGCGTTGAGACGGTCGAGACGGTGCGGATCGCCGGCCGGATAAAATGGTTCGATCCCGGCAAGGGATACGGTTTCATCGTACCCGATGAGCCGGGCCTGACCGATATGAAGGATGTGCTGCTGCACATCTCCAGCCTGCGCGACAGCGGGCGCGACAGCGCCGCGGAGGGCGCTCCGATCACGTGTGACTGCGCCCGCCGGCCCAAGGGCTGGCAGGTGACCGAGGTCCATGATCTGGGAGAGGGCGACCCCGACGCCGCGAACCTTCCCCGCCGCGGCTACGACGCATTGCGGCGGGAAGGCCGCGCCCTGCCTGTCCTCGACGACAGCGGCGGCGGCATGGAAACGGCCGTGGTCAAATGGTTCAACCGCACCAAGGGCTACGGCTTCGTGGTCCGGGACGGCCAGCCCGGCGACATCTTCGTCCATGTCGAGACGCTGCGACGCTGCGGGCTGGACGACCTGCTGCCCGGCGAGGCGGTGGCCGTGCGCTTCGCGGAGGGCCCGAAGGGGCTGGTGGTCGCTGAAATCCGCCCCACCGGCTGACCGGCCTCCCCAGCGGCGGCCGGGCGCGCTAGACTGGGTTTGCCGCGCGCTCTGATCGGCGCAGTCTGCGGCGGAATGGTCCTGAGGATGGAATGATGTTGGTTCGTCGCGGCTTTCTCGCCGGCCTCGCCGGTTTGGTCCTGCTGGCGGGATGCGCGGGCGCGGGTACGGCCCAGGGCCCCAACGGGGAGCCGCTGGAGGCGCTGACGGTGACCACCTCGACCGGCGAGCACCGATTCATGGTCGAGATCGCCGACGACGAGATGGAGCGCCAGCGCGGCCTGATGCATCGGGAGCCGCTGGCCGACGATCGCGGCATGCTGTTCCAGTTCCCCGACGTGGCCGAGCGCGGCTTCTGGATGCACAACACGCCCAGCCCGCTGGACATCATCTACATCGACCCCTACGGCCGCATCGTCTCGATCGCGAAGAACGCCACGCCGAACTCGGACGCCCTCATCCCGTCGAACGGACCGGCCATGGGGGTGCTGGAGCTGCGCGCCGGACGGGCCGACGAGATCGCCGCCAAACCGGGCGACAAGGTCCGCCATCCGTTCTTCGCCGAATAGGCTCCGTTCCGCGTTGCGGCGCGGGGCGGCGCGTGGCAAACACCGCGCCTCTGGATCGGGGTGTAGCGCAGCCTGGTAGCGCATCTGCTTTGGGAGCAGAGGGTCGGAGGTTCGAATCCTCTCGCCCCGACCATTTGAGTGGGCCGCGGTTGTCGGCTCTTCGGGACCTTCCGATCCGACGCGGCCCGGGGTTGACCGGGCCGCGATCGTCGACCGGGCCGGTCAGATGGCCGCCAGCGCCTGTTCAAGATCGGCGTACAGGTCGTCGACGTTCTCGATGCCGACCGACAGCCGGACCAGGTTGTCGCCGATGCCGCAGCGGGCCTTGGCCTCGGCGCTGTAGTCCGAATGGGTGGTGCTGGACGGGTGGGAGACGAGGCTCTCGGTGCCGCCCAGGCTGACGGCCAGCTTGAACAGACGCAGGGCGTTGAGCATGCGGAAGGCTTCCGCCTCGCCGCCCCTGAGCCGCAGAGAGAAGGTCGAGCCCGCGCCCGAGCACTGGCGTGCGAAGATGGCCTGCTGGGCCGGAGAGCTCTCGGCTCCGCCGGCGTCCAGCACAGCCTCGATCCTGGCGTGGCCGCGCAGGCGGCTGACCAGGTCCATGGCGTTCCGCTGCGACCGTTCCATGCGAATGTGCAGGGTCTCGAGGCTGCGCATCAACAGCCAGGCGGTGTGCGGGTCGGTGACCGTGCCGCAGATCGTGCGCATCTCGGCGACCCGTCCCATCAGGTCGGCGCGGCCCATGCAGGCGCCGGCGATCAGGTCGGAATGGCCGCCGACGTATTTGGTCAGCGAATACAGGATCAGATCGGCCCCGTGCTGGAGCGGCTTCTGCCACAGCGGGCCGAGGAAGGTGTTGTCGACCACCAGCGGCGGCGCTTCCGCCTGGCCCAGGGCGCGGATCGCGGCGGCGGCGGCCTGGAGATCGATCAGCTGGTTGGTCGGATTGGCCGGGGTCTCGACGTAGACCGCCGCCAGGCGGCCGCCCCGGGACGCCGCGGCCGCCGCGGCCTCGCCGATGGCGCGGGTCAGGGCCTCGCCGCCGTCGCAGTCGGCGACGCTGACGGTCTCGACCCCCATGCGGGGCAGGATGCGGTCGAACAGGTATTCGGTGCCGCCGTAGGCGGGGGCCGTGTAGACCACGACGTCATTCGGACGGCTGAGCGCCAGAATGGTGGTCGAGATCGCCGCCATGCCACTGGAGAAGACCAGCGCCTTGTCGGCGTCGTCCCAGACGGCGAGCCGGTCCTCGAGGATCTCGAGATTGGGATTGTTGATCCGCGAGTAGATCAGGCCCAGCGCCTCGTCCGGGTCCTTTTCGCGCAGCCCGTAGGCCACCTCGAAGAAACGCTTGCCGTCCTCGGCCGACCTGAACACGAAGGTCGAGGTCTGGAAGATCGGCGCCTTGATCGACCCCTCCGACAGGGCGGGGTCGTAGCCATAGCCCATCATCAGGGTCTCGGGGGACAGCGGACGATCGCCCAAGGTGCGGCTGCGGTGGCGATTCATAGGCGTGTTCCCCTCACTGACGATCGCTCCTGATAGGGGGTTCGAGGGTATGCGCCAAGCGGTGGTGGACCCGCCGTGGAGCAGCCGCTATCAGGAGCGCAATGAGCCCTCGCGGCCCACCACCAGGACGTCTCCATGCTCGCCCGCATCTATCGCCCCGCCAAGACCGCCATGCAGTCCGGCAAGGCCAACACCAGACAGTGGCGGCTCGAATTCGAACCGGCGTCGGCGCGCAGCATCGATCCGCTGATGGGCTGGACCAGCTCGGCGGACATGAACGGCCAGGTGCGGCTGGATTTCGACTCGAAAGAGGAGGCGATCGCCTACGCCGAGCGTTACGGCATCCCGTTCCGCCTGCACGAGCCGCAGGAGCCGCCGGTGATTCTCAAGGCCTATGCCGACAACTTCGCCACCAACCGCCGGGTCCCCTGGACGCACTAGACGCCGGCTCGCCTACCGCGCCTCGCGCTACTTGAGCCATTCCTTTGCGGCTATCGCGCTTCGCGCTACTTGAGCCGCTGCCCAGGCGCCCATAGCTCAACCGGATAGAGCACCCGCCTTCTAAGCGGACGGTTGCAGGTTCGAGTCCTGCTGGGCGCGCCACGGGCTCACGGGTCTGATCCGCCTTTCGACGAGGCGAGTGATGCGCCCGCGCAACGGTCCGGGGCAAAAGGGCCCGGGGACACAACTTCTGATGAGAAAACCTTGGCCTGAAGGTTGAAATGTCACCAAAATCGCGGCCTATAGCTTGGCCATTAAGGGAGTTTTCCATGAAGAAGATCGCCACCGCCGTTTTGGTCGGCACCATGCTTGTCGCCGGCCAAGCTTTCGCCACGACCGAATCCGCCGCCCGCGTGGGTGACCGGGTCGGCGCCGCCTCGACCGAGTCGAGCGAATTCGCCGGCGGCATTCCTGCCGGCGTCATCTTCATCGCCGCTGCGGTCGCCGGCTTCGCGCTCATCACGAGCGTCGACGACGACAGCGAAAGCGATTGATCCTCGCGTCCCAGGACGTCTGAGTTCGAAGGGCCTCCGTCGCGAAAGCGGCGGAGGCTTTTTCGTGGGCGAGGCGCGGCAACCGGCGCCGAAGCCCGCCGTTGAGTTCCGGTGCGGATCGCCACCTTCAACATCAACGGGGTCAACACCCGGCTGGCCAATCTGCTGGAATGGCTGGAGGCGGCGCGTCCGGACGTGGCCTGCCTGCAGGAACTGAAGGCCACCGACGCCCAGTTTCCCGCCGCGGCGATCCGGGCGATGGGCTACCACGCCGTCTGGAAGGGTGAGCATCGCTGGAATGGGGTGGCGATCCTGGCCCGGGGCGCCGAACCCGTGGTGACGCGGCGAAGCCTGCCGGGCGAGCCGGCGGACGTTCAGAGCCGCTATCTGGAGGCGGCCGTCGACGGGGTGCTGGTGGCGTCGCTGTACCTGCCCAACGGCAATCCGCAGCCGGGGCCGAGGTTCGACTACAAGCTGGCGTGGATGGAGCGGCTCAACGCCCACGCGGCGGCGCTGCTGGCCACCGGCGCGCCCGTGGTGCTGGCGGGGGACTATAACGTCGTGCCGACCGAGGCCGACATCTACAACAGCCGCTCGTGGAAGAAGGACGCCCTGCTGCAGCCCGAGAGCCGGGCGGCGTTCGTGCGGCTGCTGGCCCAGGGCTGGACCGACGCCTTGCGCGAGCGATACCCGCAAGATCCGCCGCCGTGGACGTTCTGGCAGTATTTCCGGCAGGCGTGGGAGCGGGACGCCGGCCTGCGCATCGACCACCTGCTGCTGAGCCCGGCGGCGGCGGAGCGGCTCACCGACGCGGGCGTCGACCGGGAGGTGCGCGGGCGGGAGCGGGCCAGCGACCACGCGCCGGTGTGGATCGAACTGGACTGAACCGGCGGCGGCCGGGGCCGTTGGGTCGGGATGGCCCGCAAGCTGAAGGTGTTCTGTTATTCGGACGGATTCCACTCGTGGACGGTGGCGGCGCCGTCGCGGGCCAGGGCGCTGGAGGCGTGGGGCGTCAAACGCGACCTGTTCAAGGACGGCTCGGCCAAGGAGATCGACATCGGTCCCGACCGGGAAGCGGCCCTGGCCGCTCCGGGAGAACTGATCGAGCGCGGACTGTCGGTGGATATCGGCAAGGTCGAGCGGACGGCCGCGCCGAAGGCGAAGGCGAAGCGCGAATCGGACGCGAAGGCGCTGGCGGAGGTGGAGGCGCTTGAGGCGGACCTGGCGGCGCTCGACGAGGCCCAGGCGGAGGAGACGGCGGCCATGGAGGCGGAGCGCGTCGCGCTGGACCGGCGGGCGGCGGCGCTGACCGGGCGGCAGACGAAGGCGCGGAACGACCTGAAGGCGAAGCTGAAGGCGGCGCGGGCGAAGCTCAGCTAGCCGCGCGCCAGGCGGCGAGGCCACGCTCCAGGTCGACGATCAGGTCGGCGGGGTCCTCGAGGCCGACGTGGAGGCGGAGCAGTTCGCCGGCGAGGGTCGGCGGCGAGCGGCGGAAGGCGAGTTGGCCGGTTTCGTGGGTGATCAGGCTCTCGAACCCGCCCCAGGAGTAGCCGAGGCCGAACAGCTCCAGCCCCGACATCAGGGCGTGGGCGGCGGTGTCCGAGCCGCCGCGCATGACCACGCCGAAGATGGAGGCGGCGCCCGCATAGTCGCGGCGCCAGAGGTCGTGGCCGGGCGCGCCCGGCAGGGCGGGGTAGAGGACTTCGGCCACTTCCGGACGGGTTTGCAGCCATTCGGCGACGGAGAGGGCGGAGCGGGCCTGTTCGGCGTAGCGCAGCGGCAGGGTGCGCAGGCCCCGCAGCGCCAGCCAGGCGTCGTCGGGCGAGACGCGCCAGCCGAGATCCTCGATGGTTTCGCCGATCTGGCGGGCGACGGCGGGGTCGGCGACGGCGATGGAGCCCATCAGCAGGTCGGAATGGCCGCCGACGTATTTGGTCACCGCCTGGACGCTGACGTCGACGCCGTGGGTCAGCGGACGGAAGGCGAGGCCGGCGGCCCAGGTGTTGTCCATCACCGTGAGCACGCCGCGGGCCCGGCAGGCGGCGGCGAGGGCGCGGACGTCGAGCAGTTCGAAGGTCAGGGACGCGGGCGATTCGATCATTAGCAGCCGGGTCCGGTCGGTCAGGGCCGCGAGGATCTCGTCCACACCGGCGTCCGGGGCATGGAAGGCGCTGTCGATTCCGCGGGCCTTGAGGTGACGATTGAGGAAGCGGCGGCTGGGGCCGTAAAGCGCGTCGGTGGCCAGCACCGAATCGCCGGGGCGAAGCAGAGCGGTCAGGGGCACGGTGACGGCGGCGAGGCCGGACGGCACAAGCCAGACGTCGGCGGCGCCCTCGAGATCGGCCAGGGCGGCGCGAAGCTCGCGGGCGGCGGACAGGTCCTCGATGCCGTAGACCGGGCCGGCGCTTTCGTCGCGCATGGCTCCGGGCGCGTCGTTGAGCAGGGTCGAGGCGCGCTCGACCGGCGGACTGACCGGGCGGCGGCCCAGGCCGCGGCGGGTGGCCGAAGCGATCAGGCGGGTTCGGTCGGAGCGGTCAGCCATCGGGAGCCGGTGGAGGGTTGCGGTTCATCCGGCAAAAGCCTCTAAAGCGAGCAGGGGCGCAAGGTCTGGAATCGCGAGGGCGAGGAGCAGCATGCGGACAGAGGTGGTTCGGCAAGCGAGTGTGGCGGGCGTGGCGTTGGTCCTCGGGCTGGCCGTCGCGGCCTGTGGCGGCGACGACCGGAAGAACGAGACCGACACGGTCGCGCCTGTCGTGACCGCGACCGAAGCGCCCGAATTCGCCAGCCCCACCTTGCAGGCGATCAAACGCCGGGGCCGGCTGAATTGCGGCGTGCACGAAGGGCTGGTCGGCTTCGCCTATACCGACAACCGGGGCGAATGGCGCGGCTTCGACGCCGACTTCTGCCGGGCCCTGGCCGCCGCCGTGCTGGGCAGTCCGAACGCCGTGCGCTTCGTGCCCCTGACCTCGAGCCAGCGTTTTGACGCGTTGCGCAGCGGCCGTATCGACGTGCTGTGGCGCGCCACCTCGTGGACGATGTCGCGCGAGATATCCGAAGGGGTCCGGTTCGCCGGGATCAACTACTATGACGGACAGGGCTTCCTGGTCCGCCGCGCGCTCGATCTGGCCAGCGCGGCCGAGCTGAACGGGGCCCGGGTGTGCGTGCAGCGGGAGACCACGTCGGAGCTGAACGCGGCCGACTTCTTCCGCGCCCGGAACATCGAATACCGGCCGGTCGTGACCGCCAACGAGGAGGCGGCGCGCAACGCCTATGCGCGGGAGGACTGTGACGCGTTCAGCGCCGACATCTCGGCGTTGGCGGCGGCGCGGACCCTGCTGCCCAACCCGGAGCAGCACGCCATCCTGCCCGACGTGATTTCCAAGGAGCCGCTCGGCCCGGCGGTGAAGCGGGGCGACGAGTCGTGGACGTCGATCGTGCGCTGGACCCTGAACGCCCTGGTGCTGGCCGAAGAGCTGGGAGTCACCGCCGGCAACGCCGAACAACTGGCCAGGGAATCGCGCGATCCGCAGATTCGCCGGCTTCTGGGCGCTGAAGGCGACCTCGGGGCGAGCATGGGCCTGTCGAAGGACTGGGCGAAGAACGCCATTGAAGCCACGGGAAATTATGGCGAAATATTCAACCGGAACATTGGACCCGATTCATCTCTCGACCTGGCGCGGGGGCTTAACGCACAATGGAAGGCTCGGCCGGGCGGCCTGATCTACGCCCTGCCGATCCGATAACGACATCGGCCGCGCGCCGGGGGGAAACATGGAAACCACGAAACGCGGCGGGATCGCCCTGCACTGGCTGATGCTCATCGGCTTCATCGTCGGCCTGGGCGGCGGGCTGTTCGTCAATCTGGCGGTGGGCGCCGACGCGCCGTGGGTGCTGTGGCTGACCTCGAACATCACCGGGCCGGCGGGACAGATCTTCCTGCGCCTGCTGTTCATGCTGGTGATCCCGCTGCTCTTCTCGGCGCTGGTCATCGGCGTGGCCGAGATGGGCGACCTGAAGGCGTTGGGTCGGGCCGGGTGGAAGACCCTCGCCTTCACCGTGGTCCTGTCGGGCATGGCGGTGGTGATCGGGCTGGTCATGGTCAACCTGTTCCGCCCGGGCGACGGTGTCGATGCGGACCTGGCGGCGGCGCTGCTGGCCCAGGGGCAGGCCGGTGCGGCCTCGATCGTCGGCAACGCGCCCGAGACCATCAACCTCGGCCAGTTCTTCCTCGACCTGATCCCGTCCAACGTCTTCACCGCCGCGGCGGAGAACCAGATCCTGCCGGTGATGGTCTTCGCCCTGCTGTTCGGCATCGGCCTGGTCATGGCCCGGAGCCCGGCGACGGACCGGCTGCAGGAGGTGGTCCTGGGCCTGTTCGAGATCACCATGAAGCTGATCAACCTGGTGATCAAACTGGCCCCGTTCGCCATCGCGGCGCTGATGTTCAACCTCGCGGCCCTGTTCGGCTGGGACCTGCTGGTGCGGCTGGCGGCCTACGTCGGCGTCGCCGTCGGGGCGATGCTGATTCATATGTTCGTGGTCTATCCGATCGCGGTCTGGACCCTCGGCGGCATGTCGCCGCTCAAATTCTTCCAGGCCATCCGCGAGCCGATGGTGGTCGCCTTCTCGACCGCCTCGTCGAACGCCAGCCTGCCGGTCTCGCTGCGCGCCGCCGAGTTCGAGCTCAAGCTGCCGCGCAAGATCGCCCGCTTCGTGCTGACCGTGGGGGCCACGGCCAACCAGAACGGCACCGCCCTGTTCGAAGGGGTGACGGTGCTGTTCCTCGCCCAGTTCTTCGGCATCGACCTGACCATCTGGCAGCAGGTGGTGGTGATGCTGGTCTGCATCCTCGGCGGCATCGGCACGGCCGGCGTGCCGGCGGGATCGCTGCCGGTCGTGGCGATGATCCTGGTGATGGTCGGGGTGCCCGCCGAGGGCATAGGCCTGATCCTCGGCGTCGACCGCTTCCTCGACATGTGCCGGACCACGCTGAACGTCACCGGCGACCTCGTGGCGGCGACCGTGGTCTCGCGCGGCGAGAGCGATGAGGTGGTGCCGCCGGGGCTGCCCGAGCCGGTGGCGCCGCGGGCCTAGGGGCCGGCGACGACCGGCGTATCGTCGCGTCCGCCCCACTCGGCCCAGCTGCCGTCATAGACGCGGGAGGGGCGGCCGAGGGCGGCGAGGCCGAGGCTGAGAATGGCGGCGGTGACGCCGGAGCCGCAGCTGGTGACCACGGGTCTGCCCGGGTCGACGCCGGCGTCGCGGAAGGCCGCCTCCAGCCTGTCCGCGGACTTCATCGTGCCGTCCGGGTTGAGGATACGGGGGAAGGGCAGGCTCAGGGCGCCGGGCATGTGGCCGGAACGCAGGCCGGGGCGCGGTTCGGCCGCGCGGCCCTCGAAGCGGTCGGCGGCGCGGGCGTCGACCACCTGGGCCTCGCCCGCCAGCGCGGCCCGGACGGCTTCGATATCGGCGAGGAGCTCGCGGTCCGGGCGGGCGGTGAACACCGCCGGGATCGCCGCCGCCGGCGGTCCGGATTCGACTGATCGGCCCTCGGCCCGCCATTTCGGCAGGCCGCCGTCCAGCACCCGCACCCGTGAGGCGCCCATGGCCCGGAACATCCACCAGGCGCGGGCGGATGAGCGGATGCCGACGGTGTCGTAGACGACGATGTGATCGGCCTCGCTCAGACCCAACCCGCCCATGCGGGCCCCGAACGCCACGGGCGACGGCAGCATGTGGGGCAGATCGCTGTTCGGGTCGGAGCTGGCCTCCAGGTCGAAGAAGACCGCGCCGGGCAGGCGGGCCGCCTCGAAATCCGGGCGGCCGTCGCGGCCGTCCAGATGCCAGCTGGCGTCGACGAGGCGGAGATTCGGTTCGTCCAGGCGCGCGGCGAGATCCGCGGTGGAGATCAGCGGCGGGAGGTCGGGCATGGCCCAGTCTAGCAGACCGGCGGGTGTCGTCCCAAGCGCGGTGGCCTTGCTCCCGGGCTCCGTGTAGCTTGCCAAGCTGAAGGTCCGGCGCCACCTGATCGCCTTACAGGCGCCGCAAGGGGCGCGCGCCCCTCCGCTGTCATTCCGGAAAGATCGCCGTGTCCAAGCCCAACGCCATCATCGACATCAAGGACGGCCTGAAGCGCCCCGTCAGCATCGGCGGCGGCCAGCGCATCGTCTTCATCGCCGGCCCGTGCCAGCTGGAAAGCCGCCAGCACGCGCTGGAGATGGCCCATGCGCTGAAGGAGATCGGCGAGCGGCTGAACGTCGGGATCATCTACAAGACCAGTTTCGACAAGGCCAACCGGACCAGCGCCAACGCCGCGCGGGGGCTGGGCCTGGCGGGCTCGCTGCCGATCTTCGCCGAGATTCGCGAGAGCGTCGGCCTGCCGGTGCTGACCGACGTGCACAACGAGGCGCATTGCGCCGAGGCGGCGCAAGCGGTCGACGTGCTGCAGATCCCGGCCTTCCTGAGCCGCCAGACCGACCTGCTGCTGGCCGCCGCCGCGACCGGCAAGGCCATCAACATCAAGAAGGGCCAGTTTCTCGCCCCGTGGGACATGAAGAACGTCATCGCCAAGGTGGTCGGGGCGGGCAATCCGAACGTCATGGCCTGCGAGCGCGGGGCCAGCTTCGGCTACAACACCCTGGTCAGCGACATGCGGGCCCTGCCGATCCTGCGCGAGATCGGTTGCCCGGTCGTGTTCGACGCCACCCACAGCGTGCAGCAGCCGGGCGGGCAGGGCACATCCTCGGGCGGCCAGCGCGAATTCGTACCGGTGCTGGCCCGGGCGGCCGTGGCCGTGGGCGTGGACGCGGTGTTCATGGAAACCCATCAGGACCCCGACAATGCGCCGTCGGACGGGCCGAACATGGTGCCGCTGGACCAGTTCGAGGCGCTGTGCGCCGACCTGATCGCCTACGACGACCTGACCAAGGCGCGGATGGCGAAGGCCGCGTGAATCCGTTAGGCCATGGTCATGGCTGAACGGACTCTCGACCTCGGCGGACTGCAGGCCCTGCTGGAGCGCGTGCGCGGGCTGAAGGTGGCCTGCGTCGGCGACCTGATGCTGGACCGCTACGTCTACGGCGAGGTCAGTCGGATCTCGCCCGAAGCCCCCATTCCCGTGCTGAAGACCAGGCGTCGGACGGCCATGCCAGGCGGGGTCGGCAATGTGGCGCGCAATGTCGCGGCGCTGGGCGGCGTGGCGCGGCTGGGCGCGGTGGCCGGTCAGGACGCGGCCGGGGACGAGCTGGCGGCGTTGATCGCGGCTGAAGACGGCGTGGAGGACGCACTCGAGCGGCGCTCGGGCGTGGAGACGATCATCAAGACCCGCTTCGTCGCCGCCGGCCAGCAGCTGTTGCGTCTCGACGAAGAAGCGACGGCGTTGTTGGCGACGGAAACCGCCGCGTTTACCGGCGCTTCGGTGTATTTATTGTCAGATTACGCAAAGGGTGTGGTCAGCGATCTGGTGATCACCCAGGCGCTGACAGCGGCGCTGGAGAGCGGCGCGCCAGTGATCGTCGATCCCAAGGGCCGCGACTTCGCCCGCTACGGCGCGGTCGACCTCATCAAGCCCAACGCCAGCGAACTGGCGGCCGCCACGGGCTTGCCGGTGGACACCGACGAGGAGGTCGAGGCGGCGCTGGGCGCGCTGCTACGAACGACGACCGCGAAGGCGATCGTGGTGACCCGGGCCGGCAAGGGCATGAGCCTGATGCGGCGTGGAGAGGCGGCGAGACATTTCCCCGGCCGGGCGCGCGAGGTGTTCGATGTCTCGGGCGCCGGCGACACCGGCCTGGCGGCGCTGGGGCTGGCGCTGGGCGCCGGCGCGTCGCTGGAGACGGCGGTGGAGTTCGCCATCCTCGCCTCGGGCGTGGTGGTCGGCAAGGCGGGCACGGCCGTGGTCACGCCGGCCGAACTGATCGACGCCGAGATGAGCCAGCACGCGGCCGGGGCCCACGCCAAGGTGATGCCGCTGGACGAGCTGTCCCATGTGGTCGAGGGCTGGAAGCGGCAGGGGCTGAAGGTCGGCTTCACCAACGGCTGTTTCGACATCCTGCACCGGGGGCATGTCGCGTATCTGGCGCAGGCGCGGTCGTGGTGCGACCGGCTGGTGGTGGCCTTGAACACCGACGCCTCGGTACGCCGACTCAAGGGCGAGGGACGGCCGATCAACGACCTCGACAGCCGGGCCGTGGTCATCGGCGGGCTGCAGAGCGTCGACCGGGTGACCTCGTTCGACGAGCCGACGCCGCTGACCCTGATCGAGCGGCTGCGGCCTGACGTGCTGATCAAGGGGGCGGACTACACCCGCGAGGGCGTGGTCGGCGGCGACCTGGTCGAGAGCTGGGGCGGGGAGGTCAGGCTGGCGACGTTCGAGGACGGCTTCTCCACCACGCGGAGGATCGAGAAGATGAAGGACCAGGGATGAGCCGGCGGATGATCGTGGTCACCGGCGGGGCCGGCTTCATCGGATCGAACACAGTGGCGCGGCTGTGCGCCCGGGACCAGGCGGAGGTGGTCGTCTGCGACCGGCTGGAAGACGCCGCCCTCGGCAAGTGGAAGAATATCGCCAAACACCCGATCGCCGACTTCTGGCAGCCCGAGGAGCTGTTCGAACAGCTGGAGCGGCACGCCGAACAGGTCGAGGCCGTGGTGCACATGGGAGCGATCTCCTCGACCACGGAGACGGACGCCGACCTGATCCTGAGGACCAATTTCACCCTGTCGCGCGACCTCTGGGACTGGTGTGCGCTGCGGGACGCGCGGATGATCTACGCCTCGTCGGCAGCCACCTATGGCGATGGGGAACAGGGCTTCGACGACAATGACAGCCTCGAGGCCTTGTCGTCCCTTCGGCCGCTGAACGCCTACGGCTATTCGAAGATGCTGTTCGACCAGTACGCGGCCCGGCAGTCGGACCGGGGCCAGTCGCCGAGCCAGTGGGCGGGGCTGAAATTCTTCAACGTCTACGGCCCGAACGAGGCCCACAAGGGCGGCATGAAGTCGGTCGTGGCGCAGATCTGGCCCAAGGTCGCGGCCGACGAGCCGGTGACGTTGTTCCGCTCGCACAACCCGGCCTACGCCGACGGGGGCCAGATGCGCGACTTCGTGTTCGTCGACGACGTGGTCGATATCGTCGACTGGCTGCTGGAGACGCCGGCGGTGTCGGGGGTGTTCAACGCCGGGTCGGGGCAGGCGCGATCGTTCCTCGATCTCGCCAACGCCACCTTCGCGGCGGCCGGCAAGACGCCGCGGATCGAATACGTCGATACGCCCGAGAGCATCCGCGACAAGTACCAGTATTTCACCGAGGCCCGCATGGAGCGGGTGCGCGCCGCCGGGTTCGAGGGGCAGTCGACGCCGCTGGAAGAAGGCGTCCGGCGCTATGTGCAGGACTTCCTGGCCACGGCGGACCCGTATCGATGAAGGGGCCGAGGCTGACCTTCCGGCAGTGGGTCGGCTGGATCGGCTTCGCGCTGGTCTTCCTGCTGACGGCGGCGTCGGCGGTATGGCGCGGCGACATCCTCAGGGCCGGGCTGGACCCGCAGGTGCCGTTCCAGACCTATCAGCCGCCGCCGGCGCCCGATTACGGACGGCCGGACGCCTGGGCGTTGCGCGACGCCCGCGCCACGGAGTCCGGACCGGCGGCGGTCTTCTTCGTGCATTCGACCACCTATGACGGCGGACGCCACTGGAACGGGCCGATCGGCCATCCGGAGGCGGACGCCTGGCTGCGGCGGGTGGTGCTGCCCAACTATGCGGGGCCGTTCGCCGTGCTGGGGGCGGTCAGCGCGCCGCGCTACCGGCAGGGCAGCCTGTATACCCGGCTGACGCTGCGCGACGATGCGCGGGAAGCCCGGGCCTTCGCCTGGCGGGACGTCGTCGCGGCGTTCGAAGCCTGGATTGAGCGCCATCCGGACGGGCCGATCGTGCTGGCGGGGGTGGAGCAGGGCGGCGAACTGGTCGAGCGGCTACTGCGCGAGCGGGTGGCGCCCGATCCGGCGCTACGCCAACGGCTGGTGGCGGCCTATCTGATGGACGTGGTGGTTCCGGCCGACGGGCTGTCGCCGCTGGTTCCGGCCTGCGAGCGGCGCGAGCAAACGGGCTGCGTGGTCGGCTTTTCGCCGGTCAGCGAGGGCAATGACGGGGCCGCGCGACGACGGCTGAGGCGGGCGCTGGTCTGGAACGAGCGCGGACGGCTGGTCGAACTCGGGGATCGCGAGGCGCTGTGCGTCAACCCGGTGACGGGATCGACCTCGACCGCGCCGGTGGCGGCGCGCCAGAACCGCGGCGCGACCAACGCCACGGGGCTGGAATGGGGCACCCATCCGGCCCTTCTGGCGCGCGAGATCGCCACCCAGTGCCGCGACGGCCTGCTGCGCTACAGCGAACCCGATCGGGAGTCCTTCCGCCAGTCCGGCAGCTGGGCCGATCGTAGAAAGTCGCGCCCATACAACCTTTTCTACGGCGATATTGAAGCGGACGCCAAAGCGCGACTGGCGGCCTGGCAGGCGGGGCGCGGCGCCTAACCGGGGGTATCCGGCATTCGTTCATACGTCGGCAGCGTGGGATCCAGCCTGTCCCACGCATGGGCGCGGACGCCGAACGTCACCGCCTGCGGCCTGAACCGGCCGGGATCGTCGAGGCTGGCGGCGGGGACGGCGATCATGTCCGGCATAAACGAGAACGTCAGATGGACCGGCGTGCCGCACGTCGGACAGAAGGCGTGAAGCTTCTCGTTGCCGTTGTCGGCCGCGACCCGCCAGGTGTTGGCTTCGCCGGTTATCGCCATATCGGCGCGCCGGGGAAAGGTCAGCCAGGACCCGTGCCCCACGCCGCTGCGCTTCTGGCAGTCGAGGCAGTGGCAGTGGTTCTGGAACACCGGTTCGGCGGACGTCTCGTAACGGATGGCCCCGCAGGCGCATCCGCCGGTCCAGGGGCCGGCCATGGTCAGGCCGCCTTCGGCTTGGCGAAGACGTCGAGGCCGCGGCCGGTCTCGAGGAAGGATTTCAGGCTGGAGAGAACGACCGGCCAGCCCTTCTGGACGCCGTTGGCCATCCCGCTGCCCGACTGGAGGTCGTCGTGGCTGACGGTGAGCCGGACCATGTCGTCATAGGGTTCGATGTCGAACGTCACCCGGCTGTACGCGTCCGGATCGGAGGCCTGGGAGGCGTTGGCCCAGGTGATGACGAGACGGGTTGGCGGCGACGTCTCGACGACCTCGCCGACCAGTTCGACGGTCCGTTCGTCATTGGCGCGGACGTGCTCCCACTTCGACCCGGGCTTCCAGTCGGAGATATTCTCGTGGCCCCAGTAGCGGCGGGCCAGCTCGGGTCTGGTGATGGCCTCGAAGACCTTTTCGGGGGTGGAGGCGATGTAGGTCACATAGACGAAGCTGATGGTTTCGCGGGTCATTCCGGGTCTCCTTCGAGTTCCTGTTTGAGATCGTGCAGCAGGCTGAGCCGCTGGGTTTCGAACTTCCGCACCCACCGCTCGTAGACTTCGTGGATCGGGACGGGGTTGATGAAGTGAAGCTTTTCCCGGCCCCGCCGGACCGTGCTCACCAGATTCGCCGCCTCGAGGAGTTCGAGGTGCTGGGTGGCGGACTGGCGGGCCATATCGAGGTTTTCGCAGAGCTGGCCGAGCGTCTGTCCGTTCTTCTCGCAGAGAAGGTCGAGCAGCTTTCTGCGGGTCGGATCGGCCAGCGCCTTGAAAACCTTGTCGTCGTGCATCGGCCTCACTCGGTGTAAGAAGACAATAGGCAGGTAAATGCCTGCATGTCAAATTGCGGGATGGATCGCCGCTATCCCCTGAGTCCGTCATCCTCGGGCTTGACCCGAGGATCAGACGTGGAGGCGATCTGTGCGGCGGGGACGGCCCCGCGACCGTTGTCATGCAATCTCCCACCGAGCACCGGACGGTCTGATCCTCGGGTCAAGCCCGAGGATGACGAGGGAAAGGGCCCGCGCCTAGTCGACCCCGGGCCGGTCGTTGCGCCAGTCGAACAGGGCCTCGAGCACCCTGATCGCCTCGCCGCGGGGCGAGGTCAGGTCCGGGTCGCGGGCGAGCACCAGTCGGGCGTCGTCGGCGGCGGCGAGGAGCAGTTCCCGGTGCCGGATCGGATCGGCGAAGCGATAGGCAGGGAAGCCGCTCTGCTTCAGGCCCAGGGGATCGCCGCCGCCGCGCAGGCGGAAATCCTCCTCGGCGATCTCGAAGCCGTCCTCGGTGCGGCGCAGGGTCTCGAGCCGGAGGCGGGCGGTTTCGCCGAGGCCGTCGTCGCCCCCGCCGTAGAGCAGCAGGCAGGTGCTGGCGGCGGTCCCGCGCCCGACCCGGCCGCGCAGCTGGTGAAGTTGGGCCAGGCCGAAGCGGTCGGCGTGTTCGATGACCATGATCGAGGCGTTGGGCACGTCGACGCCGACCTCGACCACGGTCGTGGCGACCAGCAGGGGCAGGCGCCCGTCGGCGAATTCGGCCATCACCGCCTCGCGCTCGGCGCCGGCCATCTGGCCGTGGGCGAGGCCGACCTCGACGCCCATGATGCGGCGCAGGTCGGCGGCGCGGGCCTCGGCGGCGGCGAGATCGGAGGCTTCGCTCTCGGCCACCAGCGGACAGATCCAGTAGGCCTGGGCGCCGCTGTCGAGGGCGGCCTTGAGCCGTTTGGCCACCTCGCCGATGCGGGCCAGCGGCAGGACCGCGGTCGTCACCGGTGTGCGGCCCGGCGGCTTCTCGGTCAGGCGCGATACCTCGAGCTCGCCGTACTGGGTCAACTCCAGGGTGCGGGGGATGGGGGTGGCCGACATGGTCAGCAGATGAACGCCGCCGGTGCGCGGGTCGCCCTTGGCCTGCAACCGCTGGCGCTCGTTGACGCCGAAGCGGTGCTGTTCGTCGATGACCGCCAGCGCCAGCCGGTCGAAGCGGACGGCGTCCTGGAACAGGGCGTGGGTGCCGATGGCGACCTTGGCCTCGCCGGACGCCAGGGCGGCCAGCCGGGCGCGCCGCTCGGCCGGCGTGTCGCGGCCGGTCAGCAGGACGGTGGGCACGCCGGCGGCTTCCAGCATCGGGGCGAGGCGCTGCCAGTGCTGGCGGGCGAGGATTTCGGTCGGGGCCATCAGGGCCGACTGGAAGCCGGAGGCGGCGGCGTCGGCGAGCGCCAGGGCGGCGACGGCGGTCTTGCCGGAGCCGACGTCGCCCTGCAGCAGGCGGCCCATCTGTTCGCCCGACGTTAGGTCCCGGCGGATCTCGGCGATGGCCTGGACCTGGGCGCCGGTCAGGTCGAAGGGCAGGGCGGCGAGCACCCTTTCCGAAGGCTCGCCGGGCGTGACGACCGGGGCAGGGGTGATCTGGCGAGCCCGACGGCGGCGGGCCAGCGCGAGCTGGTGGGCCAGCAGTTCATCGTAGGCCAGTCGCTTGCGGACCGCGGTGTCGGGCAGGAGGTCGGGCTCGGCGGCGGGGGCGTGCAGGGCGCCGAGGGCCGCCCGCCAGCCGGGCCAGCGTCGTTTGGCCAACCAGGCCGGGTCCTGCCACTCGGGCAGTTCTGGCGCGTGCTCAAGCGCGCCCTGCACCAGTTTGCGGATCACGCGGGAGGTCAGGCCCGCGGTGGCCGGATAGACCGGCTCAACGGCGGCGATGTCGTCGGCCTGGGCCAGGGTGAAGACGTCCGGATGGACGATCTGGACCTCGTTGTTGAAGCGCTCGACCTTGCCCGAAACCAGCCGGCGTTCGCCCTTGGGCAGCAGGCGGTCGATGTGCTGGGCCGAGCCGCCGAACCAGATCAGGTGCACGAAGCCGTCGGCGTCGGAGGCGCGGACCTTGATCGGCGCGCCGGGTTTGCCGGGGACGATCAGGCGGTCGACGACGACCTCGAAGATTCCGACCTGGCCCTCGACGGCGCTCGTGGCGGTCATCGGGCGGCGAACGATCAGGCCGGAGGGCGACAGGAACAGCAGGTCGCGAACCAGCGGTCCGGCCAGCTTCTGGACGAGCGGCAAGATTTTCGGCCCCACGCCTTTCAGGGTGGAAACCTCGGCGAACAGGGGAAAGAGACTCGGCGGCCGCATCGGCGACAGCATAGCTGGCGAAAGCGCGTCTGGAACGCTATCTGACCGCACTCATTGTCGAGGGCCGCCCTTCGGGGTCGGCGGTCGACCCGAACCGACCGGGCAAGGAAGCTTGTGGCCGATATCGACGCACGCCTGAAAGAGAGATTGGGCCGCATCGCCTTCCGCGCGTGGCGGCGCGGCTTCCGCGAAGCCGACCTGGTGCTCGGCCCGTTCGTGGATCGGGTCGGACCGACGCTGGACGAAACGGAACTGAATTCCCTGGAGGCTCTGCTGGCGCAGGACGACGATCACCAACTCTACGCCTGGATCATTGGTAGCGAGCCGACGCCGGCCGAGCACGACACGCCGGTGATGGCGAAGATCCGGGGCTTCATGCGCGAGCACGTCGCCGCGGCGGTGGCCGAGGGGGCCGGCTGATGGACGCCGTCACGCCGAAACGCACCGATCAGGAACTGGGCGGGGCGCCGGAGGGGCTGGACGCCCTGACCGTGGCCGGGCGGCTGCGCGCCGACGGCGGCGTCGGCGCCTTCGTGGCCCGCGACTACGCACGCATGGGCGAGTTCGTGCAGGCCTTCCGCTTCTTCGCGAACGACATTGAAGTAGTGGAGTTTCCGGCATGGGACTGCCTGCCCTACGACCGGCTGAGTCCGACCTCGTCAGTGTCGGCCGAGCGGATGGCGGCCCTGACCCGGCTGGCCCAGCGCGAGCCGGGCGATCGCCGCCCGCTGCTGGTGGTCACGACCGTCAGCGCGGCGATGCAGCGGACGCCGCCGCGCGAGGTGACCTGCGGAGCCGGGTTCGCGACCACGGTCGGGCTCGACCTCGATACGGCGGCGCTGGAGCGGTATTTCGCCGCCAACGGCTATATGCGCGCCTCGACGGTGTCGGAGCGGGGCGAGTTCGCCGTGCGCGGCGGGGTGATCGACGTCTTCCCGCCCGGCTTCGAGGAGCCGGTGCGCCTGGACATGTTCGGCTCGGAGCTGGAGTCGATCCGCACCTTCGATCCGGCCACCCAGAGGTCGACGGGGCAGCTCCGCGACGTCTCACTGGCGCCGGTGTCGGAGGCCCTGCTGGACCCGGACAGCATCTCGCGCTTCCGCACCGGCTATCTGGAGCTGTTCGGGGCGCCCGGCGAGGACGCCCTGTATTCGGCCATCAGCGAAGGCGCGCGGCGGCAGGGCATGGAGCACTGGCTGCCGCTGCTCTACGCGCGGCTGGAGACGCTGTTCGACTACCTGCCGGACGACGCGCGGCTTTTCCTCGACAACCAGGTCGAGGCGGCGCGGGCCGAGCGCTGGACGCTGACGAAGGACGCCTATGACGCCCGGCGCGATGCGGCCATGGGCAAGGGCGGGGCGGCCTATCGCGCCTTGCCGCCCGAGCGGCTGTACCTGCCGGAGAACGACTGGAACAGCGCGCTGGCGGGCCGCTGGGTGCGGCGGCTGTCGCCGTTCAGCGGCCAAAGTCCGCAAGAGGGGGGCGAGGACGCCGGCGGCCGGCTGGGGCGCAGCTTCGCGGCCGAACGGGCCCAGGACAGCGTCAATCTGTTCGAGGCGGTGGCGCGGCACGCCGAAGCCGTGAAGGCGGCCGGCAAGCGGGTGCTGTTCGCCTCGTGGACCGAGGGCTCGTCCGAGCGGCTGGCCTCGATGCTGGCCGACCACGGGCTGGAGCATGTGGTGGCGGTGCGCGACTGGGCGGATGTCCAGAAGGCGCCGAAGGACATCTACCTGCGCGGCGTTCTGCCGGTCGAGCACGGGTTCGAGACGGCGGACATCGCCGTCATCTCAGAGACCGACATGCTGGGCGACCGGCTGGCGCGGCCGAAGAAGAAGCGGCGGGCGTCCAACTTCCTCGCCGAGGCCTCGGCCCTGACGACCGGCGACCTGGTGGTCCACCTCGATCACGGCATCGGCCGCTACGAGGGGCTGAAGACGCTGGAGATCCAGGAGGCCCCGCACGACTGCCTCGAACTGCTCTACGCGGGGGAGAGCAAGCTGTATCTGCCGGTCGAGAACATCGATCTGCTGACCCGCTACGGCACGGACGCCGACGGGGTGCAGCTGGACCGGCTGGGCGGCGCGGGCTGGCAGGCGCGCAAGGCCAAGGCCAAGGCCCGCCTGCGCGACATGGCCGAGGGGCTGATCGCACTGGCGGCCAAGCGGTCGCTGCGGACCTCCGAGGCGATCACGCCGCCGCAGGGACTGTTCGACGAATTCTGCGCCCGCTTCCCCTACGAGGAGACCGACGACCAGCTGGCGGCCATCGGCGACGTGCTGGAGGACCTCGGCAAGGGCACGCCGATGGACCGGCTGATCTGCGGCGACGTCGGCTTCGGCAAGACCGAGGTGGCGCTGCGGGCGGCCTTCGTAGTGGCCATGACGGGCCAGCAGGTCGCCGTCGTCTGCCCGACGACCCTGCTGGCGCGGCAGCATTTCAAGACCTTCAGCGAGCGCTTCGCCGGCTGGCCGATCAAGGTGCGGCACCTGTCGCGAATGGTGACGGCGAGGGAGGCGGCGGAGACCCGGGCGGGGCTGAAGGACGGCTCGTTCGAAATCGTCGTCGGCACCCATGCGGTGCTGAGCGAACAGGTCGGGTTCAAGGACCTCGGCCTGGTGATCGTCGACGAGGAGCAGCACTTCGGGGTCAAGCACAAGGAGAAGCTGAAGTCCTTGCGCGCCGACGTGCACCTGCTGACGCTGACGGCGACGCCGATCCCGCGGACGCTGCAAATGGCGCTGTCGGGCATTCGCGAGATGTCGATCATCGCCACGCCGCCGGTCGACCGGCTGGCGGTGCGGACCTATGTCACGCCATGGGACCCGGTGCTGGTCCGCGAGGCCCTGCTGCGCGAGAAATACCGCGGCGGACAGGCCTACTACGTCGTGCCGCGGCTCAGCGACCTGCCGGACATCGAGCAGTTCCTTCGCGAGAAGGTCCCCGAGATCAAATTCGTGGTCGGCCACGGCCAGATGTCGCCGACCCAGCTGGAAGACGTGATGAGCGCCTTCTATGACGGCAGCTACGACCTGCTGCTGTCGACCACCATCGTCGAGAGCGGTCTGGACGTGCCGACGGCCAACACCCTGATCGTGCACAAGGCCGACATGTTCGGCCTGGCCCAGCTGCACCAGATCCGAGGCCGGATCGGCCGGGCCAAGGCCCGGGCCTTCGCCTATCTGACCACGCCGCCGAACAAGCCGATGAGCCTGTCGTCCGAGCGGCGGCTGCAGGTGCTGCAATCGCTGGACAACCTGGGCGCCGGCTTCCAGTTGGCCAGCCACGACCTGGATCAACGCGGCGGCGGCAACCTGCTGGGCGACGAGCAGTCGGGCCATATCCGCGAGGTCGGCGTCGAGCTGTACCAGCAGATGCTGGAGGACGCCGTGGCCGAGCTGCGTCAGGCGGGCGAGGGCGCCGGCGTCGTCGACCGCGGTTGGTCGCCGGCCATCAATGTCGGCGCGGCGGTGCTGATACCGGAAGAGTATGTGCCCGACCTGAACGTGCGGCTGAGCCTGTACCGCCGCCTGTCGGACGCCGAGAATTCAGAGACGCGTGAAGCGCTGGCCGCCGAACTGATCGACCGGTTCGGGCCGCTGCCGGACGAGGCCAAACAGCTGCTGCGCATCGTGGGCATCAAGGCCAACTGCAAGACCGCCTGTATCGAGCGCATCGACATCGGGCCCAAGGGCGCCGTGCTGACCCTGCGCAACAACGAGTTCCCCAATCCGATGGGGCTGGTCGGGCTGATCCAGAAGAACCACGCCTTCTGGAAGATCCGGCCGGACCAGAAGATCGTGGTCAAGGGCGATTGGGACACGCCGGAAGACCGGTTGAAGGTCGCCGAGCGCATCACCGCCGACCTGGCGCGGGTGGCGGGAGCGGGCTGAGATGGAGATACGGGAGGCGACGGAGGCCGACTGGCCTGCGATCTGGCCGATCGTGGAAGCCGTCGTGCGCGCGGGCGAGACCTATACCTATCCGCGCGACATGGACCCGACATTTGGGCGGACGCTGTGGATGCAGCCGCCGCCGGGGGTGACGCTGGTGGCGGTCGATGAGGGCGGCCGCGTGCTCGGGACCGCCAAGACCGGTCCGAACCACATGGGGCCCGGCGCGCATGTGGCCACGGCCAGCTTCATGGTCGCGACGGAGGCGCGGGGGCAGGGCGTGGGCCGGGCGCTCGGCGAGGCCGTGATCGCCCGCGCGACAGCCGATGGCTACCGCGCCATGCAGTTCAACGCCGTGGTCGAGGCCAACCGTTCCGCCGTCCGACTGTGGCAGGCGCTGGGCTTCAGGATCATCGGCACGACGCCCGAGGCGTTCGACCACCCCCGCGAGGGGTTGGTCGGCCTGCACATCATGCACCGGCGGCTTTGACGGCCTAGCTGGCGTGCGGCTCGGCGTTGTCGAAGCGGGCGTCCCACCAGCCCTTCCAGCGGGCTTCCAGATCGACGAAGGCCGCGCCGGACAGGCCGTAGGTGGTCAGGGTCAGCATGGTCGAGCCGCGCGGGCGCTTGTCCTCCCTGGGCGGGCTGTCCACCACCACCAGCAGGCCGTCGCCCCAGGCGTCGACGGTCACGCCGATCTGATGGCGCGCGGTGAACCAGACCTGGCCCGAGGCGTCCGCGTCGGGTCCGAGCGGCATCGACCACGGTTCGCCCGGGGCCGGGGCGGCGTCGAGGCCCAGCAGCGACCGGCCCAGTTGATCGGCGTGCGGCGGACCCGAGAAGAACAGCGTGCGGCGCGTCTGGCCGGGGTGGCGGGCGAAGGCGAAGGCCAGTTGATGGGTGAAGGAAATCCAGCCCTCGACCATGCCGTCGAAGACGTCGGTCCACTCGCCGGCGGGGGCTGAGCGGACCACGCGGACCACGCTGGAATCGCCACGCGCCTCGACCTCGTAGCGGTCGTTGACGCCGACGAAGGTGACGGTCCGGGTCGCCTCGTCCGCCTCGGCGTGGGTGATGAAGATGAAGTCGATCTCGTCCTTCAGGCCGTCGGTCTCCCAGCCGAACCAGTTGCTGATCTGCCGAGGATCGCGCAGGGCGGCCCAGACCGCGTCGGCGGGGGCGGGCACGGTGACCTCGACGAGGACGTGGTCTTCCATGGGCTTGGCGGATTCGGTCATGGGTTCAGTTCCTGGCGGACGAGGGCTTGCGAACCGCCGGGTAGGCGGCGGCGGTGAGGCGGTAGCGGCGTCCCGCGGGCGCGGCGTATCTGCGGGCCAGCGCGGTGACGGCGGCGCTGACCTCTTCGGTGAAGGCGTCGAAATCCGCTGGCGTGGCGAAGCTCACGTCGGCCTCGACCGTCAGGGTCAGCAGACGCGACCCTTCGGCGGCGGCGTCCTGACGCATCCGGGCGACGTCGCGGACGATGGTCGAAGCGGTCGAGATCAGGTGGTCGGCGGCGTGACGATCCTGGGCCTCGATCGCATCCGGATCGGGCGGAGCCTGCATCAGGGCCGGGTCGAGGACATAATCCCGGGCGGCGACGAACAGGCGTTCGGTGAAGCCGCGCTTGCGTCGCTCGCCCGCGGGCTGGACCAGACCGGCGGCTTCGAGGGCGCGCAGATGATAGCCGATCTTCTGGCGCGGCATATCGAGCCGTTCGGCCAGTCCCGCCGCCGAAGCCGGGTCTCCGAGGGCGTTCAGGATGCGGCGACGGATGGGCGCCAGCGCCAGAAGGGCGGTGTCGAGATCGTCAAGCAGGGCTGGGGGTCGGGCCGTCATGGCTCCAAACCTGCATTAGACAAATATAGTTGTCAAATCGGCCTAGGCGCGCGAGCCGACGTCCTTCGACGCGCGCTCGAGCACGGCGGCGGGCGGTTCTCCGGGCGCGACCTCGGCCACGCCCACCTCGAACTCGACGACGAAGGGCGAGCGGTCGGGGCCGGCGTCGAAGGCGGTGCAGCCGATGACGGCGGCGATGCGGTCGGCGGCGATGCGCGCGGACGGGCCCCGTGTCGCGGGCAGGGCGAGGGCGAAGACGTCGGGCGACAGCCGGGCGGCCGTGTCCTCTGTGCGGATCAGGCGCGAAACCATGGCCCCGATCTGGGGCAGGGCGCGGTCGAGCCAGCCGTCCTTGCGGGCCTCCGTCACGGCAGGGGTTTCCGAGACCCGGAGAACGACAACCGACAGGGGGCGTCGTCGCAGGCGCGCGCCATCGGCGATCCGGGCGAGGTGGCTGGCGAACAGTTCGGGCGTGAACAGGCCGGTGGCGGGATCGGTCAGGCCGGATCCGCGCGCGCTCTCCAGCGCTCGCCGGACGGCGACGTGGCGCCGGTGATGCCGGGCCAGGGCGACGATCCGCTCGGCGGTCTCGTCTTCCGGCGTATCGGCGGCGGCGACGTCGGCGAAGCCTCGGTTGTAGAGCTCCGACAGGTTTATTTCGCCGGAACCGCGCAGATAGAGCACCGCCGGAATGTGATAGAGGCGGGTGTTCCGCTTCATGCCCGAGGCGATCGACAGGGCCGGGGCGTGGTCCTCCGCCCCCCACAGCACGGCGGCGTCGAACGGCCGCTCGTGCAGGTAATCGAAGGCGGTGTAGGGCGTCGGCGCGGCCACCACTTCGCAACCGCGGGCGACCAGGGCGTTGGACAGGGCCAGGAAGTGGCGGTCGGGCTTGCCGGCGGCCAGCACTCGCAGGGGGCTGGCGTCGGCGTCGGCGAGGGGCAGGGGCTCGCCCCGGGCGGCGAAGGTGGCCTCGCGCAGGCTCACCTCTTCCTCGGCGATGGCCGAGCGGACGAGATTCTCGAGCCGAAGGGCCGCTTGGGCGGCGTGTGGCGGGCTCGACATGGCGATGTCGGCGACCCCGGGGGGCCAATCCACCGCTTCGGGGCCGATGGCCATGACCGGGAGGCAGCGTGGCGAAACGGTCTGGCGCAGGGCGGTGACGCCATCGGCCGCATCCGGGATGCGCGTGTCCAGGATCACAGTCTCGAGCGGCCAGTCGATCAGGACCTGCACGGCGCCGGCCAGCGACCGGGCGGTGACCGTGCGCCAGCCCAGCGCGTCCAGTCCCTGGCACAGGGAGCCGATCAGGTCGTCATCGGGGGCGACGACCAGAATACGCGGATCGGAAGTCAAAGGCGGTGTCTCCAGCAGCCCCCCACCCGGGCTGCGCTCTCAAGCGGGCGGACCATAGCGAGGGTCGCCTTGGCGAGGCAACCTGGCGGGCCATCCTTTCCCCATCGTCGAATTAGGTTAAAGGAAAGCGGCATCGGGGGCGGGACAGGGTATCAGTTTGCAGGCCAGGGCGGATATCAAGGAAGCCGTGCGTTGGGCGACGCCCGCGTTGTGGGGGCGTCTGGCGGTCAGGGCGTTCGCGCGCAGCTGGGGCCGGGACGTCATGCTCTACACCGGCGGCGTGTCGTTCTTCGCCCTGCTGGCGGTGTTCCCCGCGATCGCGATCCTGATCGGTTTCTACAAGGCGGTCCTGTCGATCGGCCAGGTCAGCGAGCAGGCGGCGGCCCTGGCCGACGTCATGCCGCACGCCGCGCGCGCCATCTTCATGACCGAGATCGACCGGCTGGCCCACGCGTCGGCGCGGACCGTGTCCGCCCAGAGCGCCTTCGCCCTGATCATCGGCGGATATGCGGCGCATAGGGGATTCAAAGCTCTGCTGGCCGGACTTAACCTGATCCATGACGAGACGGAGCCGCACGGCTTCCTCAAATTCAACCTGCTGGCCTTCTTCGTGGCCCTGTTCGCCTTTGCCCTGTTCACCGTCGTGTCGGGCGCCGTCGTGACCTCGCGGCTGCTGGAGCATGCCGGGCCGGGCGCCGCGCCCAACGGCGTCGGCCAGGAGGTGGCGCTGGTCGGCCTCTGGCCGGCTCTCGGGCTGGGGGTGGGGCTGACCATGCTCTACCGCTACGCCATGTCCCACCGGGACCGGGTCGAGTGGTTCCCGGCCATCGTCGGCGGCGTGGTGGCGACGGTGATGTCGACCATCTCGTCCTGGCTGTGCGCCATCTATGTCGAGCAGATCGCGCCGTTGGGCGCGACCTACGGCTCGGTCGGCGCGATCGTCGTGCTGCTGATCTGGCTGTCGTGGAACGTCAACGCCATCTTCTACGGTGGGGCCTTCGCGACCGAGATGGAGATCGTCCAGCGGTCGAGGGGCGCGCCCGAGCTCGAGCCGGCCGATCCGCTGCCGGAGTCCGTGGTCAGTCTGTCGGAGCGACGGGCGTCTCGACGTCGATAGCCAGGACGCCGTCGGTCTCGACGATCGAGATCACCCGGCCGCCGATTCCCGCCATCAGATGCGGCACGTCGATCCGGGCCATCGGATCGGTGGCGAGCAAGGTGAGGCGCGCGCCGGGGGCGGCGTCGCGCAGGGCCTTCTGCAGTTTGAGGCTGGGGGTCGGGCAGCGGTGGCCGCGGGCGTCGACGATCATGCGCCGATCCGGTCCAGCAGCAGTTCCAGGGCGACGCGGACGCTGTCCGCCCTGACGGCCTCGCGGCCGATGTCGCCGAAACGGCGCTCAAGGTGGATCAGGCCGGCGGGACCGGCCGCCGCGAAATGCACCAGTCCGACCGGCTTGTCGACCGAACCGCCGCCCGGGCCGGCGATTCCGGTCACGGCCACGGAAATCCGCGCCGGCGAACGGGCGAGGACGCCTTGCGCCATGGCGCGGGCGACCGGTTCGGACACCGCGCCATGGCGTTCGATCAGCTCCATCGGCACGCCCAGCAGATCGACCTTGGCGGCGTTGGAGTAGGTGACGAAGCCGCGCTCGACGACCGCCGAGGAGCCGGCGATGGCGGTCAGGGCCCCGGATACCAGGCCGCCGGTGCAACTCTCGGCGGTGGCGATCGTCAGGCCGCGCGATGCGGCGGTCTCGACGACGGCGTGGGCGAGGATCTCGATATCGTCGGCAAACATCAAACGGGGCCTTCCGAAGCGGCGGCGAGTCGGTCCAGGGTGGCGCGAAGCGCCCGGGGCGGCGCAAGCATACGGGGCGGGCATGAGCGACACCACCGGCGACTCTGGCGTCTCCGCCGCACCCGTTCGGCCGGTCGACCGGTTGACCCCGCTGCTGTTCGCGGTGGCTATCTTCACCTCCGCCTCGCTGGTCTTCGTGGTCCAGCCGATGGTGACCAAGCTGGTCCTGCCGATGCTGGGCGGATCGCCGGCGGTGTGGAACACGGCGATGGTGTTCTTCCAGGCCGCGCTGCTGGCCGGGTATCTCTATGCCCACCTGCTGCAGCGGATCGCCTCGATCAAGCTGCAGGTCGCGGTCCACCTTGGACTGCTGCTGCTCGCCGCCCTGTTCCTGCCGCTGCACATCAACGGCTGGCTGGGCGACCCCGATCCGGCGGCGCCCATCGCCTGGCTGCTGGCGACGCTGACCCTGTCTGTCGGCGCCCCGTTCGCGGTGCTGTCGGCGACGGCCCCGCTGCTGCAGGCGTGGTTCGCGCGGGTGCGGGCCGGTTATCCCGATGGCAAGAACCCCTACGTCCTCTACGCCGCCTCCAACCTGGGCAGCTTCCTGGCGCTGTTGTCCTACCCGTTCCTGATCGAGCCGCTGACCAATCTGGCCGGACAGAGGCTGGGCTGGAGCGGCGGATACGCGGCCTTCCTGCTGATGGTGGCGGCGCTGGCGTTCACGGTCTGGCGCCGGCGCCTCGACCGCACCGTCGAACCGGCCCCGCTGGCCGCGACGCCGCCGATCCCGTGGCGCGAGAAGGGCGTCCTCATCCTGCTCGCCGCGGCCCCGTCCAGCCTGATGCTGGGCGTGACGGCCCACCTGTCGACGGACGTGGCGTCGGCGCCCTTCCTGTGGGTCATGCCGCTGGCGCTGTACCTGCTGACGTTCGTCATCGCCTTCCAGACGAAGCCGTGGATTCCCCTGCCGGTGACCCTGGTGCTGCAGGGCGCGCTGGGAGCGCTCTGCGTCGTGGTGGTGGCTTTCCGCACGCTGGACTTCCGGATCGCCTTCGCGGTCCACATCCTGACCTTCTTCCTCACCGCCCTGATGTGCCACCAGACCCTGGCGGCGCGGCGGCCGCCGCCGGACCGGCTGACGGAATTCTACCTGCTGCTGTCGGTCGGCGGCGTGGTCGGGGGGGCGTTCACGGCCCTGCTGGCGCCGGTGATCTTCAACGTGGTCTGGGAGTACCCGCTGGTGCTGGTGCTCGTCGGCCTGGCCCGGCCGTGGGGCCGCGGCCGGCTGCGCGGCGAGGAGGTCGGGACGCTGGTCGCGGCGGCCGCCGTCACCGGCCTGGCCGCAGGCCTGTCGTGGTGGCTGACGACCGACCTCGAGGCCTGGGGCGCGCTGTGGCGCATGGCGCCCGGCGTGAACCTGACCAGCCTGTGCATGATGCTGCTGGGACCGGCCGCGATCTGCGCCTTCCTGCTGCGCGACCGGGCTCCGGCGTTCACGGCGGTCCTGCTGATGACCGCCCTGGCCTCCCAGTACGTCTCGCGCGGGTACGACTACAGCTATTCGGAACGAAGCTTCTTCGGCGTCATGCGGGTGGCGAAGATCGTCGATCCGCGGCTGGGCGGCGACGTCCACGTGCTGATGCATGGCACCACCCTGCACGGGGCCCAGGCGCGCGATCCCCGCTTCGACTGCACCCCGTCGCTCTACTATAATCCGCAGACCCCGATCGGGCAGGCGGCGGATATCGTCGAGGCGCGGGGGCCGGCCAATATCGGCGTCGTCGGCCAGGGCTCGGGCGGCATGGCGGCCTACAAGCGGGCCCAGGACACCATGACCTTCTTCGAGATCGACCCGATGGTCGACAGGATGTCGCGCGATCCCCGCTGGTTCACCTACATCTCGGACTGCGCGGCCGGGGACATCCGAACCGTGCTGGGCGACGCGCGCCTGACCCTGAACCGCGAGCCGGCCGGGTCGTACGACCTGCTGATCATCGACGCCTTCTCGTCGGACGCGGTGCCGACCCACCTCCTGACGATGGAGGCGATCGAGGGCTATCTGCGGCTGCTGAAGCCGGACGGAGTGCTGCTGCTGCACCTGTCGAACCGGAACCTGGAGATCACCCTGCCTGCCGTCGCAGCGGCGCGGGCCCTCGGCAAGCCGAGCCTGCACAACCTCTATCTCGAAGACGGCACGCAGCCCGACATGGCCGTCGCCTCGACCGAGGCCCTGATCATCTCGCCGACCGAGGCGGGCCTGGCCGGCTTCCGCTCGCATCCGGACTGGGCCGTATCGCCGGAGACGTCGGTGCGGCCGTGGACGGACGACTACGTCAACCTGTTCGGCTCGCTGTGGCGCGCCTTCCGGCCGCCGCCCGAGCGGCCGAACTAGAGCGGCAGATCTATCGTCGCCACGGCCTGGGCGGCGAGGCCTTCGCCGCGGCCGGTGAAGCCCATGGCCTCGGTCGTGGTCGCCTTGACGCTGACGGCGTCGAGCGGGAGCGACAGCAGGGCGGCCAGTCGCTCGCGCATGGCCTGACGGTGCGGCTTCACCTTCGGCCGCTCGCAGATCAGGGTCACGTCGACATTGACCAGCCGGCCGCCGCGGGCGTGCAACCGCTCGACGGCGTGGATCAGGAAACGGTCGGAGGACGCGCCCTTCCACTGCGGATCAGTGGGCGGGAAATGGTCGCCGATGTCGCCGTCGCCCATGGCGCCGAGAAGGGCGTCGGTCAGGGCGTGCAGGCCGGCGTCGGCGTCGGAATGGCCGATCAGGGTCTGGTCGTGGGCGATCTCGACGCCGCACAGCCAGACCGAAGCGCCGGGTCCCCAGCGGTGGGCGTCGAAGCCCTGGCCGACGCGGGTCTGGCGGGGAAGAAGGGCCTCGGCCATGGCGAAATCCTCCGGATAGGTGAGCTTCATCAGGCGGGGATCGCCCTCGACGAGGCGGACGCGGCCGCCGGCGCGCTGGACCACGGACGCCTCATCGGTGGCCGACTCGTTCGCGGGCCAGCCGGCGTAGGCGTCTGTAATGGTTCCGAACCGGAAGGCCTGGGGCGTCTGGGCGCGCCACAGGCCGTCGCGCTCGACCGTGCGGTCCATGAGGCCGTCCGACGCCCGGCGCAGGCTGTCGGCGACGGGCAGGGCGGGCAGGGCGCCGTCGGCCTCCGCCAGCGCCTCGAGCGTCCGGCGGATCACGGCGGCGTCCAGCAGCGGCCGCGCCGCGTCGTGGACCAGCACCGGCCGCTCACGCGGACCCCCGAGGACGGAAAGGCCGTTGCGCACCGAATCCGCGCGGGCCGCCCCGCCAATGGCCAACCGCCATCCCGTCAGGCCGGCCAAGGCGTCCCCGGCCTCGGCCGCGGACCCGGGCGGCACCACCACGATCAGATCCTCGGTCCCCGACGCCAGCAGCGCCTCGACCGACCAGCGGATCACGGGCTTGCCGCCCAGAAGCCGCCACTGCTTGCCCCCGCCTGCGCGGGAGCCGGAACCGGCGGCGACCACGATGGCGGCGAAGGCGGGGAATGGCGATGTCATTCCGGCCTTCTAATCGCCGCCGTCGTGCTTGACGAGGGCGCGTCGAGCAGCGGTAAGGGGCCGATGGCCACAGGCGTGCAGATTGGCGACGTGTGGGTGCCCGGACGGGTGCTGACCGCGCCCATGACCGGAATCACCGACCTGCCGTTCCGGCGGCTGGCCTCGCGGCTGGGCGCGGCCTATGTCGCCACCGAGATGGTCGCCGCCGCTGAACTGGCCCGGGCGCGGCCCGACGTGGTGCGGCGCGCGGCCGTCGGAGAGGGCCTTCCGCTGACGGTGATCCAGCTGGTCGGGCGCGATCCCGCCGCCATGGCGGAGGGCGCGCGCATGGCCGAGCGGGCGGGCGCCGACATCATCGACCTCAACTTCGGCTGTCCCGCCAAGGAAGTCACCGGCGCGGCGTGCGGCTCGGCCCTGATGCGGACGCCGGACCTGGCCTGCCGGCTGATGGAGGCGGCGGTGACCGCCACCTCCCGCCCGGTCACGGTCAAGATGCGGCTGGGCTGGGACGACGCCAGCCGCAACGCGCCGGAACTGGCCCGGCGGGCCGAGGCCATCGGCGTTCGGGCGATCACGGTGCATGGCCGGACGCGTCAGCAATTCTACACCGGCGCCGCCGACTGGAGCGCGGTCGGCGAGGTCAAGGCGGCGGTGGGCGTGCCGGTGATCGTCAACGGCGACATCGTCACCGCCGAAGACGCGCGGACGGCCTTGGCGCAGTCGGGCGCCGACGCCCTGATGCTGGGCCGCGGCGTCTATGGGCGGCCTTGGCTGGCGGCGCACCTGGAGCGGGCGCTGGCTGACGGCACTGTGCTGGAAGAGCCGGGCGCGGAGGAACGGCTGGCCATCGTGATCGAGCATTTGCGGGCCTCGGTCGCCTTCTACGGCCTGCCGCTGGGCCTGAAGATGTTCCGCAAACACCTCGGCTGGTACGTCGAACAGGCGCCCTGGCCCGCCGATCCGCTGGAACGGCGCGCCGCCAAGGCCCGGCTGTGCCGGCTGGATGCGCCGGAGGAGGTCGAGACGGCGCTGGCGGAGCTGTGGCGCCCGGTGACGCTTTCCGGCAACTCCGCTGTTGATATTGGGCCACAGTTCGCCGAAGCTGGAGCGGCATGACGGACGCGCCCCCTACGGCAACCGGACCCGACGCCGCCCCGCTCCGCGGGCCGGCGCGCTGGTTCGCCGGCTGGTCGGAGGATCGTCGGCGCACCACTTTCCTGATCGCCTACACCGTCGCCTTCCTGATCACGATCGCGGCGATCTGGCTCGTGGCCGTGGCGCCCGGCGCCAGCGGCGAGGGCGCACGGGGCATGGCCAGCCAGGCCGTGCTGATCATCCTGAGCATCAATCTGCTGCTGATCGGCGGACTGGCGATCGTCATCGGGCGACGGGTGCTGTCATTGTTCCAGCGCCGCACCCACGCCGGGGCGCGGCTGCATCTGCGCTTCGTCACCGTGTTCTCGCTGGTGGCGCCCGTGCCGGCGGTGCTGATCGCCCTGGTATTCGGGGTGCTGGTCAACCGGGGCGTCGATCAGTGGTTCAGCGACAATGTCCAGGCGGCCGTGAGAAACAGCGCCACCATCGGCCGGGCCTACGTGGAAGACGTGTCCCACGAGATGGACTCGGACCTCGTCGTCATCTCCGAGCAGCTCGCTGACGCCAACGTCCGGCTGATGTTCGCCAACCGCATCCAGTTCTCCGACGCCCTGGTCCAGATCGCCGATCTGTTCGGCTATCCGGCCATCTATATCCTCGGGGCGGACGGGGAGGTGCTGGCCAGCGGCGAAGGGGCCGGTGCTCCACCCTATCTCGCGCCGCCGCGGGAAATGCTGGAGGCGGCCTCCGAGGAGGGGCAGCCGCCGCAGCAGATCACTGAAGCTCCTGACGCTGTCAGGTCGTTGATGGCGCTGCCGGCCTACGGCGACGCCTACCTCTATCTGGTGCGCCCACTGCAGCCGGGACTGATCGCCCAGATGCGCAACGGCGAGGCGGCGATCGTCGCCTACCGCGAGGCGCAGGAGAGCCGCGAGCGTATCCAGGCCGCCTTCGCCCTGAGCTATATCGAGACCGCCCTGCTGGTGCTGGTCGGGGCGGTGTGGCTGGGCATGTCGGCGGCGACGGCCATTTCGGCGCCGATCGGCCGGCTGGTCGAGGCGGCGGACCGCGTGGCCGGCGGCGACCTGACCGCGCGGGTTGAGGGCGAGGACGGCCCCGGCGAGATCAAGAACCTGACCGCCGCGTTCAACCGCATGACCGGCGATCTCGAGGCGCAGCAGGCGGCGCTGAGGGCGGCGAGCGAAGAGGCCACCGGCCGGACGTTGTTCATCGAGACCGTGCTCTCGGGCGTCTCCGCCGGGGTCATAGGCGTGGACAAGCGGCGGCGGGTCTCGGCCATCAACGACAGCGCGGTGGAACTGCTCGGCCTCTCCGACGCCCGGATCATCGGCCGGCCGCTGGGCGAAGCCGCGCCGGAGCTGGGCGAATTGGCCGGCCGGGCCGAGGCGCATATCGAGGAAGAGATCGACGTCAGCCGCGACGGCGAGACGCGGCGCTTGCGGGTGCGGATCGAGGGCGGCGTCGGCGGCGAGATGGTGCTGACCTTCGACGACATCACCCGACTGGTGACGGCCCAACGCAACGCCGCCTGGCGCGACGTGGCCCGGCGCATCGCCCACGAGATCAAGAACCCGCTGACCCCGATCCAGCTGTCGGCCGAGCGGCTGCGGCGGCGCTATCGCAAACAGGTTGGCGACGACGTCGAGGTGTTCGACCGCTGCACCGAAACGATCATCCGCCAGGTGGGCGACATCGGCCGGATGGTGGACGAGTTCTCGTCCTTCGCGCGCATGCCGGCGCCCCGCTTCACCGCCGAGAATCCGGCCGAATTGCTGCGCGAGGCGGTCTTCGCCCAGCGCGTGGCCGCGCCCGATATCGGCGTCGAACTGATCGAACCCCTGCCCAAGGTGGTGCTGCACGCCGACGGACGAATGGTCGGGCAGGCCTTGGCCAACATCCTGAAGAACGCCGGCGAGGCGGTGGGGGCGCGGCGGGCCGCCGCCCCGAAGCCGGAGGACGGCAAGCGCCCCGGCGTATCCGCGCGCCTGGAAGTGGCCGACGACATGGCCACCTTCATCATCGAGGACGACGGCGTCGGCCTGCCGGCCCGCGACCGCGACCGGCTGACCGAACCCTATGTGACCACGCGCGAGAAGGGCACCGGCCTTGGCCTGGCCATCGTCAAGCGCATCTGTGAGGAACACGGCGGCGAGCTGAAGCTGGCCGACGCCGAGCAGTTGTCCGGCGCGCGCGTGTGCCTGATCTTCCCCCTGAAATCTCCACTGCAAGCGACCGGCGCGACCGGAGGCAAGGACGCGAAGGCGTCCCGGTCCCGGACTGTTCCGGCCGGCGAATAGCGAGGCGACATGCGATCCACGGGAGCCGATATTCTGGTCGTCGACGACGAGGCGGACATCCGCGAACTGGTCTCCGGCCTGCTCGAGGACGAAGGTCACGCGGTGCGCGTCGCCTCTAACTCGGACGAGGCCCTCGCCGCGATCCGGGCGCGCAAGCCGTCGTTGGCCCTGCTGGACATCTGGATGCAGGGCGGGGGCCTGGACGGGCTCGAGCTGCTGGATGTCATCAAGGAGCTGGATCCCGACCTGCCGGTGGTGATGATCTCGGGCCACGGCAACATCGAGACGGCGGTCACGGCCCTGCAGCGCGGGGCCTATGACTTCATCGAGAAGCCGTTCAAGTCCGACCGGCTGGTCGTGGTGGTTCAGCGCGCGCTGGAAGCCTCGTCCCTGAAGCGCGAGAACCGGCGGCTGCGGGCCCAGGTCGCGGCGCCGACCGGTTTCATCGGCCGATCAGCGGCGGCGCAGGCGCTGCGCGGCACCATCGCCAAGGTGGCCCCGGCCAACAGCCGGGTGCTGATCTCCGGCCCGCCGGGCTGCGGCAAGGAGCTGGTGGCGCGTCAGATCCACGAGGCCAGCGCGCGGGCCCGCGGCGAGTTCGTGGCCATTGCGGCGGCCGGCATGACGCCGGAGCGTCTCGACCTGGAGCTGTTCGGCGAGGAAGGTCACGACGGCCGTCCGAGCAAGATCGGGGTGTTCGAGCGGGCCCACAACGGCACCCTCTACCTCGACGATGTCGGCGACATGCCGCGCGAGAGCCAGAGCCGCATCCTGCGCGTGCTGGTCGAGCAGCGCTTCCGCCGCGTCGGGGGCGAGCAGGACGTCCAGGTCGACGTCCGGGTGATCACCTCCACCTCGCGCGATCTCAAGCAGGAGATCGCCGAGGGCCGGTTCCGCGAGGACCTGTTCCACCGGCTGAACGTGGTGCCGATCCGCGTGCCCGCGCTGGCGGAGCGGCGCGAGGACATCCAGGAGCTGGTCGACTATTTCATCGAGACGCTTGCCGCGTCCCAGGGTCTGCCCCGGCGACGGCTCGGCGACGACGCCATCGCCGTGCTGCAGGTCCATCCCTGGCCGGGCAACGTCCGCCAGCTGAGGAACAACGTCGAACGGCTGCTGATCCTGGCGACCGGCGACGTCAACGAACCCATCGGCGCCGACGCCCTGCCACAGGAGGCGACCAGCGCCGGCTCGAGCGGCTCGCTGGGGGCCGAGCGGATCATCGCCCTGCCGTTGCGCGAGGCGCGCGAGGTGTTCGAGCGCGAATATCTCGCCGCGCAGATCATGCGCTTCGGCGGCAATATCTCGCGCACCGCCGCCTTCATCGGCATGGAGCGCTCGGCCCTGCACCGCAAGCTGAAGTCGCTGGGCGTCTCGCCCGCGCGCGGGGCCGTCGAGGACGAGGAAGAAGGAGCCCTCGAGGCATGAGCCGCGTCGCCTATGTCAACGGAACCTACCGTCCGCACGCCGATGCGACGGTGCATGTCGAGGACCGCGGCTTCCAGTTCGCCGACGGCGTCTATGAGGTGTGGTCGGTGTTCGAGGGGCGGCTGGCCGACTTCGACGGCCACATGACGCGCCTGCACCGCAGCCTGGACGAACTGCGCATTCCGATCCCGATGACCCGCGAGGCGCTGGGCCGGGTCTTGAAGGAGACGGTGCGGCGCAATCGGGTGCGCGAGGGGCTGGTCTACATCCAGGTGACCCGCGGCACGGCCCGGCGCGACCATCCGTTCCCGGCCGAAGGCACGCCGCCGAGCGTCATCGTCACGGCGCGCTCGTTGCCGTTGTCGAAGGGCAATGCGGCGGCGGCGAAGGGCGTGGCCGTCATCACCCAGCCGGACATCCGCTGGGGCCGTTGCGACATCAAGACGGTCGGCTTGCTGCCTAACGTGCTGGCCAAGCAGGCGGCGAAGGAGCGCGGCGCGGCCGAAGCGTGGATGGTCGACGAGATGGGGCTGGTCACCGAGGGCTCCTCGACCAACGCCTGGATTGTCGACGAGGACGGCAAGTTGCGCACGCGGGACACCCAGTCAAACATCCTGCACGGCATCACCCGCGCGGCGGTGATGCGGATGGCCGCCGACGAGGGGCTGGAGGTCGAGGAGCGGGCCTTCTCGGTCGACGAGGCCAAGCGGGCGCGGGAGGCCTTCTACACCTCGGCCAGCGGCTTCGTGATGCCGGCGGTGTCGATCGACGGGACCCGGATCGGCGACGGCAAGCCCGGCCCGGTGGCGACGCGGCTGCGCGCCCTGTACCTCGATCAGGCGCGCCGCGACGCCATCTAGGCGTTGCGAGCGCCGCAGGGGCGGTTAAGGTGCCGGGCCGGACGCGCGATCCGGCCCCGACCGCTCCCCCGGCCGGCGCAACAAGCAAGAACAGGCTGAACCTGCCATGTCGCAAGACAAGTCCAAGAACCTTCAGGACACCTTCCTCAACAGCGTCCGCAAGACCAAGACGCCGCTGACCATCTTCCTGGTCAACGGGGTCAAGCTGCAGGGCATCGTGACCTGGTTCGATAACTTCTGTGTGCTGCTGCGCCGGGACGGCCAGTCCCAGCTGGTCTACAAGCACGCCATCTCGACCATCATGCCGTCGGTGCCGGTGCAGCTGTACGAGCCGGAAGCGGACGAGGACTGATCTGCGCCCACGGGATGGCCCTGTGGCCTGTGGGCGCCTATCTGACGCTCAGCACCAGATAGTCCGATCCTCGGGTCAAGCCCGAGGATGACGACCCAGAGAAAGCAACCCTCCACACTTGGCCACCCCACTGATCGACCACGCCGTCCCGCTGATCCGGGCCATCGTCATCCACCCCGACGGCCGCAGCGAGAGTTCGCGACTGGCCAAAGAACGTCTTGAGGAGGCCGCCGGCCTCGCCCGGGCGCTCGACCTCGACGTCCGCGCCGAGGAGATCGTGCGCGTGCGCAAGCCGACGCCGGCCACCTTGTTCGGCTCGGGCAAGGTCGAGGAGTTGGCCGCGCTGGTCCGCGCCGCCGACGTCGACGACGACCTGTCGCCGGTGCAGCAGCGCAACCTCGAGAAGGCCTGGGACTGCAAGGTCATCGACCGCACCGGCCTGATCCTCGAAATTTTCGGACGCCGGGCTCGGACCAAGGAAGGCCGGCTTCAGGTCGAGCTGGCGCGGCTCGACTACGAGCGATCGCGGCTGGTGCGGACCTGGACCCACCTGGAGCGCCAGCGCGGCGGCACCGGCTCGACCGGCGGTCCCGGCGAGACCCAGATCGAACTCGACCGGCGCCTGATCGCCGACCGCATCGTCAAGTTGAAGGCCGAGCTGGAGGAGGTGCGCCGCACCCGCGGCCTGCACCGCAAGGCCCGGGCCCGCGTGCCGTTCCCGGCGGTGGCGCTGGTCGGCTACACCAACGCCGGCAAGTCGACCCTGTTCAACCGGCTGACCGGCTCGGATGTGGTGGCGAAGGACCTGTTGTTCGCCACCCTCAACACCACCCAGCGCACCATCCGCCTGCCGCAGGGCCGGCCGGCGATCGTGGCCGACACCGTCGGCTTCATCTCCGACCTGCCGCACGAACTGGTCGAGAGCTTCAGGGCCACGCTGGAAGAGGTCGGCGAGGCCGACCTGATCCTGCACGTACGGGACATTGCGTCGCCGGACAGCGAGGCGCAGCGCAGGGACGTCGAGGCGGTGCTTGAGCAGATCGAAACCCCCGAGGGCAAGACGCGCCGGGTGCTGGAGGTCTGGAACAAGATCGACCTGCTGGACGCGGAAGCGCGCGAGGCGGTTCTGGGCCAGGCCGAACGACTGCGGGCGCAGGGCAAGGCCGTGGCGGTGTCGGCCTGGACCGGGGAGGGGATCGAGGCCCTGCGCGAGACCATCGCCGGCCTGATCGACGACGATCCGGAGACGGAGCTGGTGCTGGACCCGACGCAGGGCGAGGCGCTGGCCTGGCTGTACGAGAACGGCCGGGTCACCGGGCGGGAGACGGACGACCAGGGGCGAACGCATGTGGTGGTGCGGCTGCACCCGGCGGCGCTGGGACGGTTCGAGCGGCAGTTCGGTTAAAGCAGCCAGTCAGCCGAAGCCGCGGAGACCTTCAATGCGGGTCGTCTGTCGATCTCTCGCCATGTCCCGTCAGATGTGTCGAATTCAATCAGAACGTATTCGCGTCCGCAGGTCGGCCAATTCGTACACGGCGCTTTGTTGGGTGCAGAATCCCAAGGCGAGTCGGCCCACGCGCGAAGGGCCTCCATAGCTCCGGTGCGGGTTTGAAATCGGCCAATAACCTCCGCGTGGAAATCATCTTCGATGACGAACAGGCGTGACGACGCAGTTTCGCTCATCCCCGCTCCGCGGCCTTCGCCGCGTCCCACAGCCCGTCCATCTCGGCCAGATCGGACTGCTCCGGCGTCCGCCCGTCCTTCGCCAGTTCGGCCTCGATAAACCCGAACCGTCGCACGAATTTCGCGTTCGCTCCCCGAAGCGCGTCCTCCGGCTCGACCCCCAGTTTCCGCGCCAGGTTGGCCAGCACGAACAGCAGGTCGCCCATTTCATCCCGGGCCTTGTCGAGGTCGCCGGCGGCGATCTCGGCGCGGAGTTCGGCGACCTCCTCGTCCAGCTTGTCGAAGACCTCGTCGGTCGAGGGCCAGTCGAAGCCGACGCGGGCGGCGCGTTTGGTCAGCTTGGCGGCGCGGGCCAACGCGGGCAGGCCGACGGGGACGTCGTCGAGCACGCCGTGCTGTTCCTTCGACTTGCGCTCGGCGGCCTTGATGTCCTCCCAGCGGACCTTCTGGGCGGCGCCGTCCGGTTTTGCCGCCTCGTCGCCGAAGACGTGCGGGTGGCGGCGCTCCAGCTTGTCGGCGATGGCCTCGGCCACGTCGTCGAAGGTGAACAGCCCCTGCTCCTCGGCCATGCGGGCGTGGAAGACGACCTGGAACAGCAGGTCGCCGAGCTCGGAGCGCAGGTCGTCCATGTCGCCGCGCTCGATTGCGTCGGCGACCTCATAGGCCTCCTCGAGCGTATAGGGGGCGATGGTGGCGAAGGTCTGCTCAACGTCCCATGGGCAGCCGCCGACCGGGTCGCGCAGCTTCGCCATGATGGCGTTGAGGCGGTCGATGGGCGTGGTCATGCGGCCTCGCCGTCCCGGGCCTGCAGCGCCAGCCGTATCTCGTCGTGGCGGGCCGGGGTCAGGGGATAGCCCTTCAGCACCAGAGCCGCCGCGGCCAGCAGCAGGCCGGGGACGAGGATGAACAGGATCTGCAGCGTCAGCAGCGATGTCTCGCTGTTGCCGTCGGGTCCCGGCAGGGCGCGGAAGCCGACCCATTGCAGGACCAGATAGGGGATCAGGGCCACGACATGGCCGATCTTGGTGGTGGCCGAGAGGATGGAGAACATCAGGCCGGTGCGGTCGATCCCGGTGTCCAGCCGCACCTCGTCGCCGGCGTCGGCCATCATCGCCCGCAGCAGAAACAGGCCGGCGGCGTAGGGCAGGCCGGCGATGAACATGGCCACGGCGGTGAGGGCGAAATTGCCGCCGGGCACGAGGGTGGCGCCGATGTAGAAGGCCGCGAACACCAGGCTGGCCGTCGCCAGCGCCTTGTCCTTGCCGATCTTGGTGGCGAGCCAGGCCCAGAACGGGGCGCCGACGAGTCCGGCCACGAAATAGAACAGCATGAACAGCGACGCCTCGGTGTGGTCGTAGCCCTTGATCTGGCCGAAGAAGAAGAACAGCAGCGAGCCGGTGATGCCGGGCGCGACGCCCAGCAGCAGGTCGGCGAACAGCAGCTTTCGCACCGTCTTCTTGCCGAACAGGGCGAGATAAGCCTTTGGCCCGCCGTGCGGGGCGGCGCCGGCGTTGACCGGCTCGGGCACGGCGAACATCGCCAGGCCGATGGTGACGGGCAGGGCGATCAGGATGGCCCAGCCCATGATGCGCACGCCGTCGGCGTAGTCCCCGATGCCGCTCTTCACCACGATGGTGGGCAGGACGAGGATCAGGATCACGCCGATGATGTTGAACACCTGCCACCAGCCGTAGACGCGGCTGCGCTGGTCGTATTGAGGCGCGAGCACCGAGGCCCAGCCGAGCTGGCCGAGCGTGCCGATCGAGAAGCCGAGGTAGAGGACCAGCAGCCAGCCGAACAGATAGGCGGCGCCCGCCCCCGGCTGGACCAGCACGAACATCATCAGCGCCGACAGCATCAGGATGGGCGTCGACAGCGCCATCCAGGGGCGATAGCGGCCGAAGCGGGTCTTTGTCCGGTCCATGCCCCAGCCGATGAAGGGGTCGAAGACGATATCGATCAGCCTGACGGCCATGAACACCGCCGCCACGACGCCGAGCTCCAGCCCGACGAAGGTGGCGTAGAATTCGGGCAGGGTCACCGGCAGGGCGACGCCGAAGGCCGCCAGCGGCAGGCACGGCCCCGAGAAGGCGGCGAGGATGGCGTTGGAGCGGCGCGGGGCGCCGGGGGCCAGGGCAGGCGAGGCGGCGTCGGTCATGGACGGGTCCGGAGCGCGGCGGATGAGTCGCCCGCAGCGTCACCATGCCGACTTTGAGCGTTCCGCGCGAGCGGTCCCGAACCCGCGCAGCCCCAGACGCGAAGGGCCTTGCCGTGGACACAGGGCTGGGGTCACCATCCGGCCATGTCGAAGCGCGTGATCATGTCCATGCTGGGCGCCCTGCCGATCCTGTTCGCAGCCATGGCGACGACGGGCGGGGCGCATGCACAGGCCGGATCCGGGGCCTCCGGGGCCGAGGCCTGCGACGCGGACCAGATCGAATGGGGAGCCCCGGCGCTGGCCAACGCCATCTCCCACTATTCGCTGGAATGGGCCCCGTTCAGCGCCACCGAATTGGGATGGGAGACCTACCTGCCGCTGATCCAGCAGGAGCTGGGGACCGGTTGCCCGCCCGGCTCTCCCCGCTTCGCCCGCGCCCTGGCGGTGTTCCAGGCGGCTCACGGCCTGCCCGCGACCGGCTGGTTCGACCAGACGACCTTCCAGGTGTTCCGCGGCGTCTGGCAGGAGCGCCGGCCCTTCATCATGGCCCGGGTGCGCGACGAACCGTGCCCCGAGCCGCCGCCGTTGTACCAGCTCGGCTATCTGGTCGAGTCGGAGGAGCACGCCGACCGGCTGACCCGGCTGCTGCGCCGGGACGTGCTGGACGCCTACCGGCGCCTGGTCGCGGCGGCCCGCGCCGAGGTTCCGGAGGTGGCGGCGAACCCGGAGCTTCTGCAGATCTTCTCGGGCTTCCGCGACCCGGAGGCGGACGCCGCGCGCTGCGCCGCCCAGGGCAATTGCGACGGCCTGCGCCGCGCCGTCTGTTCGCCGCACCGGACCGGGACCGCCGTGGACCTGTATGTCGGCCAGATGGCTGGCCTCGGCGTCGACAACACCTCTCCGGCCAGCCGGCTGCACATGACCCGAAGCGCGACCTATCGCTGGCTGGTGCGCAACGCCGGGCGGTTCGGCTTCGTGCCCTATGTTTATGAGCCGTGGCACTGGGAGTGGGTCAGCCCGACGGGCGACTATGCGGCGACGGCGACGGGACCGTGATCCGACCGCTGACGCCGGGGGAGACCGAACTGGCGCGGGAGGCGTTCGGCGAGCACCTGCATTCCGACACCGTGCGGTTTCTGGGCGCGCCCTGGCCTGTCGTGCGCGCCTTCGTCCCGGGCCGCTGGTTCGGACGGGACTGGATCGTCTGGCCTCACCGGACCCTTCCGCCGGACATCGCCGCCGCGCCGCTGCGGCTCCAGGCGGTGCTGATCCACGAACTGACCCACGTCTGGCAGGCCCAACAGGGCGTCAATCTGCTGACCGGCAAGCTCAGGGCGGGCGACCGGCCGGCCTCATACGAATACCCGACAGGCATGGACTGCAGCTGGGGCGGGCTCAACATCGAGCAGCAGGCCATGGTGGTCGAGCACCGGTTCCGGCTCTCGCGCGGACAGCGGACGCCGGGCGACCAGGCGTTCTACGACCGGGTGTGCCCGATCGGCCGACGCCTCAGTGCATGACGCCCGCGACAATCTCGAGCTTGTTGCCGTCCGGGTCCAGAAGGACGGCGCCGTAGTAGTCCGGAGCGATGTCGGGATGCTCGCCCGCCGGTCGAAGGATGGCGGCGCCGTTGGCCACCGCGGCTTCACAGGCGGAGTTCACCGCTGCGCGGCTCCCCGCCGTAAAGGCGATGTGCGAGCCCAGGCCAGCGATCTGGTCGCCGCTGACCGGATAGAGGAAGAACTGGCTGGTGCGCCCCCCGGGTCCGAACGCCAGTTCGGTCTCGGTCGAGGAGGTCTCCATGTGTCCGAGCGGAGAAAACAGGGCGGCGTAGAAGCGGCGGGCCGCATCCAGGTTCCGTACGCCCACGGACAGGTGATCGAACATGGCTTCCTCCGGTCAGGCGACTGAGTTGGGAACCGGGACCGCGGTCCGCAAGATTGACCGACGGGGCTTGTGGTGCGTCGTGACGGACCTACATCAAGAACAGCAGCTGTTGCGAAACGGCCCAAATCGAGGAAGCGACACATGACCCGCCAGCCCGCTGTCTTCTTCGGCCACGGCTCGCCGATGAACGCCCTCGGCGGCCCGTATGCGGACGCTTGGGGCCGGCTGGGCCAGGAGATCGGCAAGCCCAGGGGCGTGGTGATGATTTCGGCCCACTGGGAAACCGGCGGGCTCGCCGTCACCGCGCAGGCCAATCCCGAAACCATCCACGATTTCGGCGGCTTCCCGGACGAACTGCATGCGATGCAGTACCCCGCGCCGGGCTCGCCCGAGCTGGCGGCGCGCGTATCCGACCTGACCGGGGCCGTACAGACGACGCAATGGGGACTGGACCACGGGACCTGGTCGGTGCTGGCCCACGTCTGGCCCGAAGCCGACGTGCCGGTGGTGCAGTTGTCGCTGGACCGCCGGTTGGACGCCCAGGGGCATTTCGATCTCGCCCGGCGGCTGGCGCCGCTGCGGGACGAGGGGATGGTGATCGCCGGCTCGGGCGATTTCGTGCACAACCTGCGCACCTGGAAGCGGTCAGGCGGCGAACCCTATGCCTGGGCGACGCAGTTCAACGAGGCGGTCAAGGCGGCGCTGGTGCGCGGCGACGATGCGGCCCTGGTCGACTGGGTCGGGCTGGCCGAGGACGCGCAGATGAGCGTGCCGACTGACGAGCATTTCCTGCCGCTGCTGTACGTCGCCGCCCAACGGATGGAGGGCGACGACGTCAGCTTCTTCAACGACGTCATCGAGGGTGGATCGATCTCGATGACGGGCGTGCGGATCGGCTAGGCGCGACGGCGGCCGATCATGTTGTCCAGCGCCCAGGCGCCCGGGCCGGCGAAGATCAGGTAGAGGAAGACGAAGCAGTACAGCACCGCCAGTTCGCCGCCGTTGTTGATAGGGTAGGGGCTCTGGCCCGCGTGGACCGTCCAGTAGGCGACGGCGGTAAAGCCCGACAGGACGAAGGCCGCCGGCCGGGTGAACAGGCCGAGGATGATCAGGATGCCGCCGACCAGTTCGATCGGGCCGGACCAGCCGGCCAGGGTCGACAGGTCGAGGCCGCCGCCTTGCCCGCCGGGCGGGAAGCCGAGGAGCTTCTGGGCCCCGTGTTGCAGCAGCAACAGACCCGCGACGATGCGCAAAATGCTGAGGGCGCGCGGCGCCCAGGCCGAGAGAGCCGAAGAGTTCAACATGCAGTCCTCCGTCCAGCCGCACCGACCGGTCACCGCGACTCGGCCAAAGTGCAACCCCGGGGAGGGAGAGTAGACCGTCGTTCCGTGTCCGCAAGCGGACGCTTCAGGCGGCCTTGTCGAGCTCGGCCATCTGCTGGATGGCGACATAGTCGGTCTTGCCGGTGCCAAGCACGGGCACCTCGCCGACGCGCATGATCTTCTTGGGGACCGCCAGTTCCGGCGCGCCGTGGCTGCGGGCCCATTCGGCGAGCCGGGACACGTCGGCGTCCTTGCGGTCTGTGACCAGCACCAGCTTCTCGCCCTTGCGGCTGTCCGGGATCGAGACCACCGCGTGGCGGGCCTCGGGCCAGACGGCGCTGGCCAGACCCTCGACGGCGGTCAGGGAGACCATCTCGCCGCCGATCTTGGCGAACCGCTTGGCCCGCCCGAGGATGCAGACATAGCCCTCGTCGTCGATATCGACGATGTCGCCGGTGTCGTGCCAGCCGCCCGGCAGGGGCTCGATCTTGAGCGGATCGTCGGGCGACAGATAGCCCTTCATCACATTGGGGCCGCGGAGGTAGAGCCGGCCGCCCTGATCGATGCCGTCGACCGGATCGAGCCGCCACTCCATGCCAGGCAGAATCTGGCCGACGGTGCCCGGCCGGTTGCGGTCGGGATGATTGACGGCGACGACCGGCGCCGCCTCGGTGGCCCCGTAGCCCTCCAGCAGCTTGAGGCCGTGGAAGCGGGTGTTGAACAGGTGATGGGTTTCGTCGCGGACTTTCTCGGCCCCGGCCACCACGAACTTCAGGGTCGAGAAATCGTTCGCTCCGGCGACGCGGGCATACTGGTTCAGGAAGGTGTCGGTGGCGAACAGGATCGACGCCTTCACCTGCGGCAACAGTTCGACGATCTGTTTGGCGTGCAGCGGCGACGGATACTGGAACGCCTTCAATCCCTGCAGCAACGGCAACAGCACCCCGCCGGTCAGGCCGAAGCAGTGGAAGGTCGGCAGTGGGTTGAACATGACCCAGTCCGGGTCCAGCGCGATGTGCTGCGCCACCTGCCGGCAGTTCGCCACCAGGTTCCATTGGCTCAGGACCACGCCCTTGGGGGCGCCGAAACTGCCCGAGGTGAACAACACCACGCCCGGCGAGGAAGGCTCGGTCTTCACCCGGAACCGCTTCGGCATCAGGCCGGCCATCAGGCCGTACAGCTTGTCGGGCAGGCCGATCGAGGCGCGCACGTCGTCCAGCCAGACCACTTCGGCGACAGTCTCGATATGACCGATCAACTCCTCCAGCTTCGCCTGCTGGATGAAGCGTTTCGCGGTCAGCACCTTGCCGACGCCGGCGGCCTTGATGGCGGCCTTCACATTGCGCTCGCCCGAGGTGAAGTTGAGCATGACCGGCACGCGACCGTGGGCGTGCAAGCCGTAGAAGGTGACCACCACCCCCATGCTGGACGGCAGCAGAATGGCGACCCGTTCCGCCGGTTCCGTCATGGCGGCGATCTTGCGGCCCAGCACGAAGGCGGCGCGGATCAGGCCGGTGTAGGTGAGAGGCTTGCGATCCTGGTCTTCCAGGATTTCCTTGTCGCCGTAGGTTTCGCGGGCCGCGATCAGGGCGTCGAAGATCGTCTCTTCGACGGCCTTGGGGTCCAGGGGTACGCGCAAAGACAGCCTCCGTGGCGCGTTGGCCGCGCCTTGTCCGGCGGCAAACTAGTGCGCGGCGGGGGCGTTGAAAAGATACGTTACCTTGCGTGAGCTTCGTCCCCGCCTTGCCTTCGCCTTGCGGAAGGACGACATAGCGGTTTCGCCACGCCCGGAGCCCGCGACGCCTTGGTCACGCTGATCGACACCCTGACAAAGACGCCGGCTGAACTGCGTCACCCCGAAAAGCAGAACCGGCCCGAGACGGCGGTGCTGAAGAAGCCCGACTGGCTGCGCGTCAAGGCGCCCGGCTCGGGCCAGTACAACGCCACCCGCGCCATCGTGAAGGAGAAGGGTCTCCACACGGTCTGCGAGGAGGCGGCCTGCCCCAACATCGGCGAGTGCTGGAGCCAGAAGCACGCCACCCTGATGATCATGGGCGACACCTGCACCCGGGCCTGCGCCTTCTGCAACGTCAAGACCGGCCTGCCGCAGCCGCTGGACCCGGAAGAGCCGGTGAAGGTCGGGCTGGCGGTGGCGCAGCTGGGTCTGAACCACGTCGTCATCACCAGCGTGGACCGGGACGACGTGTCCGACGGCGGCGCCGCCCATTTCGCCGAGGTGGTGCGCCAGATCCGGCTGCAGGCCCCGAACACCACCATCGAGATCCTGACGCCCGACTTCCTGCGCAAGGACGGGGCGGCCGAGGTGATGATCGACGCCACCCCGGACGTGTTCAACCACAACCTCGAGACCGTGCCGCGGCTGTATCTGAAGATCCGGCCCGGCGCCCGCTACTTCCACAGCCTCCGCCTGCTCCAGATGGTCAAGGAGCGCGACCCGAACCAGTTCACCAAGTCCGGCATCATGGTCGGCCTGGGCGAGACCCGCGAAGAGGTCATGCAGGTGATGGACGACATGCGTTCGGCCGGCGTCGACTTCATCACCATCGGCCAGTACCTGCAGCCGACCCGCAAGCACGCCGCCATCGAGCGCTTCGTGACGCCGGAAGAGTTCAAGGCTTATGAGGCGATCGCCCGGGCCAAGGGCTTCCTGATGGTGTCGTCCAGCCCGCTGACCCGTTCGTCCCACCACGCCGGCGAGGACTTCGCCCGCCTGAGAGCCGCGCGCCTCGCCCAGACCGGGCGCTGAGACGACTTGGCCGTCCATCGCGTCACCCGCATCCTGCCCTATGCGCCGGGACAGCTCGCTGATCTCGTCGCCGACGTGCGGGCCTATCCCGAGTTCGTGCCTTGGGTGTCGTCGATGCGGGCCTGGGGCGAGCGCGAGGAAGCGCCCGGCGTAACCCTGGTCGACGCCGAGGCCGGGGTCGGCTTCTCCTTCCTGAAGGAGCGGTTCTCGACGTGGGTGCGGCATGACCGCAATGCGCCCAAGGTGGAGGTCGGGCTGCTGCGCGGGCCATTCCACCACCTGAGGAACCGCTGGGAATTCTTCCCGCATCCGGAAGGCACCCGGGTCGAGTTCTTCATCGACTTCGCGTTCAAGTCGCGGGTTCTGGACATGATGCTGCAAGCCAATTTCGACCGGGCGGTCGGGGCTCTGATGCGCTGTTTCGAGGCCCGGGCGGCGCATCTGTACGGTCCCCACTCTTCCCGGGCGGAGGCGTGAGCTTCGACTTCGACGCCGTGGTGGTCGGCGCCGGGGCGGTCGGACTGGCTTGCGGCCGGGCGCTGGCGAAGCGGGACCTGTCGGTGCTGGTGCTCGAGAAAGAGCCTCACATCGGTCAGGGCGTGTCGTCGCGGAACAGCGAGGTCATCCACGGCGGGCTCTACTATCCGACCGGCTCGCTGAAGGCGCGGCTCTGCGTCGAGGGCCGGCGGCGGCTCTACGCCTTCCTCGACAGCCACAAGATCGACTACCGCAAATGCGGCAAGCTGGTTGTGGCCACGGACGAGGCCGAGGTCCCGCGCATCGAGGCCATCTTCCGGCAGGCGACGGCCAACGGGGTCGAGGGGCTGGAGCACCTGACCGGCAAACAGGCGCGGGCGTTGGAGTCGGGGCTGAACGCCCACGCCGCCATCCTGTCGCCGGAGAGCGGCGTGTTCGACAGCCACGGCTACATGCTGGCCCTGCAGGGGGAGATCGAGGAGGCCGGCGGCTCGGTCGTGGTCTCGACGCCGTTCGAGCGGGCCGAACCGCGGGCCGGCGGCGGGTTCACGGTCACGGCAGGCGGGGAGGGCGGGGCGACCCTGACGACGAGACTACTGGTCACCGCGCCGGGGCTCGCCGCGCAGGCCGTCGCCGCACGGATTGAAAGCTATCCGGCCGGGCGCATTCCGGCCGCCCATCTGGGGAAGGGCGTCTATTTCCGGCTGAGCGGCCGGGCGCCGTTCGAGCGGCTGATCTACCCGCCGCCGATCCCCGGCGCCCTGGGCACCCACTATCGCAAGGACCTCGGCGGACAGGCGGTGTTCGGGCCAGACCTCGCCTGGGTCGAGACCGAGGACTATTCGGTCGATCCGGGCAAGGCGGTGGAGTTCGAAGGCTATATCCGCCGCTTCTGGCCGGGCTTGCCGGAGGGTGCGCTGACGCCCGACTACGCCGGCATCCGCCCCAAGCTGCACGGGCCGGGCGAACCGCAGCCGGATTTCCAGCTTCGCGGCCGCGACGATCATGGGATCGACGGCCTCGTCGCCCTGTTCGGCATCGAAAGCCCGGGCCTGACCAGTTCGCTCGCCATCGGCGAAGCGGTCGCCGGAATCCTGCACCATGACTGAGATCCTCACCCGGGACGCGACCCCGGCCGACATTCCCGCCCTGCATCGCCTGATCGAGAGCGCCTATCGTGGCGAAGCCTCGCGCGTCGGCTGGACGACCGAGGCCGACCTTCTGGACGGCCAGCGCACCGACCCCGAAGATCTGGCCACCATCCTGGCCGATCCGGCGCAGGCCATGCTGACGACGTGGCGCGGCGACGAACTGGTCGGCTGCGTCCTGATTGCGGATCGGGGCGAGGGAACGGGCTATTTCGGCATGCTGTCGGTCAGCCCGACCCTGCAGGGGAGCGGTCTGGGCCGGCGCCTAGTCGAGGCCGCCCACGCCGCCATGGCCGAGCGGTTCGGCGCGCGCCGGGTGCGCATCTCGGTGTTTCCGCAGCGGGACGAACTGATCGGCTGGTACCGGCGGCTCGGCTACGGCCTGACCGGAGAGACGCTGCCGTTCCCCTACGACGAGCCGCGGCTCGGGATACCGCTGAGGGACGATCTCCATTTCGTGGTCATGGAGCGGGCGCTGGCTTGACCATTCCGGCATCCGGCTGCACTGGCCGGAGATGGAGATCGTCACCGCCCGACTGACGCTGCGCTCGGCCCGCCCGGACGATCTGGAGGGGATGCACGCCGTCCTGTCGGATCCGCGCGCCACCCGCTGGTGGTCGACCCCGCCGCACGACAGTCTCGACCAGACCGCAGCCTGGCTGGACAGCATGATCGCCAACGGCCCCGACCACCCGGATTTCGTCATCGAGCGCCACGGAGTGGTGATCGGCAAGGCGGGCTTCTGGCGCCTGCCGGACGTGGGCTACATCCTGCATCCGGATCACTGGGGGCAGGGGCTGGCGAGCGAGGCGGTGGGGGCCGCCATCGACCATGTCTTCGCGACCCGGGATGTTGACGACCTGACCGCCGACGTCGATCCCGACAACGCCGCGTCGATTCGCCTGCTGGAGCGGCTCGGCTTCTTGAAGACCGGCTTCGCCGAGCGGACCTGGAACGTCGGCGGGGCGTGGAAGAACAGCTTCTACTATGGACTTTCCCGGGCCGACTGGAGCGCGCGTCTCCAGACTTGAACTCCCGGGCGGGTTCAGGCATAAGCCCGCGCTCACGTGGCGGCTCTTCCGGGGGCCGCCGCAGTTGTTTTCGCGCTTTCCCAGCGCCCGACCCTAGAAGATTGAGACGGACATGGCCGTTCCGAAGCGCAAAGTATCGCCCTCGCGTCGCAACATGCGCCGCGCCCACGACTCGCTGGGCTCCAACCCGCACGTCGAGGACAAGGACACGGGCGAGCTGCGCCGCTCGCACCACATCGACCTGAAGACCGGCACCTACCGCGGCCGCCAGGTCCTGACGCCGAAGGAAGACTAGGTCTTTCGACCGGTCCGGGCCCCAAGGTCGAATTCCGGGCCCGACGAAGCTTTTCACGGCGCGCGAGTAGCCTCGCGCGCCGTTTTCGTGCGTTCTGTCCGGCGAACCTACGCTGGAGACGCCCCATGAACCGCCTCGTCGCTTCCGTCGCCGTCCTGTCGCTCGCCGCCTGCGGGGCGCCGCCCGCCGAACCTGAAGCGCCCGCCCGGCCGTCCGAACCCGCCTCGGCGCCCGCCGCGCCGACCGTCCCGGGGACGCCGGTCTCCGCCGCGAACAAGCTGACGGCCCAGGGTTACGGGCCGTTGCGCATCGGCATGACCGTGGCCGAGATCGAGGCGGCGATGGGGCCGGACGCCGATCCGGACGCCGTGGGCGGACCCGAGCCCGAACGCTGCGACATGTTCCGCCCGGCGCGCGCGCCCGAAGGCCTGCTGGTCATGGTCATCGACGGGGTGCTGGACAGCGTCTGGGTGAGCCGGAACGCCGCCGTCGAGACCGACCGGGCGCTGAACGTCGGCGACACGGCGGCCGAGGTGAAACGGGTCTACGGCGCCGCCGCCGAGGTCGAGCCGCACAAGTACGCGGAGGCCCCGTCCGAATACATCACCGTCTGGTCGACGGCCGATCACCAGAGCGCCGCCGCGCGAGGCCTGAAATACGAGATCGGACCGGACGGCCGCGTCCAATCCATCGCCGGCGGCGGGCCCAGCACCCAGTATGTCGAGGGCTGCGCCTGAAGGCGAAGGGCCGTCGCTCGATGAGAACCTTCCGTCATCTGCTGGCGAACAACCTCGTCGCCAACATCACCAATTTCACGGTGTGGTTCGCCGTGACCTTCTGGGTCTTCCTGGAGACCCGGTCGGTGTTCGCCACCGGGATGATCGCGGGCTTCTACCTCGTACTGACGGCGGGGCTGGGATTCTGGCTCGGCAGCCTGGTCGATCATCATCGCAAGAAGCGGGTCATGCTCGGCTCGAGCATGGCCTCCTTCGCGCTCTACGGTCTGTCGCTGGCGGCCCACGAACTCGCCTCGGAAGGGGCGCTGGCCGACGTATCCGGCGCGCCGCTGTGGCTGTTCATCGGCCTGGTGATGTCGGGAGTCATCGCCGGCAATGTGCGCAGCATCGCCTTGCCGACGCTGGTGACGTTGCTGATTCCCGAGGACCGGCGCGACCGGGCCAATGGGCTGGTCGGCATGGTGACGGGGATCGGATTCCTGGCCACCTCGGCGGTCAGCGGCTTTCTCGTGGCCTGGGGCGGGATGCGCTACACCCTCATCTTCGCCCTGATCCTCACCTTGGCGGCCTTCCTGCACCTCCGGTTCGTGCGGGTGGATGAGCCGCAGTCCGAAGCGACCCCCGGCAAGGCGACCGAACCGCGGCGAGTCGATATCGCCGGGACGGTGCGGGTGATCGGGGCCGTGCCCGGCCTGTTCGCCCTGATCCTGTTCGCCAGCTTCAACAACTTCCTCGGCGGCGTCTTCATGGCGCTGATGGACGCCTACGGCCTGTCGTTGATGGCGGTTCAGGCGTGGGGGCTGCTGTGGGCCTTCGTCTCGTGCGCCTTCATCCTGAGCGGGATCGTCATCGCCCGGACCGGCCTCGGACCCAATCCGCTGCGCACGCTGATGATCGTGAACCTGATCGTCTGGTCGGTGAGCGCAGTCTTCACCCTCCAGTCCTCGATCCCGCTGCTCGCGGCGGGCTGTTTCATCTGGCTGTTCCTGGGCCCCTACGCCGAGGCGGCCGAGCACACGACCCTGCAGAAGGTCGTCCCCTACGAGCGGCAGGGCAGGGTGTTCGGCTTCGCCCAGTCGGTCGAACAGGCCGCCTCGCCGCTGACGGCCTTCCTGATCGGTCCCCTGACCCAGTTCTTCTTTATCCCGCTGATGACGACGGGCGCCGGCGCGGACGCGATCGGCGACTGGTTCGGCCGCGGCCCGGAGCGCGGCATCGCCCTGGTATTCACCCTCGCCGGCGTGCTCGGGGTGGTGATGACGATCCTCGCCTTCAACTCGAAATACTATCGCCAGCTGTCGGCCGCCTACGCCCGCGGCCTCGCGCCGAACCCGGCGCCCGGCCCGGGGTAGCGGGCGGACTGGACTCGCGGCGACGCCTTTCCTTGCTAGGGTCGAGCCTCGCGGGCTAAACCCCGCCTTCCGATCCTCTTCCCTGACAGAGCTGTCCCATGACCGACATCGCCGACATCGTCGCCCGCCAGATCCTCGACAGCCGCGGCAATCCGACGGTCGAGGTCGACGTGGTTCTGGACGACGGCAGCTTCGGCCGCGCCGCCGTGCCCTCGGGCGCCTCGACCGGCGCGCACGAGGCGGTCGAACTACGCGACGGCGACAAGGACCTGTGGGGCGGCAAGGGGGTCGGCAAGGCCGTGGACGCGGTCAACGGCGAGATCTTCGACGCCCTCAGCGGCATGGACGCCGAAGACCAGCGCCGCATCGACGAGGCCCTGATCTCGCTCGACGGCACGCCCAACAAGGCCCGCCTCGGCGCCAACGCCATCCTCGGCGTCAGCCTGGCCTGCGCCAAGGCCAGCGCCATCTCCTCGGGTCTGCCGCTGCACCGCTACCTCGGCGGCGTCTCGGCCCGCATCCTGCCGACCCCGATGATGAACATCATCAACGGCGGGGCCCACGCCGACAATCCGATCGACATCCAGGAATTCATGATCCTGCCGACCGGCGCCGAGAGCTTCTCCGAGGCCCTGCGCATGGGGTCGGAGATCTTCCACGCGCTGCGCAAGCAGCTGAAGGACGCGGGTCACAACACCAACGTCGGCGACGAGGGCGGCTTCGCCCCCAACCTGGCCTCGGCCGAGGAGGCGCTGAGCTTCATCACCAAGGCGGGGCAGGCGGCGGGCTATCTGGCCGGCGAGGACTTCCACCTCGGCCTCGACGTCGCGGCCACCGAGTTCTTCAAGGACGGCAAATACGTCATGGCCGGGGAGGGCAAGACCTTCGAGGCCGAGGCCATGGTCGGCTACCTCGCCGACCTGTGCGAACGCTTCCCGATCGTGTCGATCGAGGACGGCTGCGCCGAGGACGATTTCGACGGCTGGAAGCTGCTGACCGACCGGCTGGGCGACCGTATCCAGATCGTCGGCGACGACCTGTTCGTCACCAACCCGGCCCGCCTGGCCGCCGGCATCGGCGAGGGCCTGGCCAACTCCATCCTCGTGAAGGTCAACCAGATCGGCACCTTGTCCGAGACTCTGGACGCCGTGGATATGGCGCATCGGGCCGGCTACACCGCCGTGATGAGCCACCGCTCGGGCGAGACCGAGGACTCGACCATCGCCGACCTGGCCGTGGCCACCAACTGCGGGCAGATCAAGACCGGCTCGCTGGCCCGTTCGGACCGCACGGCGAAATACAACCAGCTGCTCCGCATCGAGGAGATGCTGGGGGATCAGGGCGCCTACTACGGCGACGGAATGCTGCTGAAATAGGCTTCGGCCGGGGCCTGGCCTCGGCGGTTGTCCCGGGATGACCGGTTTTATGGTCAAGCTACGGTTCGTTAGGCATTTTCGGTCAGGATTCATTGATTACGAGTCCACGCTCGGAAGGAGCGTCCGTCGGTGCCCGAACGGCTGAAGCCCTATTTCCCCTCGGCGATGTTGCTGTTGCTGATCGCCTACCTGGGCGTTCAGGCCCTGACCGGGGAGCGAGGGCTGCTGAGCGGCGGCGCGCGCGACGCCATGCTGACGCAACGCGAGGCCCAGCTGGCCGGCATTCTCGAGCAGCGCCGCGATCTCGAGATTCGGGCCCGCTACCTGCGCGCCGACAGCCTGTCACGCGATCTGCTGGAGGAGCGCGCCCGGGCCGTGCTCGGTTTCGCCGACCCGCGCGACTACGTCATCCGGGTCTCTTCGCCCGCTTCGGATGCGACCGAAACGCCCACGGCGTGAACTTTCGTTACAGCTTGGCCGGCCCGCTTTGCCTTTCGGGAACGAAGGCTGCTAAAGCCCCTTTCCGTAACGACAAGAGGCCCTGCATCTTGCCATTTGGCGAGGGCCCAGCCGGGAGATGACGGATGGCGAAAGCCCCCGCCGCCAAAGCTGATTCCAGCAAGGCGACAAAGTTGCCCAATACGCCCCAGGCCTCGAAGGAGGACCTGCTGCGCTTCTATCGCGAGATGGTGCTGATCCGCCGTTTCGAGGAGCGCGCAGGCCAGCTGTACGGCATGGGCCTGATCGGCGGCTTCTGCCACCTGTACATCGGCCAGGAAGCCGTGGCCGTGGGCGTTCAGGAGAGCGTCAAACAGGGCCACGACAAGATCATCACCGGCTACCGCGACCACGGCCACATGCTGGCCGCCGGCATGGACCCGAAAGAGGTCATGGCCGAGCTGACCGGCCGCATCGGCGGCTCGTCCAAGGGCAAGGGCGGGTCGATGCACATGTTCGACACCGCCACCGGCTTCTACGGCGGCCACGGCATCGTCGGGGCGCAGGTCGCGCTCGGCACCGGCCTGGCCTTCGCCGGCAAATACCGCGGCGATGACTCGGTCGCGTTCGTCTATTTCGGCGATGGTGCGGCCAACCAGGGCCAGGTCTACGAGAGCTTCAACATGGCCCAGCTGTGGAAGCTGCCGGCCATCTACATCATCGAGAACAACCAGTACGCCATGGGCACGAGCATCGAGCGCTCGTCGTCCGACGCAGCTCAGCGAGCGCGGCGCCAGCTTCGGCATTCCCGGCGAGCAGGTCGACGGCATGGACGTGCTGGCCGTGCGCGACGCCGTCGCCCGGGCGGTGAAGCGGGCGAGGGAAGGGGGCGGCCCCTTCATCCTCGAGATGAAGACCTACCGCTATCGCGGCCATTCCATGAGCGATCCGGCGAAGTACCGCACCAAGGAAGAGGTCGATCAGGTCAAGACGACCCGCGACCCGATCGACCATATCAAGACCCTGCTGGCCGCCGCCAAGGCGACCGAGGACGAGCTCAAGGCCATCGACAACGAGGTGAAGACCATCGTCGCCGAGGCCGTGCAGTTCGCCCAGGAAAGCCCGGAGCCGGACCCGTCCGAGCTCTACACCGACGTCTACGTGGAGGCCTGACCGTGACCGACATTCTCATGCCGGCGCTGTCGCCCACGATGGAAGAGGGCACGCTGACCAAATGGCACATCAAGGCGGGTGACACCATCTCGGCCGGCCAGGTCATCGCCGAGATCGAAACCGACAAGGCCACGATGGAAGTCGAGGCCGTCGACGAGGGCGAGGTGCTGGAAATTCTCGTGGCCGAGGGTTCCGAGAACGTGAAGGTCAACACGCCGATCGCCCGTCTGGCGGGCGAGGACGCCGCCGCCGCTCCGGCCCCGAAGGCTGAGGCGCCGGCGGCCGAGGCTCCGAAGGCTGAAGCAGCGCCGGCCCAGTCCGACGCCTCGGGCGAGCCTGAGAAGACGGACGCCACCGCCGCCGGCCCGAAGGTCGAACTGCGCGATCCGGAAATCCCGGCCGACGCCAAACTGGTCAAGACGACCATCCGCGACGCCCTGCGCGACGCCATGGCCGAGGAGATGCGGCGGGACGACAAGGTCTTCCTGATCGGCGAGGAAGTCGCCCAGTACCAGGGCGCCTACAAGGTCAGCCGCGAACTGCTGCAGGAGTTCGGCGACCAGCGCGTCGTCGACACCCCGATCACCGAGCACGGCTTCGCCGGCCTCGGCGTCGGCGCGGCCATGGCGGGCCTGAAGCCGATCGTCGAGTTCATGACCTTCAACTTCGCCATGCAGGCGATCGACCACATCATCAACTCGGCGGCCAAGACCCTGTACATGTCCGGCGGCCAGATCCGCGCCGGCATCGTCTTCCGCGGCCCCAACGGCGCCGCGTCGCGGGTTGGAGCCCAGCACAGCCAGGACTATTCCGCCTGGTACGCCCAGGTGCCCGGCCTGAAGGTCATCGCGCCGTATGACGCCGCCGACGCCAAGGGGCTGATGAAGTCGGCCATCCGCGACCCCAACCCCGTCGTCTTCCTCGAGCACGAGATGATGGTCGTCTTCCTCGAGCACGAGATGATGTACGGGCTGGAGTTCGACGTGCCGGAGGTCGAGGACTATCTGGTCCCGATCGGCAAGGCCAAGGTCCGCCGAGAGGGGACGGACGTCACCATCACCGCCCACAGCCGCATGGTCGGCTTCGCCCTGCAGGCCGCCGAACAGCTGGCCGGGGAGGGGATCTCCTGCGAGGTGGTCGACCTGCGCACCCTGCGCCCGCTCGACCACGAGACCATCGTCGAGAGCGTCAAGAAGACCAGTCGCCTGGTCTCGGCCGAGGAAGGCTGGGGCCCGATGGGCGTCGGCGCCGAGGTCGTGGCGCGGGTCATCGAGCACGCTTTCGACTACCTCGACGCGCCGCCGCTGCGGGTCCACCAGGAAGACGTGCCGCTGCCCTACGCCGCCAATCTCGAGGCCCTGTCGCTGCCCGGCGCCGACAAGATCGTCGCCGCCGTGAAGAAGGTGATGGCATGAGCGAACGCGAGGAATTCCAGCTGAAGACGCCGGACAGCGTCGCGGCCGATCCGGACGCCGTCGAGATCACCCGCATGTGGTGGTCGAAGGGCGAACCGGTCATGTCGATCAAGCCGGCCTTCAACGATCCCAAACAATACGGCCAGCTGCTGGCGATCGCGGCGAAGCACATGGCCCACGGCTATGCGGTGCGGCATGGCCACGACGAGCGTCAGGCGTACCACCTCATCCTTCAGGGCCTGAGCGAGGTCATCAAGGCCGACAATGTCCAGACCGTCGCCGAGGCGACGGCCGGCGCGGGAGGGCATGCCTGATGACCGATATCCTGATGCCCGCCCTGTCGCCGACGATGGAAGAAGGCGTGCTGGCCAAGTGGCACGTCAAGGTCGGAGACGTAGTCAAGGCCGGCGACGTCATCGCCGAGATCGAGACCGACAAGGCGACCATGGAGGTCGAGGCCGTCGACGAGGGCGAAGTGCTGGAAATTCTCGTGGCCGAAGGCTCCGAGGGCGTGAAGGTCAATACGCCGATCGCCCGGCTGAAGGACGAGGGCGGCGCGGCCGCCCCGGCTCCGAAAGCCGCCGCTCCGAAGGCCGAGGCCGAGGTCGCCAAGGCCGAACCCGCGAAGGTCGAATCCGCGCCTGCTCCGGCCGAGCCTGCGAAAGCCGCGCCGGCTCCGAAGGTCGAGGGCGAACGGGTCTTCGCCTCGCCGCTGGCCCGGCGCATCGCCGCCCAGAACGGCGTCGACCTGAAATCCATCAAGGGCACCGGCCCGCACGGCCGCATCGTCCGGCGCGATGTCGAGGCGGCTGGCAAGGGCGGCGCCAGGCCCGCCGCGACCGGCGCGGCGACCGCCGGAATCGAGCCCCGCAAGGTGCTGTCGCTGGCCCAGATGGGCATCCCGGACGGCAGCTACGACCTGATCCCGCTGGACGGGATGAAGAAGGCCATCGCCCGGCGCATGGTCGACTCCATCCAGAACGTGCCGCACTTCCCGCTCTACATCGACTGCGAGATCGACGCCCTGCTGGCCGCCCGCGCTCGGGTCAACGCCCTGCTCGAGAAGTCCGGGGTCAAGGTCTCGGTCAACGACTTCGTCATCAAGGCCGCCGCCATGGCCCTGAAGGCCGTGCCGGAAGCCAACGCCAGCTATTCGCCCGAGGGCATCGCCATGCACCACAACGCCGACGTGGCGATGGCGGTGGCGATCGAGGGCGGCCTGATCACCCCGATCATCTTCAAGGCCGAGACCAAGTCGCTGTCCCAGATCGCCACCGAGTCCAAGGACCTGGCCAAGCGCGCCCGCGACCGCAAGCTGAAGCCCGAGGAATTCCAGGGCGGCACCTTCTCGGTGTCCAACCTGGGCATGTTCGGCATCAAGGCCTTCGCCTCGATCATCAACGAACCCCAGGGCGCGATCATGAGCGTCGGGGCAGGGGAGCAGCGTCCGGTCGTCAAGGACGGCCAGCTGGCCGTGGCCACCGTCATGACCGTGACCCTGACCTGCGATCACCGCGTCGTGGACGGGGCGACGGGCGCGCGCTTCCTGCAGGCGTTCAAGCCCCTGATCGAAGATCCCGTGACGATGCTGGCGTAGGGAAGAGACCGTGGCTGAATTCGACCTCATCGTCATCGGTTCCGGCCCCGGCGGCTATGTCGCCGCCATCCGGGCGTCGCAGCTGGGCCTGAAGACGGCCATCGTCGAGCGCGAGGCGCTGGGCGGCATCTGCCTGAACTGGGGCTGCATCCCGACCAAGGCGCTGCTCAAGTCGGGCGAGAAGTACGAGAGCCTGTCGCATCTGAAGGACTACGGCCTCTCGGCCGAGAAGGTCGGTTTCGACTTCGACGCCATCATCCAGCGCTCGCGCGGGGTGGCCGCCCAGATGAACAAGGGCGTCGCCTTCCTGATGAAGAAGCACAAGGTTGAGGTGATCGAGGGCACGGCGAAGCTGGAGAAGGGC
>JACPDR010000028.1 GCA_016183935.1 Caulobacterales bacterium
CCCTGCTCGACGAGCGCAATGCCCAGCCGAACGAGGCCGGCCCTTCGGTGCCGGTCGAGATCCTCGGCCTCGACGAGGCGCCCAGCCCGGGCGAACCCTTCGCCGTCGTGGAGTCGGAGGCCCGCGCCCGTGAACTGACCGAGTACCGCGCCCGCGTGAAGCGCGAGAAGGCCACGGGCGGCGTCAACCAGGTCTCGCTGGTCGACATGATGTCCAAGCTGCAGTCCAAGAAGGTTTCGGAACTGCCGGTGGTCATCAAGGCCGACGTGCAGGGTTCGGCCGAGGCCATCGTCGGCTCGCTGGACAAGATGGGCAACGAGGAGGTCCGCGCGCGCACCGTCATGTCGGGCGCCGGCGGCATCACCGAGAGCGACGTGCAGCTGGCCAAGTCGGCTGGCGCGCCGATCCTCGGCTTCAACGTCCGCGCCTCGAAACAGGCCCGCGACCTGGCCGAGCGCGAGGGCGTGGAGATCCGTTACTACTCGATCATCTACGACCTGCTCGACGACATGAAGGGCGTGCTCTCGGGCATGCTGGCGCCGCTGCAGCGGGAAACCTTCCTGGGCAACGCCCAGGTGCTGCAGGTGTTCGACATCTCCAAGACCGGCAAGATCGCCGGTTGCCGGGTCACCGAGGGCGTGGTCCGCAAGGGCGCCAAGGTCCGCATCATCCGCGACGACGTGGTGGTGCTGGAGCTGGGCACGCTCACGACGCTCAAGCGCTTCAAGGACGAGGTCAACGAGGTCCCGTCGGGCCAGGAGTGCGGCATGCATTTCCAGGGCTTCCAGGACATCAAGGCCGGCGACTACATCGAGTGCTTCACGGTCGAGGAAATCCAGCGCACGCTGGAGTAGACCGGGTCCGAACCCAACCAGACGGCGGTGCGAAAGCGCCGCCGTTTTGCCTTATGCATCGCGGATGAGTCCCCCAATGCGCCGTCTCCTGATCCTCGCCCTCGCCGCGACAGCCGCCGCCGGTCCGGCCGCGGCCGAGACCCGCTACCTGGCCTATGACGCCTCCGACCGGGTCACCCAGGCCCTGACCCAGGGGGTGACGCTGGAGGCCGACCGCGGCCTGTTCGGGGCCATCAGCGTGCGCCGGATCATCTCCACCTCGCAGCGCGGTTCGGCCGACATCCGCCGCGGCGGACCGGACGCCGTGCGCCGCGCCCTGCCGGCCGGCGCCCGCGAGACCTCGGTCTACGCCATCGCCCCCGAGGGCGACGGCCGCGGCCTGTCGCGCGCCCTGTGCCCCGGTTCGGAGGAGGTCTGGCTGGTCATGGGCCGGGTCCGACTCGGCCGTCCGCTGACCCTGCACGCCGTCGGCCGCTGGTCGGACGGGGCCTACCGCTACTGCGTCCAGCTGTCCTACGACTGGCGCGGCGAATGGGCGATGCCGCCCGCGCCGACGGTCGGGGACGACGGCGCCCCTGTCGGGCGATAGGCGTTCACCTCTTCATCCGCCCCGGCTAGGGTCGGCGTCATGAACGCCGTTTCGGCCCCTTCCCAGACCGCAATGAAGCGCCTCGCCGGCGGGCTGTCGTTCGTCTGTCTGGTACTGTTCCTGCTGGCCATCGAGCAGACGCAGACCGTGGCCGCCTGGGAGGGCCTTCGGGCCGGGGCCGGGCCCGTCGCGCGGGGCGTCGCCGACTGGATGAGGGGTCTGCCGGACGACGCCGCCGACGGTTTCGATGGCCTGAAGACGGCCGTCGCGGACGAGGCGCGGCCGCTCGCCGCCGAGGCGGGCTCCACCGCCGTGCTGAGGGGCGAGTACAGGCCGGCCGACGAAACGACCCGCGCCGCCGTCGGCGCGCTGACGGTGGCCGGCGCCGAACTGCGGTTCGAGAACGGCGAGCGCCTGCGCACCCGGCCGCTGCGCATCGCGTCCGGCCGCGACGCCTTCGCCCCCGGCCAGACCTTCGCGGCGCGGCTCGACGCCCCGGCCGACGCCCAGATCGAACTGCGCGCGGTCATCGCGCCGGCGGGGGCGCGGACGACGGCGCCCACCCGCCTGTGCGGCGGAGAGCCGGCGGGGACGGTCGCCCTGCTTCACCGCGGCGCCCGGGTCGACCTGGCGCTGTTCCGGGCCGGCGTCGCCGTCGGCCCCGATACGACGCCCTCAGCCCTGTGCGGCGCCTGGAGTTTCACCGCCCGATGAAGCGTAGGAAAGCGTCCCCCACCGGCCTCGGCGTCCTGCTCGCCGCCGCCGTCGTGGGCCTCATCGCCGCCCTGTGGACCTGGACGGCGCCCGGCGACCTCGCCCGCTGGCGGGCCGCGCCCGACGGCCGGGGCGTCGAGCTGCATCTGCTCGACAACGGCTTCCACACCGACCTGGCCGTGCCGCGCGCGGCGCTGGAGGCCCGGGGCGGTCCGCTGGCCGAGGCGGTGCGGGCGCTGCCGGCCGGCGACTGGATCCTGATCGGCTGGGGCGACGCCAAATTCTATGTCGACCAGAGCCCGATGGAGTCCCGACTGCCGGACGGGGCGCGGGCCTTCTTCCGGCCGGGCAACGCCTCGGTGTTGATGCTCGACCCGGCCCAGCGCGACCCGCGCGCCCTGTTCGCCGAGGACGGCCGCCGCAGCTTCCGCCTCACGCCGGACGGGTTCGAGGCCCTGGGCGCGCACATCGAGGCGTCGCTGGACCTGTCGAGCGGCGCGCCGCGCATCGCCGCCGCGCGAGAGGGCGACGACGCCCGCTTCTTCGCCAGCCGCGAGACCTTCTCGATCGCCCATCTGTGCAACCACTGGACGGCGGGGGTGCTCAACGCGGCGGGCCTGCCGGTGCGTCCGTTCCGCTCGATCGTTTCATCCGAGCTGATGGCGGCGATCGACCGGGCCGAACTGGACACCGCCGCCCCGCGGGCCTAGACCCCGCCCCTTCGCTTTTTCGAGCCGGGTCCGAGCCCCGGCGGGCGACGAGGATCGAACGATGAGCAGCCGCAAACCCAATCCGAAGGCCGGGACCGTCAGCCAGCGCCAGCTGCGCGCCGCCGAGCTGATCCGCCACGCCCTGGTCGACGTCCTGCGCGAGGAGGACATCCACGATCCGGCCCTGAAGGACGTCTCGGTCACCGTCACCGAGGTGCGCCTGTCGCCGGATCTGAAACACGCCACCTGTTTCGTCGAGCCGCTGGGCGCGGGCGTCGACAGCGCGCCGGTCGCCGGCCACGTCGACGAGATCATCAAGGCGCTGAACGCCCACGCCAAATTCCTGCGCGGCGTGCTCGGGCGGCGCATCGACATGCGCTTCACGCCGGACCTGCGTTTCCGTCACGATGAGAGTTTCGAGGCGGCCGAGCGGCTCAACCGCCTGCTCGACGATCCCCGGGTGCAGGCGGACATCGCCAGGCCCGACGAAGACCTCTGATGGGCCGCCGCAAGAAGGGCGACGTCGTCAACGGCTGGGTCTGCCTCGACAAGCCGCTGGAGATGGGTTCGACCGACGCGGTGTCGAAGGTGCGCCGGCTGTTCAACGCCCAGAAGGCCGGGCACGCCGGGACGCTCGATCCGCTGGCCTCGGGCATTCTGCCCATCGCCCTGGGCGAGGCGACCAAGACCGTGCCGTTCATGATGGACGCGGAGAAGGTCTATCGCTTCACCATCAACTGGGGCGTCTCCACCGACAGCCTCGACCGCGAGGGCGAGATCACGGCCCGCTCGGACGTGCGGCCCTCCGTCGAGGCGGTGCGCGCCGCCCTGCCGGCCTTCACCGGCGAGATCGACCAGGTCCCGCCGCAGTATTCCGCCATCAAGGTCGACGGTCAGCGCGCCTACGACCTGGCCCGCGACGGGGCCGAATTCGAACTGGCCTCGCGCCGGGTGACCATCCACGAGGCGGCGGTCACCGACAGTCCGGACGCCGACCACGTCGAGCTCACCATCCGCACCGGCAAGGGCGTCTATGTGCGCTCGCTGGCCCGCGACCTGGCCGCGGCCCTCGGGGCCGAGGGGCATGTTTCGGCCCTGCGCCGCGAGCGGGTCGGACCGTTCTCGACGGAAAACGCCGTATCGCTGGATTTCCTGACCGATCTGGTGCATAGGGACGCCGCCTCGGAAGGCTTGCTTCCCGTCGCGACCGCCCTGGACGACATCCCGGAGCTGGCCGTGACGGATCAAGACGCCTTCTCGCTTCGGCAGGGACGGCCGATCGTTCTGCTCCCCAGACAGGTCGAAACGCTCAAGAGCCGCCTTCGGGAGGGCTCCAGAACCGTTTCAGCCTTTCAGGGCCAGACCCTCGTCGCTCTCGGTCAGTTGCGGGCCGGCCGGCTAGAACCCGACCGCGTTTTTAACCTCCAATAGGAGTTACCCGATGTCGATTACTGCTGACCGCAAGCACGAAGTCATCGCCGACAACGCCCGCACCGAGGGCGACACCGGTTCGGCCGAGGTCCAGGTCGCGATCCTCTCGGAACGCATCGCCAACCTCACCGAGCACTTCAAGACCCACAAGAAGGACAACCACTCGCGCCGCGGCCTGCTCAAGATGGTCTCGCAGCGTCGTCGCCTTCTTGACCACCTGTCGAAGGTCGATCGCGAGCGCTACACGGCGCTGATCACCAAGCTGAACCTGCGCCGCTAAGGGCGCCGGGGACGAGCGGAAGAGTTTTTCGAGGCGCGGGCCACGTCCGCGCCTCGTTCCGCATCCAGAACCAACCCGCGCGCCGCGGGGTTATCCGGCGCATGACGCGAGGGCTGAAACCGGTCCTCAACCACTCCCGGGCGGTTCGCGATGGCGCGGACGTCCATGGACCGAAGGACTGAACGCCCGACGCTCCACCCACTGATGGGACCCCGCGCGGAATCCGCCCGCGGGACACGAAAGACGAAACATGTTCGATATCAAACGCAAGACGATCGACTGGGCCGGCCGCCCGCTGACGCTGGAAACGGGCCGCATCGCTCGCCAAGCCGACGGCGCCGTTCTGGCGACCTACGGCGAGACCGTGGTCCTGGCCACCGTCGTCTACGGCCGCGCGCCCAAGCCGGGCCTGGATTTCTTCCCGCTGACCGTCAACTACCAGGAAAAGACCTTCGCCGCCGGCAAGATCCCGGGCGGCTATTTCAAGCGTGAAGGCCGTCCGACCGAGAAGGAGACCCTGGTCTCCCGCCTGATCGACCGTCCGATCCGCCCGCTGTTCGTCAAGGGCTTCAAGAACGAGACCCAGGTCATCGTCACCGTCCTCCAGCACGACATGGAGAACGACCCGGACGTGCTGGGCATGATCGCCGCCTCGGCCGCCCTGACCATCTCGGGCGTGCCCTTCATGGGCCCGATCGGCTCGGCCCGCGTCGGCTATATCGACGGCGAGCTGGTGCTCAACCCGACCCTCGACCAGATGCCCGACAGCCAGCTCGACCTCGTCGTCGCCGGCACCCAGGACGCCCTGATGATGGTCGAATCCGAAGCCAAGGAGCTGTCGGAAGAGATCATGCTGAACGCCCTGATGTTCGCGCATCGCGGCATGCAGCCGGTGATCGACGCGATCATCGACCTGGCCGAGCACGCCGCCAAGGAGCCCTTCGACTTCCAGGCCGACGACGTCTCGGACGTGGTCGCCTCGATCCAGAAGCTGGTCGGCGAGGATATCAAGGCCGCCTACACCCACGTGGGCAAGTACGACCGCCGCTCGGGCGTCGACGTGGCCAAGAAGAAGGCCGCCGAAGCCCTGGTGAAGACCGAGGAGAAGCCGGACGGCGTCGACGCCTCCAAGTTCGCCACGGCCTTCAAGGAATGCGAAGCCCACGTCCTGCGTCGCGACATCATCGACAACGGCCACCGCGTCGACGGCCGGGCCCTCGACAAGGTCCGCTCGATCGTCTCGGAAGTCGGCGTCTTCCCGCGCACCCACGGTTCGGCCCTGTTCACCCGCGGTGAGACCCAGGCCATCGTCGTCGCCACCCTCGGCACCGGAGAGGACGAGCAGTACGTCGACGCCCTGAGCGGCACCTACAAAGAGAAGTTCCTGCTGCACTACAACTTCCCTCCCTATTCGGTCGGCGAGACCGGACGGATGGGCGGCGCGGGCCGTCGGGAAATCGGTCACGGCAAGCTGGCGTGGCGGGCCATCCGTCCGATGCTGCCGTCGTCGGAAGAATTCCCCTACACCATCCGTCTGGTGTCGGAGATCACCGAGTCCAACGGCTCGTCCTCGATGGCCACGGTCTGTGGTTCGTCGCTGGCGCTGATGGACGCGGGCGTGCCGCTGAAGCGTCCCGTCTCGGGCATCGCCATGGGCCTGATCCTCGAGCCGTCGGGCGAGTTCGCCATCCTGTCCGACATCCTGGGTGACGAAGACCACCTCGGCGACATGGACTTCAAGGTGGCCGGCACGCGCGAAGGCATCACCTCGCTGCAGATGGACATCAAGGTCGCGGGCATCACCGAAGAGATCATGCGCAAGGCGATCGCCCAGGCTTCGGCCGGCCGTCTGCACATCCTCGACGAGATGGACAAGGCCATCGACGGCGCCCGCACCGAGCTGGGCGAGTTCGCGCCCAAGATCGAGCAGATCAAGGTTCCGGTCGACAAGATCCGCGACATCATCGGCACCGGCGGCAAGATCATCCGCGAGATCGTCGAAAAGACCGGCGCCAAGATCAACATCGAGGACGACGGCACGGTGAAGATCGCCGCTTCCGAGCAGGAGAAGATCGACGCCGCCAAGAATTGGATCTCGTCGATCGTGTCCGAGCCCGAGCCCGGCATGATCTACTCCGGCAAGGTCGTGAAGGTCGTCGACTTCGGCGCCTTCGTGAACTTCTTCGGCGCCAAGGATGGCCTCGTCCACGTGTCGCAGATCGCCATGGAGCGCGTCGCCAACCCCGCCGACGTCCTGACCGAAGGTCAGGAAGTGAAGGTGAAGTTCCTGGGCATGGACGACCGCGGCAAGACCAAGCTGTCGATGAAGGTCGTCGATCAGGAAACCGGCGAGGACCTGACCGACAAGATCAACGCCGAGCGCGCCGAGCGTGGCGAGCCCCCGATGTCGGAAGACACCGGCGGCCGTCCGAAGCGTGAAGGCGGCGGCGACCGCGACCGCGGCCGCAGCCGTCGTTAAGACGCGGCGTCACAGCTGAAATGAAGGAGGCCCCGGTGGAAACACCGGGGCCTTTCTCGTTCCGCCAGTCGCCGTCAGCGGCGAGGCGTCGGCACGATCTGCGGAAGCGGCGGCCGGACGTCGAGCGGGGCGCCTTGCGGACATAGGTCGGAATAGAGCGTCGACGTCATGCCGGGCTCGGCGTACATCGGTTCAGCCCTGCGGCGATCGTCGGGGACGGCGACGAACTGCATTTCCACCCCCTCTGCGTCCAACGACCGGACGCTCAGGATCGTGATGGTCCGGGCGCGGCACGATAGTTCGTAGACGAGCTCGCCGGTGGTCCAGTCGCGCGGTTGCGACGGTGTCACCCTCATCACCAGCCGCCGGGTGTCACCAGCTTCGTTTTGGTCGAGCAACCGATAGGCCGCGGTCCCATCTTCGTCTGCCGGAAGCACCTTCCAGGGCGTAGGCTCAGCAGCCTGGATCAGAAACAGAATGGACAGCAACGACGGGATCATGGGCTCCTCCAGAGGGCCCAGCTAAGGCCGTCAGGGCCCACCTGTCGAGCAAGACGGACCTCTCGTCAGATCGCGTCAGGGCGGGCAGGCGCCTACCGCGGCGCCCGCTTCGCGAGTATCCGCTGCAGCGTCCGCCGGTGCATGCCCAGCCGGCGTGCCGTCTCCGAGACGTTGTGGTCGCACAACTCATAGACCCGCTGGATATGTTCCCAGCGCACCCGGTCGGCGCTCATCGGATTGTCGGGCGGCTCGGGGGCCTCGCCGGTGGCAAGCAGGGCCTTGACCACGTCGTCGGCGTCGGCCGGCTTCTGCAGATAGTCGACCGCGCCGGCCTTGACCGCCGCCACCGCGGTGGCGATGGCGCCGTAGCCGGTCAGCATGACTATGCGGGCGTCCTCGCGCCGGTCGCGAATGGCCTCGACCACCTTCAGCCCGTTGCCGTCCTCGAGCCGCATGTCGAGCACCGCGAAGGCCGGGACCGAGGTGCGCAGCGCCTCGCGGGCCTCGGCCACCGAGGCGGCGGTGACGACCTCGAAGCCCCGGCTCTCCAGCGCCCGCCCCAGGCGGGTGCGCAGCGCGTTGTCGTCGTCGAGAAGCAGCAGGGTCTTGTCCGCCAGGGCGGCGATCCGGTCTTCGGTCTCGGGCATCGGCGTTCTCCTTGGAACTGAAGTCGGTAACGACGCGCCTGCGGTCAAGGTTCAGATGGGGGGTGCGACATCACGACGAAACCTCCAGCGCGGGCCGGGGCCAGCGAATGGACACCCGCGCGCCCTTCGGCTGGCCCTTCTGGGGGTTGGGGCCGCCCTCGCCCGCGCCGATCGAGACCCGGCCGCCGGTCCGCTCCAGCAGGGTCTGGGCGATGAAGAAGCCCAGGCCCATGCCGCCCTGGCTGGGGGCGATCTTCTCGGCGGCCGGAGCGGCCTTGTCGCCCTTCTTGCCCTTGCGGCCCGGGGCGGCGGCGGCCACCGAGGCGGCGATCTGGGCCGCCAGGGCGCGCCGCGCCTTGCCCTGGGGGCGGCTCGTCACATAGGGCTCGCCCAGCCGCGGCAGGATGTCGGGCGGGATGCCGGGACCGTCATCGACCACCTCGATCTCGATGAAGCCGGCGTCGACCAGGGCCTGCACCCGGACCCGGCTGTTGGCGAAGTCGGCGGCGTTCTCGACCAGGGTCGACAGGCCGTGCACCACCTCGGGCAGGCGGCGCACTCTCGGCTCGGCCTCGCCGGACGCGGTGCGCACGGCCACCTCGAAGGCCAGGTCGAAGCCCCGGTGCGGCTCGACCACCTCTTCCAGGAGGGCCTTCAGCCCGACCTCGGCGAAGGCGGCGTCGCCCTCCTCGGGCTGTTGCGACAGCTGTTTCAGGATGTCCCGGCAGCGTTCGGCCTGCTGCAGGATCAGCGCCGCGTCCTCGGCGGCGGCCGGATTGTCCGAAGCTTCCCGCAACAGTTCGCGGGCCACCACCTGGATGGTCGCTAGCGGCGTGCCGAGCTCATGCGCGGCCGCCGCCGCCAGCCCGCCCAGCGCCGCCAGCCGCTGCTCGCGCTGCAGCACGTCCTGGGTCGTGGCCAGGGCCAGCTCCAGCTTTTCGGCGTCCGCCGCCACCCGCCAGGCGTAGGCGGAGGTGAAGATCACGCCGGTGATCAGGGCCAGGCCGGTGCCGAAGCGATACAGCGGCGGCAGCTCCAGTTCGGTCCCGGCCTGCCACGGCAGGGGCATGGAGAAGAAGAACAGGCCGACCGTGGCCGCCAGCACCAGCAGACCCATCAGCGCCGCCTGCCGCCCGGGCAGGGAGGCGGCGGCCACCGTCACCGGCGCCACCAGCAGCAGGCAGAACGGGTTCTGCAGCCCGCCCGTCAGCGCCAGCAGGGCGCTGAGCTGCAGGATGTCGAAACCGAGATGCGCCGCCGTCAGCGTCCCGTCCGGGGCCGAACCGTCGCTGCGCTGCAGGCGGGCGGTGGCGTTCAGGTTCATCGCCACGCTGGCCGCGATGCAGGCCAGACAGCCCCACAGCGGCAGCCGGAAATGGAACCAGGCCGTGGCCACCGCGACCGTGGCGGTCTGCCCGGCGATGGCCATCCAGCGCAGGATGACCAGCGTCCGCAACGACAGGCCCCGGCTGCGGCGCGACAGGTTGCGCCAGCCGCCGAAGCGGCCGCCGCCCTCCGCATGGGCGTGAGCGTCCGCGAGGACGGACTGCGACGACAGGGGGTCTTGGGTCGGGCTCACGGCTCTTCTATAGACCAGCCGCGTCCGTGTGGCGCGTCTTGCCGGGGGTCGTGATGCCGCGCCGTTCCATCCTGTTGTTCTCCGCCGCCTGCCTAATGTTCGCCGTGGCGATCATCGTGGCGACCTTCGTCGTGATCAGCCGCCCGGCCGGCGGGCCCGCCGCCGGCGAGGTGATCTCGACCGGCCAGGCCGAGGTCGGCGGGCCGTTCCAGCTGGTCGATCACGACGGCCAGGCGGTCGACGAGTCGATGCTGGAGGGCAAGTGGTCGCTGGTCTTCTTCGGCTTCACCTACTGCCCCGACTATTGCCCGACCACCCTGCAGGCGCTCGACGCGACGAAGCGGCGGCTGGGCGACAGGGCGAAGGATGTGCAGATCGTCTTCATCAGCGTCGACCCGCAGCGCGACACGCCGAAGGCGCTGAAGGACTACCTGTCGTCCGACGGCTTCCCCGAGGGCGTCATCGGCCTGACCGGCTCGCCGGAACAGGTCAGGGCGGCCGCCGACGCCTACCGCGCCTTCTACCAGAAGGTCGGGGAGGGCGAGGACTACACCATGAACCACTCGCTCACCGTCTATCTGATGGGCCCCGACGGCCAGTTCCGCACCGCCGTGGCCGAGGAACTGGGCCCCGAGACCTCGGCGCGGGTGGTCGAACAGGCGATGGCGCGCGGTTGAGCCGGGCCGCGCCGTCGGGAACGGAACCTGAGCCGTTCACGACAAACTGATCGAAGGTAATCGTTTTGCAGTGCGGCGCGTTCTATGCTGCCCTGCCATATACCGGCGGGGGCCGTCTCAGGACACGCATGCTGTATTCGCTTCACGAGCTCGCCTACGCATCGGCGACGCCGTTCCGGTTCGGGGCCCAGATGGCCCGCCAGTTCTGGAGTTCTCCGCTCAATCCGGCCGCCGACACCGCCATCGGGCGCACCGCCTACGCCTCGGCCGAACTGTTCGAGAGCGTCACCCGCCGCTACGGCAAGCCGGCCTGGGGGCTGGAGACGGTGACCATCGAGAACCGTCCGGTGCGCACCACCGAACAGGTTGTGTGGTCTTCGCCGTGGTGCCGTCTGGTCCGGTTCGCGCGGAACGTCGGCGACCTCAAGCGGGCCGGCAAGCCCGCCGCCGCCCCGGCGGTGCTGATCGTCGCCCCGCTGTCGGGCCACTACGCCACCCTGCTGCGCGGCACGGTCGAGGGCTTCCTGCAGGATCACGACGTCTATGTCACCGACTGGACCAACGCCCGGCAGGTGCCGATGCTGGAGGGGCGGTTCGATTTCTTCGATTACATCGATCACGTGCGGACCATGCTGGGCGTGATCGGGCCGCGGGCGCATGTCGTCGGAGTCTGCCAGCCGGGGCCGCCGGTGCTGGCCGCCTGCGCCCTGATGGCCGAGGACGAGGATCCGAACCGCCCGGCCTCGATGACCTTCATGGGCTCGCCGATCGACGCCCGCCTGTCGCCGACGGTGACCAATGAACTGGCCGAGGAAAAGCCCTTCGCCTGGTTCAGGTCGAACATGATCCACACCGTGCCGTGGCCCTATCCGGGCTTCGGCCGGCGGGTCTATCCGGGCTTCGTCCAGCTCTACAGCTTCATGTCGATGAACGAGGACAAGCACATCGACGCCCACCGCCGCTATTTCCAGGACCTGGTCGAGGGCGACGGCGACGGGGTCGAGAAGCACGAGCAGTTCTACGACGAATACCTGTCGGTGCTGGACCTGAGCGAGGAGTTCTATCTCCAGACCATCGACATCGTCTTCCAGCAGCACCTGCTGCCGCGCGGCCTGCTGGAGCATCGCGGGCGCAAGGTCGACCTGACGACGATCACGGACATCGGCCTGATGACCGTCGAGGGCGCCAGGGATGACATCTCCGGCGTCGGCCAGACCCAGGCGGCGCACGGCCTGTGCTCCAGCCTGCCGGACGATCGGCGCATGCTGTACGTCCATCCGGAGGTCGGCCACTACGGCGTCTTCAACGGCCGCCGCTTCCGCGACGACATCTATCCGCGCGTGCGCGACTTCATCGCCCTCAACGAGGCCCTGAGTGCAGTACCGGAACGGCCAGCGGCTGCCGCCTGACGCCGTCGGCGTCCCGGCCCGGCTGTCGGTCAATCCGAGGGCGCGGCGGCTGTCGATCCGCATCGACGGCCGCGCCGGCGAGGCGGTGCTGGTGGCGCCGTCCGAACGCAAGCTGGGCGACGTGGTGGCCTTCGCCCGCACCAAGGCGTCGTGGATGCGCGAGCGGCTGGCCGAGCGGCCGCAAGGGGCGCCGCTCGAGCCCGGCGCCACGGTGGCCCTGTTCGGCCGCCCGACGCGGCTGGCCGCGACCGGCGGGGCCGGCGCCGCGCGCCTGACCGAGGACGCCGAGGGCCCGCTGATCGTCTCGGGCGGCGAGGGCGAGGCCTTCGCGCGGCGCGTCGAGAACCTGTTCAAGAGAGTGGCGAGAGAAACGCTCCAGGCCCGCACCGATTTCCATCTTCGCGCCCTGGGCCTGCGGCCGGTGAAGATGTCGATCGCCGATCCGAAGTCGCGCTGGGGCTCTTGCAGTCCGCACAACCGGACCATCCGCTACAGCTGGCGGGTGATCATGGCCCCGCCGGCGGTGATCGACTACCTGGCCGCCCACGAGGTCGCCCACCTGGTCCACGCCGACCACAGCCCGGCCTACTGGTCGGTGGTCCAGCGCCTCGTCGGCGACCACCGCCCGCACCGCAAATGGCTGCGCGACAACGGACCCGCCCTGCACGCGGTGGGGCGCTAGAAGAACAGCGGATCCGCCTTCTCCGGCGGTGCCGCGGGCTCCGGCTGCGGGGCCGGCGGGTCGCGCTGCGGCTGCGGCTGGGTCGGGCGCAGTACGGCCGGCCCGTCGCGGCGAGGCGCGGGCTCGCGCTCCGGCGGCAACGGCTCCGGCAGCGGCTCGTCGAGGGGGACCGCTCCGTCGGCGGGCGGATTGTCGCCGAACAGGTCGCCGATCTGGCCGATCAGGCTTTCGACCGGGCTGGGCGGCCGCCAGCCCTCGGGCATGGCCGGGCCGTTGGGGATGTCCGGGGCGTTCAGGCGCGGCAGGGCCGCCTCCATGAAGCCCTTCCAGATGGCCGCCGGCGACGAGCCGCCGGTGACGCCGCGCATCGCGCTGTTGTCGTCCTTGCCGACCCAGACGGCGGTGACGAAGCCGCCGGTGTAGCCGACGAACCAGGCGTCCTTGTAGTCCGAGGTGGTGCCGGTCTTGCCCGCCGTGTCACGGCCCGCGATGGCCGCCGACCGGCCGGTGCCCGAGGTCATGACCCCGCGCAGCATCTGGTTCTGGTAATAGAGGAACGGGTTCGAAATCGCCTGCACGGGGCCGCTCTCGCGACTGGCGCGCTGGTAGATGATCCGGCCCTGCGGGGTGCGGATGCGGCTGATGCCGTAGGCCTCGACCCGCTTGCCGCCGTTGGCGAAGGCATCATAGGCCTGGGCCATTTCCAGCGGTGAAACCTCGACCGCGCCCAGCGCCATGGCCGGCTCCAGCCCGATGCGGCTGGTGATCCCGAGGCGGCGCGCCGTGCGGGCGACATTGCCCTGCCCGACCTGCTCGGCGAGACCGGCGGCGACGGTGTTGATCGACTGCGCCACCGCCTGCGACAGGGGCATCTCGCCCCGGAAATCGCCCGTGTAGTTGCGCGGCGACCAGTTGCCGATGCGGATCGGCGCGTCGTTGACCATGGTCTGGGGCGTGTAGCCGCTCTCCAGCGCCGTCAGATAGACGAACGGCTTCCACGCCGAGCCGGCCTGACGGCGGGCGTCGACGGCCCGGTTGAACTGGCTGTCGGCGTAAGAGGCGCCGCCGATCATGGCCCGGACCCGGCCCTCGCCGTCCAGCGCCACCAGCGCCGCCTGCTGCACGCCCCGCGACCGGTCGCGGTCGAGGATACGGCGCACGGCCCGCTCGGCCGACGTCTGCAGGGTCAGGTCGAGCGTCGTCTCGACGATCATGTCCTCGGTCGGTTCGCCGACCAGCTCGCGGATCTGCTTGTCCAGCCAGTCGACGAAATACTGGGCGTGCTGGCTGGCCAGGGTCCGCGACACCCGCACCGGCTCGGTGACCGCCTGGGCGCGCTGTTCCGGCGTGATCACACCGGCGTCGACCATCTCGTTGAGGACCACGGTGGCCCGGGTCGCGGCGCGCTCGCTCTCGGACACCGGCGAATAGCGCGACGGGGCCTTGAGCAGGCCGGCCAGCAGGGCCGCCTCGCCGACGGTCAGGTCCTTGGCGCTCTTGTCGAAATAGCGCTGCGAGGCCGCCTCGATGCCATAGGCGCCAGCGCCGAAATAGACCCGGTTCAGATAGAGGGCGAGAATCTCCTGCTTGGAGAATTTCATCTCCAGCCAGACCGCCAGCATCAGCTCCTGGACCTTGCGCTTGATGTTCTGGTCCGGGCTCAGGAACAGGTTCTTGGCCAGCTGCTGGGTCAGGGTCGAGCCGCCCTGCACCACCCGTCCGGCGCGCATGTTGGCGGCAATGGCCCGGGTCATGCCGATCGGGTCGAAGCCGGGGTGGTGGTAGAAGCGCCGGTCCTCGATGGCGATGAAGGCCGCCGGGACGTAGTCGGGCAGGGCGTCGAGATCGGCCGGCGGGGCCATCTGGCTGCCGCGCACCGCGATCAGCGCGCCGTTGCGGTCCAGATAGGTGATCGAGGGCTGGCGATCGACGTTGTACAGGGTCGAGGTGTCGGGCAGGTCGCGGGCGAACACCGCGAAGAAGACGACCAGGAAGATGACGCCCCAGATGGCCAGCACCGATCCCCAATAGATCAGGCGCTGCAGGGCCGTGCGCGAGGGCTTCGGCCGACCGCCGCCGCCCTGCCCCGTGCTGAAGCCGGAATCCGTCATCAAAACCTCGTCCTGTCCGCCCCGGTCTTAGCCGGTCGCCGGACGCGCGCAAACGCCCCTCACGTCGTCACGGGACCGTGAACGACGTTTCCGCCGAAACCATGACCCTTGAACGCCCTATTCTAAAAACGCGTTCACCTCGGCGGCGAAGAGGGCGGGCTGGTCCAGCATGATGAAGTGGGCGCTGTCGTCGATCCGCTTCAGCTCGGCCGACGGCAGGTTGGCGAACGAGGCGCGGTAGATGCCGTCGGTGATCTCGGGCGTCATCCGCGGATCGTTGAACTTGACGTAGAGCACGGTGGTCGGGGCGGTGATCCGCGTCAGCTCGGGCCGCAGGTCGGTGACGATCAGTTCGCGCATGGCCGCGGCGGCCACCTTCTGATCCGTCGTGGCCCCGGCTTCGAGCGGCCCGGCGCGTCGGGATTCGGTGTTGATCATGCCCGTAATGGCCTGGGCCGACTCGGCCAGCCATTGTTCACGCGGCGAGTTGGCCATGCCCTGGTAGATCATGTCGGCCACCGGGGCGACGCTTTCGGGCGTCGGGTTCGTGCCCGGCTGTCCGAACATCGCGCCCATGAACGGCACCATGTCGACGACCATCAGCCGGCCGACGCTGTCCGGATGACGCGCGGCCAGCATCATGCCGATGGTTCCGCCCATCGAGTGACCGATGACCGCCGGCTTCTCCAGTCCCTGTTCGGCGATGTAGCGGGCGAGGTCTTCGGCCACGGGCGCCGAGACCGCTCCCGTGGCGTTGTCCTCGGCGGGGGCGCCGGCGAAGCCCTGGACGTGAATGCGGTGGACGCGATAGCGGCCCTTCAGCTCTTCCGTCAGGGCGTCCCAGACCTCCGGCGAGGATGACAGGCCGGGGATCAGGATGACGTCGCCGACCGGCTCGGCCGGGCCGTCGACGCGGACGTGGAAGCGGCCGGAGTCGAAATCGGCGTGCGCGTGGCCGTGGGCGGCGGGCTGGGCGTGGCCGCCGTGGCCGTCCTGGGCCCAGACGGGGGTGGTCAGGGCGGCGGCGGCCAGCAGGGCCGTCAGGGCGGATTTCATCGGCGTTACCTTTCGAGCGGCGTTCGGTGCTGGGTAGGGCTCTTACTTTACAATGTAAAGTGCTTTTCCAAGGTGCGTGATCGGCGACTGGCGGGAAGGCCGGGCCCGCGCCTAGAATAGCAGACATGACGCCTCCCGATACCGCTTCCGTCGCAGCGCCCGCCGACACCCGGTCCGCCCCACCCGCCGCCTTCGGCAAGGGGTTCGTGCTCGACACCTGGTATTTCGTCGCCCTGTCGCGCGACGTGAAGCCCGCCTCGCTGAAGCGGCACGAACTGCTCGGCGAGCCGGTCCTGATCGGCCGCACCCGCGCGGGTCAGGCCTACGCCATGCGCGACATCTGCCCGCACCGGGCCGCGCCCCTGTCGGCGGGCCGGCTGGTCGAGAAGCCGGGCGAGGGCGAGACCATCGAGTGCTGCTACCACGGCTGGCGCTTCCGTCCCGACGGCGTCTGCGCCGCCATCCCCTCGCTGGTCGAGGACCAGGCCTATGAGCCGGAGCGCATCCGGGTGCGGTCGTATCCGGTGCGTGAGAGCCAGGGCATGGTCTTCATCTGGGTCTCGTCCGACCCGCGCAATCCGGCCGAACCCGACCACGAGCCGCCGCTCTTCCCCGGCGTCGTCGGGGGCGAGGCGAAACTGGTCGAATGGATGGATTTCGAGGCCCATATCGACCACGCCGTGGTCGGTCTGATGGACCCCGCCCACGGCCCCTACGTGCATCAGCAGTGGTGGTGGCGCTCGGAGCATTCGATGCACGAGAAGGCCAAGGCCTTCGAACCCCGCGAACTGGGTTTCGCCATGGTCCGCCACGCGCCGTCCTCGAACAGCCGGGCCTACAAGATCCTCGGCGGGGCCCCCGCGACCGAGATCACCTTCCGCCTGCCGGGTTATCGCTGGGAGCATATCCAGGTGGGCGAGAAACAGGTGCTGGCCCTGACCTGCCTGACCCCCGTCAGCGAGACGAAGACCCGGATCACCCAGATCTTCTGGTCCGACCACTGGGTGTTCGGCCTCGCCAAGCCCTTCCTGCGCATGGGCGTGGTCGCCTTCCTCAAGCAGGACGGCGGCATGGTGAACCTGCAGAACGAGGGCCTGCGCTACGACCCGGCCCTGATCTGGATCGACGACGCCGACAAACAGGCGAAGTGGTACCAGCAGCTGAAGCGCGAATGGGCGAAGAGCCGGGCCGAGGGTCGGGCGTTCGCCAACCCGGTCAAGGCGGCCGTGCTGAGGTGGAAGAGCTGAGGCCCGGAACCCGGCGCTTTCCGGACAGGGGCGACCGCAGCCGTCTCCATCGACTCCGGATCAAAGGTAGGAGGCGTCCAGAGTCGGCAGGCTGATCTCGAACTCGTTGAACAGGATCACTGGCGACAGCCGGTCGTTCCAGAAATGAGACTGAGAATCCAGCAGTCCCTGATCGAGCGTCCGGTCCACCTCGATGCGCAGCCGCGCCGCGGCTGGGGGCGGGGCGAACAGGGCAAGCAGCGCCTGGAATTGGTCGGGAGGCAGATAGAGATGAACGACGTATCGGCCAGGACCGCTGAGCCACATCGCTCCTCGCGTCGAGCCCATGTCGACGGGGTTGCCTTCCCCAAATCTCATAAGGGTGCGTTGGGGTTGGCTGTCGAAAATCTCAAGCACGCCGCTGAGTTCTGGAAGCGTTTGATTGAGGCTTTCAACGAGTGTGGGCGCGCGAGCCGCGACGGCGGCAGAGATGTTCCGCATCATCGAACCGGTCACGATGAATTTCGCGCCAAGGCGAATATCGGATAACTCGAACTCGGGCTCGATGCCGAAAGCAGGGCCTTCGGTTACGCGCCAGTCCCCATCAGGATGATCGGCCAAGGTGCTTGTCCCCCAACAGGCGTGCAGTGTTGCTGACGAGCTAGCATGTGAGCCGGGGCGGGTCCCCGCAATGGGTCGAAATCCACCAGTGGCCTTTGGCGGAAAGCGCCGCACAACGAAAAGGCCGCGACGGGGACCCGTCGCGGCCTTTCGCAAATCTCGATGACGCCGCGACTACTGCCGCGAGATCGCGCCGGCGAGGATGACGTCGACCTGCTTGCCCATGCGCTCGGTCAGCTGCTCCATCGTCCAGCCGTCGTAGGCGGCGTGGCGGTAGTTGGCGAGGAAGCCGCCGTAGATCATCTCGCCCAGCAGCCGGACGTCGGCGTCCTGGCGCAGTTCACCCTCGCGCACCCCGGCCTGAACGGTGTCGGTCACGATCGAGAGGATCGGCTTGATGGCGGCGCGGGTGCGCATCTCGGCGGCGACCGGCTGGAACCACGAGCGGGCGATCACGGCCTGCACCAGCGGGAGCTGCTCCAGCGAGCCGTGGTAGCCGGCGCCGAGCGCCGCCAGCAGGCGGGTGCGCACCGAGCCTTCGGCCGCCGCGGCGGCCTTCATCGTCTCGGCCAGCTGGACGAGGTCGCCGGTCAGCACCGCTTCGAACAACTCGGCCTTGTCCTGGAAGTTGGCGAACACCGCGCCGGTGGACATGCCCGCGCCCTTGGCGATGTCACGGATGGTGGCGGGCTCGTAGCCGCGCTCGGCGAACAGCTGGCGAGCGGCGTCGAGAACCTTCTGCCGGGTGCGGACCTTGGCGGCCTGGCGGCGGTTCAGGCGGGGCGCCTCGGCTTCGGACTGGGAATCGGACGGGGAGGGGGACAGGGCGATATCTCGCATAAAACGGGTACTCGACTAAACGGCGGCTGACGCCCGCCATCGAAAACTGACCGCCGAAGCGATGGGGAGGAAGCGGAACGCGATGCCGTGCGTCCGCCGGGAGTCATCTTCTGACGACAAGGGCAGTCATCACGCAACGATGACCAAAATGGGGTGCGGAGATTAACGTGGCAATGACCGCTGGGGTTAACGCCGCGACATCTTGACCGGCTCAGCTTCGCGTCGTGGACCTCAACGCGCGGGCCCGCCGGGGTCGCGCGAGATTGTCCGGCATGGCTTCCTGGAACAGTTTCCGGAAGCGGTCCCGGCGTTCGTGGATGGTGGCCAGCACCAGTCCCATCGGCACGCCGAGGTCGACCAGGGTGTTCTCGGCCAGCTGCAGGGCCGCCTCGGTGGTCTCGGGCACGGCGTCGGTGACGCCCAGATGGTACAGCCGCTCGGCGTGGCGCTCGTCGCGGGCCCGGGCGATCAGGATCAGGTCCGGCCGCAGCTGGCGCGCCGTCCGGACCACCTCGTCCACCTTGGCCGGCGCGTCCATGGTCACGATCACGGCGCGGGCGGTGTCGACGCCGCACAGCTTCAGCATCTCGGGCCGCCCGGCGTCGCCGTAGAAGACGTTGGCGTGTTCGGCGCGGCCCTTGGCGACCGTGGCGGGATTGGAGTCCACCGCCAGATACGACTGGCCGTGCTCGGCCAGCATCTCGCCGACCAGACGCCCGACCCGGCCGAAGCCGACGATCAGCACCTGGTTCTCCGCGCCGACGGGCTCCAGCGCCTCCTCCGGCAGGTCGGGCCGGGTCGTGTCGACCCGTCGCGTCAGGCGGTCGGCGATCAGGGCCATCAGCGGGATGGTGAAGATGCTGATCGTGGCGGCCAGCATGACGGTGCGGGTGAAGGCCGGCGAGGCGATGCCCTCGACCAGGCCGGCCCCGAGGATGACGAAGGCGAACTCGCCCGCCGGGCCGAGCACCAGCGCCGCCTCGATGGCGGTGCGGTTCTTGACCCCCCACAGCCGCGCCGCGCCGTAGATCAGCGCCGCCTTCAACAGGGTCAGGACGATGGCCAGACCGAAGACGCCGCCCGGGTCGGCGGCGACGGCGTCCAGGTCCAGCCCGATGCCGACGCCGACGAAGAAGACGCCGAGCAGCAGGCCCTTGAACGGCTCGATCGACAGCTCGACCTCGCGCCGGAACTCGGTCTCGGCGAGCAGCAGGCCGGCGACGAGCGCGCCGAGACTCATCGACAGGCCGGCCGCCTGGGCCGCAAGGCCGGCGCCGACGACCACCAGCAGGCTGGCGGCGACGAACATCTCCTGTCCCTGACCGCGCGCCTTGGCCCTGGCCACCGAGCGGAACATCGGCCGCAGCACCAGCCGTCCCAGCACCACGATCAGCGCCAGGCCGACCGCCGCGGGAACCAGGGTCAGAAGCGCGGGTCTCAGGACCGACGGGTCGAACTCGCCCGCCGGCGTGGCGCCGGCCAGGGCCGTGGCGGCCATGACCGTCACGGTGATCAGGATCGGCGCCACCGCCAGATCCTGCGCCAGTAGGACGGAGAAGGTGGTCCGGCCGGCCGCGCCGCCCAGCTTGCCGCGCTCGGCCATCACCGGCATCACCACCGCGGTCGAGGACAGGGCGAAGCCCATGCCCAGCACCGCCGCCGAGACCAGGGTCTGGCCCATCAGCATGAACAGGGCCGCCAGCGCCACGGTGCACAGGGCGACCTGGGTGAGGCCGAGCCCGAACACCAGCCGGCGCATCGACCTGAGCCGCTCCCACGACAGTTCGAGCCCGATCATGAACAGCAGGAAGGCGACGCCCAGTTCGGACAGCGAGCGGATCTGGCCGGCGTCGGAAATGGTCAGCCACGCCAGCCACGGCGCGGTGTCGGCGAGGCGGGCCAGCCCGTCGGGGCCCAGCAGCACGCCCGCCGCGAGGAAGCCGAGAATCGGGCTGATCCTCAGCCGGTTGAACAGCGGGACCATGACGCCAGCCGCGGCCAGGAAGACCACCAGGTCCTTGTATTCGCCGCCCGCGCCGCCGTGTCCTGTCATCCGCCCTCCGCGCCGTTCAGCCTACAGGCTGAAACGCCCTTCTGTCCGGGATTCCGTCGCTTCATGACAAAAAATTCAGGCGACAGGCCCCGCGCCGCGCGTAGGGTTTCGGCCGACCTTCCGGAAAGCGAAGTCAAGTCGAGGGAAACCCACATGAAGAAGCTGCTTATCGGCGCCGCCGTCGGCGCCCTGCTCCTGCCCGCCGCGCCTGTCATGGCCCAGCATTTCGCCGCCGACGGTCACGACCATGCCTGCGTCGACGAGGCCTGCACCGTCTTTGAACTGTTCCAGACGCCCGAACAGGGCGCGACGGTCATGGGCTACCAGGGCATCGAGACGCCGAAGTACGGAACCTGGGGCTTCGACCTGAACGGCCGCGACACCTCGGTGTCCCCGGGCGACAGCTTCTTCCGTTACGCCAACGGCGCGGCCCTGGACGAGCTGCAGATCCCGTCCGACCGCACCAGCTACGGCTCGTTCAACCTGCTGCGGGAACTGTCGGACAACCGCGTCAAGGTGATGATCGAGGGGCTGACCGCGCGCACCGACCTGGCGCCCGGCTCCGACGAGCAGAAGATCGCCGACGCCTATCGGGCCTATATGGACGAGGCCCGCATCGAGGCGCTCGACGCCCAGCCGCTGCAGCCTTTCCTCGCCGCCATCCGGGCCGCCGACACCCACGAGAAGGCCGCCGTCTACATGGGCGAGACCCAGGGCCGCATCGGCGGTTCGATCTTCGGCACCGGCATTTCCACCGACCAGAAGGCCCCGACCCGCTACGTCGTCTCGACCGGTCAGTCCGGTCTCGGCCTGCCCAACCGCGACTACTATCTGGAAGAGCGTTGGGCCGAGAAGAAGGCCCTGTACCGGGCCTATGTCGAGCGCATGCTGGAGATGATCGGCTGGGAGGACCCGGCCGCCAACGCCGACGCGATCCTCGCCTTCGAGACCCGTATCGCCGAGGCGCACTGGACTCCCGTCCAGAACCGCAACCGCGACGAGACCTACAACGAATACACCATCGCCCAGCTCGCCGCCGAGGCGCCCGGCTTCGCGTGGCAGGACTACTATTCGGCCATCGGCGTCGGCGACGTCCCGCGCCTGATCGTGCGCCAGGACACGGCCATGCCGAAGATCGCGGCCATCTACGCCGAGACCCCGATCGAGGTGATCCAGGCCTGGCAGGCCTTCCACACCACCGACGACGGCGCCGGCCTGTTGTCGCGCCGCTTCGCCGACGCCCAGTGGGAGTTCCGCTCGCGCGACCTGAACGGCCAGCCGATGCAGCGCTCGCGCGACAAGCGCGGCATCAGCTTCGCCGAGGGCATGCTGGGCGAGGCCGTCGGCCGCCAGTATGTGGCCGAATACTTCCCGGCCGAGTCCAAGGCCAAGATGGAGGACCTGGTCGCCAACCTGCGCACCGCGCTGGGCAACCGCATCAACACCTACGACTGGATGAGCGACGAGACCAAGGCCGCGGCCCAGGAGAAGCTGGCCAAGTTCACGGTCAAGATCGGCTATCCGAACAAGTGGCGCGACTACTCCGAGCTCGAGGTTCGCCCTGACGACCTGTTCGGCAATGCCGAGCGCGCCGGCCTGTTCCGGTGGAACTATCAGCTGAACCGCCTCAACGAGCCGGTCGACAAGGAAGAGTGGGGCATGACCCCGCAGACGGTGAACGCCTACTACAACTCGACCAACAACGAGATCGTCTTCCCGGCCGCCATCCTGCAGCCGCCGTTCTTCGATCCGGACGCCGACCCGGCCGTCAACTACGGCGGCATCGGCGGCGTCATCGGCCACGAGATCGGCCACGGCTTCGACGACCAGGGCTCCAAGTCGGACGGCGACGGCGTGCTGCGCAACTGGTGGACGCCCGAGGACAAGGCCCGGTTCGAGGCCCTGACCGCCCGTCTCGGCGAGCAGTACGACCAATACGAGCCGATCCCGGGCTTCAAGGTCCAGGGCGCCCTGACCATGGGCGAGAACATCGGCGACGCCGCCGGCACGGCGGTGGGGCTCGAGGCCTATCACCTGTCGCTGAACGGACAGCCCGCGCCGGTGCTGGACGGCACGACCGGCGACCAGCGCTTCTTCTACGGCTGGGCCCAGGTCTGGCAGTCGAAATACCGCGACGACGCCCTGCGCAACCAGGTCGCCACCGATCCGCACAGCCCGGCCGAGTTCCGGGTCATCGGCCCGGTGCGCAACATCGACGCCTGGTATGAGGCCTTCGATGTCCAGCCCGGGTCGAAATACTACCTCGCCCCGGAAGACCGCGTCCGCATCTGGTAGGGCCAGGGTCAGACCAACGGCAAAGGGCCGGAGCGGCGACGTTCCGGCCCTTTTTCATGGGCGCCAGGGCCAACGCCGATCGAAGGGCCGGCGACGCCCCGATGAGAGGAATAATCGCTTCAGCCCGCGGGATACTTTTGCGACAACTCCGAAGCACGGTGATCGACGGCGCACTTTCGCGCCGTAAAAGGACACAGCGCATGAAAACGCTTCTCAAGGGGACGCTTCTCGTCGGCCTGATCACGGTCGGGGTCGCCACAGCCGCCTACGCCCTGCAGGCGAACCACGGCTTTAGTCCCGCTTCACTGGACGCCGACGGCGACGGAGTCATCTCGACGACCGAGCTCGACACGCACGCCGATCTTCTGTTCGCCCGGACGGATCAGGATCATGACGACCAGCTGTCCGCTGACGAGCTCCGCGCCCTGCATGCGATGATGCCGGCCGGCGCGCCGATGGATCACGCCCGGGACCATGCCCCGGCCCCCGTGAGCCGGCAGGCGTTCCTCGCGGCCCTGCGCAGCCATGCGACGCAGATGGATGCGGACCGGGACGGCCGGTTGACCGTCGCCGAGCTGGCCGCCGCGATGCAGGGCGGCCATGGTCACTGAATGCGGAAATCCGGCGACATGACCCGGGGCGGGGACACGGCCCTTCCGGGGCGCACCCTGCCCCGGGTCATCGTCGTCGAGGACGAAGGCGACATCCGCGAACCCCTCGCCCGGTATCTGACGCGCAACAGTTTCCAGGTGACGGCCGTCGGTAGCGCCGAGGCCGCCCGCGGCGCGCTAGCGGCGGGCGGCTGCGACCTGCTGCTCGTGGACATCATGCTGCCGGGCGAGGACGGCCTGTCGCTGACGCGACAGGTCCTGACGACCACCGACATTCCGGTGATGCTGGTCACCGCGCGCACGGAAATGGCCGACCGTTTGACCGGGCTCGAGCTCGGCGCCGACGACTATATCTGCAAGCCCTTCGATGCGCGCGAGCTGGTGGCGCGGATGCGGACGGTCCTGCGTCGCGTCCGGCGGACCACCGGGACCATCGACGCTCCGGTTTCGCACCGCTTCACTTTCGGCGACTGGACGCTGGCGACGGACACGCGCTGCCTGCGCCGTGGCGAGGAGGCGCCCCGGCCCCTGACGACCGGAGAATACCGGCTGCTTCTTTCGCTGGTCAGCCGCCCGGGGCGCGTGCTGAGCCGAGACCAGCTCCTCGAGCTGACCGCCGGCCGCGACGCCGAGCCCTTCGACCGCAGCATCGACAACCAGATCAGCCGGCTCCGGCGCCGACTGGAAGACGACCCCCGCAACCCGCGCTGGATCAAGACGGTCTGGGGCGCGGGCTATATGCTGGACGCGAAGGTCACCCGGACATGAAGCTGCGCCTGCCCGCACCGTCCCTGCGGGCGCAGTTGCTGCTGATCGCGGTCGGCGGCTTCGTCGTCGGCCATATGCTGAACTGGATGCTGGCGAGCGGCCTGCGGCATCTGCATGGGGGCTATCATCTGTTCATGCCGGTCAGCGTGCTGACCTTTCTCGCCCTGTTGGCGACGGTGGCCTGGCTTTCGGCGCGCGTGACCCGGCCGCTTCGGCGACTGACGGAATCCGCCGACCGGTTTTCGGGCGTCGAGCCCCTGCAACCGCTGGAGCCTGAGGGCCCGCCCGACATGCGGCGCGCCATTGAGGCTTTCAACGGGCTCAGCCAACGCATCTCGGACTTGCTGGGCGAAAAGGACCAGATGCTGGGCGCGCTCGGCCACGACCTGCGCACCCCGCTCGCCTCCATGAAGATTCGGGCGGCCGGCATGCGGCCCGTCGAGGAGCGGACCGCCCTGTTCTCGACCGTGGACGGCATGGAGCGGATGATCGACGATATCCTGACCCTGGCGCGAACCGGTCGGTCAGCCGAACCCGTGACGCAGACCGACGTCAGGGCGCTCGTTCTCGGAATCGTCGGCGAGTTTACGGCCCAGGGCGCCACGGTCGAGCTCGAACCGGGTCAGGAAATCGTCTGGCCTCTCAGACCAGACCTTCTGACCCGGGCGGTCAGAAACCTCGTCGACAACGCCGTCCGGTATGCGGGAGGCGCGCGGTTGAGCCTGGCCGCCGACGGCCAGTATCTGGTTATCCTCGTCGACGATGACGGTCCGGGGCTGCCCGAGGATCAGCTCGAGCGCGTCCTTCGGCCCTTTTCGCGTCTGGACCAGTCGCGGAACCGCGCAACGGGCGGGGCGGGCCTGGGTCTGGCGATCGCCCTGTCGATCGCGCGCCTCCATGGCGGAAACGTCGAGCTCAGAAACCGCGCGGACGGGGGTCTGGCGGCGGCCCTGCGGCTGGGCCGCGCCCCGTCGGAGGAACCCTGACCGCTCGACTCGCCGGACCGCCTGGGGTCCGGCCCGTCGGCGTGCATCGGCGCCCTGGACTCCGGGCACGAAAAAGCCCGCCGCGGGGGATACATCGCGGCGGGCTTCTTTCGCTCTCTACGGAGCGGACGTTTCCTCCCCGAAACGCCTCCGAAAGATCGCTACGCCGAGGCGTTGCGGCTTTCGAGTGCTCGCAGAATGACGGCATTCCAACGGTCAAGTCAATGAAGTCCCAGCCGAAACGCCCGGTTTTCATCCCTTATCAATGATAACTCACGCATCCGTGTCCGGACGATCGGTGATCCGCCGCACGACGGCCACGAGGTCCGCGCGGGCGGCCACAACCTGTCCGGGACGCTCCGCCTTCCACGCCTCGTTGTCGGTGATTTCGGCGGCCCGTGCGCGTCCGGCGTCCAGATCCTTGACGGTCACCTGGCCGGCCGCGATTTCGTCGCCCCCGAGGATCACCACCGCCGGCGCGCCGCGGCGGTCGGCGTATTTCATCTGCGCCTTCATGCCGGCCCGACCGAGGTAGAGTTCGGCCGCAATCCCGGCGTTGCGCAGCTCGGACACGGCGTCGAGGTAGTGCTGCGTGTCGGTTTCGGAAAAGACGATCACGACCACCGGCCCGCGGGTCGCGTCCTCGCCGCCTCGGCCCGCGGCGCGCAGAGCCGACGCCAGCCGGGACACGCCGAACGAGAAGCCGGTCGCCGGCAGCCGTTCGCCGGTGAACCGCGCCACCAGGTCGTCGTAGCGCCCGCCCCCGCCGATCGAGCCGAAGCGCACCGGCCGGCCCCTGTCGTCGGTGGTCTCCAGCAGCAGCTCGGCCTCGAACACGGCCCCGGTGTAGTATTCCAGCCCGCGCACGATGGTCGGGTCGAAGCGCACCGAGGCCTGGCCGACCTTCATCGCGCCCAGCGCCCGGTCAATGGCGGCCAGTTCGGCCAGCGCCGCCTCGCCCGCGGCGCCGATGTTTCCCGACCGCGCCACCGCGTCCAGGGTTTCGGCCCGCGAGGCCTGCCCGTCTCCGGCCGAGGCCAGGAACCCCTCGATGGCGGAGACGACCGTCGAGGGTAGCCGCGCGCCCTTGGTGTAGTCGCCGGACTCGTCCAGCCGCCCTTCGCCGAGCAGGGCGGCGACGCCCTCCCAGCCCAGCCGGTCGTATTTGTCGATGGCCCTGAGCGCGGTCAGCTTCTGGCCCGCGTCCTCGATCCCGCCGGCCTCGAACAGGCCATCGAACAGTTTGCGGTTCGAGACGCGGATCACCGCCTGGTCGGCGGACAGGCCCGCCGCCTGCAGGCCCTCGCAGGCCATGGCGATGATCTCGGCGTCGGCCTCGGGCCGGTCCGAGCCGACGGTGTCGGCGTCGCACTGCACGAACTCGCGGAAGCGGCCGGGGCCGGGCTTCTCGTTCCTCCACACCGGCCCGAAGGCGTAACGGCGGAACGGCTTGGGCAGGGTCTCCCAGTTCTCGGCCGCGAACCGGGCCAGCGGCGCGGTCAGGTCGTAACGCAGCGCCATCCACTCGCCGTTCCCCTCGGCGTCGGGATCGTCCTGAAGGGCGAAGACGCCCTCGTTCGGGCGGTCGGCGTCGGGCAGGAATTTGCCGAGGGCGTCGGCGTATTCGAAGGCGCCGGTGTCCAGCGGCTCGAAGCCCCAGCGCTCGTAGACGGCGGACACCCGCGTCACCAGCCGGCGCTCGGCGATCAGGTCGCGGCCGCGCCGGTCGGCGAACCCCCGCGGGCTGCGGGCTTCGGGTCGGATGGGAGCGTCGGTCATGCCGCGCTTCCTAGAGGAGCGCGAGGCGAGGGTCGAGGGGCTCGCCCGAAGCTCAGACCGAGACCGGATCGGCCAGGCCGACCGCCGCCGTCGTCTTGCGGATCGGCACCCACCGCCGATAGGTCAGGCAGCGCCATCCCCACTCCAGCGGTCCCATCTGGAACACCGACAGCCACAGCGGCGACCAGATCAGCTGCGCCGCCCACACTCCGCCGATGATCATCCACATCTCGGGCCAGCCGATCTGTCCGTACCAGCCCAGACCGCGACCGCCGTAGAAGATCGTCGTCATGATCAGGGTCTGGGTCAGGTAGTTGGTGAAGGCCATGCGGCCGGCGCAGGCCAGCGGATAGAGGATCGGTTTCAGCCCGAACCGCGCCAGCAGGATCAGGGCGCCGGCGTAGGCCAGCGACGCGAGCGGCGCGAGGAAGGTGTTGAAGACCCGGGTGTTGGTTTCGGCGAAGGGGAAGCCGGCGGCGATGACCGCGGCGGAATCCCGCCAGATCAGCCACAGGGCGGCCGCGCCCGCGGCGACGGACAGGCCATAGACCCACGTGGGCGACCGACCGGCGAGGAAGCCCGCCTTGAACAGGCCCATGCCGATCATCATCAGCGCGGCCGTCGCCGGCAGGAAGGCGATCAGCATGAAGGGAGAGACGCCGACCCACTCCTGCATCAGGTGCAGGGTCACCGACACCGCGTCGCCGCGGAACGGCGCGATCATCGCCTGCACCTTGGCCGGATCGTTGATCCAGCCGGCGCCTTCCATGGCCTGGGCCAGGGTGTCGGGCGGCGCGAGCGCCAGCATCGACATCATGCCGACGTAGAGGGCCGAGCAGATCACATTGAGGCTGACGCCGACGATCAGGAGCCGGCGCGCGCTCCATGAGCGCACCAGCATCACGAACACGCCGGTCCAGGCGTAGAGCAGAAGGATGTCGCCGAACCAGAAGGCGAGCCCGTGGACCAGGCCGAAGATCGCCAGCCAGAACAGCCGGCTGCGCAGCAGCCTGCCCCGCGCCTTGTCCGGGCGCTCGCCGCCGATCAGGAAGATCGACGCGCCGAACAGCATCGAGAACAGGGTGCGCATCTTGTCCTGGAAGAAGACGTGCATGATCTGCCAGCCCTGCGCCGCCTCGGCGTCGAACCCGGGCTGAAGCGTCGGGTTGCTGAACACCACATGGGGCCAGGCGAAGGTCATGGCGTTCGCGGTCAGGATGCCCAGAACGGCCAAGCCGCGGACGACGTCGAGGCTGAACAGGCGGTCGGCGGCGCGGACCGGCGCGAGCGCCGCTTGCGGTTGGGACGGTTCGACGGCGGCCATGGCGTTTCCCCCACTCAGGCGAGGGGCAGCTTGGCCCTAACGGCGGCGGCGTCAAACTGAATTTGCTGTAACCGTTCGGCCGGGGCGCGGCTCAGTCCGGCTCGCGTTCGCCCATAAGGCCCAGTCGGTCGCGCACCTCCGGCTGCGGCCGGAAGGCGATGAAGGCGGCGCACAGGCCGGCCCAGAGGGCGTAGCTGACGCCGACCAGCACCGCGATCGAAAGCCCGCCGACGCCATAGATCAGCAACGAGGTCTCGCTGCCGCCGACTGCCTCGCCGACGTTGGCCGCGCTGAACCACTGCAGCACCGACTGCACCAGGGCGAACACCGCGCCCAGCGCTGCCGCCAGCAGGCCGCCGTAGAACATGAAGCGCCAGATCACCCCCAGCCGGGTCGCCGGCCGTCCGGTGCGTCGCCGCTCCTTGTCCAGCAGCCACAGGCCGCCCGGCACGGCCAGCAGGCCGATGAACAGCACCAGAAGCCGCCAGTCGAGCTCCAGCCCCGGCACCCAATTGCGCGGCGGCCACAACGGCAGGGTGATGAGCAGCGGCGGCCACAGCCCGCCCAGGATCGCCGCCAGCACGATGCGGTGCGGCTCGCGCCGCCACGCCACGCGCTGCTGGCCCGGGAAGTCCTCGGGACGCTCCAGCGGGGGCAGTTTCGGGCGGATCATCGGGTCGGCGCCGGCGTGTCGCCGGAATAGTCGTAGAAGCCGCGCCCGGACTTGCGTCCCAGCCAGCCGGCCTCGACGTATTTCACCAGCAGCGGGCAGGGCCGGTATTTGCTGTCGGCCAGGCCGTCGTAGAGCACGTTCATGATGGCCAGGACGACATCCAGTCCCATGAAGTCGGCCAGCTCCAGCGGCCCCATCGGATGGTTGGCCCCCAGCTTCAGCGCCTTGTCGATCGACGCCACGTTCCCGACCCCCTCGTACAGGGTGTAGATCGCCTCGTTGATCATCGGCACCAGGATGCGGTTGACGATGAAGGCGGGGAAGTCCTCGGCGTTGGTGGTGGTCTTGCCCAGGCTCTCGGCGAAGGCCACGGCGATGTCGTAGGTCTCGGCCGAGGTGGCGATGCCGCGGATGATCTCGACCAGCTTCATCACCGGGGCCGGCTTCATGAAGTGCAGGCCGATGAAGCGCTCGGGCCGGTCGGTGGCCGAGGCCAGCCGGGTGATCGAGATGGACGAGGTGTTCGACGCCAGCAGCGTCGTCGGCCCCAGATGCGGGACCAGGTCGGCGAGGATGGCCTTCTTGACCGCCTCGTCCTCGACCGCCGCCTCGATGACCAGGTCGGCCTTGGCCGCCTCGGCCAGGGACTTCGCCGGCCGGATCCGGGCGAGGGCGGCGTCGGCGTCGGCCTGGGAGGTCAGCGCGCGCGCCACCTGACGGGCCAGGCTGGCGGCGATGGCTCCCTGGGCCTGCGGCACGCGCTCGGGCGCGGCGTCGTGCAGGAGGACGTCATAGCCGCCCGCGGCGACGGCCTGGGCGATGCCCGCGCCCATCTGGCCCGCGCCGACGATGGCGACTGATCGGATCGTGGTCATGAAGTCCGGTGTACTGGCGGGCGCGAGGCCCGAACGGAGCGGCACCCTAGACGGCCTGCCGGGCGGCGCAAGCGCCCGCCGGCCTCCGCCGCTTCGCTCCGGTCCGCCTGTCGCCCCCCGGTCACGCCTAGCCCAGCACCTGGATCAGGAAGGGGGCGCTCATCTCGTTGAACAGGATGCGCAGGAAGTGGATGGCCAGCAACGCCACGATCGGCGTGATGTCCAGCCCGCCCAGCGGCGGAATGAACCTGCGGAACGGGGCGAGGATCGGCCCGGTGAGGGCGTCGAGGGCCGACGCCACCTGGTTCACGAAGCGGTTGCGGTGGTTGATCACGTCGAAGGCGAACAGCCAGCTCAGGATGGCCGACAGTATGATCGCCCACGTCATGAGCGACAGGATGGTGTTGACCAGCCAGACGATGGCGATGCCCATGAAACGGCTCTCCCGAAATGCAGCCCCGCTTCTAGCGCGTCGATCCGGCCTGTCCAAGGATTCGCGAGCCGACGCGGCGATTGGCGCCGAACACCGTTGACACCACCGCCCCCCCGCTCGTATGTCGCGCCCTCGCCTGAACCCGACGTTCCAGTGGGTCGGGGGGCCGTAGCTCAGTTGGTAGAGCGCGTCGTTCGCAATGACGAGGTCAGGGGTTCGACTCCCCTCGGCTCCACCATCCCGCTCCGCGCAGACGCGCCGGCGGGATCGGCGGGCGCCGTGGCGCCGGCCACACGATCGTCCCACGAAACCTGACAGCCGCATTCAGCCTGCTTGACGTCGAACGGTGTTTGGCGTGGAGTTCGTAACGGGCTGAACCACAGGAAGTCTTTGGGGGAATCAATCACATGAACCGTCTCATCAGCGCGCTGGCGCTCGCCGCCACCCTCGCCATTCCCGGCGCCGCCGCCGCCCAGAACGCCAGTCTGACCGCCAATTTCGGCGAGGTCCGTCTCAGCGCCGGCTTCACGCCGGATCCGCACCGGGTCAGCCTGACCGCCGGCGGCTCGATCGACGCCTATACCGACACCAACCTGCCGGCGGCCTGCGTCGGGGACATTTCCGACGCGCCGGACTATGAGGTCACCTACGAGGCCGGCTCTCTGCCGCTGGTGTTCCGCACCCGCTCGTCGACCGACACCACCCTGATCATCAACGGTCCGGACAATCGCTGGTACTGCGACGATGACAGCTGGGGCGACGGCGACGCCGAGGTCCGTTTCAACCGCCCGTCCAGCGGCACCTACGACATCTGGATCGGCACCTTCAGCGGCGGTACGGCCTCGGCCGCCCTGCTGATCACCGAAACGCCCTGACGGGGGCCGGAGCACGCGCAAGCAGCAAGCGACCGCGTCGCGAGCGATAGCGCCCAAAAAGCGCCCCGACGGTCCGCCGTCGGGGCGTTTTCGTTATTGTTCCTCGTCGAAGCGCCGGCCGACCAGGTCCGCCAGCGCCGCCACCGCCGCCTCGGCCTCGGCCCCCTCGGCGACGATCTCGATGCCGCAGCCGTTGCCCGCCCCCAGCATCAGCAGGCCCATGATCGACAGGGCGTTGACGGTCACGCCGTCGCGGGTGACGTGGACCTCGGCGTCGAAGCTGGAGGCCAGCTTGACGAATTTGGCGCTGGCCCGGGCGTGCAGCCCGCGGGTGTTGCAGATGTTGGCGGTCGCCGCCGCCTTGCCGGAAACGTCGCTCATTTCTCGCCCTGCAGGACCCAGCTGGCCACCGAGATGTATTTGCGCCCGGCGTCCTGGGCGTGGGCGACGCAGGCCTGCAGCGGCTCGCGCCCGCGCACGCTGGCCAGCTTGATCAGCATCGGCAGGTTCAGCCCGGCGATGACCTCGGCGTGGGTCTCCTCCATCACCGAGATGGCCAGGTTCGAGGGCGTGCCGCCGAACATATCGGTCAGCAGGATGACGCCGTCGCCGTCGTCGACGGCGCGCGCGGCGTCGACGATGTCGCGCCGGCGGCGCTCCATGTCGTCCTCGGGGCCGATGCAGATGGCGGCGACGCCGCGCTGCGGCCCGACGACATGCTCCATGGCCGACAGGAATTCCGAGGCCAGACCCCCGTGGGTGACGATCACCAGGCCGATCATGAAGGCTTCACCAAGACTCGCGCCCCCGCGTCCCGACGGTCCGCTGGACCGGTCGCAAGCCGGGCGGCATAGCCCAAACGCGCGGCGGGTTAAAGCCGGGCGAGCGCCGCCGCGACCTTTTCGGCCGCCGAGGCCTCGAATCCGTTTAGGCGGAGCACCGGCAGCGCCACGCCCTCGACCGTCCGCGCGGCGGGCTCCGGCAGGCGCTCGATCGGCCCGTCGGTCAGCTCCACGGCCAGCGACAGCCGCGTCAGGCCCCGCGCGCAGGCGGGGACGATGCCGACGCCCCGCACCTCCATCCGGCCGGCGATGGTCTCGGGCGCCACGGCGTACAGCGTCCCGGCCGAGGCGGTCACATGGACGTAGTCGTCGGCCACCAGCCGCCAGCCCCGCCCGAGCAACCGCAGCGTCAGGTCGCTCTTGCCCGCGCCCGCCGGTCCGGTGATCAGCACCGCGCGCCAGCCGACGCCCGGCGTCCAGCGCGCCGCCACCGTGCCGTGCAGGGGCTGGCGGCCGCTCACGCCCGACGTCCGGTCGCGGCGGCGGGCAGGGCGACCTCGAAGCGCGCGCCCAGAATTTCGCCGCCCGGCCCGGCCCGGTTCTCGGCCCAGACCTGTCCGCCGTGCGCCTCGACGATCTGCTTGACGATGGACAGGCCGAGCCCGGAATTGGTCCCGAACGCCGTGCCGCGTGGCCGCGAGGTGTAGAAGCGCTCGAACACCGTCTCCAGGTTCTCGGGCGGGATGCCCGGCCCGTCGTCGTCGACCCGCACCCGCACCGGCCGGTCGGGATCGATGTCGCCGCGCGACAGGCTGATCCGCACCACGCCGCCCGGCGGGCTGAACGAACGGGCGTTGTCGATCAGGTTGCGGAACACCTGCCCCAACGGCCCGTCGCGGCCGCGGATCACGGCGTGCTCGGGGGCCGAGGCGGCGAAGGTCACATGCACCCCGCCGTCCGGCTGGACCCCGGCCTCGTACACCCCGACGATTTCGCTCAGCAGCACGGTCAGGTCGATGGTGCGCGGCCGGTCGCGGTTCAGCTCGGCGTCGAGGCGAGAGGCGTTGGAGATGTCGGTGATCAGCCGGTCCAGCCGCCGCACGTCCTGCTGCAGCAAGGCCGTCAGCTTCCCGCGCTGCGCCTCGGTCCTGACCAGCGGCAGGGTCTCCAGCGCCGAGCGGATCGAGGTCAGGGGGTTCTTGATCTCGTGGGCCACGTCGGCGGCGAACCGTTCGATGGCGTCCATCCGGTCCGACAGGGTCTCGGTCATGGTCTCCAGCGACCGCGCCAGGTCGCCGATCTCGTCCTTGCGGTGGTCGAGATCGGGCAGGGAGATGGCCCGGGCCCGCTGCAGCCGCACCGCGTCCGCCGCCGCCGACAGCCGCATCACCGGGCGCGCCACGAACAGGTGCAGCAGCAGGGACGACAGCAGCGACACGAACAGGGCGACGAGGGCGAACGGCATCAGCGCCAGCCGCTGCGCCGCCAGCGTCTCGTCGACGTCGCCGGCCTCAAGGGTCAGCACGCCTAGAACCTGCTCGACATGGCGCACCGGGATGGACACCGACACCACCCGGTCGCCGCTTTCGGACATCCGCAGGGTCGCCGTCGAGCGGCCGTCGAGCGCGGCCTCCACCTCCTCGGCCAGGGCGCGCCGCGCTTGGGCGAGCGTGCGGCTGTTCTTCGCCTTCTCCCGTGCGTCCGGGGCCACGGGCGGACTGCCGGCGGGCAGGGCGGGCGGCAGCGGTTCGCCCGAGATGGCCTCGGTCACCTCATAGCTGTCGGCGACCTGGATGCCGTCGACATCGAACAGCCGCGCCCGCTGGCCCGCGGGGATGAAGTTGTCGCGGAGCCAGCGGCTGGCCTCGATATAGTTGAGCTCGGGCGTCGGCTCGCCGCGGGTGACGCCGATCTGCGGCTCCCCCAGCACCTGCACCAGCAGTTCGGCCTGCGCCTCCAGCGTCTCCTGCCGGGCCTCGATGAGGCTGCGGCTCCACTCGTTCAACGCCAGCGCCCCGACGAACAGGATCAGCAGGCTGAGCAGGTTGAGGGCGAGGATGAAGCCGCCCAGCCGCGAGCCCCCGAACCGTTTGGGGCGGCGCGGCCGGTCGTCGTCGGCCGCTTCGGCCGGCTCAGCTTTCGCGATAGCGGTATCCGACGCCATACAGGGTCTCGATGGCGTCGAACTCGGGGTCGACTACCCGGAACTTCTTTCGCATCCGCTTGACGTGGCTGTCGATGGTGCGGTCGTCGACATAGACCTGGTCGTCGTAGGCGGCGTCCATCAGGTTGTCGCGGCTCTTTACGAAGCCGGGCCGCTGGGCCAGCGCCTGCAGCAGCAGGAATTCGGTCACGGTCAGCTTCACCGGCTTTCCGTCCCAGGTGCACTCGTGCCGGGCCGGGTCCATCGACAGCTTGCCGCGCTTGATGGCCTTGGTGGAGCCGTCGCCCGAGGGTTCGGGCTCGCCCCCGTCCGCGCCGGTGCGCCGCAGCAGCGCCTTGACCCGTTCGATCAGCAGCCGCTGGCTGAACGGCTTGTGGATGTAGTCGTCGGCGCCGAGGTTGAAGCCGAGGATCTCGTCGATCTCCTCGTCCTTGGAGGTCAGCATGATCACCGGGACCTGCGAGGTCTGGCGCAGTCGGCGCAGGACCTCCATTCCGTCCATCCGGGGCATCTTCACGTCGAGGATGGCCAGGTCCGGCGGATTCGATTCCAGCGCCTCGAGACCGGAGGCGCCGTCATGATAGGCGGTGATCTTGTGGCCATGGCTTTCCAGCGCCAGCGAGACGGAGGCCACGATGTTTTCGTCGTCGTCGACGAGGGTGATGTTGGCCAAGGCGCTCTCCTTGCAGGCTTCCCGTTCCCGCACTCAACGCGCGGCAAGCGTAACCGTTCTAAATCAACTGGGTGAGATTACGGCGATAAAATGGGCCGCCCCGCCGGAATGCGCAATGAAACCCGCCCTTAAAGCCTTGGCGCCATGATGACGGGTCAACTGTACGAGCGTTTCATGGCCGGCCCCGTTCACTACGAACTCTATATCCGCAAGACGGCTCCCGCGCCCTGGAACCTCCAGCTGGCGACGGAGGACCGCGCCCACGCGATCCAGACGGCCGAGGAACTGCTGGCGGACAACCGGGCGGCCGCCGTCCGGGTCACCAAGGAGACGCTCGATCCGGACACGATGGAGTTCAACAGCGTCACCGTCCTGACCCGCGGCGCGCCCGAGGTGCAGCGCAAGCGCGTGGTGCCCGACGACCAGGCCGGCCCCCGTTGCGGCTCGCCCCAGGACCTCTACGCCCCGGTGGCGCGGGAGCTGATCGGCCGCGTGCTCGAGGATTGGCTGAACCGTCACGGCGTCACCGCCTTCGAACTGCTGCACCGGCCCGACCTGGCCGAACAGCTCGAGGCGTCGGGCGTGGAACTGCAGCACGCCATCCAGAAGGTCGCCGTGCCCGAAAGCCAGGCCGTGGGCCAGCCGGTGCACGACCTGGTCCGCCACTACCAGAAGCTTACCGAACGGACGATCGAGCGCCTGCTGTTCGCCGGGCGCAAGAACCAGTTTCCGGACCTGGGGGACCATTCGCTCGCCGACCTGGCCCATCGCCTGACCGGACAGCCCGACCGCGCCTTCATCATGGGCGGCATCATCTCGGGCGCGCTGAAGGGCGTGCGCGGCGGCCGGGCGCGGCTGGACCGGCTGATGGATCTGGCTGAACGCGCGCCGATGGATGGTCCGCCGCACGCCATGGTCATGGTGGCGATCGAACAGGTCATGTGCGAGCTGTTCGCCGCGCGGACCAATCTCGCCGACGTGCTCGGCCCGGCGCTCGACCAGGGCGCGTCGCTCGCCGCCGTGGTGCGCATGGTCGCGCCGCGCGAGGTCTCGGCCCTGATCAATCAGGATTCCCGCCTGGCGCTTCAGGTGCCGATCGTGGACGGCCCCGCCGCCCGGCTTGGGGAACGGGTCGCGGCGGGCCAGTTCCCGCTGCTCTCGGCCTCGCTGGCGCGCATGGTGGTGCGCGAGCTGATGAGTCCCCGCCGTCTGCGTCCCAACGACGCCGGCGGCGAGATCGACATCCTGCGCACCCTGGCCATGACCCTGACCGCCACCGCCGGGCGTCTGCTGACCCTGGAGGAGGTGCAGTCGGCCTTCAACGAGCGCTCCAAGGCCCTCGTCACCGCCGATTTCGTCGCCGCCTATGTGAAATCCTGCACCACCGTCCTGTGCGAGGCCGAGGCCCTGACCCGGCTGTGCGAGAACGTCACCGGCCTCGCCAACAAGCGCGCCGCCGCCCGCTGGCTGTCGGCTTGCGTCGGCTCGCTGCGTTTCGAAGGCGAGATGCGCGCCGCCTCCGGACAGACCGCCGCCCAGAAGCTGGGCGTGCTCGCCGGCCTCGGCCGGGCCGTGCGCGGCTGCGGCCTGTCGGAACGGGACGAGGCCGACATCATCACCACCATCGGCCTGGTCGGCGGGACCGTCGAGGCCGAGGCGAAGATCACCGTCATGCTGGCGCGCTCGCCGGCCCCGCTGCAGCAGAAGCTGGCGGTGCTGCTGCGCATGGCCGCCGGCGACACGGCCCCGCCGGGCCCCGCCGCCGACCGGGCCCGGGTGGAGGCGGTCAAGCTGTTCCGCGCGCCCAGCAACCGCGCTGCCCTGGCCGCCGCGCCGGAAACGCTGGCCCCGCTCAAGGGCCTCATGAAGGCGGCGGGGCTGGCGGCCTGAGAAACAAGACCCTCTCCCGGCGGGAGAGGGAGGATCAGTCAAAGATATCGAAGATGCTGTCGCGCTTCTTCTTGCGGTATTTGTAGTCGTCGTCCCGATAGCGTGGCGGCTCGCGATAGCCCTGCTGGGGCTGCTGGCCCCACGGCTGCTGGGGTGCGGCCTGCGGCGGATAGGGTTGCGGCGCGGGCTGCTGCGGCGCCGGCGCGGCCGAGGCGCGGCCCTCGTCGGTGGCCACGGCCATCAGCTTCTCGAGCTCGCCGCGGTCCAGCCAGACGCCGCGGCAGGTCGGGCACATGTCGAACTGGACGCCGCCGCGCTCCAGGGTCTGCATGGCGGCGTTGTCGTTGGGGCACATCAGCAGGGGCATCGGGGCGTTCTCCACGCGGATTCAGAGGGGTCGGGCGCCCCGGCGCCGCTCTCGGGCCGGAGTCGAACGCCGGAGCGCCCGATGCGGTCCGACATCACGCGCCTCCGACGGCCAGGGGAGCAACCGCGGCGGCCGCGCCAGAGGGGCCCGTCCCGCGCCATCAAACTGGGGCCGCCCCCGCCCGGCGGCAAGGGGCCCGAACGTCGCGGCTTCAGCAGGCCTGCCCCGCCGCCCAGCCGGACGACCAGGCCCACTGGAAATTATAGCCGCCCAGCCACCCCGTCACGTCGACCGCCTCGCCGATCACATACAGGCCCGGGACCGCCTTGGCCGCCAGGGTCTGCTGGTCCAGCTGGTCCGTCGCCACCCCGCCCAGGGTCACCTCGGCGGTGCGGTAGCCCTCGGTCCCGACCGGCTTGACGCTCCAGCCGTTCACCGCCTCGTCCAGCCGCCGCAGCGCCTTGTCCGGCAGGTCGGCGAGATTGCCCTGCGCCTGTTCCTGTTCGACCAGCCGTTCGGCCAGCCGCCTGGGCACGATCTGCCCCAGCGCCGTATGCGCCGCCTGCCGGCCGTTCTCGGCCTTCATCGCCTTCAGCGCCGCGAACACATCCACCCCCGGCGCCATGCTGACCGAGACCGCCTCGCCCTCGCGCCAGTAGGAACTGATCTGCAGCACGCTCGGCCCCGACAGGCCCCGGTGGGTGAACAGCAGCCCCTCCGCGAAACGCGTTTCCCTGTTGGGCCTGCCGCCCTTCGGGCTGGTTGAGGCCGGGTCGGGTCTGTGGCTCACCACCGCCTCCACCGACACCCCGGCCAGCGGCTTGAGCCGCTCCAGCAGCCCCGGCTCGAAGGTCAGCGGAACCAGCGCGGGCCGCGTCTCCGTGACTCTCAGCCCGAACCCCTTCGCCGTCTCATAGGCCCAGCCCGTGGCCCCCATCTTCGGGATCGACTTGCCGCCCGTGGCCAGCACCAGCGAGGCGCAGCGCACCGTCGACCCGTCCGACAGCGCCGCCTCGAACCCTTCCCCGGCGCGCGCCACCCGTTCCACCGAAACACCGAGCGACAGCGTCGCCCCGGCCTCGCGCAGGTCGTCCGTCAGCATACGGATGATCTGTTTGGCGCTGTCGTCGCAGAACAGCTGTCCCAAGGTCTTCTCGTGCCAGGCGATGCCCGCCTTATCCACGCGCTTGACGAAGTCGTGCTGGGTGAACCGCCGCAGCGCCGAGGTCGCGAAGCGCGGGTTCTCGCCGAGGAAATTGCCCGGCCCGGTCCCCAGGTTGGTGAAGTTGCAGCGCCCCCCGCCCGAGATGCGGATCTTCTCGCCCGGCGCCCGGGCGTGATCCAGCAGCCGCACGGACCGCCCGCGCCGCCCGGCCTCGATGGCGCACATCATCCCGGCCGCGCCCGCTCCGACGATCAGCACATCCACGTGTTCAGGCTTCATCCGCCCGCGTTAGCAGGCTCGCGGCGAGGCGGCGAGGCTACTCCGGCGCCGCGAAGTAGCCGACGGTGGCGCCGAAGGTGGCGACCAGGTCCAGCCACAGCGCCGTGTGGTCGGTCAGCTGCTCGACGTCGTCGCCCTGCATGAGCACGTCGTACTGGACCACCCCGGTGTTGTCGCGGCCGTCCGCCGCCGGGAGGAAATAGGCCTTGAGGAAGCGACGGTCGCGGTTCCAGTCGTTGATCATTGCCTGGGTGATGGTCGGATTGGAGAAGCTGGCGGCGTACTGGATGTCCTCGCAGACGTCCGCCTGGCAGCCGTAGAAGAAGATCATCCAGCTCAGCGGGTCGTCGTCGATGCTGATCCAGGTTTCGCCGTCCTGGCGGTTGATGGCGCTGACCTCGCCGCCCTTGGAAGTCAGCCAGGCCCGCACCGCCTCGATCGATACGCCGGGCGTCGCCGCCGTCTGGACCGGCGCGGGGGCGGCCGAAGCCGCGGCGGGCGCGGCGATGGCCAGAATGGCGGCGGCGGCGAAGGGGACGAAACGGATCATCGAGGCTCTCCAGCGAGCCGCCACCTATCGATGGATGAACGGCGAAAGCAAGGCGTCAGTCCCGCTCGCGCGCCAGCCACGCCGCCCCGCCCATCTCGTTCAGGCGCGACACCGTCCGCTCGAACTCGAAGGCCCCGACGCCCTTGCGGTACAGCGCCTCGGGCCGGGCCTCGGCCAGGGCCACCAGACGGGTCCCGGCCTCGTACAGGGCGTCGATCAGGGTCACGAAGCGTCGCGCCTCGTGGTGGTTGGCCGGGCCCAGCACCGGCACGCCCTCGATGAACAGGGTGTGGAACCGCCCGGCGATGGCCAGATAGTCCTGCGGCCCCAGCGGCCGGCCGCACAGCTCGTCGAAGGTCGCCCGCGCCAGCCCGCCGTCGGTGCGCTCGACGACCACGTCGCGGCCCAGCACGCTCAGATGCGTCGGGGCCTCGGCCTGTTCGCCCTTCAGGTCCTCCCACAGCGCCTCGAACCCGGCCCGCGCGGCCTCGTCCGGCGGGGTGAACCAGACCCGGTCGCCCATCAGCCGGTCCAGCCGCCAGTCCCGCGCCCCGGCCACCGACACCACCTCGCAGCGCGCCTCGATCAGGTCGATGAAGGGCAGGAAGAGCTCGCGGTTGATCCCGTTCAGATACAGCTGGTCCGGAGCGCGGTTGGACGTCACCGCCAGCACCACCTTGTTCTCGAACAGGGCTTCGAACAGCCGGCCGAGGATCAGGGCGTCGGCGATGTCGGTGACCTGCAGCTCGTCGAAGCACAGCAGCCGCGCCTCAGAGGCGATCAGGGCGGCGACGGGCGCGATCGGGTCGTCGCCCTTCCACTGGCCGAACACCGCCTTGCGCGTCTCGGCGTCGCCGGTGCGCCACTGCCGGATCAGGCCGTGCACCCGGGCCATGAAGGCGTGGAAATGGGCCCGGGTCTTCCGCGGCTCCGGCGCGCAGGCGAAGAACAGGTCCATCAGGATGGACTTGCCGCGTCCCGGCGGCCCCCACAGATAGACGCCGCGCACCTCCGGCGGGCGTCCGAGCAGACCGCCCAGCGGCCCCTTGCGGCGCAGGTCGATCTCCAGCCGCGCCAGCGCCTCGACCACCGGAACCTGCGACGGGTCGGGCGTCAGCCGGCCGTCGGCCAGCCGCTTCTCATAAGCAGCGCGAATGCGTGATCCCATCGATCTCGGGCTTAGCGGCGCCCGCCGCCGCTGAAAAGCGATTGCTTCGCGCCTGCGAAGGCCCACATAGAGCCATCGTCGTCCGGCACGGTCGGCATCATCCAATTTTGCGCTCAAGCAGCGAGGCTCCACGAGCCGAGCGGAGCGCGTCCGAAGGACCACCTCATGGGATACAAAGTCGCCATCGTGGGCGCCACCGGCAATGTCGGCCGGGAGATGCTGAACATCCTCGAGGAACTCGAATTCCCCGTCGACGAAATGCACGCCGTCGCCTCGCGCAAGTCGAAGGGCATGGATGTCGCCTGGGGCGACCGCACCATCAAATGCCAGGACATCGACGGCTTCGACTTCTCGAAGATGGACATCGTGCTGATGAGCGCCGGCGGCGACGTCTCGCGCGAATGGTCCGAGAAGATCGGCAAGGCCGGCCCCATCGTGATCGACAACTCCTCGGCCTTCCGCAAGGACCCGGACGTGCCGCTGATCGTGCCCGAGGTGAACCCGGACGCCATCAAGCTGGCGAAGAAGAAGAACATCATCGCCAACCCCAACTGCTCGACCGCCCAGCTGGTCGTGGCGCTCAAGCCTCTGCACGACGCGGCGAAGATCACCCGCGCGGTGGTCTCGACCTACCAGTCAGTGTCGGGGGCCGGGAAGGCGGGCATGGACGAGCTGTGGAACCAGACCAAGGCCATCTACGGCCTCGGCGACGCCACGCCCAAGCTGTTCCCCAAGCAGATCGCCTTCAACGTCATCCCCTACATCGGCTCGTTCCGCGACGACGGCTACACCGACGAGGAAGCCAAGATGTGGGACGAGACCCACAAGATGCTCGACCCGGCGATCAAGCTGACGGTCACCTGCGTGCGCGTGCCGGTCTTCGTCGGCCATTCGGAATCGGTGACGCTGGAGTTCGACCGCCCGATCTCGCCCGACGAGGCCCGCTCGATCCTGCGCGAGGCGCCCGGCGTCATGGTCATCGATAAGCAGGAGCACGACGGCTACATCACCCCCGTCGACGCCGCCGGCGAGCACGCCGTCTACGTCTCGCGCATCCGCAAGGACCATACGGTCGAGAACGGCCTGTCGCTGTGGATCGTCTCGGACAACCTGCGCAAGGGCGCCGCCCTCAACGCCGTCCAGATCGCCCAGCTGCTCGACGAGACCGGGACCATCAAACCCTCCTCCGGGTATCGCACCCTGACCGTCTGACCTTCCGCTCGCCGCTCCCCCGGCGAAGGAGATGACCATGACCACCGCCACCGGCTCCGACGCGAGCCGCGCCGCCCTGCTGTCCGCCTTCGGCTGCTACGTCCTGTGGGGCGTCATGCCGCTGCTGTTCATGGGCCAGGCCGCCGTCGGCTTCGACGCCTTTGAGATTCTCGCTCACCGCGCCCTCTGGGCCGTGGCCGTGGCCGGCTTGCTGGTCTGGCTGGCGAAACAGGGCGGCCAGGTCCGCGCCGTCCTGACCTCGCCGAAGACGCTGGCCTGGCTGGCCTTCTCGACCGTGCTGATCGGGCTCAACTGGGGCGTCTACGTCTGGGCCACCACCCACGGGGCCACGCTCGAGGCCAGCCTCGGCTACTACATCAACCCGCTGCTCAACATGGTCGTGGGCCTGTGGCTGTTCCGCGAGAAGATCGACCGCTGGGGCTGGATCGCCATCGGCCTCGCCGCCGTCGGCGTCGCCTTCCAGGCGCTGGCGCTGGGCCGGCCGCCGTGGATTTCGATCGTTCTGGCGATCAGCTTCGCCACCTACGGCGTCATCCGCAAGCGCGTGCCGATCGACGCCCAGGCCGGCCTGCTCGTCGAGTGCCTGATGCTGCTGCCGTTCGGCCTCGCCTGGGTGCTGTGGCTGCAGCACACCGGCGCCGGCGTGGCCTTCGACAGTCCCGGCAATACGATCTGGGCCCTGGCCAACGGCCCGGCCACCGTGCTGCCGCTGGCCCTGTTCGCCTGGTCGGCGCGGCGCCTGCCGCTGTCGACCATCGGCTTCATCCAGTTCCTCGCCCCGACCCTGCAGTTCGCCGTCGGCGTCTGGGCGGGCGAGGCGCTGACGCCCCTCCGCATCCTGTCGTTCGTCTTCATCTGGGGCGGCGCCGCCGTCTTCGCCGCGGCGGCCTTCTTCCGCGTGAGGGCCGCCCGCCAGGCCCTGAAGAGCGCCGCCGAACCGGTCTGACGCTCAGCGTCTCCTCCCCATTGGTTCGCCGACGGGGAGGAGACAGGACAGAACCTCAGCCCAACCGGTCGGCCTTCCTCAGCCCCGGGAACAGCCTGGCCCACGCCCCCGTCGCCGCCAGGGCGCCGGCGCCGCCGAACACAGCCGCCCCGACCGCGCCCAGCAGCCGGACCATGACGCCGGAATAGGCCTCGCCCAGCTCGTTTGAGGCTCCGATGAACAGCATCGACACCGAGCTGACCCGGCCGCGCATGTGATCGGGCGTCGACAGCTGGATCAGGGTCTGGCGGATGTTGACGCTGATCATGTCGGCCGCGCCGCCGATCATCAGGGCGACGGCGCTGATCCAGGCGATCTTCGACAGGCCGAAGACGATGGTGCAGACGCCGAACACCGCGACCGCCGCAAACATCCATTTGCCGCCATGTCTCACGATCGGGAACCGCGCCAGGTAGAGGGCCATCGAGAAGGCCCCGACCCCGAAGGCCGCCCGCAGCAGGCCGAAGCCCTCGGGTCCCACATGCAGGATGTCGCGCGCGAAGATCGGCGTCAGCAGGGCCACGCCGGCGAACAGCACCACGATCAGGTCCAGCGAGATCGCCCCCAGTACAATCCGGGTGGTCCAGACGTATTTCAGCCCCTCCTTCACCGCGTCCCAGCGCCGGGACGCGCCCTCCACCCGCTCCGGCCGGCCGTTGGTGCGGATCAGCAGGAAGGCCGAGAAGGCGAACAGGAACATCCCCAGCGCCGCGGCGTAGGCCAGCGGCACATTGATCCCGACGATGACCCCGCCCAGCGCCGGCCCGGCGATGGCTCCGGTCTGGAAGGCGATCGACTGGGCGGCGATGGCCCTTGGCAGGGCGGCCCGTCCCACCACCATCGGCAGATAGGCCTGGCTGGCCGGGGCCAGGAAGGCGCGGCAGGCCCCGAACAGGCAGGCCACCGCCAGCAGGCCCCACAGCGGCGGCGACCCGTGCAGGGCCATGGCCAGGAAGGCGATCGCGCACAGACCCTCCACCGCGATCGAGGCGGCCACCGTCAGGCGCCGGTCGCGCCGGTCGGCCATCTCGCCGGCCGGCAGGGTCAGGGCCAGCAGCGGGATGAACTGGGCCAGTCCGACCAGCCCCAGGTACAGGCTGGCCTCCTCGATCGGATGGTCCCGCCGCGCGATCTCGTAGACCTGCCACAGCAGGGCCGAGGACTGGATCTGGATGGCCAGCACCGCCGCGATCCGACCGCCCCACAGCAGGCGGAAGTCGCGCAGCCGCCAGGGATTGGTTCCGTGGGCCTCCCGCGCGGCCTCGGCGACGGCGGGCGTGATCGGCTCGGGGGCCTCAGGTGCGTCGGTCATGCTTGGGGTAGGGGGTTCCGTCGCGGTGGAAATAGCGGTCCGCGCCCCGCGGCAGGACCATGTCGATGTCGGGGTAGTCGCAGGCGTCGGTCTCCGCCGACCGCGCGCCGACCTCCAGCAGGACCGCCTCGGCGCCGGACCGGTTCTCGATCTTGTGGCCGTTGGGAACCCCGGCCTTGAAGCCCGCGCAGTCGCCGGCCTTCAGCACCGTCTCGCCCTCGTCGTCGACCAGCACCACCTCGCCCGACAGCACCCAGACGAACTCGTCCTCGGCTTCGTGCCAGTGCCGCTGGCTCGACCAGGCCCCGTCCGGCAGGCGCAGCAGGTTGACCCCGAATTGGTCCAGCCCGACCGCGTCGCCCAGCCGCCAGCGCCGTCGTGGCTTGCACGGCCCGGCGAATTCCTCGGGATAGCCAGTGCCGTGCCCGGTCGGCGCATTATCGATGTCGATCTTCGGCATGGCGGGAGAAGCCTTCTCGCAATCGTCCGAACCCCCTAAAGCACAGGTCCATGAGCGCCGCATCACATCCTGTCATCGATCCTGTCGAACTGACCCGCGACCTGATCCGCCGACCGTCGGTCACCCCCGCCGACGAGGGAGCGATGGACATGCTCGAGCGCCTGCTCACCGGTCTCGGCTTCCACTGCCGGCGGATGAAATTCGAGAATATCGAGAACCTCTACGCCCGGCGCGGGACGGCCTCGCCGAACCTCTGCTTCGCCGGCCATACCGACGTGGTCCCCACCGGCAGTCCGACGGCCTGGTCCGCCGCCCCCTTCGAGGCCGAAGTCCGCGACGGCGTCCTCTACGGCCGCGGCGCCGTCGACATGAAGGGCGGCATCGCGGCCTGGATCGCCGCCGTCTCCCGGGTGCTGGCCGAGGGCGACACGCCCGGCTCCCTGTCGTTCCTGATCACCGGCGACGAGGAAGGCCCGGCCCTGCACGGCACCAAGCGGGTGGTCGAGACGCTGATGGCCGAGGGCGAGGTGATCGACGCCTGCGTGGTCGGCGAGCCGTCCTCGCAGCACGCGCTCGGCGACACGATCAAGATCGGCCGCCGCGGTTCGCTGAACAGCTGGATCACCGTCCACGGCAAGCAGGGGCACGTGGCCTATCCGGACCGGGCGGCCAATCCGGCCCCGGTCATGGCGCGGCTGATGGCGCGGCTGGCCGACCACCGGCTCGACGACGGCTACCAGGGTTTCCAGCCGTCGAACCTCGAGATCACCACCATCGACATCGGCAACCCGGCCACCAACGTCATCCCCGCCGAGGCGAAGGCGCGGCTCAACATCCGCTTCAACCCGAACCACACCGGCGACGAGCTGATCGCCTGGCTCAACGCCACGGCCGGCGAGGCCCAGGCCGAGAGCGGCCTGCGCATCGAGCTGGAGCACCTGTGCTCGGGCAACGCCTTCCTGACCGAGCCCGGGCCGTTCGTCACCGGCGTGCAGGACGCGGTCGAGGCCGCTGTCGGCCGCCGCCCCGAGGCCTCGACCACCGGCGGCACCTCGGACGCCCGCTTCATCCGCTCGATGTGCCCGGTGCTGGAATTGGGGCTCGTCGGCCAGACCATGCACCAGGTCGACGAGCGCGCGCCCGTGGCCGAGATCGAGGCGCTGGCGGAGGTCTACCGCCGCGTCATCGCGACCTTTTTCGACCGGGCCTAGAGCAGCAGGTCGATGGCCAGCAAGGCTCCGCCGAACATGGCGGCGAAGGCGACGAGGAAATAGAAGATCTCGCGTCGAGCGCTGCCCCGGCGCTCCAGGGTCATCGGCGGCAATTGGACTGGCAGGCTTCTCATGGCGCACTCCCGCAAAACCCGTCGAGGATGCGCCTCGATGGTTGCCCGGGCGTTGAGAAACGTGGTTGCCGCTACGGCCGTTCGAGGAACCTGAGCGCCGTCAGCACATGCGCCCGCACCCCGACCGGCAGCACGGCCTCGTTGACGTCGAACGCCGGCGAATGGTTCGGCGGCGATGTCGCCGGGTCCACCCCGTCGGCGCTGGCCCCGAGGTGATAGAACACGCCCGGGACCTCTTGCGACAGATAGCTGAAGTCCTCGGCGACCGTCGTCGGGGGCGCGCCGGCATTGACGTTCCCCTCGCCCGCCGCCTCCTCCAGCACCGGCGCCAGCCAGGCCGAGAGCGCCTCGTCATTGAACACCAGCGCCGCGTTCTGACGCACGGCGAACTCGGCGGTGGCGCCGTAGGTCTCGGCCACATTGCCGACGGCGATCTCCGCCCGCCGCACCAGGTCGTCGCGCTGGGCGATGTCGAAGGTGCGCAGCGTGCCCGACAGCACCGCCTGGTCCGGAATGATGTTGTACCGCACCCCCGCGTCCATCGTCGCGATGGTGAACACCGTCGGCGTCGAGGTCGGGTCGACGGTGCGGGCGGTCAGGCTGTTGATCGTCTGGATCACGTCGGCCGAGGCGGAGATGACGTCGACCCCCTTCCACGGCCACGCCCCGTGCGTCTGCCGCCCGTTCAGGACGATGTCGACGCGGTCGGACGCCGCCATGAAGCCGCGCGGGCGGTACCACACGGTCCCGGGCCGGCCGGGCACCACATGCAGGCCGAAGATCGCGTCCGGACGCGGATCGGCCAGCGCGCCCTCCTCGATCATCAGCGCCGCCCCGCCCTTGGGCTCGCCCGGAGGCGCGCCCTCCTCGGCCGGCTGGAAGACGAACACCACCGTCCCGGCGATCTGGTCCTTCATCCCGGCCAGCACCTCGGCGGCGCCCATCAGCATGGCGACGTGGGCGTCGTGGCCGCAGGCGTGCGCCACCGGCACAGTGGCTCCCATGTAGGTCCCTGTCGCGGTCGAGGCGAACGGCAGGCCGGTCGCCTCCAGCACCGGCAGGGCGTCCATGTCGGCCCTCAGCGCCACGGTGCGGCCGGGTCGTCCGCCGCGCAGCACGCCGACCACGCCGGTCTTGCCGACGCCCGTCCTCACCTCCAGGCCCAGCCCGCGCAGGTGTTCGGCGACCACGGCGGCCGTGCGCGTCTCGGCGAAACCCAGTTCGGGGTTGGCGTGCAGGTCACGCCGCCAGGCGACCACCCGCGGCGTCACCGCCTCGACGGCGGCCGTGACGGCTTCGGCCGACTGGGCGTGCGCGGCCCCGGCCGGCAGGGCGAGCGCCAATGCGGCGGCGGTGGCGGCGAGCAGGCTGCGGATGGTCATGACGGCTTCCCCCGATGATGACGCCACCGTGCGCGGAGGCGCCGCCCTTGCGCAAGGACCCGCTTCGGATCAATGCGCCGGGGCCTCCGTCCGCGGCGAAAGCCGTGATGACGCCACATCGAAGCCGGGCTAGGCTCCAGGCGTGAACCTCCGCTCGCCCGCCTTCGCCATCCTTTTCGCGGTCAGCCTGATCGCCGCGGCGGGCAATATGGCCCTGCAGTCGGTGCTGCCGGCCATCGGGCGCGAGTTCCGCCTGTCGGACACCCTGGTCGCCAGCGCCTTCGCCATTTCCGCCCTGATGTGGACCTTCGCCTCGCCGTTCTGGGCGCGGCTCTCGGACCGGATCGGACGCAAGAAGGTGATCCTGATCGGCCTGTCCGGCTTCGTGGTTTCCATGGGCGGCTTCGGCCTGGCCGCGACCTCCGGACTGGAGCGCTGGCTCGGCGTCGGCGTGGCCTTCGTGCTGATGGCCATGGCGCGAACCGTCTACGGCGTGTTCGGCTCGGCCGCTCCGATCGCGTCGCAGGCCTATGTGGCGGATCGCACCTCGACGGAGCAACGCACCCAGGCCATGTCGCTGCTGGCCTCGGCCCAGGGACTCGGCACCGTGATCGGTCCGGCGCTGGCCCCTTTCTTCGTCCTGCCGCTCGTCGGCCTGGCCGGGCCGATGTACGCCTTCGCCCTGCTCGGCCTCGTGGTGCTGTTCGTGGTCTGGCGGCGGCTGCCCAGCGGCGAGGTGCTGCGCAAGCCGTCCGCAAGCGGTCACCGCGACGACGCCGGGAAGGGCCTGTGGAAGGACCCGCGGGTGCGGGACTATCTCCTCTACGGCCTGCTGACGACCGGCGCCCAGGCGATCAACATCTCGGTGCTGGGCTTCCACGTCATCGACGAACTGGCGGGGACGGGCATCGCGGTCCGGGAGGCCCAGCCCTTCATCGGCATCGCCATGCTGGCCGGGGCCGCCGCCACCCTGATGGCCCAATGGGGGCTGATCCCGTTGCTGAAGCTGCAGCCGCGCGAGTTGATGCGCTGGGGCGCGGCCCTCGCCCTGCTCGGCAACCTGATGAGCGTCGTCGCGCCGGGCTATTACGGCGCGGTCATCGGCTACGCCGTGGTGTCGATGGGCATCGGCTTCGCCCGCCCGGGGTTCACGGCCGGCTCGTCGCTGTCGGTCGGGCCGCTCGAGCAGGGGGCGGTGGCCGGGCTGATGATGTCCCTCGCCGGCCTCAGCTTCCTCGCTCCGCCGGTGATCGGGGTGGCGCTGTACGAGCTGTTCGAACCCGCGCCCTTCATCGCCAACGTCGTGCTGCTGACCGCCGCCACGGCCCTGTGCTTCGGCAGCGCGCGCCTGCGGGCCGGACCGCCGGACCTGCCGGGCCGCGACGAGACGCCCTCGCCGGAGACGCCGCCCGCGTCGCAACCCGGCCCCGAGGGCAATCGCTGACGCCGGCCTTTTCAGCGTCGAAAAGCCGTGTCAGATCGACGTCATGGAAACCGCCCGCATCGAGAAACGCATCGGCGTCCGCGCCCCGGCAGACCGGATCTGGGAAAGCCTCGCCGACCTGCCGGGCTGGAACCGCTGGAATCCGATCGAGACCGCAGTCGAGGGGACCATCGCCTACGGCGGCTCCATCGCCCTGACCGAGGCGATCGCCGGTCTGCCGGAGCGCAGGGCGAGCGTCCGGGTCGGCGAGTGGCAACCCAATGCCCAGCTGGTCTGGGTCGAGAAGCGCGGCCTTTGGTTCAGCTCGCTGCGCTATTTCGAGATCGACGAGCTCGAACCGGGCAGTTGCATCTTCGCCAACGGTTTCATCTTCAACGGCCTGCGCGGCGAGATGCATTTCGATCGCCACCGCAAGGCTTTGCGCGAGGCGGTCGACTCGGTCGCGGAAGCGATGAAGACGACGGCTGAACGGGCCTAGCCGCCTTTCGCCATCGTGTCCTGGATGTTGATGATGGCCGGGGTCAGGATGACGATGAACAGCACCGGCAGGAAGAACAGGATCATCGGCACGGTCAGCTTGGCGGGCAGGGCGGCCGCCTTCTTCTCGGCGGCCGACAGGCGCATCTCGCGGTTTTCCTTGGCCATGGTCCGGAGCGCCGAGCCCAGCGGGGTGCCATAGGTCTCGGCCTGCGTCATGGCGGTGGCGACCGATTTGACGCCCGGATGGTTGGTCCGCTTGGCCAGCCCGTCATAGGCCAGGCGCCGGTCCGGCAGGTAGCTCAACTCGGCCGACAGCAGGGTTAGTTCCTCGGCCAGGTCGATCGAGGAGCCGCCGATCTCCTGGCTGACCTTCTGGATCGCCGCCTCGATCGACATGCCGGCCTCGACGCAGATCAGCAGCAGGTCCAACGCATCGGGGAAGGCCTGCATGATCGAGGTGCGGCGCTTGGAGATGCGGTTGGCGAGGAAGATGTTCGGCGCATAGAAGCCGATCACCGCCGCCGCCATGCAGATGGTGATCCGCACCATCACGGGCAGGCCGAAGTCGTTCAGGACAAAGACGTAAAAGACCGCGAGCGCCAGCATGACGAACGGCATGGAGAAGCGGAAGAAATAGAAGGTGGTCAGCGGCTTGGGGCCCCGGTAGCCGGCCTGCGCCATCTTGTCCGCGACCTTCGGGTCTTCCAGCAGCTTGGTCAGGTTCAACCGTTCGACGACGCGCTTTTTGAAGCCTTCGTCGCTATGCCGGATGTTCTGCGAGCCGCCCTGGGCCGCCATCGCCTGGCGCGAACGGCGCTTCAGTTCCTCGCGGCGCTCGGCCACGGCCTTCATCCGGTTTTCCAGCTTGGCCTCGCCGGTGAACGAGCCGAGCAGGGTCACCAGGGTCGCGAACACCAGCACGCCGACGCCCATGCTGAGCAGGTTCTGCAGATTGGTGACGAAGCCGATGATGTCTCCCACGCCGCTCCCCTAGAACTTGAACGAGATCATGCGCTTCATGACGAAGACGCCGAGCGACATCATCATCACCGCGATCAGCAGCATGAACTGGCCGCGGGGATCGGTGAACAGCTTGCCCATGTAGGCCGGGGTGGTGACGCTGACGAGCGCCATCACGGCGGGCGGCAGCGAGCCGATGATGCCGGCGGAGGCGGTCGCCTCGGACGACAGCGCCTTGATCTTCTCGCCCATCATCTTGCGGGCGCGCAGCACGGTCGACAGGTTGCCCAGCGCTTCCGCCAGGTTGCCGCCGGTCTTCTGCTGGATGCCGATGACGATGGCGAAGAATTTCAGCTCCGGCGTCGGCATGCGCTCGTACATCTTCTCGAGCGCCTGCTGCAGGGTCAGGCCGACGCCCAGTCCCTCGACCAAGGTCTGGAATTCGCCGCCCAGCGGAGCCGGGCTCTCGCGGGCGATGATCTTGAAGCAGTCGTGGACCGGCAGTCCGGACTTGATGCCGCGGACGATGACGTCGACGGCGTCGGCGAAATGGCTGCTGAACTTCTTGCGCCGGCTTTTGCCGAAGAAGCCGACCACCCAGCGCGGAAGGCCGAGGCCGAAGACCACGGCGGCGCCGATGGCGATCAGCAGGTTCAGACCGAACACCAGCGGGCCGAGGAAGGCGATCACGCCGAGTACGGCGCTGATGATCCAGAACGTCCGGACGCTGGTCGCCAGGCCGGCCTGCTTCAGCTTGGCGGCGAGGCTGACCCGGGCCTTGCGCTGGGCGCGTTCCGACTCCTGCAGCTGCTGCATGATCTGCTTGCGGCGCGCCTCGGGCGTGTTCGCCGCGGCCGCCTTGCGCGCGGCGGCCATGTTTTGTTTCGGGCTGCCGAAATTCTGGGCCCGCTTGACCGCGGCCTCCGATGAATCGCCGCCGCCGACGAAGGCCCAGCCCAGGCCGCCGATGGTGATGAAGGCCAGAACCGCCGCGAGGATGGGAAGCATCGCCGCCTACTCCGCCGCGTCGAGGGCTTCGGCCAGCTCGCGCTCGAGCCCGTAGTAGCGGGCGCGGTCCCAGAAGCGGGGGCGGGCGATGCCGGTCGAGCGGTGGCGGCCGACGATCTTGCCGTTCTCGTCCTCGCCGGTGATCTCGTAGACGACCAGGTCCTGGGTGACGATGACATCACCTTCCAGCCCGACCACCTCGGTGATGTGGGTGATGCGGCGCGAGCCGTCGCGCAGGCGGGCCGCCTGGATGATGACGTCGACCGAGCCGACGATCATCTCGCGGATGGTCTTGGACGGCAGGCCGTAGCCGCCCATGGTGATCATCGACTCCATCCGGCTGATGGCCTCGCGCGGACTGTTGGCGTGCAGCGTGCCCATCGAGCCGTCGTGGCCGGTGTTCATGGCCTGCAGCAGGTCGAAAGCCTCGGGACCGCGGACCTCGCCGACGATGATCCGCTCGGGACGCATGCGCAGGCAGTTCTTGACCAGATCGCGCATGGTGATCTGGCCCTGACCCTCGAGGTTCGGGGGGCGGGTCTCGAGCCGCACCACATGCGGCTGCTGCAGCTGCAGTTCGGCCGCGTCCTCGCAGGTGATGACGCGCTCGGTCGGATCGATGAAGGCCGTCAGGGTGTTCAGCAGCGTGGTCTTGCCGGAGCCGGTGCCGCCCGAGATGACCAGGTTGCAGCGCGACGCGCCGATGACGCCCAGCACCCGGGCGCCCTCGGGACTGATGGAGTTGTACTCCACCAGATTCTTCATCGTCAGCTTGTCTTTCTTGAACTTCCGGATCGTCAGGGTCGCGCCATCGATCGCCAGAGGCGGGGCGATGACGTTGACGCGGCTGCCGTCCGGCAGGCGGGCGTCGCAGATCGGGGAGCTTTCGTCGACGCGGCGGCCGACCTGGGACACGATCCGCTGGCAGATGTTCATCAGCTGGGCGTTGTCGCGGAAGCGGACGTTGGTCAGCTGGACCTTGCCGCCGACCTCGATGAACACCCGGCCGGCGCCGTTGACCATGATGTCGGCGATGTCGTCGCGGGCCAGCAGCGGCTCCAGCGGCCCATAGCCGAGGACGTCGTTGACGATGTCCTGGACCAGGTGCTCCTGCTCCGCCACCGACATCGAGACGTTCTTGATCGCCACCAGCTCGGCGACGATGTCGCGGATCTCCTCCGCCGCCGCCTTGGGATCGAGTCCGGCCAGCTGGGCCAGGTCGATGGTGTTCATCAGGGCGTTGAAGATCGTCGTCTTGGTGGCGTGGTAGTAGTCCGACTGCTCACGGACGATCTCGGCGACCGCCTGGGCCTTCTTGAGCTGTTCGAAGCCCGGCGTGGCCTTGGGACCAGGAGCGTTCTTCGGCGTCGCGGGCGCGGCGGCGGCCGGCCTGGGCCGGGACGCCAGCGCGTCGAGGCGGTCGGCGGCCTCGGAGGACGGTTTGGCGGCGTAGGATTCGGCGCCGCGCTCTTCCCGCTCCAGTTCGGCGACGTCGCCGCCGAATGCGAAGGCCTGGGTCTGAACGCCCGGTTCCGGCTGTTGCGGCGGCGGGGGCGCGGCGGCCGGCGCCGGCCGCGGGGCCGCGGCGGGAGCTCCAGGCTGACCTGTGCGCTTGCCGAACACGCCTCAGGACTTCTTTTTGAACAGGCCGGAGAACATCGACCTGCCGTCGCCCTTGCCCGCCTTGCCCTTCGGCCCGGTCAGCATCGGCAGTTCACGGCGCGAGACGATCTGGGCCAGCATCTGGAAGGCGTCGGCGGCCTTGGACTTGGCGCCGGCGTCGAGGATCATCTGGCCGTTGTTGGCGGCCGCGCCGAACACCTTTGGATCGAAGGGAATGACCAGGCTGGGGTGCACGCCGAGGGCGGCGCCGAATTCCTTGGCCGGGATTTCCGGACGCCCCGGGACGCCGACCTGGTTCAACACCAGCCGCGGCGGGGCGTCGTTCGGCCGGCCCTGGCGGATCAGGTCGATCATGTTCTTGGCGTTGCGCAGACTGGCCAGATCGGGGGTCGCCACCACCACCACCTCGTCGGCGGCGATCAGGGTGCGGCGCATCCAGCCCGACCACAGGTGCGGCAGGTCCAGAACCACGAAGGGCGCGGTCGAGCGGATCTGGTTGGTGACCTCCTCGAAGGCCTCCGGCGAAATGTCCCAGTCGACGTCGAGGGTGGCGGGGGCGGCGAACAGGCTCAGCTTGTCGGTGCAGCGGACCATCATCCGGTCCAGCAGCACGGGGTCGAGGCGATCCGGCTGGCTCAGGGCGTCGGCGACGCCGTTCAGCGGATCCTGGTTGAAGTCGAGCCCGGCCGTGCCGAACGGAAGGTCGTAGTCGACGATCACCGTATTGGCGCCGATCCGCTCGCTCATCGCATAGGCGGTGTTGTGCGCGACGGAGCTGGAGCCGGTGCCGCCGCGGGCCCCGACGAAGGCGATCGAGCGGCCGACGAACGGCTGGGCCGGGTCGGAGAACAGGCCGCCGATGGCGGCGATCAGCTGCAGCGGCTGCAACGGCGCGACCAGATATTCGCTGACCCCCCGCCGCATCAGTTCCCGGAACAGCAGGATGTCGTTGGTCGCCCCGATCACCACCACCTTGGTGCCCGCGTCGCAGACCTCGGCCAGCTGGTCGACCTCCCACAGCAGGGTCTGCGGATCCTTCAGGCATTCGACGATGATCAGCGGCGGGGTCGGTTCGTGCTGGTAGGCCTCGACCGCCGCCGCCACGCCGCCGACGCGGATCTGGGTGGTGGCGCGCGACAGGCGACGGTCCTGGCCGGCGCGTTCGGCGGCCGCCAGGGTGTCCTGGCGCTCGGCGAAGACGTGAATGGCGATGCGCGGCACCGAAACCTCGGGACCGCCCCCGCCGAGCGCGGGCGGCGAAAAGGCCGCCGACGCCCCGGCGACAAGATCGCCTACCGGATTGAAGCCGGCCACGACCGGGACCTGGCCGTCGAACGGCTCGGCCGAATGGGCCGGAGCCGCGGGCGCGGCGGCTACGGCCGGCGTGGTGAACTGCAGCGGCGGGCGAGCCGCCTCGTCGTCGATGCCCCTCGCGTCCCCGCCCGCGGCGTACGGCGCGTCGAGATCATTGCCCAGGCGCACGCCCGCGGCGGGACCCGAGGCGACATAACCCATGTCGAGATCGAACTCGTCCTCGAAGTCCTCAACCGGGCGTGGGGCGAAGGCGTTGGTCATTCAGGTTATTCCACGGCCCGTGAGATCTGGCCGTTCACGAGGGATTCCTGCGGGGTCGAACTGGCCTGGCCCCTGCGGTAGTTATCGAACACCACCGCTGCGCGGCCGGAATCGGCGGGCGTCATGGCGCGCGCGGCGACGATGTCGCGGGGATCGGCGATCTGCGCGGCCATATTGGCCATGATGGCGCAGCCGAAGCCCCCCGAACTCTGATTGGAAAAGCGACCGACCATGTTGCGCGGCTCGGCGGAACAGTTGGGCACGTGGGCGCGCAGGGACTCAAAGCCGACCAGCACCGGCGCCCTCGGGTCGGGCGCGGCGTAGGCGGCCATCTGGATGCGATCGACAGGGACCCCCGCGGCCTGCAGGGCGGTGCGAGCGGAATAGGCCTGCTCGACCGCCGCCGGGTCGTTGCCCGCCGGGGATTCGATGCGGACCAAGCCCTGGCCCGAGGCGCCATAGCGGGCGGCGAGATCGCGCAGCGCGGCCTGCTGATTGTCCGAAAGGCCCTGGTCGTGAACCGCGAGGGCGATCCGGTCCAGACCGGGTTCGACCTGTAGCGAGTAACGCGACACCGGGGTCAGGGGCGTGGTGGGCTCGCTCCCCGACACCGAGGCGCAGCCCGTGACGGAGAACCCGAGCGCGAGGACGGCGATGGCTGCAGAGGCGGATTTCACGGGGAACCTCATTCGATCACGTAGCCGACGGGGCCGGTCCAGCCGGCGTCGTCCGTCGCCGGGCCGGCGGAGCCGCGGTATTGCTGGTTCAACTGGCCGAACAGCAGGGTCTGGGCGTCATTGGCGATGATCAGGCCGTCGGCGGGCGTCTGAAGCCGTCCGGGCGAGGTCGGCGAGACGATGTAGGCCTCGATGATGATGACCAGCTCGGTCTCGCCCGACAGATAGTCACGCGAGCGGAACAGGGCGCCCAGCACCGGCAGGCTGCCGATCCCCGGCAGCTGGTCGATGTTCTGGCGGGTGTCCTCGCGCAAGAGGCCGGCGATCATCATCGATCCGCCGGATGGCAGTTCGACGGTGCTCGAGGCGCGGCGCACGTTCAGCGCGGGAATGACCAGGGGGTCGTCGTTGGTGCCGCCCAGGGTGAAGGAGCCCGCCGTGGTGAGCTCGGAAACCTCGGTCGACAGCTGTAGCGAGATGCGGCCGCCCGACAGCACGATCGGACGGAAGGCCAGACGCACCCCGAACGGCTTGAACTCGACGCCGACCGTCATCTGGCCGGTGCTGGCGTCCACGCTGCGCCCGACCGGGACCGGGAATTCCCCGCCGGCCAGGAACTCGGCGTTCTCGCCGTTGACCGAGGTCAGGTTGGGCTCGGCCAGGATACGCACCAGGCCGGCGCGCTCGAAGGCCCGCAGGCTGGTGTCCAGGCTGTTGCCGTCGCCGCTGTTGTCCAGGTAGTTGAGGACGCCGCCGCCCAGCTGGCTGCCGGACACGCCGAAGGTGGCGGCCTGGGCGAAGGACAGGCCGTCGCCGACGCTGTTCAGCACGGCGGTGACGTCCAGGCCCAACTGCTTGATCGCGGTGCGCTGCACCTCGATGACGCGAGCCTTGACCATTACCTGATCGGAGCCGGCGATGGTCATCATGTTGATGACCTTGTCGGAGGACGAGACGAAAGCGCGCGCGACCTGGGTGGCGCGGTCGGCCTCGCCGGGGCTGCTGACCTGGCCGGTCAGGATGACACTGTCGTTGACCGCCTCGGCGTGGACCTGAGAGCCCGGCATCATCCGGCTGAGCGTGTCCTGAAGCGCCGACACGCCGGCGTCGACGCGAATCCGCAACGACAGGATCGCGCGGCCGGCGTTATCCAGCACGACGGCGTCGGTCTCGCCGGGCGCCAGCCCGATGATGGTGATCCGGCGCGGCGAATGCAGCATGGCCTCGGCCACGAGCGGGTTGGGCACGATCACGTCCCGCGCGTCAGCCGGCAGATCGACAGCCATCGAAGAGCCGCGGGGCAGGCTGATCAGCTGCGACTGCGCGCCCATCGAGACGTTGGCGCGGGTCTGGGCCTGCGCGGGTGAAGCGGACGGCAGGGCGACGGCGAGCAGGCCGGCGACGGCGACCGCCGTGAGCCGCATCAGAGGGTGCTTCATTGGACGACCACCACTTCGGGCGCGCCGCCGCGATAGACGCGAACGGCCGAGGACTGGCGTTGGGCGTTCACCCGGCCGGATGGGCCGCCGGTGTCGGCATAGGAGCGCAGGATGAGGCTCAACTCGCCTTCCGACTTGGCGAGGGCGAGGGCCTCGGCGTCGCGCGGGCCGACCTCGAGGGTCGCCGTCGCGCCGATCACCGTCTGCGCGTCGTCGCCGGCGCGCGTCGACTGGTCGATGGCCAGAACCTTGATGTTCTGCATGACCGTGCTCGAACTGAATTTGGACCCGGCACCCTCGGCCCCGGCCATGTTGCCGAGCGTGCTCTGGCGGGTCAGCACGACGTCGACCCGGTCGCCTGGAAGGATGAAGCCGCCGGCGGCGGTCTCGACCGTGACGCGGATGGCCATCGCGCGCATGCCCGGCTCCAGATAGGCCGCCATATAGCCGCTGTCGCCGGCCCGGACGATCTTGCGCATCACGATGGGTTCGCCGGCCAGAATGGGTTCGCGCACCACCGAGCCGACATAGTCGGCCTTGGCCCCGCTCGTCGCGAGATTGGCGGCGGCCCGGGTTACGGCGGCGACCGCACCCGTGGGCTTGGCGTCAGCCTTTTCGGCGGCCGGGGCCTCGCCGGCGACGGGGATCGGCACCGAGCCGTCGGTGATGAACGCCGGATTGACGTCGTCGACGGGCCAGTCCTTCCATTCCAGGTCGGACTCGTCGAGCCGCTTGCCCGCCTGCAGGTCCTTGGCGGCGACCAGCACCTTGGCCATCGGCCGGGTCTCGACGGGCGCGGCCGTGGCCACGGCGGTCGGTTCCCCTGAAGGCGATCCCATGGCGCGAACGACGAGGGCCAGCCCGATGGCGGCCACGGCGGCGACGCAGATCACGATGATACGGGCGGGCTTCATCGACTGTCTCCGGCAAAGCCGGGCAAGACCTGTGAAATCGGTCCTTCGGCCCCCTGCCGTTAACGAACATGCCGGGCGCGGGTTAACGTGGGCCTAAGTGCGCAACCCCGGGTCGCCGGGGGCGAGGAGGCGACGGCTAGCCCGCGAGGAAGGCGGTCATCAGCGGAGACGTCGGCCAGGCGACCAGAACGCCGGCGGCGATCGCCACGCCGTACGGAATATCGCCTTTCGGCTCCATCAGCCGGGCGACCCAGCCCGGCCGGCCGGTCAGATAGGGCCGCAGCCACGTCCGGGCGAGGATCAGGGCGAGGCACAGCAAGCCGCCGATCACCGCCGTCATCAGCACGAACACGCCGGCCCCCGCCGCCCCCAGCCACAGACAGGCCGCGGCGATCAGCTTGACGTCGCCGCCGCCGAGGAGGTGAAGGGCGAACAGCCCCATGCCGATCAGCAGGGCTGCGACCGCGACCGCCACATGGATCGCGACGCCCATCGGCTGAAGCCCGATCAACAGGGCGGCTGGAAAGAAGGCGACGATCAGACAGCCCGACACCCAGTTCGGGATCTTCATCGTCGTAAGGTCGTGAAGCCCGCCGACGATTACGAGCGCCGGCAGAATGCCGAGGCAGACAAGTGCAAGTGCGTCCATTCAGCGACTCTGCACGGCCGGCGTTAAGGCGGGGTTTCAGCAGGCATTGGCGCACGAAGAAGGGGCCGGAGCGACTTCGCTCCGACCCCCCCTTTGGTGCACTGAACGTACGCCTGGAGCGACTTACGCCGCCGGGGCGACGCCGTTCTTCTGCATCTCGGTCGTGACCTTCTCGAAGTTGGCATTGATCGTGCCGCCCAAGGCGGTCACGGCCGCGATGATCACGACGGCGATGAGGGCGGCGATCAGACCATATTCGATGGCCGTGGCGCCCGACTCGTCGGACATGAACTTGGAAATGAACGTCTTCATGGTCATGGTTCCCTTTGTAGAAGAGGAAGCGAGCTACTGAACGACGGGGGGAGCCGGTAGCCCGCTTGACCCCCAAAACGCATCGTCGTTATCGGCCATATCGGTTAAGGGGCGGTCGCCGGGCGTGGTTACCGGAAGATTTACTGTAAAAACTCCCCAGCTTGACGATTGACGCGCCGCTTCACCCCGCCGCGACTGGTCTGGCCCTGTATTCCCAAGGGGGTTTCAAACTTTATTGAGGTTTCGCCGGCATGTTCCCGGTCACGCTTTCGCGCGTGTGCGCTCTATGGACACCGTCGCCATGACCCTCAACCAACGCCTGCTCCTCGCTCTCGGCGCAACCGTCCTGCTGGCCGGCCCCGGCCTGGCCGTTGCGCAATCGGGCCGCATCAGCGTCGAGGTCGATCAGGCCCAGCGGGTGCAGCTGAGCGGCCCGGCCAGTTCCGTCATCGTCGGCAACCCGGCGATCGCCGACGTCACGGTGGTCGACGCCAACACCCTGTACATCACGGGCAAGGGCTATGGCGTGACCGAGGTGGTCGCCGTCGATCCGATCGGGCGCACCGTGTTCCAGAGTCAGGTCGTCGTGACGGCCGGCGACGGCGCGGGCCGGGTCCGGGTGTGGCGCGGCGCCCAGTCCACCGAAATGGCCTGCGCCACCTCCTGCTCGCCGTCCATGCGGGGCACCAGCGGTCCCGCAGCCGCAGGCCAATAGACGCCGTGATCACCCGCCGCTCCCGGCTGGCCGGAGCCCGCCCTCTGCGGCGCGGCCTGCTGGGCAACCGCGACGGTTCAACGGCGGTCGAGTTCGCCTTTGTGGCTCTGCCGTTCTGCTTCATGATCTTCGCCATTCTCGAAGTGGCGCTGATCTTCACGCTCGATTCCGTGCTCGAGAACGCCGCCATCGACACGGGCCGCCTGGTCCGGACGGGCCAGGCCAGCGCCCAGGGCATGACCGCGGCGCAGTTCAAGGACAACCTGTGCAGCCGCATGAGCATCTTCTCTGACACGTGCGACGAGCGGGTCACGATCGATGTCCGGGTCATTCCGCAGTTCAACGTCACGCCGCCTGATCCGCTGGCGGAAGAGGGTTTCGATCCCAGCGGCCTGACCTACGCCAACGGCAACCCCGGCGACCTCGTCCTGGTGCGGGCCTGGTACCGGCACCCGTTGCTGACCGCCTTCCTGTCCCAGGGCCTGTCGCAGATAGGCAGCGGCACGGCTGTGCTGACCGCCACCACCGCCTTCCGGAACGAGCCGGCGGGATGAAGAGGCGGAGTCTCATCCGACGGCTGACGGGCGACGAACGCGGAGTCTCGGCAATCGAGTTCGCGATGATCGCCCCGATCCTGATCGCCTTCTACATGAGCATGACGGAGATCTGCCAAGGCTTCATGGCGCAGAAGCGCATGGGCCACGTCTCGGCCATGGTCGCCGACCTGGTGGCGCAGGAAGAGTCGGTCTCGGCCGCCACGATCGACGACATTTTCGATATCGGCGGGTTGGTCATGAAGCCGTTCCCGACGACGACGCTGCAGCAGCGGGTGTCCAGCGTCAGCATGATCGGCGGCGTGGCCACGGTGGGCTGGAGCCGGGCGGAGGGCATGGTGCCCCGCGCCGTCGATTCGACGATGACCCTGCCGGCCGACCTGATCACCGAGGGCGAGAGCGTGATCGTGGCCGAGGCGACCTATGACTACGACTCGGCCGCCGACTATGTGATGCCGGGGCTGACGCGGTTCTCGCACACCTACTATATGCGGCCGCGGACGGCGGACGAGACGCTCTGCACCGACTGCCTACCCCCGGCCGCCTAGCGCCTCGCGCAGGGCGAGGATCTTGACCTCGGTCTCGGCCAGTTCGGAGCGGGGGTCGCTGTCGGCGACGATGCCGGCGCCGGCCAGGGCCCGGAAGCGCCAACCTTCCTCCGATCGCTCGAACGAGGCCGTGCGGATCAGCACCGAGGCGGTCAGGGCGCCGTCGCCGCCGATATGGAACAGGCTGCCGCACCAGGGACCGCGCGGCGGTTCGTGGGCGGCGATCACCTTCATGGCCTGATGCTTGGGCGCGCCGGTGATCGAGCCGGGCGGGAAGGAGGCGGCCAGCAGGTCGGCGACGCCGGTCTCCGCCCGGGCGACGCCGGTCACGGTCGAGACGAGGTGGTGCACGGTCGGGTGGGTCTCGATCTCGAACAGGCGTTCCGCGGTCACCGTGCCGGGCTCGGCCACGCGCGACAGGTCGTTGCGCATCAGGTCGACGATCATCAGGTTCTCGGCGCGGTCCTTGGCGCTGGCTTGGAGCTCGGCGGCGAGGGCGGCGTCACGGGCGGGATCGGCGTCGCGGGGGCGGGTGCCCTTGATCGGCCGGGTCTCGATGCGGCGGCTGGCGGGATCGAAGGTCAGGAACAGCTCGGGCGAGTTGGAGACGAGGGCCCGCTCGCCCAGACGCCAGAAGGCGCCGTAGGCCGCCGCGCGCCCGGCCAGCCGCAGCATGACGTCGACGGGCTCGGCGTCGCTCGCCGGCGGCGATGCGGGCGACGACGTCGGCGACGGCGGCGAGGTAGGTTTCGGGCGGGGTTTCGGCGTCCATGACAGACGCGGGCGGGCGCGGCGTGGGGACGTCAACCGCGCCGGCCAGCCAGCCTTCGGCCCGATCCGCCGCCCGCCCGGCGGCGGCGGGGTCGAGGCCGCGTCCAGCGGCGGTGACGGTCCGGTTTTCATGGTCGAAGGCGAGCATGGCCGGGTAGCGGGCCAGCATCAGGTCGGGCCAGACCTGGGGGCGGCGGCCGGTGGCCGGACGGGCCCCGGCGTCGTAGGCGACCAGGCCGACCACGTTGTGCGACAGGGCCGGGTCGCGCAACAGGTCGAGTCCGCCCTCGCCGCCGCTCCAGTCGGGATCGGCCGCGACGAACGACCAGCGGCCGAGCGGCCCGCCGTCCGAGAGCAGGGCCAGGGCGCCGTCGCGATCCCGCAGACCTGTCGCCACGGCGAGAGGGTCGCGCCACGCATGGACGCGGGTCTCGCCGGCGGGCAGGGGCTGGATCACGCCGCCAGCCGCTCGCCGATGCGGTCGCGCAGGGCCGCGTCGACGCCCAGCGCCTGTTCCAGATAGGCGTCGACCGAGCCGTGGCGGGCGGCGATTTCCGCCAGGGCGGTGTCCAGATAGACCGGTTCGACGCCGAGGAAGGCGACCACGGCGTCGTGGGCGGCCGGGCGGCCGGTCATGGCCTCGAGCTGGCGGGCGATGGCCGGGGCGCGGCCGGGCAGGTCGACGGCGGCGTTGGTCAGCAGATAGTCCTCGACCATGTCGTCGCGGTGGACGCCGAGCAGGCAGTGGGTCAGGGCGGCGAGCAGGCCGGTGCGGTCCTTGCCGGCCGCGCAGTGGATCAGCACCGGCCCGTCGGCCTCGGCGAGGGCGCGGAAATAGCGACCAAACAGGTCGAGGTGGGCGGGCTCGAACGCCAGGTCGCGGTAGACGCCGGTCATGAAGCGGCGGCCGGCGTCGATGGTCAGGTCGGCGGTCTTCAGGAAGGTGATGTGCGGGGCCTCGCCGCCGTCGTCACGGGCGCTCTCGATGACCTGGCCCGCGAAGCCGGGCGGACGGCGCGAGGGCTGGTCGCGGCGCTCCCCGGGGCGGCGCAGGTCGACCACGGCGGCCAGGCCGAATTCGGCCAGCCGTTCGAGATCGGCGTCGGTGGCGCGGGCGTGATGGGCCGAACGGAACAGCCGCCCGGCGGCGACCCGCCGTCCGGCCGCCGAGGCGTAGTCGCCGTAGTCGCGGAAATTATCGAGGGCGTCGAAGCGATGGATGCGGCCGGTCATGCCGCCTCTCTAGCCCAGCCCCGCGACGCTTCCCACCGTCGTCATCCGGGCTTCAATCCTCCCTGGCCGACGAGACCCTGCATGGCGTCGAGATAGGCGACGAAGGCGCGCCGGCCCTTGGCCGTCATCGTCGCCTCGGTCAGCGGCTTGCGGCCCTCGAACCGCTTGGTGACGGCGACGAAGCCGGCGTCCTCGAGCTTTCTCAGGTGGACCGACAGGTTGCCGTCGGTGGTCTGGAGCTTGGCCTTGAGGGTGTTGAAGTCGGCGCTCTCCACCCCCGCGAGGACGGCCATGATGCCGAGGCGGACGCGACCGTGGATGACCTCGTCGAGGCGGTTGATGTCGAAATCGTCCGCCACGCTCAGCCCCTCGCCGCCCGCATCAGCAGGAAGCCCGGCAGGGCCATGAGCAGGAACAGGGCGGCGGCGTAGGCCAGATACTGTTCGGCCGATCCTGTCAGGGCGGCGAGCAGGGGCGCGGCGGCGAAGGAGGCGATGGCCAGCGCCCACAGGGGTCGCGACCGCATCATGGCGGCGCTGACCGCCCAGCCGCTGCCGTAGAAGACCATGATCATCTACGGCATCAGGGCGAAGCCGACCATGACCGCCTCCTCTCCGAGGCGCCAGCCGAGCACGGCCATCGACAGCGACAGGGCGAAGACGCCCCAGCCGACCGAGGCCCAGGCGGTGCTGGAGGCGCGGTTGGCCGAGGTGGTGACGCCGCCGGCGCGCTTCAGCCGGTTGATGACCACGACCAGCAGGGCGAAGAACGCCAGGGTGACCCCGCCCCAGATGTAGTTGACCACAGCCATGTCGAGCCCGGCGAGGCCGCTGGCGACGGCCCAGTGGCCGAGGCTGGCGAGGCCATAGAGCACGCCGGCGGCGAACAGGATGGAGGCGCCCTGCATGGGCGCCTCGCTGCCTTCCTCGGCGAGCCGGCGCATCCAGGCGATGTCGGCGGCGGGGTCTTCGATCTTCTCGGTCATCATCGTTCCGGTCCCGCGAAAGAGTGTTGAGGTGTCGGATGGATGCTGCATCAAGCACTTTGTATTGTAAAGTGAAGAACTGGGAAGGGACGGAGGGAAAGGTCGGGGAGGTCGGCGGAGCGGGGGCGTTCGGCCCGGAACCATGGTGCGGCCCGCAGGGCTTGTGGTGTTTCCCGCCCGACCTTATCGCGGCGTTCAGCCCTGATTATCCGCTGAACCCGACTATGGATCCGCGAACCGGCTCCTCCCCATTCGCTGCGCGAACAGGCGGAGCCGGTGGCGCGCGCCTCACTGGCAGGCGAGGCACTCGTCGTAGTCGGTGCGGGCGGCGGTGAAGAGGTCGGGCTGGTTGGGGTCGATCTCGGCCTCGGCCTTGTCCTCGGCGCCGGCGAAGGCGGCGCGCTGAACCGATTTGGAGCGCAGGTAGTAGAGCGACTTCACGCCGGTCTCCCACGCGCGCCAGTGCAGCATGTGCAGGTCCCATTTGTCGACGTCGCCCGGGATGAACAGGTTGATCGACTGCGCCTGGCAGATCTCGCCCGCGCGGTCGGCGGCCAGTTCGACGATCCAGCGCTGGTCCAGCTCGAAGGCGGTCTTGAAGATGGCCTTCTCGTCGTCGGTCAGGCCTTCCAGATGCTGGACCGAACCCTCATGCTCGAGGATCGAGTTCCACACCTCCGAGGTGTCGATGCCCTTTTCGCCCAACACCTTCTCCAGGTAGGGGTTCTTGACCGCGAAGGAGCCGGACAGGGTCTTGTGGGTGTAGATGTTGGCCGGGATCGGCTCGATGCCCGCCGAGGTGCCGCCGCAGATGATCGAGATCGAGGCGGTCGGGGCGATGGCCAGCTTGTGGCTGAAGCGCTCCATGACGCCGCGCTCGGCCGCGTCCTCGCAGGCGCCCTTCTCCTCGGCCAGCAGGCGGCTGGCCTTGTCGGCCTCGCGGCGCAGGTGTTTGAACAGCCGCATGTTCCACGACTTGGCCATGGCGGATTCGAAGGCCACGCCCTGGGCCTGCAGGAAGGAGTGGAAGCCCATCAGGCCGAGGCCGACCGAACGCTCGCGCTTGGCCGAATAGACGGCGGCGGCCATGGCCGGCGGGGCGCGGCGGATGAAGTCCTCCAGCACATTGTCGAGGAAACGCATCACGTCCTCGATGAACTGCGGCTCCTCGCGCCATTCCAGGAAGGTCTCGGCGTTGACCGAGGACAGGCAGCAGACCGCGGTGCGATCGACGCCGAGGTGGTCGCGGCCGGTGTGCAGGGTGATTTCCGAGCACAGGTTGGACTGTTTGACCGACAGGCCGAGGTCGCGCTGATGCTGCGGCATCTGGCGGTTCACGGTGTCGGAGAAGATCAGATAGGGCTCGCCGGTCTGCAGGCGGATCTCGAGGATCTTCTGCCACAGTGCGCGGGCGTCGACGGTCTTCATCACGTCCTTCGACTTCGGCGACAGCAGGTTGAACGGCTTGCCGTCGCGGACCGCCTCCATGAATTCGTCGGTGATGTTGATGCCGTGGTGCAGGTTCAGGGACTTGCGGTTGAAGTCGCCCGACGGCTTGCGGATCTCGAGGAACTCCTCGATCTCCGGGTGGTGGATGTCGAGGTAGACGGCGGCCGAGCCGCGGCGCAGCGAGCCCTGGGAGATGGCCAGGGTCAGGGAGTCCATGACGCGGATGAAGGGGATGATGCCCGAGGTCTGGCCGGCGCCCTTGACCTTCTCGCCGATGGAGCGGACGCCGCCCCAGTAGGTGCCGATGCCGCCGCCGTTCGAGGCCAGGGCGACGTTCTCGTTCCACACCGACTGGATGCCGTCGAGGCTGTCGCCGACGGCGTTGAGGAAACAGGAGATGGGCAGGCCGCGATCGGCGCCGCCGTTGGACAGCACCGGGGTGGCCGGCATGAACCACAGCTTCGACATGTAGTCGTAGACGCGCTGGGCGTGATCGGCGTCGTCGGCGTAGGCGTTGGCGACCCGGGCGAACATGTCCTGGTAGCTCTCGCCGGCGAGCAGGTAGCGGTCCTCCAGCGTCTTCTTGCCGAAGTCGGTCAGCAGGTCGTCGCGCGACCGGTCGATCTGGATCGAGGGGACCACCTTGAGCTGGGGTCGGTCAGCGGCGTCCGCGGCCGCAACCGACTGGAAATCCACCGTCTTCAACGCTTCGCCGCCGGCCATAATCGTCACTGCCCTGAACTGGATCGAACAAAGTTGCTCGCGCCGCTGACCACATCATCTTGTGGCCGAAGCGCTCCCCAAGCCCACATATGGGGCGCAGATGGCTAACCAACCGTCAACGGGGTTGACGATCACTTTCTATCCGAATCGCCTTCAAGGCGGGGGATGAGCCTGTGGACAGGCCGTGAGGACGGCATGACAGAGGCATGACGGAGGCGGCGAATTTTTGATCACGAACGCGTGAGGGGAACGTCCCGCAAGCGGGACCGTTTCGGCCCGATGACCCCCGACCAGATCGCCGCCTTCGCCCGCCGCGCCGCGCGCATCGCCCGCGCGGAAATCGCCGCGATCAGCGCCCTGTTCATCGCGACGCTCGGGGTGATGACCTTCGTCGAACTGGCCGACGACATGACCGAGGCGGACGGCCGCGCTTTTGACGAGGCGGTGCTGGAGGCGATGCGCCCGGGGGCGACGCCGGCGGACCCCTGGGGGCCGGGCTGGCTGGAGACGGCGGCGCTGGACCTGACCGCCCTGGGCGGCACGGCGGTGCTGACCCTGTTCGCGATGATCGTGCTGGGCTTCCTGATCCTGCAGCGCAAGCGGCTGTCGGCGCTGCTGCTGACGCTGAGCCTGATCGGCGGGGTGGGGCTGAGCGAGGGGCTGAAGGCGCTGTTCGGGCGCGACCGGCCGCCGGAGGCGTTGCGGGCGGTGGAGACGATGAGCGCCAGCTTCCCGTCCGGGCACAGCCTGCTGTCGGCGGTCTTTTACCTGAGCATCGGGGTGATGCTGACCCGGGCGTTCCCGGAGCGGCATTTCAAGGCCTATGTCATCGGGGTGGCGGTGATGCTGACCCTGATCGTCGGGCTGACCCGGGTCTATCTGGCGGCCCACTGGGCCACCGACGTGCTGGCGGGTTGGAGCGTCGGGGCGGCCTGGGCCATGGCGCTATGGCTGGTCGCCTACGCGGTGCAGCGGCGGCAGGCGGCGCGGCCGCAGGCGCCGCATGTGCTGCCGGTGGATGAGGACAGCCAGACCTGACCGGCCCTAGCCGGCGCCGAACTCGAGGTCCTTGCGGGCCGAGATGATGGTGACGATGAAGCCGGCCAGCACATCGAGCATGACCATGGTCAGGATCAGGAAGAAGGTCGAGGTGGCGAAGCCGGGGAACAGCAGGAAGGCCACCAGGCAGAAGACGAACAGGATCATCGACAGGGCGTGATTGACGATGGCCACCTTCTGGCTGGAGGTCGACTTGAGCAGTTCGAAGAACAGCAGGATCAGCCCCAGGAACAGGATCAGGTCGCCCGTGCCGACGTTCCAGCCGCTGCCCGAAACCATCGGGACCGAGAACAGCGGATCGCGCAGCGCCTGTTCCGCCGCGGCGACGCCGCCGCCGGTTCCCATCCAGCCCGACAGGACGACGATGGCGTAGAAGGCGACCGGGATGAACAGAAGCGGGATGGCGATCAGCATGGGTCTGGACTCCGATCTCGACGGCCGAGCTTGTTAAGGATGAATAGCGCTGTTCGCCGCGGACCGCTACGGCCGCTCGCCCGCCGCGCGAACCGTCAGAGTTCCGCGATCCTCTCCGGCCGCCGCGAGCGCGACTTGAGCCACATCACCCCGAGCAGGTCCGACAGCGAGGCGACCAGCCGGCCCCAGTTGGTGTATTTCGAACGGCCGGTCTCGCGGTGGCGGTGATCGACGTCGAGATAGCGGTTCCGGTAGCCCTCGCGGATCATCAGCGCCGGCAGGTAGCGGTGGATGTGATCGAAGTACGGCAGGCGCAGGAAGACCTCGCGGCGGAAGGCCTTGAGGCCGCAGCCGGTGTCGTCGGCGTCGTCCGAGAGCAGCTTCTTGCGGATCCGGTTGGCCCAGAGGGAGGCCTGGCGCTTGGCTGCGGAATCCTGGCGGCGGGCGCGGACGCCGCCGACCAGGGCCACCTCGGGCGGCGAGGCGGCCAGCAGGTCGACCAGCCGGGGCGCGTCGGCGGGCGGGTTCTGGCCGTCGCCGTCCAAGGTCACGACGATGGGACCCCGGGCGGCCAGCACGCCGGTGCGCACGGCCCGGCTCTGGCCCGCGTTCGAGCCGTGGCTGAGCACGCGCAGGGCCGGCAGCTCGGCCATCAGGGCGCGCAGTTCGGCGAGGGTGCCGTCCTTCGAGGCGTCGTCGACGAACAGCATCTCGTACGAGCGCCCGGCGAAGGCGGCGGCGATCTCGCGGGCCAGCGGGCCGGCGGCGCCTTCCTCGTCATGCACGGGAACGACGACGGAGATGTCGGGGGTCTGTTCGATCATGGGGGTTGTCTAGCGGAGTTCGCGGCCCGGCGGGAGGGATGGCTGACGCGGCGCGAAACGGCGTGTTAGGAAGATGAACATGATGCGCCCCGATCTCGACCGATTCATCGCCGGCTGGCGGGGCCCGCTGCTGGCGGCCCTGGTCGCCCTGCTGGCCGGCCTGCCGGTGCTGGCGCTGCTGCCGCCGCTGGACCGCGACGAGAGCCGCTACGCCCAGGCCACGTCGCAGATGCTGGAGAGCGGCGACTATATCGACATCCGCTTCCAGGACGATCCGCGCTGGAAGAAGCCGGTCGGCATCTACTGGATGCAGGCCGTGGCGGTGGCGGCGACCTCGAGCGTCGAGAACCGGGACATCCAGCCCTACCGTCTGCCGTCGCTGCTCGGGGCCATGCTGGCCGCGGCGGCCGTGGCCTGGGCGGGGGCGGCGATGTTCGGACAGCGGGCGGGCTTCCTGGCCGGGGCCATCATGGGGGCCAGCTTCCTGCTGTCGACCGAGGCGGGCATCGCCAAGACCGACGCCATGCTGTGCGCCTCCGTGACCATGGCCATGGCCGGGCTGGCGCGGATCTACCTGGCCACCCGGGCCGGCGAGAAGCCGCGAAGACCGCACAAGCTGCTGTTCTGGCTGGGGCTGGGCCTGTCGATCCTGATCAAGGGGCCGATCGGGCTGATCGTCGTCGTCCCCGCCCTCCTGCTGCTGTCGCTGTGGGACCGGGACGTGAAGTGGCTGGCGCGGCTTGGCTGGGGCTGGGGCCTGCCGCTGATGGTCCTGATCGTCGGACCGTGGGCCATCGCCATCACCATCGCCACCGACGGCGGCTTCTGGCGCGAGGCGATCATGGGCGACCTGGCGCCCAAGCTGTCGGGCGGGCATGAGAGCCACGGCGCTCCGCCGGGGTATTTCCTGCTGCTCGCGCCGGTGCTGATGTTCCCGGCCGCCCTGCTGCTGCCGGCGGCGCTGTCGACCGGCTGGCGGAGGCGGGCGGAGCCTGCGGTGCGCTTTCTGGTCTGCTGGCTGGTTCCCGCCTGGCTGATCTTCGAGCTGACCCCGACCAAGCTGGCCCACTACACCCTGCCGACGTTCGGGGCGATCGCCCTGCTGGCGGCGGCGGCGCTGACCCGGCCGATCGGGCCCGCAGCGCGCTATTCGGGCGCGGCCCTGTCGGTGATCAGCGGACTGGCGATCGTGCTGATCACCGTCTTCGGCCTGACCGAGTTCGGGCGGTCGACGGCCCAGACCTGGGCGACCCTGACCATTGTGTTCGCGGCGCTGGCGGCGCTGATCGGGGCCTTCCTGCTGCTGCACCGCGCCGCGACGGCGGCGGTGATGGTCTCCATCGCCCTCGGGCTGGTGGCCCACGCCGGCCTGGCCGGGACCATCCGCCAGCTGCGACCCCTGGCCGTCGCGCCGCAGCTGCAGAAAGTGCTGATGCGGGCCGACCTGCATCCGCGCCAGGGCCGGCCGGGGCCGGTGGCCATCACCGGCTTCCACGAGCCCAGCTTCGTCTTCCTGACCGGCCGCGCGACCGAGCTGACCGACGCGGCGGGCGCGGCCAAGGCGCTGGCCGAGGGGCGGCCGGTGATCGTCGAGGCCCGCGACGCGGACGCCTTCCGCGCCGCCTCGGCCCGGCTGGGCGTGACCGGCCGGGCGGTGGGGGTGGTCAACGGGCACAACTATTCGCGCGGCGACGACGTCAGCCTGACCGTCTACGCCCCGGCGGGAAGCGGGACCGCGCCGTGAGCCGGCCGATCACCATCGTCGAGGTCGGTCCGCGCGACGGGCTGCAGAACGAGAAGGCGGTGCTCCAGCCCGCCGTCCGCGCCGAACTGGTGCGGCGGCTGGAGGCGGCGGGGGCGCGGCGCATCGAGGCGGTCAGCTTCGTGCATCCCAAATACGTGCCGCAGATGGCCGGGGCCGAAGAGGTCATGGCCGCCCTGCCGCCCGAGCCGGGGCGCAGCCGCATCGGCCTGGTGCTGAACGGCAAGGGCTACGACCGGGCGCTGGGGACCAGCGTGGACGAGGTCAATGTGGCCATGTCGGCGACCGACGGCTTCGGGCTCAAGAACCAGGGCATGGGCGTCGACCAGCAGGTCTCGATGCTGTCGGACATCGTGGCGGGGCGGGCCAACGCCGCCGGGCAGCCGGGGGCGACGCCGTCGCTGTCCGCCACCCTGTCCTGCGTCTGGGGCTGCCCGTTCGACGGCGAGGTTTCCGTCGGTCAGGTCGCGGACCTCGTCGGGCGGATCGGCGCGCTCGGCGTGGCCGAGATCGCCCTGGCCGACACCATCGGCGTGGCCGATCCGTGGGCGGTGACGCGCAAGGTCGAGGCGGCGAGGAAGGCCGCGCCCGACGCTGTGCTGAGGCTGCATTTCCACGACACCCGCAACACCGGACTGGCGAACGCCTATGCGGGGGTCGAAGCCGGGATCGACGTGCTGGACGCCTCGGTCGGCGGCATCGGCGGCTGTCCGTTCGCGCCCGGGGCCACCGGCAACACCGCCACCGAGGACCTGGTCTACATGCTGGAGCGGGCGGGGTTCGAGACCGGATACGACCTCGACGCCCTGATCGGCGTGGCGCGCTGGATCGGCGAGAAGATCGGCCGCCCGACGCCCAGCGCGCTGAGCCGGGCCGGAGGATGGCCGAGGTAACGGCATGGCTGAACTTCGCGTCGGAGCGGAATGGGACCGGGCGGCGCAACGCCGTATGAAGGTCGCTCTGCTGAAGGCAGGAGCGAAACGTGTCGCCCGATTTTGGGGCATTCTGGGTTCGCAGGAAATCTTCGACGCCACCTTCGTCATCGCCGGTGGCCGCGTGCGGATAAACGTCGAAGCCTACGTCGGCATCACCATTTCGGGTGACGACGAGGCGATCGCGATCCTGAGCCGTCATCTCTGACTGGACGGAAGGGGTGGCTTTGCCGTTCGCTTTCGGATATCAGCGCCCTCCCGAAAACGAGACGACCCATGTTCGCCTATTCCACCAACGCGAGCCTGCCCATGCAGCTCGACCGCCAGCCGGTCGGGGGCGAGGGCGCGCGCGTGGAGGGAGCATAGGAGCAGAGGTCCATCGACTTCGGTTTTCCAGCAACCCCTCCCGCCACCGGCCGGAGGGGTTTCTTGTATCCGCGAGACCTCCGCCGCGCCGGTCCGGAAGGATCAGACAGAGAAGGAGACGTCGGCCATGCGTGGCTATGACGTAATCGAAAGCCCGGGGGCGCCCATCAAGGCGTGGACCCGGGGGGTGCCCATCGAGGATGCGGCGCTGGCGCAATTGAAGAACGTTGCGTCGCTGCCGTTCATCCACAAGCATATCGCCGTCATGCCGGACGTGCACTGGGGCAAGGGCGCGACCGTCGGATCGGTGATCCCCGCCGTGGGGGCCATCATCCCGGCCGCCGTGGGCGTGGACATCGGCTGCGGCATGATGGCGGTGCGGACCTCGATCCGCGCCGAACACCTGCCGGACGACCTGTCGGGCCTCCGCTCCGCCATCGAGGCGGCCGTTCCGCACGGCCGCACCGACAACGGCGGGCGCAACGACAAGGGCGCCTGGGCTGGCGAGCCGCCGGCTTCGGCCGTGACCCGCTGGGCCGACCTCAAGGCCGGCTACGACGCCGTGGTGGAGAAGCACCCCAAGGCGGCGCACCCGCGCGGCTTCGGCCACCTGGGCACGCTGGGCACGGGCAACCACTTCATCGAGCTGTGTCTCGACGAGGCGGGGGACGTGTGGGTGATGCTGCACTCCGGCTCGCGCGGGGTGGGCAACCGCTTCGGTTCCTACTTCATCGAGCGGGCGAAGCATGAGGCGCGGCGCTGGTTCCTGAACCTGCCCGACCAGGACCTGGCCTACTTCCCGGAAGGGTCGGAGGGGTTCATCGACTACATCCGGGCGGTGTCGTGGGCGCAGAAGTACGCGCGCGCCAACCGCGAGGTGATGATGGACAGCGTGCTGGACGTGCTGCGCGCGGTCTGGCCGGATCTGGAGACGACGCAGGAAGCGGTGAACTGTCACCACAACTACGTCTCGAAGGAGCGCCACTTCGGCAAGGACGTGTTCCTGACCCGCAAGGGCGCGGTGTCGGCGAAGCTCGATGAGCTGGGCATCATCCCCGGCTCGATGGGGGCGAAGTCCTTCATCGTGCGCGGCAAGGGCAATGCAGACTCGTTCTGCACCTGCTCGCACGGCGCCGGTCGGGCCATGAGCCGGACCGAGGCCCGGCGGCGCTTCACGGTGGAGGACCACGTCCGCGCCACCGAAGGCGTCGAGTGCCGCAAGGACGCCGAGGTGATCGACGAAACGCCGATGGCCTACAAGGACATCGACGCGGTCATCGCGGCCCAGTCCGACCTGATCGAGGTCGTGCACACCCTGCGTCAGGTGATGTGCGTCAAGGGATGACGGGAGCCGGTTCCGCAGCAGTGCGGGACCGGCTTTCGTCGTTGGGGGCGGGAGCGACGGGGCGTCTGGCAGCCCGAACCGGTCACCCGGGACCGGTCGACCTTCCGCCGAGCGTGTCGAGCAACAGGTTGGCGGCCACCCTCGCGCCGTCGTCCCGGATCGTCCTCGCCACCGCGGCGGCCCGTTCGCGGGTTTGGGGGTGCAGGGCGGTCGCGAGCGCCACTGACAGCGACCCGACCGTCGGGACCGGCCCGTCATGCGCCGCGCCAATGCCCAGCTCGGCCACGCGGCTGGCCCACCAGGGCTGGTCGGCCAGCTGGGGGACGACGACCTGGGGCGCGCCGGCGCGGGCGGCGGTGGTGGTGGTGCCCGCGCCGCCGTGATGAATGACGGCGGCGACGCGGGGGAACAGGGCCTGCTGATTGACGTCGGCGACGGCGAAACAGTCGGCCGCGTCGTCGACCGGGGCGAGCCCGGCCCAGCCCTGGGCGAGGACGACGCGGCGGCCGTGGACCCGGACCGCCTCAATGGCGACGGCGGCGGCGTCCGTCGATCCCGCCAGGGCCATGCTGCCGAAGCCGACGTAGACGGGGGGCTCCCCGGCTTCGAGGAAGGCTTCCAGACCGGACGGGAGCGGGCGGTCGTCCGGCAGGATCCAGGCGCCGGTCTGGACAGGGTCCATGGCGTCCGTCGGCGGCCACGGCCCGAGCAGGGGGTCGGCGGCCAGCAGCGGTCGCCGTGTGAAGACGTAGTCGCGGACGTGGTCCAGCGCCGGCAGGCCGATCGCGGCGCGGTGGCTGTTCACCGCCTCGCCGAACAGGGCGTCCATGGCCTGGTCGTTGAAGGCCCACAGCGCCGCGTTGTCGCTCACCCCCGGCGGGTGCGGATGGCCGGGGTATTGCAGCGGCGGGTGGTGCGGCGACGGCAGCACGACCGGGCAGTAGGCGGCGAGGACGTAGGGAATGCCCCGCATTTCGGCCACGGCCTGGGCGGCGGCGGTCGAGGGGAACACGCCGGTCGCCACGATCGCGTCGCAACCGTCGGCCGCCGCGGCGATCGCCTCGTACTGGCCGGTCATCACCGCCGCCGCCGCCTGGGGCAGTTTCCATCCCGAGCGCTTCGACAGCTCGACAAATGAACGGACCGGCATGAACGCGGGGGCCAGAGGGACGCCGGCGCGGTCGAGCAGGGCGAGGAACTCGGGGTCCGCCGGGGCCGAGACGATGGCCTCCACGCCCGCCGCCTGGAGCGCCACGGCGAGGCTCGCCATGGGCTCGACGTCGCCGCGCGATCCATAGGTCGACAACAGTATGCGCATGGAACCCTCCCGTCCGGTTTCGAGGGCTCGACAAACTGCGCATAAATCGCGGCGGGGCAATTCTTGAACGAAACTGTTTCGTCCCCACCTTCGAACTGCCCCCGGGCGGATAGCCGATATCTCGCCCGTCCCGCGCTCCGCCGATTTCAGCAAAATCTCACGACTCGCTCATGCCGATCACCCGCCTGCGGGTCAGGGTGGCCGCCATCATGGATGGAGTCATGGCGATGGCGATGAAGGCGGCCGTGGCGGCCCCGATGACTGGTTCGCACCGGGATGACCTGGCGCTGAGCCGCGAGCAGCTGGTGCGCGAGCCGCTGGGCGGGCGGACGTGGCGCGGGACGCTGACCAATCGTGGCGACGGCCTGTGCGCAGCGGTGGCGGTCGAGATCCGCTTTCTCGACCGCAACGGCCGGGCGATGGGCGGTTTCAGCGGCCGGGCCGAGCGGCTGGCGCCGGGCGGCGGGCTGGAGCTGCAATCGCGCCTGCCGGCCGGGGCGGCGGGGCTGCAGATCCAGTCGCTGCGCTGGACGGCCGGGGGCGACCGGGTCGAGCGTGGGCCCTATGCGCCGTGGCGGCCGGGGGAATCCGGGTGAGGGACGCGGCCGGGCGCGGCCTCACAATTCGCTCATGCCTTGCCGGGCCGGCTGTGGCGCAATCGGGGCGTCGATGACGACGGGAGAGACGAAATGACTGTGACGAACGAAGCGCTGCGCGACGCGCGGCTGACCCGCTGGCTGCGGGCGGTGGTCTGGGGCGGGGCGGCGGTCGCCTGGCTCGTGCCGCTGGCGGCCCGGCTGTTTGCGGGCCTGCCGTGGACGCCGTTCGACTTCATCGTCTGGGCCTTGATGCTGCTGGTCGCCGCCGGGCTGGCCGAGGCGGGGCTGAGGCTGTCGGGCCAGCTGGCCTATCGCGCCGGCATGATCGTGGCGGTGGGGACCAGCTTCCTGATCACCTGGTCGAACCTGGCCGTCGGCATCATCGGAAACGAGAACAATCCGCTGAACCAGATCTTCTTCGGGGTGATCGCCATCGCCCTCGTCGGGGCGTTCGTGGCGCGCTTCCGGCCGAAAGGGATGGCGGTGGCCATGCTGGTGACGGCCGTGGCCCAGTTCGCCACGGCCTTCCTCGCCCTGGCCTATGAGCACATCGTGTTCGGCATCGTCGGCGTGTTCGCGCTGGGCTGGCTGCTGGCGGCGTGGCTGTTCCGGGAGGCGGCGCGGGGGGAGGCTGTCCCGGCCTAGCAATCCCTCCACCGCTGCGCGGTCCTCCTCCCCGCGGCGCGGGGAGGAGATGCTGCGTCTACAGGTTCAGCAGGGCCGGGTCGCCGCCCTGGGCGGCGATGTTGTTGCTGATGGCCTTTTCGGAGGCGTAGCGGATCAGGCTGTTGGGGCCGCCGGCCTTGGGGCCGGTGCCGCTGAGGCCCTCGCCGCCGAAGGGCTGGACGCCCACGACAGCGCCGGTGATCGAGCGGTTGATGTAGACGTTGCCGGCCGGGACGAGGCGGATGACCTTGGCGGCGAAGGCCTCGATGCGGCTGTGCACGCCCAGGGTCAGGCCGTAGCCGCGGGCGGCCAGCTTTTCGGCCACCTGCTTCAGGTCGGCCGGGTCGTAGCGGTAGATGTGCAGGATCGGGCCGAAGACCTCGCGCTCGAGGAAGTCCGGGGTCGGGATCTCGGCGATGGTCGGGGCGAAATAGTCGCCCGAGCCGGCCCCGGCGTTGGCGCTTTCGGCCAGCTCGGCGCGGGCGATGATCTTCGCCTCCTTCTCGAGCCGGGCCAGATGGGCCTCCAGCGCCTGACGCGACTCGGCGTCGATGACCGGGCCGATGTCGGTGGACGGATCGGCAGGGTCGCCGACCATCTGGGCGCCGAGGGCGCCCTTGAGGCCCTCGATCAGCACCTCGGCCGAGTCCTTCGGCACATAGAGGACGCGCAGGGCCGAGCAGCGCTGGCCGGCGCTGCCGAAGGCGGAGAGCACCACGTCGTCCAGCACCTGTTCGCGCAGGGCGGTGGTGTCGACGAACATGGCGTTGAGGCCGCCGGTCTCGGCGATGAAGGGGATGATCGCGCCTTCCCGCTTCGCAATGGCGGCGTTGATGGCGCGGGCGGTGTCGGTGCCGCCGGTGAAGGCGACGCCGTCGATGCCCGGGTGCGAGACCAGGGCGGCGCCGACGGTCTCGCCCCGGCCCGGGACGAGGGCCAGCAGGTCGGGCTTGAGGCCGGCCTTGTGGAACAGGCGGACGGCCTCGGCGGCGACCAGCGGGGTCTGTTCGGCCGGCTTGGCCAGCACGGCGTTGCCGGCGGCGAGGGCGGCGGCGATCTGGCCGGTGAAGATGGCCAGCGGGAAGTTCCACGGGCTGATGCAGGCGAAGACGCCGCGGCCGTGCAGGACCAGCTGGTTGGTCTCGCCGACCGGGCCGGTCAGGACCTCGGGGCCGCCGAACTGCTGCTCGGCGAGCATGGCGTAGTAGCGGCAGAAGTCGGCCGCCTCGCGCACCTCGGCGACGCCGTCGTTGAGGGTCTTGCCGGCCTCGCGGGCCAGCAGGGCGACGAAGCGGTCCATGTCCGCCTCGAGCGAGTCGGCCATGCTGCGCAGCACGATGGCCCGGGCCGCGCCGCCGGCCTCGTCCCAGACGAAGTGGGCCCGGGCGCCGATCTCGATGGCCTGGTGGATTTCGGATTCGGTGGCCTCGGAGACGTAGCCGAGCACGTCGTCGCGATCCGACGGGCTGGTCACGTCGGTCGGGTTCTGACCCGCGCGCAGGACGCCGCTGACGATCGGGCCCGAGTTGAGCTTCTCGCGGTCGATCAGCTCCAGGGCGACGGCGTGGCGTTCGCGCTCTTCCTGCTGGGAATAGTCGCGGCCGAGGGAGTTGAGGCGATTTCCGTACATGTGCTGGGGGACCGGAATCTTGGGGTGGGGGCCGGGCTGGCTTTCCAGGACGGCGACGGGATCGAAGGCGACGGTCGAGGCGGGGACGCGCTCGTCGAGCAGGGCGTGGACGAAGGAGGAGTTGGCGCCGTTCTCGAGCAGGCGGCGGACGAGGTAGGGCAGCAGCTCCTCATGGCCGCCGACCGGGGCGTAGGCGCGGATGGTCAGCTGCTCGTCCGACCAGGCGGCCTCGGCGGCGTCGTAGAGCGGCTCGCCCATGCCATGCAGGCGCTGGAACTCGATGGCGACGCCGGAGTCCTTCGCCATCCGGTGCACGGCCGCCAGAGAGACGGCGTTGTGGGTGGCGAACTGGCCGTACAGGTGCGGGGCGGCGTCGATGATGGCGCGGGCGCAGACGAGGTAGTTGACGTCGGTGGCCACCTTGGTGGTGAAGACCGGATAGTCGGGCCGGCCCATGATCTGGGCGCGCTTGATCTCGGTGTCCCAGTAGGCGCCCTTGACCAGCCGCACCATGAGGCGGCGGCCGGAGACGCGGGCCAATTCGGCGACGCGGGCGACGACCTCGGGGGCGCGCTTCTGATAGGCTTGGACGGCGAGGCCGAGGCCCTTCCATTCGCCGAAGTCGGGATCGTGGGCGAGGGCGTCGAGCAGCTTCAGCGACAGGGCGAGGCGGTCGGCCTCCTCGGCGTCCATGCAGAAGTTGATGTCGTATTTCGCGGCGATCAGGGCCAGCCGCTTCACGCGCGGATAGAGCTCGGCCCAGACCCGCGGCTCATGAGTGGCCTCGTAGCGCGGCGACAGGGCCGACAGCTTGACCGAGACGCCGTGGCCGGTCTGGGGGCCGCGCATGCCGGGGTCGTCGCGGCGCACCTTGCCGACCGCCTCGATGGCCCTGGCGTAGACGACCTCGTAGCGTTCGGCGTCGGCGGTGGTGCGGGCGCCCTCGCCCAGCATGTCGAAGCTGCACAGCCAGCCCTCGCGTGCCGAGCGCTTCAGGGCTCCGTTGATGGTGCGGCCGACCACGAACTGCTCGCCCATCATGCGCACGGCGGCGGCGACGGCCTGGCGGATCACCGGCTCGCCGATGCGGCCGGCGACGCGGCGCAGGAAGCCGGGCAGGTCGCGCTTGGCGTCCTCGTCGACATCGACCAGCTTGCCGGTCAGCATCAGCCCCCAGGTCGAGGCGTTGACGAACAGGCTGTCGGACTGGCCGAGGTGTTTGGCCCAGTCGGCCGACTTGATCTTCTCGGCGATCAGCTTGTCGCGGGTGTCCTCGTCGGGGATGCGCAGCAGGGCCTCGGCCATGCACATCAGGGCCAGGCCCTCGCGGGTGCCGAGGCTGAACTCCTGCAGGAAGCTCTCGACCACGCCCTGGCGCTCGTTGCTGCGACGGGCCCGCTCGACCAGGTCGATGGCCTCGTCGACCACCGCCTGGCGGCCCTCGGGCGACAGCGGAATCTGCTCCAGCAGGGCGCGGACGGCCGCCGTCTCGTCGGCGAACTTGCCCCGGTCCAGCGTGTCCCAATCCTGAGAAAGCGCCACCGGCGCGGAAACATGTGCGGTCATGAGCGGCCTCTATCGCCTTTTTGAAGCGAGCGGGAGAGGCTGCGACGTCTCGCCAACCGGAACATGAGGCGCTAGACCGTTCCCCCGATCAACGGCGGAGCCTTTCGGCCCACATGCGCATCGTTCTGGCCACCGACGCCTGGGAGCCCCAGGTCAACGGCGTCGTCCGCACCCTGACCCGGACCATCGCGGAATGCCGCGGCATGGGCCACGAGGTCGAGGTCATCGAGCCGAGCCAGTTCAAGACCATCCCGTGCCCGACCTATCCGGAGATCCGGCTGGCGTTGGGAGCCGAGGAGGAGATCAGGGAACGGTTGCGCGCCTTCGAGCCGGAGGCGGTGCACATCGCCACCGAGGGGCCGATCGGCATCGCCACCCGGCGCATCTGCGTCGAATGGAAGCTGCCGTTCACGACCAGCTACCACACCAAATTCCCCGAATACGTCTCGGCCCGGTTCCCGATCCCGGTACAGGTCGGCTACGCCTATATGAAATGGTTCCACAAGCCGTCGGGGCGGCTGATGGTGGCCACGCCGACGCTGCGCGACGAACTGCTGGCGCACGGGTTCCGCAACGTCTCGCCGTGGTCGCGGGGCGTCGACACCGAACAGTTCAATCCCGACCTCGAGCGCATCTACGATGAGCTGGGCGGCAAGGACTGGCCGCGGCCGTTCTGGCTCAACGTCGGCCGGGTGGCCGTCGAGAAGAACATCGAGGCCTTCCTCAAGACCGACCTGCCGGGCACCAAGATCGTCGTCGGCGACGGACCGGCGCGGGCCGAGCTGCAGGAGAAATATCCGGAGGCGAAATTCCTCGGGGCGCGGTTCGGCGAGGAGCTGGCGCGCTGTTTCCGCGACGCCGACGTGTTCGTCTTCCCGAGCTGGACCGACACCTTCGGCCTGGTGATTCTGGAGGCCATGGCCACGGGCACGCCGGTGGCGGCCTATCCCGCGCACGGGCCGATCGACATCATCCCGGGTTCCAACGCCGGAGCCATCGACAAGGACCTGAGGGCCGCCTGCCTCGAGGCGCTGAAATGCGACCGGGCGGCGGTGCGGGCCTATGCCGAAAAGTTCAGCTGGCGGGCTTCGGCGGAGCAGTTCGTCGAGAATCTGCAGCCGTACCCGGAGCCCGAGCGCGGGCGCTTCTGGCGCCGGCTGCGCAGGATCGCGCGGCTGCGGAAGAAGGCGGCGGCCTGAGGGCTTCCTTCTCCCCCGGAGGGGAGAAAGAAGCATCCCTTCTAGAAGTCGAACTGGGCCCGGACCTGCAGGGTCTGCACGTCGACGTCCGAGGTCGCGACCTGGGCCTTGTTCTCGGAGTCGGTGTAGTTGGCCAGGAACCGCACATAGGGGAACGGGTACCAGGTCGCCCCCAAGGTGACGGCCGAATATTCGCCGGCCGTGGCCACGCCGGCGAACTCGGTCAGGTCGGCGGCGTCGTAGCGGACCGCCAGCTCGACGGCGCCCATGCCGCCCTTGGTCACCGGATTGCGGATGCTGACCCGGCCGAACTCACCCGAGCCCGCGTCGTATTTGCGCTGTTCGCCGGTCGGGAAGAAGGAGGCGAAGACGTAGTATGCGTCCGCGCCGGCCTCTCCGCCGCCGGTCAGGTCGGCGTCGACGGTCGCCCATTCGCCCTGGACCGAGAAGCTGCGCCACACGCCCGCGGCCTCGACCCCGATGGCGGTGTCGCTTTCGCCGGCGCCGAGGGGGGAGGAGCCGGCGTCGGTGTAGCGGTCGCCGTAGTTGGTGTTGTTGCGCACCCGGTAGCGGAAGGCGGAGTCGTCGCCGCGATCGCGGTCGCGGGCCCAGGCGCCGATATGCAGCTTCATGTCGTCGGTGACGATCGGGGCGAGGTGGGCGCGGACGAAGACGCCGCGCTGTTCGTCCCCGCCCGAGGACGAGTCATTGATCGAGTCGCCGTGCACGCCGCCCGCGATCGACCAGTTGTCGCCGCCGGTCCGAGCCGCCAGCGTCATCACCCGGCCGGCGTCGATCAGGTCGTTGAACGGACCCCGCTCCATGAAGGTGGTGTAGCGGGACGATGTCAGGTTCTCGAGCGACAGGCTCTTGAAATTGCCGATCGTGATGGCGGTGTTTTCGGTCGGGGCATATTCAAGCAGAAGGTCTTCCCAGGTCGCCTCGCCGTTGGCGATGCTGGCCTCGGCCACGTAGGACCACTGGTCGGTGAAGGTCCCCTGCACGCCGATGCGGGCGGTGCGGATGCGGCTCTCCGAGGCGCCGAAGTCGAGGCCCGAGGCGCGGTCGACGTCCTGGTCGACATAGTCGAGGAACACCCGGCCGCGCGGCTTGAAGGTGAACTCGCCCCATTTCAGTTCGGGCGCGCCCTTCCAGGTGATGGTGGTGGCGGGTTCCGCCTCCTGGGCCTGGACGACGCCGGCCGCCAGCATGGAAACGACGGCGAGCGCGGCGCCCGCCAGCAGGGATTGATGTCGCACGGGAGAATCCTTCGGTTTGCCCGCCCGACCGCATGTCGTCCGGGCAGGGACCGAATTATCTCGTGACCGCGACGCTTTTGCCTAAGTGCGGCGACGGAACGGTGAGATTGCGGTGACGCAAATCCGACGGTGGAAGCGCGATCCGGTGACGGTTCCCATGAAGTTTTGTGACAGGGCCGGGCGGCCCAAACAGCGAAACGCCGCGAGCCTTTCGGCCCGCGGCGGTCCAGTCTGTTCCCGATGAGATCCGCTTACTGCGGGCTGGCCATCGGCCGCATCTCGGCGATCACCGCCCGCTGCGCCGTCAGTTCGTCCGCCGGCAGCGGCACCAGGCCGCGGTCCTGCAGATAGCCGCCGCGGCCGGCCGAGGCGTCCGACATGAACTCCATCACGAACTCCTTGAGCCCCGGGGTCACGCCGATGTGCTGCTTCTTGACGTAGATGTAGAGGCTGCGGGCCAGCGGATAGGAACCGTCGGCGATGGTGTCGGCCGAGGGGGCGACGCCGCCGATGGTCAGCGGCTTCACCGTGTCCATGTTCTGCTCGAGGAAGGAGAAGCCGAACACGCCCAGCGAACCCGGGGTGCGGGTCAGGGTCTGGACGATGGCGTTGTCGTTCTCGCCCGAGTCGATCCAGCCGTTGTCCTCGCGCAGGGTATGGGCCAGCGTCTCGAAGCGGTCGCCGTCGGCCTCGTCCACGGCGGCCAGGGCCGGGATCAGCTTGGCGCCGGGGGCCATGCCCAGCTCGAGGAAGGCGTCGCGGGTGCCCGAGGTCGGCGGCGGGCCGTAGACCTGGATGCGCTGGCTCGGCAGGCCGGGGTTGACCTGGTTCCAGGTGGTCGAGGGGTTGGCGACGAAGGCGCCGCCGGCGCCCGGGACTTCCTTGGCGAGGCCGAGGTAGAGGTCCTGCAGGCGGAAGTTCATGCTCTCGCCGTTACGGGCGGTGGCGATGACGATGCCGTCGAAGCCGATCTTGATCTCGACGATGTCGGTGACGCCGTTCTTCTGGCACAGCTCGAACTCGGACTTCTTCATCGGCCGCGAGGCGTTGGCGATGTCCGGCGTGCCCTGGCCGACGCCTTCGCAGAAGCGCTGGATGCCGCCGCCGGTGCCCAGCGACTCAACCCGGGGCGCGGCGCCGTCCGAGGTGCGGGAGAAATTCTCGGCCACGCGGCTGGCGAACGGGAAGACGGTCGACGAGCCGACCGCGAGGATGCCCGAGGTTCCGCCCGGCGCGCCCGCCTTCTGGTTCTCGCCGCAGGCGGTCAGCCCGACGAGGGCGATCGCCGAGACGGCGGCGAACAGGGTGCGGTTCATGGAAATTGGCTCCGACAACGGTTGAGGTCGAGGCTGCTTGGACCACAGGAATGTGACAGGAGCGCCGATGTTCCGATGACGGTTCGGCGACGGACGGTCGCGTCAGCTTTCCGCGGCGGCCCGTTCATACTCCTCGATGGGGAACCAGGCCCGGCTGCACAGGCCGGTCCACAGCCGGCCCTCGGCCCGATGGGCGAGGATGACGTACTCCTGGCCCGGACGGAACTCGACGCCGCACATGGGGCTGTCGCGGCCATGACGGATCCACCAGTTGCGACGGACTTCGCCCTTGATGGTGCGCGTGACGGTGAAGCGGGTGTCGGCCAGGCGGACGCCGTCCTCGGCGGGCAGGCGGCGAACCTCCGCCGCAGTGGCCACGATCATCAGCTCGGCGTCTTGAAGCTGGTCCGCGGCGCTGTCCGGCCGGACGCAGCTGCAGGCCAGGGCCGCCCCGGCGAGCGCCGCCGCGCCGAGGGCGGCTGGAAACGCGAGGAGGCGGAACCACGGACGGAGGCGGCGTTGCATGGAGACACTCCGGGATTGCGATCGCCCATCGGTGCGCAACAGGCGCGGACGGTCAAGCGCGGGATCCCGTTCGTCAGATATGGATCGCGTGGCCCAGCGCGCGCAGGCTGGCCTCGTGGAAGGCCTCGCCGAGGGTCGGGTGAACGTGGATGACGCCCGCGACGTCTTCCAGCACCGCGCCCATCTCCAGCATCTGGGCGAAGCTGTTGGACATCTCGGACACATGCTGGCCGACGGCCTGGACGCCGAGCAGCCGGTGGTCGGTCTTCGAGGCCAGCACGCGGACGAAGCCCCCGTCCTCGCCCGCCTCGATGGCCAGGGCGCGGCCGATGGCGGCCAGCGGGAAGACGGCCTGGATGACGTCGTCGCGGTTCTGAACGTCCTGGGGGCCGAGGCCGGCGGAGACGATCTCGGGCTCGGTGAAGCAGACGGCGGCGATGGTCACCGGGTCGAAGCGGCGGTCGTGGCCGGCGATGATCTCGGCGACGACCTCGCCCTGGGCCGAGCCCTTGTGGGCCAGCATCGGTTCGCCGGTCAGGTCGCCGACGGCCCAGACGTTCTTCATGCTGGTGGCGCAGCGGTCGTCGATCTTCACGAACGGCCCGGCCATGGCCACGCCCATGTTCTCGAGGCCCCAGCCCTGGGTGCGCGGCTTGCGGCCGACGGTGACGAGGACCTTGTCGGCCTTGAGCTTGAGGGCGGCGCCGTCCTTGGTCGTGACGTTGAGCTGGCCCTTTTCGAACGAGCCGGCTTTCGCGCCGAGGTGCAGTTCGACGCCGTGCTTCTCCAGCCATTTCTGGACCGGGTCGGTCAGGGCCTTGTCGTAGAGCGGCAGCAGGCGGTCGGCCATTTCGACGATGGCCACCTCGGCGCCCAGCTTGCGGAAGGCGATGCCCAATTCGAGCCCGATGTAGCCGCCGCCGACGACGACCAGCTTGCCCGGCACCTTGTCGAGCGACAGGGCCTCGGTCGAGGAGATGACGTCGCCGCCGAACTTGAGGAAGGGCAGTTCGACCGGGTCCGAGCCGGTGGCGAGGATGACGTGTTCGGCGGTGATGACGAGGTCGCCCTCGGCGGTCTTCACCGTGCAGGTCTTGGCGTCCGAGAAGGTCGCCCAGCCCTTGATGACCTTGACCTTCGACTTCTTCAGCAGGGCGGCGACGCCGTTGTTCAGCTTTTTGACGATGCCGTCCTTCCACGCGACGGTCTGCGACAGGTCGATGGCGGGCTTGGCGGCGGTGATGCCGAGGGTGCCGCCGTCGGCGGCCTTGGCCACCGTCTCGAACTTCGAGGCCGCGTGGATGATGGCCTTGGACGGGATGCAGCCGACGTTCAGGCAGGTCCCGCCGAGGCCGTCGCCGCCATCGACCAGCACGGTGTCCAGCCCCAGCTGGCCGCAGCGGATGCCGGCGACATAGCCGCCGGTGCCGGCGCCGATGATCAGGACTTTGGTGGTGAGGGTCTGGGTCATTCGCTCGGTCGTGCTGTGTCGAAGTCGGTGACGCAATGGGCGGGAACTGGGACGATTTCGTAGTGGTCGAGAAGGATCAGATAGCGGTCGCCCCGATCGGGCTTCTCGCCGCTTTCTTCCAACGAGTCATTCCAGGAATAGCTGTAGGGCAGCGTAACCTGCGACGGCCCAACGCCGTGGAGATAGCGGAGGGATCGGAAGGTGACGGTTCCTGTGCTGGTCCCGGCCGAGAAGTTGTCCGTAATGTTTCTGTCCTGCTTCACCCGGCTGACGCGGGCGGTGAAGGCGGCGTGGCTTGTGAAGGATTCCATCCACTCCGTCGCCGTTTGGGCCTCCTCGCCCTGGAAGCAGGTCCCGTCGTAGTCATCCGGGATTTCCTGCTGGAACAACGCGGCGGCCACGGTCAGGGCAAGGAGCAGGCTCATCCCTTATCCCATCCACAGCGTCGCGGGATGCTCCAGAAGCCCCTTGATGCGCTGGACGAAGACCGCCGCGTCGTGGCCGTCGACGATGCGGTGATCGAAGGACGACGACAGGTTCATCATCTTGCGCACCACCATCTGGCCGTCCCGAACCACCACCCGTTCGGCGATCTTGTTGGGGCCGACGATGGCGACCTCGGGGTGGTTGATGATCGGGGTGTGGACCACCCCGCCCAGCGTGCCCAGCGAGGTGATGGTGATGGTCGAGCCGGTCAGCTCCTCGCGGCTGGCCTTGCCGGACTTGGCGGCTGAAGAGACGCGAGCGATCTCGACCGCGGTGTCGTAGGGGTCGCGCGCCTCCGCGTGACGGACCACAGGGACCATCAGGCCGTTCGGCGTCTGGGCGGCGATGCCGAGGTGGACGGCGTTGTGCGTCGTCAGCACGCCGGCCTCGTCGTCGTACCAGCTGTTGATGGTCGGCTGGTCGCGCAGGGCCACGACGACGGCGCGGGCGATGAACGGCAGGACGTTGAGCTTGGGCTTGTCCGTGCCCTTGTTCGCGGCGTTGAGGTGGGCGCGGAGCTCCTCCAGCGCGGTGACGTCGATCTCCTCGACGTAGGTGATGTGCGGGATGCGGCGGACGCTCTCGGCCATCTTCTCCGCGATCTTGCGGCGCAGGCCGATGATGCGGGTTTCGGTGGTTCCCTCGGCCTTCGCATGGGTCGAGGCGGCGGATGATCCGGACGCGGACGATCCGCGGCCGCCCGAGGCGACCCAGGCGTCGAGGTCGGCGTGCTCGATGCGGCCGGCGGGGCCGGAACCGGGGACGAACTGGAGCTCGACGCCGAGATCGCGGGCGCGGTTGCGCACGGCGGGGGAAGCGAGGGGGCGTTCACCGCGGGCGGAGAGGGTGCGCGGAACCGGCGCCCCTCCACCGCCTGCGGCGGTCCCCCTCCCCATTCCTTCGGAACGGGGAGGAGACGCGGCGGCCGGTTTGGTCTCCTCCCTGTCGCGCAGCGATGGGGAGGGGGACCGCGAAGCGGTGGAGGGGCTGGCGGCGGGCGCAGCTGCGGCGTGATTGCCCTTCCCCTCGACATTGAACGACACCAGCGGTCCACCGACGGCGAGTTGCCGGCCCGGCTCGCCGTGCAGGGCGACGACGGTTCCGGCGACAGGGGAGGTCAGTTCGACGGTGGCCTTGTCGGTCATGACTTCGGCGAGGAGCTGGTCCTCGGTGACAGCGTCGCCGACCTTCACGTGCCAGCCGACCAGTTCGGCCTCGGCCGTGCCTTCGCCGACGTCGGGGAGTTTGAAGACGAAATTGCCGCCAGCGGAGGCTGGGGCGGCGGCGGGCGCAGCCTCAGTCCTGGGCGCTTCAGCCGTCGGAGCCGGAGCGGGTTCAGCCTTGGCCGGCGCCGGAGCGGCTTCAGCCGACGCGTTCCCCGCGCCCTCGACCTCGAACTCGATCAGCGGCGAACCCACGGCCAGCTGCTGGCCCGGTTCCCCATGGGCGGCCAGCACCTTGCCGGCCACCGGCGAGGTCAGTTCGACCGTCGCCTTGTCGGTCATGACGTCGGCGATGATCTGGTCCTCGGCGACCACGTCCCCGACCTTGACGTGCCAGCCGACCAGTTCGGCCTCGGCGGTGCCTTCGCCCACGTCGGGCAGTTTGAAGACGAAGCGACCCATCTCAGCGGCCTCCCGACATGACGGCTTTCAGGGCGTCGGCGACCCGTTCGGGGCCGGGGAAATATTCCCACTCGAAGGCGTGGGGATAGGGGGTGTCCCAGCCGGTCACCCGCGCGATCGGCGCCTCCAGATGATAGAAGCAGCGTTCCTGCACCAGGGCGCTCAGTTCCGCGCCGAACCCTGAGGTTTTCGGCGCCTCGTGGACGATGACGCAGCGGCCGGTCTTCTTCACGCTGGCCTCGATGGTCTCGATGTCCAGCGGCACGAGGGTGCGCAGGTCGATGACCTCGGCGTCGACGCCGGCGTGTTCGGCCCCGGCCAGCGAGACCCAGACCATGGTGCCGTAGGCGAGGATGGTGACGTCATTGCCCTCGCGCATGACCCGGGCCTTGCCGATCGGCTCGATGTATTTGCCGGTCGGCACCTGGGCCAGGTCCTGCGCCTTCCACGGGCTGACCGGCTTCTGGTGCCAGCCGTCGAAGGGGCCGTTGTAGAGGCGTTTCGGCTCGAAGAAGATGACCGGGTCGTCGTCCTCGATCGCCGCCATGAGCAGGCCCTTGGCGTCGTAGGGGTTGGACGGGATGACGACCTTCAGCCCGGCGATGTGGGTGAACAGGCTTTCCGGCGACTGGCTGTGGGTCTGGCCGCCGAAGATGCCGCCGCCGTAGGGCGAGCGCACCACGATGGGCGAGGTGAACTGGCCGGCCGAGCGGTAGCGCAGCTTGGCCGCCTCGGAGACGATCTGGTCGTAGGCCGGATAGATGTAATCGGCGAACTGGATCTCGACGACCGGACGCAGGCCGTAGGCGCCCATGCCGATGGCGGCGGCGACGATGCCGCATTCGCTGATCGGGGCGTCGAAGCTGCGGGTCAGGCCGTGCTTCTGCTGCAGCTGGTCGGTGACGCGGAAGACGCCGCCGAAATAGCCCGCGTCCTCGCCGAAGCTGAGCACGTTGGGGTCCTCGGCCATCTTGACGTGCAGGGCCGAGTTCAGCGCCTGGATCATGTTCATCGGCTGGACGCCGTTGTCGGGCGCCTCCGACTTCGGCGCGTGGTTCTGGTCGACCATGTCGGGCTCGACGCCGTCGGTGCGGTCGGCTTCGGTGAAGGTGGTTTGCTGGCTCATGGTCAGACTCCCACCTCGCGGCGCTGTTCGGTGATGCGCCAGTCCTCGGTGGCGTAGACCTCCTCGAACATGGTCTTCACCGAAGGACGCGACTGGCCGAGGGTGCCGATGGCCTCGGACTCCTTGCCGGCGGCGCGGACCTGTTCGACGGCGTCGGCCTCGGCGGCCGTCTGCTGCTCGTCGGACCATTCGCCCAGCGCGATCAGGTGCTGCTTCAGGCGGGCGATCGGGTCGCCCAGCGGCCATTTCTCGTGCTCGTCGCCCGGCCGGTAGCGGCTGGGATCGTCGGAGGTCGAGTGCGGGGCGCCGCGGTAGGTGAACAGCTCGATCACCGTCGCGCCCTGGTTGGTGCGGGCGCGCTCCTCGGCCCACTGGGTCGCGGCCCAGACGGCGAGGAAGTCGTTGCCGTCGACGCGCAGGGCCGGCAGGCCGTAGCCGATGGCCTTGGAGGCGAAGGTGGTCTCCAGCCCGCCGGCGATGCCCTGGAAGGAGCTGATGGCCCACTGGTTGTTGACGATGTTGAGGATCACCGGCGCGCGGTAGACGCTGGCGAAGGTCAGGGCGTTGTGGAAGTCGCCCTCGGCGGTGGCGCCGTCGCCGATCCAGGTGATGGCGATCTTGTCGTCGCCCTTGTAGGCGCTGGCCATGGCCCAGCCGACGGCCTGCGGCACCTGGGTGCCGAGGTTGCCCGAGATGGTGAAGAAGCCGAAGTCCTTCGCCGAATACATGATCGGCAGCTGGCGGCCTTTGATCGGGTCGGAGGCGTTGGAATAGATCTGGTTCATCATCGTCGCGAGCGGATAGCCGCGCGCGATCAACAGGCCCTGCTGGCGATAGGTCGGGAAGCCCATGTCCTCGCGGGACAGGATCATGCCCTGCGCCACCGCGATGGCCTCTTCCCCCGTGCACTTCATGTAGAAGCTGGTCTTGCCCTGGCGGTGGGCGCGATGCATCCGGTCGTCGAAGGCGCGGGTCAGGATCATGGCCTTCAGGCCGCGCCGCAGGGTGTCGGCGTCCAGCTTCGGATTCCATGGACCGACCGCCTGGCCGGCGTCGTCCAGCACGCGCACCAGCCGGAAGGCATGGTCGCGCATGTCGAACGGAGCGGTCGAGACCGACGGCCGGTCGACCGCGCCGGGCGCGTCGAGCTTGAGATGGCTGAAGTCGGGCGTGTCGCCGGGGCGGCCCGAAGGCTCGGGCACGCGCAGCGACAGGGGCTGGGTGTTTGGCTTTTTCATTCCGTCCTGCTGTCCGGTTGATCCGACCGCGTTTCCTCCGGCGCCCTGTAGCATGGTCCTTCAGCCAAGGCTCGCTCGATTTTGACCTTGCATATGCCGGTTCACGGGTATTTTATTGCGCCATAACAAGAACCGGAGAAACGCCTTGGCCGACGATCTGGATCCCGTGGACGCCCGAATTCTGGACATCCTGCAACAGGACGCCGGACTGTCCGTGGCCGAGGTGGCCGAGCGGGTCGGTCTGTCGGCCTCGCCGTGCTGGCGCCGGATCAAGAGACTGGAGGATACGGGCTTCATCCGCAAGCGGGTGACCCTGCTCGACGCCACCAAGCTGGGGCTCGACTTCGAGGTCTACGCCATCGTCAAGCTGAGCCTGCCGTCGACCGAGAATCTCGACGTGTTCGAGGCCGCCGTGGCCCGGTGGCCGGAGGTGGTGCAGTGCGCCACCATCACCGGGCGCGAGGACTATGTGCTGCGGATCATCACCTCCGACATGCACGCCTTCGACCAGTTCCTGCGCGAGAAGCTGCTCAGCCTCGGCATCGTCTCGGACTGCGAGAGCCATATCGTCACCCGCGGCGTGAAGAATGTGACGGCCCTGCCTCTTGGCATAGTCACCCCGCACGTCGGATAGTCCGGTTCGGCGCACACGGCGCCGGAGAGACGCAGATGATCGAGATGGTGATCGACGCCCGCCGCAAGGACCTGGGCGGGTTCGAGGTCGGGCGGGTGCTGCCGTTCCACGCGCGGCGCATGGTCGGACCGTTCATCTTCCTCGACCAGATGGGGCCGGCCGAGTTCGCGCCCGGCGCGGAATCGATCAATGTGCGGCCGCACCCCCACATCGGCCTGTCGACCCTGACCTATCTGTTCGAGGGCGAGATCATGCACCGGGACAACACCGGGGCGGTGCAGGCCATCCGCCCGGGCGAGGTCAACTGGATGACCGCGGGCAAGGGCATCGTCCACTCCGAGCGCACCGATCCGCTGAAGAAGAGCCAGGGCGGGCCGATGCACGGCATGCAGGCGTGGATCGCCCTGCCGGACGAGGCCGAGGACGTCGATCCATCGTTCCATCACCATGGCGAGGGCGACCAGCCGGCTTATGAGAACGGCGGCCTGTTCGCGCGGCTGGTCGCCGGCGAAGCCTATGGGGCCAGGGCGGCCGTGCCGACCTCGTCGCCACTGTTCTATGTGCACTGGGAGCTGGCCGAGGGGGTGCGCACCACGCCGCCGCCGGGGCGCGGCGCGGGCGGCTACAGCGAACGGGCGCTGTATGTGGCCAAAGGCGAGATCGAGGTCGGCGACCGGACCTTCCACGAGGGCCAGATGATCGTGCTGGAGCCGACCGCCGAGCCGACCGTGCGGGCGCTGAAGCCATCATCGGTCATGGTGCTGGGCGGCGAGCCGGTCGGGCCGCGGTTGATCTGGTGGAATTTCGTCTCGTCGTCACAGGACAAGATCGACGCGGCCAAGGCGGACTGGAAGGCCGGGCGCATGGCCCTGCCGGCCGAGGACGACGTCGAGTTCATCCCGTTGCCGGACGTGCCTTCCACGCCCGAGCCGGCGCCGGCTCCGGTGAAGCCGGAACCGACGCACCCGGTCTAGGCGCTCAGCTGGTGGCGGCGCGATCGGCGCGGCAGAGCTGCCGGACCTTGATCGCCATCTGACGATCGCCCGCCTCGCGCGCCTCGTCGCGGGCCTCGGTGCAGCGGCCGAGCTCGATCAGGGCGCTGACCCGGTTGGCGAGATCGACGCGTTGGAGCGACTGGGCCGGCAGGGCGGCGGCCTCATGGCCTGCCCGCGTCCATGCGGATTGGGCCATCGAGGGTGCGCGGGCGGTCTGCATCGGCGACCGCGCGGTGGCCCCTGGCGATTGCTGGGCCGCGACCGGAAAGGCGACGGCGAGAAGCGAGGCGGCGATCAGGCAGGACGACAGGCGTTTCATGCGATTTCCTCCAATGTGACGTTCGGGACTAGTTCGATGCGCGGTCCGTAGAGCAGAGCTGCCGCGCCCGCAGCGCCATCAGGCGGTCGCCGGCTTCGCGGGCTTCGTTGCGCGCGTCGGTGCAGCGCCCGAGATCGATGAGGGTGCTGACCCGATTGGCGAGGTCGATCCGCGCGAGGGGTTGCGGCCCGATATTGTTGCCGGAGGCGGAGTCGAGGAAGGTCTCGTAACTGGCCCGCATGGCCGGCATCATCGCGGTGTAGGGCCGGTTCATTATCAGTCTCGCCTGCCCCGGCGGCGGCGGCCCGTTGTGGTTGGGCGGCGGCTGCTGCGCGGCGGCGGGAAGGGCCGAGGCGGCGAGCGCGACAGCGGCGATGCAGGATGAAAGGCGCACAGCGGTTCCTCCAAATGCGCCATCACTCTCCGCCCAAACCGGGTGGAATGCAACCGGAGGATTTGCGAGCCCGGGAGAACCACTCGCTTGAATTTGGCCGCGGCGCGCCGATCTAGGCGGCATGACCGCATTCTCCATTCTCGACCTGTCGCCGATCGTGGAGGGCGGTGACGCCCGCCGCGCCCTGCTCGAAACCACCGAACTGGCCCGGGCCGCGGAGCGGTTGGGTTACACCCGCTTCTGGCTGGCCGAGCACCACAATATGCCGGGCATCGCCAGCGCCGCGACCGCCGTCGCGCTGGCCCATGTGGCGGCGGCGACGGAGACCATCCGGGTCGGCTCGGGCGGGGTCATGCTGCCCAACCACGCGCCCCTGGTGGTCGCCGAGCAGTTCGGCACCCTGGAGGCGTTGCATCCCGGGCGGATCGACCTGGGCCTCGGCCGGGCGCCGGGAACCGACGGCGAGACGGCCCGCGCCCTGCGCCGCTATTTCGAGGCCGCCGACCAGTTCCCGCGCGATGTGATGGAACTGCAGGCCTTCCTCGCCCCTGCGGCCCCGGGCCAGCGGGTGGCGGCCTATCCCGGACAGGGCTCGAACGTGCCGATCTGGCTGCTCGGCTCCAGCCTGTTCAGCGCCGAACTGGCCGCCCAGCTGGGCCTGCCCTACGCCTTCGCCTCCCATTTCGCGCCGGAGCTGCTGCTGCAGGCGCTGCAGACCTATCGCTCCGGCTTCCGGCCCTCGGCGGCGCTGGACCGGCCGCGGACCATGGCCGTGATCAACGTCTTCGCTGCCGAGACCGACGCGGAGGCCCGCCGGCTGTCCACCTCGATGCAGCAGTCGTTCGCCGCCGTGGTCACCGGCAAGCCGGGCAAGCTGAAGCCGCCGGTGGATGACATCGATGCGGTGCTGGACGCGCGCCAGCAGGCGGCGGTGCAGGGCCGGCTCAAATACTCAGCCATCGGAGGCCGCGACACGGTGCGGGCCAAGCTGGCGGAGTTCATCGCCCTGACCGGCGTGGACGAGGTCATGGTCACCGGCATGATCCACGACCTCGAGGCGCGCCTCCACAGTCTGGAAATCACCGCCGACGCCGTGGCCGGACTGAGGGCCGAAGCGGCCTAGGCGGCCACGCCGGGCTGGCGCAGGAAGTCGAGCAACAGCCGGTTCACCTCGTCCGGCCGTTCCTGTTGAATCCAGTGGCCCGCGCCGGGGACGACGACCTGCGTCCGCAGGTCGGGCGCCCAGTCCTTCAGGATGGCCTCGTGGGCGCCGGCGTAGTGGCGAACCGGGTCGCGCTCGCCGACCACGAAGGCGGCGGGAACGCGGATGCGGGCGTCCTGCAGGAAGGCCGTGCCGGCCCAGTTGCCATCGAGATTGCGGTACCAGTCGACCGGTCCCTTGAAGCCGCCGGCGGAGAAGGCGGCGACGTACTCCCGGAAATGCGCCTCGCTCATCCACGGCGGCAGGGTGGCGTCGTCGGGGATCGTGGAGATGAAGGTCTCGCCCTCGGGAAAGAAGCCGGTCGACTGGCGGCCGTCGGGCGTCGCGCCGTCATAGGCGTAGAAGGCCTTGCGCAGGGCGGCGGCGGGATCGGCCTCGAAGGCTTGGTGCGCGTCGGCCGCCTGGAATTGGCTGATGTAGAGCTGGCCCAGCCCGGCGCGCTTCGACAGCGCGGCCATGGCGGCGGTGGGCGGGCCCGTTGGCCGGCGCGGCTGGAACGGCACGGACAGGGCGAAGACGGCGCGGAACAGGTCGGGCCGGGTCAGGGCGCAGTGCCAGGCCACCGGCGCCCCCCAGTCGTGGCCGATGACCACGCACGACGTCTCGCCCAGCGCCCGCACCAGATCGACCATGTCACCGACCAGGTCGAGGATGCCGTAGCCGGCGGTGTCGGCGGGTTTGTCGGTTCCGCCGTAGCCGCGCATGTCCGGGGCGACGGCGTGGTAGCCGGCCGCGGCCAGCGCCTCGACCTGGGCCCGCCAGCTGATCCCCAATTCGGGAAAGCCGTGGATCAGCAGGACCAGCGGGCCCGAGCCGGCTTCGAGGACCTGCTGTTTGAGGCGGTCGGTCTGGATCTGGCGGGTGTGCATGCGACGAGCGGAGCACCCGGAAACGGAAGCCGCAAGGGTTTACGAAGACCCTCTCCCGCCGGGAGAGGGACTTTAGATCGTCACGCCGGTGGTGCGCATGATCTCGGCGCGCAGGTCCGGCAGGCCGTCGCCCTTCTCGGCCGAGGTGACGATGACGGCGGGGTAGGCGGCGGGGCGTTTGGAGATGGCCTTCAGGGTGGCGGCCTGGACCTTTTCGGCCTCGCCCTTCTTGAGCTTGTCGGCCTTGGTCAGGACGATCTGGTAGCTGACCGCGGCGAGATCGAGCGCGTCGAGCGCCTCGTCGTCGACCTTCTTGAGGCCGTGACGGGCGTCGATCAGCAGGTAGACCCGCTTCAGCGTCACCCGGCCGCGCAGGTAGTCGCGGCCCAGGTCCTGGAACTTCTTCACCGTCGCCTTCGACGCCTTGGCCCAGCCGTAGCCGGGCAGGTCGACCAGCCGCATCCGGCCGTCGAGGTCGAAGAAATTGACCTCGCGCGTGCGGCCCGGCTCGTTCGACGCCCGGGCCAGCTTGTGCATCCCCACCAGTCCGTTGATCAGGCTGGACTTGCCGACGTTGGAGCGGCCGGCGAAGGCGATCTCGGGCAGGTCCGGATCGGGCAGTTGCTCGATCTTGGCCGCCCCCATGACGAAGGTGGCCGGGCGCGCGAACAGGATGCGCGCCTGCTCCAGTTCCTGCTCTGTGAAATCGTCCAACTCAGGCCTTCTTCAGCCGGGCGAGGAAGGTGTCGATCGGGTTCTCGGCCTTCAGGCGGTGCATGATGACGTACTGCTGGAAGATGGTCAGGATGTTCGACCACGCCCAGTAGATCAGCAGGCCGGCCGGGAAGGTGGCCATGATGAAGGTGAACACGATCGGCATGAACTGGAAGATGCGGCGCTGCATCGGATCGGGCGCCTGCGGGCTCATCGCCATCTGCAGCCACATGGTCAGGCCGTAGAAGATGGCCAGGATGCTGAGCGCGAAGGTGCCGCCCAGCAGCGTGCCGACCAGCGGCGCCGAGGTGGGGTCCCAGGGAATCAGGCCGAACAGGTTCCAGATGGTGGTCGGGTCCGGCGCCGACAGGTCGCGGATCCAGCCGAAGAAGGGCTGGTGACGCATCTCGATGGTCACGAACAGCATCTTGTAGACGGCGTAGAAGACCGGGATCTGGAGCAGCAGCGGCAAGCAGCCGGCCAGAGGATTGATCTTCTCCTTCTGGTACAGGGCCATCAGCTCCTGCTGCTGCTTCTGCGGCTCGTCGGGGTGCTTCTTCTTGATCTCCTCCATCTTCGGCTGGAGGTTCCGCATCTTCGACATGCTCTCGTAGCTCTTGTTGGCGAGCGGGAACATGATCAGGCGGACGGTCAGGGTCAGGGCCAGGATGGCCAGGCCGAAATTGCCCAGGAAGCTGTAGAAGAATTCGATCAGCCAGAAGATCGGGCGGGTCAGGAAGAACAGGAACCCCCAGTCGATGGCGTAGACGAAGCGCGGCAGGTCCTGCGACTTCTCGTAGCCGGCGAGGATTTCGTTGCGCTTGGCGCCGGCGAAGAGGCGCTGGGTCTCGGTGATCTGGGTGTTGGGCTGAATGGTGCGGGCCGCGCCATCCATGGTGGCGATGTGGGCGTTGTATGAGCCGGCGTCCTCGACGAGGAATCGGGCCGTGATCTTCTCGTCCTGCGGAGGAATGACGGCCGCCAGCCAGTACTTGTCGGTGATGCCGAGCCAGCCGCCGGTCGATTGGTGTTCGACCGAGGGCTTCTTGGCCCAACCCTTGTATTTGAGCTGCTGGGTCGAATAGCTGTCGCCGTCGCCGAAGGTGCCGATGGCGCCTTCGTGCAGGACCTGGTTGCGGCCGAGATTGTCCGGCACGCCGTGGCGCAGAACACCGGAACGCGCGGCTATCGTGACGGCCTGGCCGCTGAGGTTGGCGACCGTGTCGGTCACCGTGAACATGTACAGGTCGTCGACGCTGATCCGGCGCGTGAAGCGCAGGCCGGCGCCGTTGTCCCAGGTCAGGACGACGGGGGTGGTCGGCGTCAGGGTCGAACCCTGCGTCAGACGCCACGGCGTGTTCGGGCCGGGCACGCCGCCCGGGATGTTCGGTCCGGCCCAGCCGAACTGGGCGTAGTAGGCGTGCTCCATGCCTTCGGGGCGGAACAGCTCGACCGCCGGGGAGTCCTTGTCGATGGTCTCGCGGTAGCGGGTCAGGAACAGGTCGTCGATGCGGCCGCCGATCAGCGACAGCGATCCGGTCAGGGTTCCCGTCTGGATCGGCACCCGTGCGGCGCCGTTGCGGGCGAGGGCGACGGTGCGGTCCGTGGTGAAGACGGCGGCGCTGGCCGACGGGGCGGTGACGGGGCCGGTCGTGGATTCAGCCGCCGCCTGCTGCGCCGCGCGGCGCTGCTGCGTCTGCGGCTCCATGACGAAGAAGTTGTAGGCCAGCAGCATGAGGCCCGCGATCACGATGAAGAGGATCGTGTTGCGGCTGTTATTCTGGGGGGGCATGGAGATCAGCGGTCCTGGCCGGCGGGCGAAGAGGGGGCTTGGGGCGCGACATGGGGCGCCGGCCGCGGGGTCGCGAGCCTTGTAAGCACCGATTTCACATCGTCAAGCAAACGGTCCCACGGACGGTCCGCCGTGCCCATGCGGGCGATGAAGACATAGTCGCTGCCGGGGACCGCCAGCTGCGGCGCCAGGGCCCGCGCGGCCTCCCTGAGGCGGCGCTTGGCGCGGTTGCGGATGACGGCGTTGCCGACCTTGCGCGTGGCGGTGAAGCCCAGCCGCACCACCGGATCGCCGTCGCCCCGGTCGAGGCGCTGTATGACCACGGCGCCGCGGGCCTCGGAAACGCCTTTCGCGGCCGCCAGAAACTGGGGCCGCGATTTGAGGCGTTCGATTTTCACGAGGTCGCTCATGCGCCCGGTCCCGGGCGCCGGACGACTTAGGCCGTCAGGCGCTTGCGGCCCTTGGCGCGGCGACGCTGAACGATCTTCTGTCCGTTCTTGGTGGCCATCCGCGAACGGAAGCCGTGACGGCGCTTGCGCACGAGTCGCGACGGCTGATAGGTCCGCTTCACGGTCGGCTCCTGGGACTGAAAACAAGGTGGGCGGCGGAAAGTGGTCCGTCGCGGGAAGGGCGGGCGTATAAGCGGGGAAGCCCGTGGTGTCAACGCCGCGAGCGGTCAGCGGAGAGACGATGCACCGGGTGAAACGCTTCCTGCCCCTCATCGCGCTGGGATGCGTGATCACCCTGATCTTCGCCATGGGCTGGAACCGCTACCTGTCGCTGGACACCCTGCGCGAGCACGGCCAGACGTTTCGCGCCTTCACGGCCGAGAACTATCTGTTCAGCCTGCTGATCCTGATGCTGCTGTTCGCGGTCCTGACCGCCAGCGTGGTGCCGGGCGTCTTCTTCGTCACCATCACCGCGGGCTACCTGTTCGGCCCGTGGGTCGGCGGCGTCGCGACCTCGATCGCCGCCACGGCCGGGGCCCTGGTGGTCTATGCGGTCACCCGATCGGCCCTGGGCGAGGCGTTGCGGCGCAGGGCCGAGCGCGACAAGGGCCTGATGCAGAAGGTCTGCGGCGCCATAGACAAGGACACGTTCTGGTATGTGCTGGCCTCGCGGCTGGCGGTCGTGGTGCCGTTCCACATGATCAATATCGCGGCGGGCATGATGGCCGTGCGGCTCCTTCCCTATACGGTGGCCACGGTGATCGGCCTGTTGCCGGCGCATATCATCTACTGCTGGATCGGGGCGCGGCTGAACACCCTGCTGGTCGCCGATCCCGATCCGGACATCCAGGCCCTGTTCAACCAGTTCTGGGCCCCGATGGCGGGCGTCTTCGTGCTGGCGGTGGTGCTGCCGTTCGCGATGAAGGCCGTGCAGGCGGCGCTGCGGCGACGGGGCCCGGCGTGAACGACGCAGCCATTGGTCCAAGCTTTGCGTTAGGAACCGCATGAGCGCGGAGCGGCCCCTACTGAGCGATGTCGGACGGCGCCTGCGCCTGCCGGCCGACTGGCGCGACCGGCTGGGCTTCCACCGGCCTGACGCGCTGGCGTGGCGGCTGCTGGTGCTGACCTTCATCTTCACCGTGGTGGTCGAGGTCCTGATCATCGCGCCGAGCGCCGCCAGCTTCCACGAGCGCTGGCTGCTGGATCGGCTGCAATCGGCCGAACTGGCCTCGGTGGGGGTCGAGGCCCTGCCCTATTCCGCCGTCGAGGACGACGTCGCCGAACAGCTGCTGGCCATCGGCGGCGTGCAGGCCGTGGTCGTCGGGGACCAGGGCGTGCGCCGTCTGCTGCTGCAGGCCCCGAACCTGCCGCGCACGCCGGACCTGATCGACCTGCGCGAGGACCGCCCCGCGGCCCGCATTTTTGACCCGTGGCGGACCCTGTTCGGCCACCCCGACCGGTCGGTCCGGGTGCAGGCGCGGCCCCGCTACCGCTCGGGCGATTTCATCGAGGTCCTCGCCCCCGCCCAACCTCTGAAGCTCGAACTGCGGACCTTCCTGGTCAACAGCCTGCTGACGTCGCTGCTGATCTCCCTCGTCGCGGGCGGCCTGCTGTATGGCGGCCTCGCCTTCCTGGTGCTGCAGCCGTTGCGGCGGGTGACTCGCTCGATCGAGCGGTTCGCCCTCGACCCCGAGGCGGAAGGCGATCCGCCCAGCGACCGCCACGACGAGATCGGGCGGGTCGAGCGCGAGCTGGCGCGGATGCAGGACGAGGTCCGCCAGTCGTTGCGGTCCCGGGCCCGCCTGGTGGCGCTGGGCGAGGCGGTGGCCAAGATCAACCACGACCTGCGCAACATGCTGACCTCCGCGCAGATCGCCTCGGAGCGGCTGGCCGACTCGCCCGATCCGCAGGTGGCCAAGGCGTTGCCCCGGCTCGAGCGGGCGCTCGGCCGGGCGGCGGCCCTTTCGCGCAACGTGCTGGAGTACGGCCGTAGCGAGGAGCCCGAGCCGCAGCGCAGTCGCTTCGCCCTGGGGCCCGCAGTGGCGGCGGCGGCCGAGGACGCCGGCCTGTCCGACGCGGGCGTGCGGCTGACGAAGGCGGTCCCGGCCCGGTTCACCGTCCATGCCGATCCGGACCAACTGCACCGGGTTCTCGTCAATCTGATGCGCAACGCCCGCCAGGCCATCGAGGGCGATGCCACCCGGATCGGTCGCAAGGGCGTGATCAAGGTCAGCGCCGTCGACGAGGGCGGGACGGTGATCATCCGCGTCGCCGACAACGGGCCGGGCATTCCGCCGCGCCTGTCCGAGCGGTTGTTCGAACCCTTCGTCAGCGGCCGCGCTTCCGACGGCACCGGCCTCGGCCTGACCATCTCGCGCGAACTGGCGGTCAGTCACGGCGGGGATCTCGCGCTGGTCGACACGGGCCCGGAGGGCACCACGTTCGAACTCCGCCTGCCGGACTGGTGAAGGCGCGGCGCCAAATCGCCTGATCGGCGTTATCTGTCGCGATCGCCCAAGACGGCCGGACCGGCCGCCGCGCAGTTCCGAGGAGCCTCGTGATGATCCGTTTGACCCTGACCGCCGCCGCCGCCGCCGCCCTGGCGCTCGCCGCCCCCGCCATCGCCCAGCCGCCGCCGCCCCAGTCCGCCAGCCCCACGCCCGGCTCGGAGGAATGGCTGCGCCTGCGCGGCGAGACCTACCACCGGGCGCCGGATTCGAAGCAGATTCCCGCCGAAGTCGCCGCGACCGCGCGCCTGAACGCCGAGGTCGCCGCCCGCAACGCCGCCGCCGCCGAGGCCGAGGCCGAGGCGGGGGCCGCCTTCGAGCAGCGGAACGCGAACTGGCGCGAGGAGAACGCCCGGCTTGAGGCCGAGCGGTCCCAGTGGGAGGCCCGCAACTCGGCCGCCGCGGCCGCCCGCGCCCAGTGGGAACGCGACCACGCCGCCTGGGAGGCTGAAATGGCCGCCTGCAGGGCCGCCGGCCGGGTGTGTACGATCCCGGCGCCGCCACCGCCGCCGGACCTGCCCCCGGCCCCGCCGATGCCTGTCCCGCCCGTGGAGTGACGCCCGGGACCGACGGCGGCGTTGCGGCCGGCCGAGGCTCGTGACACCGTTGCGGCGACCTGCAAGGGAACGCCGCTGTGACCGAGGCCGTCGCCGATCCGCCCGCCGAGCCCGCCCAAGACCGGCGCGCGGACCGGCCGCTGTCCGGAGGCCGCGTCGACGTCTGGCGGCATCCGGCCGTCGTGCGGATCACCCACTGGCTCAACGTCGCCGCCGTGGTGGTCCTGCTGATGAGCGGGCTGAACATCCTGGCGGCGCATCCGCACCTCTACTGGGGCCTGCGCTCGACCTTCGCCGATCCGTGGCTGAGCACGCCGACGGTCCCGGACTGGCTGCTGATCCCGCAGGGCCGCAATCTGGCGGAGGCGCGCAACTGGCATTTCCTGTTCGCCTGGATCTTCGTGATCAACGGCCTGGTCTATCTGGCCTGGTCGCTGGCCACCGGACGCTTCCGGCGGCGGCTCTGGCCGACGGGACGCGAAATCCGCGGATTCTGGCCAGCGGTGAAGGAGCACGCCCGGCTGCATTTCCCCGCGGACGACCATGTCCGCACCTACAACGTCATCCAGAAGCTGACCTATGTGGCCATGGTGCTCGTCATCCTGCCGATGATGCTGGTCACCGGCCTGTCGATGTCGCCGGGCTTCAACGCCATCGGGGCGGTGCTGCTGGAGATCATGGGCGGGCGGCAGTCGGCGCGGACGCTGCACTTCATTTCGGCCGGGCTGATCGTCGCCTTCATCGTCGTTCACGTCGGGCTGGTGATCTGGACCGGCTTCTTCAACAACATGCGGTCGATGATCACCGGCTGGTTCGTGATCGGGCCGCCGGGCTCGACGGCGGGGCCGAAGCTTCGGCGGCGGCGTGACGAGGGAGAGGCGCCATGAACCGCCGCCGCTGGCTGACCGGCGCGCTGGCGACCGCCGCCGCGGGTCTTGTCTCCGCCTGCGGCGAGGCGAGCTGGCGGCTGTCCGAGCAGGCGCGCCGCATGGGCGAGGGACTGACCCGCCGGGTGCAGCGCCTGATCATTCCCCGCGACGCCCTGGCGCCGACCTACAGCCGGGCCGAGATCTCTCCGGATTTCCGCCCCAACGGCTCGATCGACCCGGCGGCGGCCGACTATGTGGCGCTGAAGGCGGACGGCTTCGCCGGCTACCGGTTGGTCGTCGACGGCCTAGTGGAGCGGCCGCTGTCGCTCAGCCTCGCCGATCTGAGGGCGCGGCCGGCGCGGACCCAGATCACCAAGCATGACTGCGTCGAGGGCTGGACCTCGATCGGCGAATGGACCGGGGTGCGGCTGGAGACCCTGCTGGACGAGGCGGGGATGAAGCCCGAGGCGCGCTACATCGTCTTCCATTGCTTCGACGCCCTGGACCAGCGCGAGGATGGCGAGCGCTACTACGAGAGCATCGACCTGGTCGACGCCCGCCACCCCCAGACCCTCCTAGCCTACGACATGAACGGCGAGGTCCTGCCGGTCCCGCACGGGGCGCCGCTGCGGCTCAGGGTCGAGCGGCAGCTGGGCTACAAGCACGCCAAATACATCCGCCGCATCGAGGCGGTGGAGAGCTTCGCCCACATCGGCGCCGGCAAGGGCGGCTACTGGGAGGACCGGGGCTACGAATGGTACGCGGGCATATGATCCATTCGACCCGGATGGAGAACGACCCCCGCGGCGACGAGCGGCGTTTCTGCGAGCGAGTTCCCTATGTGCAGCGCGGATCAAGCAAGGGGCGGCGCTCACCCTCGCCGTAATGACGCTGGCGAGAGCCGCGAGCGCGCAGGAGATCGTCAACCCGAGCTGGGCGTCCATGCCGGATGGCGAAGCGATGGCCGAGGCCTATCCGGGGTTCGCCGCCACGGCTGGCTTCGGGGGCGATGTGAACCTGCGATGCAGTGTGGCGCCGGACGGCACGCTGGCGCTCTGCCGCGTGAACACCGTCGTCCCGTCCGGCCTGGGTTTTGATCAGGCGGCGTTGATGCTGGTTCCGGGATTCCGGCTGAACCCGCAACAAATCGATGGCGAGGCGACCAAGTCCAGCGTTCAGTTTTCGGTCCGCTTCCGCATGGGGGACATGGGCGAGGGGCCGCCGTGGACCGGTGCGGAACCTTCGCCGGAGCACCTTGCGGCGGTGGCCGCTTTCATGCGGGAAGCCGGGATGCTGGGAAGCATCGAGGAGGACCTCGAGGCCATGGACCTGATGGTGGACCCCGAGCGGGAAAGCCGACTGCGGACCATGCTCCTGCAGGTCCACCGGGAAATAGGGGGCGAGATTGACCAGGCTGCGGCGCTGGTTCTGGCTCGTGTCCTGACACCGGGGCAGTTGGACGACATCCAGGCCGGAGGCGACTGGCCGCCGTCTCCGCCCGAGCACCTTCTGGCCGGCGCTGCTGACAGGGCCGAGCAGGTCACGCTCAAGGGGCAGCAGCGACTGAGACAACTTTACTGCGCCGAGTTCGATTGTCCCGACCTGGCGCCGCCGCCAACGCCCTGAGCGAGCCCGACCGCGCCTACAGCCGGACCTCGGCCCGCCGCTTCCCGCTCTCGATCCCGGCTTCCAGCACCTCCATGACGGTTAGCGCCTCCTCCAGTGGGACCGGATTCTGGGCCCCGTCGGTCAGGGCCGAGGCGACGGCGTCGTAATAGGCGCGGTAGTCGCCCGGCGGGCCGGGGACGGTCTCCCGCGCGCCGGTGGCGCCATCGACCCGAACCGCGGGCGAGGGATCGACGCCCCAGTCGGGGCCGCCGACCGGCAGGCCGGCCTTGAGCTGGTCCTCCTGCGCGTCGAGGCCCGACTTGAGCCAGCTGGCCTTCGCGCCGTGGACGGCGAACCGGGGGCCGGGCGCGGGGCTGGTCATGTCGGCGTGCAGGATGATCCGCTTGTCGGCGTAGCGGAGGACGGCGTGGGCCCAGTCGGCGGCGCGGCCGCCCTCGCGCAGCACGGCGAGGTCGCAGGTCACGCCGAGGGGGCGGCCGAACAGGACAAGGGCCTGGTCGATCAGGTGAGGGCCGAGATCATGCCAGATGCCGCCGCCCGGTTCGCCCCGTTCGCGCCAGCGATCCCGCACCTGTGGCCGGTAGCGATCGAAGTGGCTCTCGAAGGCGTGGATCGGGCCGAGACGGCCGCTGTCGAGTTCGCTCCTCAGGGCGAGGAAGTCGGCGTCCCAGCGGCGATTGTGGAAGACCGACAGGAAGAGGCCGCGGGCCTTGGCGAGATCGGCGACCTGCCGCGCCTCGGCCAGGTCGAGGGCGAACGGCTTGTCGATGACGACCGCCTTGCCCGCCTCAAGCGCGGCCCGGGCCTGCGGGGCGTGCAGGGCGTTGGGGGTGGCGACGACCACCAGGCCGATGGCCGGGTCGGCGAGGGCCTCGTCGAAGCTCGGGACTGGACGGGCGTGGGGCCAGGCGGCGGCGAGCGCCTCGGCCTGGCTTGTCACCACCGTATGCAGTTCAAGCCCGGCGCAGGCCGAGATCAGCGGCGCGTGGAAGGTGCGTCCGGCATAGCCGAAGCCGACGAGGGCGACGTTGACCCGGCGCGGGTTCAGGCGTCGACGCCCTCAATGCGGCGCTTCTGCATCATGGCGTCGAAGCTGTCCCAGACGCCGGCGGCGCCGTGCCACGAGCCCTTGGTCGCGGCCTTGGAGTATTCGGTGGCGCGGGCCTCGAAGAAGTTGGCGTGCTCGACGCCCGACAGCATCGACTGCAGCCAGGGCAGCGGGTTTTCCTTGATCCCGAACAGTTCGGGCAGGTGCAGCTGGCGCAGGCGCCAGTCAGCGATGAAGCGGATGTAGGACTTGATGTCCGCCGGGGTCATGCCGTTGACCGGCCCCATCTCGAAGGCCAGGTCGATGAAGCGGTCCTCCATCTCGACCACGGTGCGGCAGCATTCGACGATGTCGTCGGCCACGGCCTTGGTGACCGCGCCCGTCTCCTTGTTGAAGGCGTGGTACAGCTTGATGATGCCCTCGCAGTGCAGGCTCTCGTCGCGCACCGACCACGAGACGATCTGGCCCATGCCCTTCATCTTGTTCTGGCGCGGGAAGTTCATCAGCATGGCGAACGACGCGAACAGCTGCAGGCCTTCGGAGAAGCCGCCGAACATGGCCAGGGTGCGGGCGATGTCGCCGTCGGTCTCGACCCCGAACCTGCCCATGAAGTCATGCTTGTCGCGCATGGCCTCGTATTCCATGAAGGCCCCGAACTCGCTCTCGGGCATGCCGATGGTTTCGAGCAGCAGGGCGTAGGCGGCGATGTGGATGGTCTCCATGTTGGCGAAGCTCGCCAGCATCATCTTGACCTCGGTCGGTTTGAACACCCGACCGTACCGCTCCATGTAGTTGTCCTGGACCTCGATGTCGGCCTGGGTGAAGAAGCGGAAAATCTGCGTCAGCAGGTTGCGCTCGCTGTCGGTCAGATTGGCCGCCCAGTCCTTGCAGTCCTCGCCCAGCGGCACCTCCTCGGGCATCCAGTGGACCTGCTGCTGCTTCTTCCACATGTCGAACGCCCACGGGTAGCGGAACGGCTTGTAGGCCGCCGAGGCGGTCAGGAGGCCGGGGGTGGAAGCGGTGATGGGGACGTGCGCGTTCATCGAAGCTACTCTGTCGGCGAATCCGGAAGATGGATCGTAACCATGCGACTCCGGGAACCGTTCGCCAAGCCAAAATACGGCTATATTGCGATCACTTTTTCCGCGACCGCTAGATGTGGTAGGAATGGCCCATTCTGTTGGGGATGAGGCTGGGGATGTAAGGTGGCCTCCGTGATGACCGCCGCTCCCATCGATGTGCTCCAGCCCGGCGCGGCCATTCCGCGGCATCGGCACGACACGCCCTACGCGGCCATCGTCCTGTCCGGCGGCTACGAGGAGGCGGGAGACGGCGGGCGCTATCGGGCGGGGCCTGGCGACGTGCTCATCCACGCGGCGTTCTCGGCGCATCTGGATCGGGCCCCCCTCCGGCGGACCACGGTGCTGAACCTCCCCCTGCCGACGCTGTGGGCCCGCACGTCAAGCCGGATGCGCATCGACGACGCGGACAGGCTGGCGCGGCTGGCGGAGCGGGATGTACGCGATGGGCAGGCCTCCCTGCTGGAGGCGCTGACGCCGGGTCCGGGCGGACTTCAGGATGACGTCGACGTCCTCGCCAAAGCCCTGTCGGAGGCAACGGCGCCGGCCGCTTCGGCATGGTCCCGCCAATGGGATGTGGTCCGCCAGACCGCCTGGCGGAGGTTCACCGCGGCCTATGGAGTAGGGCCAGCGCGCTACCGGGTCGAGGCGCGGACGCGCCGGGCGTGGAGCCGGCTGATCGTCGGCCGGGAAGAGCTGAGCGACATCGCCGCCGCGGAGGGCTTCGCCGACCAGGCCCATATGACGCGCGACGTGCGCGCCCTGACCGGCCGCACGCCCGGGCAGTGGCGCGCACTGCACCATTCGTTCAAGACCGGAGCCGGTTGAGCCGCCACGCTCATCGAATGAGCACCGTCCTCCCCTCCGCCCCGCGCCCGTTCTTCCAGATTACCGGCTTCACCGCCGGACCGGTCCGCACCATCCTGTCGCTGCTGCTCGCGGCCGTGGTGATGCAGGTCTGCCTCGTGCCGGCGCGGGAGGCCGCCCGATGGATCTTCCGCAACGGCGGCGAGGGCTGGAGCGACCACGTCGGCCTGTTCGTCTTCGTCGCCATCATGCTGCAGGGCCTCGTCGGCCTCATCGGCATCGGCGTCATGAAAAAGGTCCTGCCGCGGGCGGACGGGCATGTCCGATGGCCGCCGGGGCGAAGCTACATCGGACTGGCCGCGCTGATCGGCGTCGCGATGGGCCTGATCATGCTGGCCGCCGACTACTGGCCGCAGCTGCTCGGCGGCGTGGCGCCCGGCGACTATCCGACGGCCCCCGTGCCGGCGGCGGAATGGCTGCTGGCCATGATCACCACCGGTCTCGGCGAGGAGACCATCTTTCGCGGCCTGCTGGTCGGCATGCTGGTGGTGCTGACGCCCGGCCGGGTCCGCCTCGGCCGGTTCGAGATCCCCGTGGCGGGGGTGCTGGTGGCCCTGCTGTTCGGGGTGGCCCATTACGACAGCTTCCTGCGGGGTCCGCTGAACATCGCCATCGCCCAGCAGATCTACGCCTTCGTCTGGGGCCTGACATACGTCTGGCTTATGGAGCGGTCGAAGAGTCTCGTGGCCCCGATCGTTGCGCATGGCGTAGGGAATTTCGTCGAGGTCGCCGCCGTGATGGCCCTGCTGATCGCCCTGGGCTGATCCGGGGGCCGACCTCCGAAGCAGGAGGACGCATGACCTACACAGTCTATGGCGCGGCCGGGTCCGGCTCGGTTCCGGTGGAGGCGGCGCTGACCCTGATCGGGGCGCCCTTCGAGGTCGTCGAGGCGGTGACCTGGGAGGGCGAGACCGAGCGCGACAAGGTGGCGCCGGTCAATCCCATGCGGCAGATACCGGCGCTGGTCACGCCGGACGGGGAGACGATCACCGAGAGCGCGGCGATCCTGATCTGGCTGACCGAGCAGCATCCGGAGGCGGCGCTGGGACCGGAGCCGTGCGACCCGCGCCGGGCCCAGTTCCTGCGCTGGATGACCTTCATCCCGGCCTCGATCTATTCGATGTACTGGGTCCGAGATGACCCGAGCCGACTGGCCGGCGACGATGCGGCGGCGCAGGCGACGATCAAGGCGCGGACGGCGGAACGGATCGCCGAGTGCTGGGGCCGGATGGAGAGCCAGATCACGCCCGACCGTTTCCTGCTGGGGCCGGAGTTGACCGTGCTGGATCTGTATGTGGCCACGGCCAGCCGCTGGACGCCGCACCGGGCCCGCTTCCATCAGGTGGCGCCGCGCATGGGCGAGGTCATGCGGCGGGTCGACGCCCTGCCCGAGCTGCGCGAGTTCTGGGCGCGGCGGTTTCCGTTCAAGGGGAATTATCAGGGGTGAGGGGTCAGGGGCGGGGCCCAGGGAACCGCCTTCGCCCCGTCATCTCTCATCCCCGGCTCAAGCCGCCTCGACCACGCTGGCGACGGGCAGGTCGCCGGACAGCGCGCGCGAGACGATGGCGAACAGGGCGGCCTGGCTGACCGGCTTGGCCAGATGGGCGTTCATGCCGGCGGCGAGGCAACGGGTCACGTCCTCAGGCATGGCGTCGGCGGTCATGGCGACGATCGGGACGGCGCCCCGGACGGGGTCCGGCAGGGCGCGGATGCGGCCGGTGGCCTCGAGCCCGTCCATGCGCGGCATGCGCACGTCCATCAGCACGAGGTCGAAGGCGTGGGCGGCCGCGGCCTGCACAGCCTCGTGGCCGTCGCAGGTCTCGATCACCTCGCAGCCGAAGGCCTGCAGCATGATGCGGGCGACCTCGCGATTGACCGGATGATCATCGACGACGAGCACGCGCGGGGTGCTGGCGGCGGTCGACGCGCCGGCCGGGGTTCCGGTCTCGGGCCCGGCGGCGAGGGCGGGGGCCGGGAGGGGCGCGTCCCCGGCGACGTCAGGAGCGCGGGCGAGGGGCAGATGCAGGGTGAAGGTCGAGCCCTCGCCGGGGCGGCTGTCGACCTCGACCCGACCCCCGAGCCGGCTCACGTGACGGGCCACCAGGGCGAGGCCGAGGCCCACGCCGTCGTGAAGCCGGGTGGTCGAGGCGTCGGCCTGGCAGAAGGCCTGGAACAGTTCGGTGTGGTGGTCGGGCGCGATGCCGCAGCCGGTGTCGGAGACGCGGATGGCGACGCCCTCGCCGGCCCGGTCGAGGCGCACGGAGACGCCGCCCTCGGTGGTGAATTTGACCGCGTTGGCGATCAGCGGATGCAGGGCCTGACGCAGGGCGCGGCGGTCGCAAAGGAAGCGGGCGCGGACCGGCAGGCGGTCGTCCACGCCCAGGCTGAGCCCCAAGGCGTCGGCGGCGGCGCGGCTGGGCGCCATGGCCTCGCGGGCGACGGCGGCCAGGTCCAGCGGCTCCAGCGAGACGGCGTCCTCGCCGCGGGCGAAATCGAGGATGTCCTCGACCAGCATCAGCAAGCCGTCGCTGGACTCGCGGATTTGCCGCGCCTGGCGCACCGCCTCGCCGTCGAGGTCGGATCGGCCCGCCAGCAGGTCGGCGAAGCCGGCCACGCCGTTCAGCGGGGTGCGCATCTCGTGGCTCATCATGGCCAGGAAGCGGGAACGGGCGGCGGCGGCGTCCTCGGCCACGCGGCGGGCCTCCTGGGCGGCGGCGGTGCGGGCCCGCAGCCGGGCCTCAAGCCGGCGCCGCTCGGTCATCACCGTCGAGATCGGCAGGACGGTGACCACCATGGCCAGCAGGAACAGGTTGTAGACGCCGAGGCTGCGGACCATCGGCGGCACGCCCTCGAGCCCGGGCAGGTCGGCCAGCCGGGTCAGGTGGACCGGTCCATGACCCATCAGGGTGGCCGCGCCGCTGATCGCGGCCAGGCCGATCAGGGCCCCGGCGGACCAGGCGGGCGACAGCCGCAGGCCGATCAGCATCATCGGCAGGAAGACGAGGAACATCAGCGGCGCTTCGTCCTGCCAGAAGACGCCGACCGTCACCGCCAGCATCAGGGCGACCAGGCTCGCGGCTTCGGCGCGGGACGCGCGGGCGGCGCCGAGGAAGCGGTGGCGGCGGGCCAGCAGCAGCAGGATCGGGGTGACGAGGAGCAGGCCCAGCGTCTCGACGGCGATGTAGCTCTGCAACTTGAAGAGCCAGATCACCCACGGTTTCGTGGTGATCAGCGCGAGCAGGCCCATGCTGAACAGGCCGGCGACGACCGTGGCCGGCGCCACGGCCAGCGCCGTAAACCGGGTCAGGCGGCCCGGGCGGCGCAGGTCGAGGGCCGCGCCGCACACCCGCCGCGCCAGTACGGCGGCCGCCACGGCCATGCCGAGGTTGAGCACGACATTGGCGCCCAGATACAGGGCGGAGGTTCCGCGCATGCCGTTGATCAGGATGTCGAGCGCCGCGCAGGACGCCAGCACCGCCAAGGCCGGGCGGCGGTGCAATTGCAGCAGGGCCGCGGTCACGACCCCGTTGGCGAGCCAGATCGTGGCCGTGCCGAACCGGGCCATGGTCCAGTAGCCTACCGCCAGGGCGGCGGCGTACATCACCACATACGCCAGGGCGGGCGGACCGGAGACCCGACCCGCGTCGTGCCTGAACAGACGCCAACGACCTTTCAAGCGGACCCTCCCCGGCCACCATCGGAGTCTCACGTCTAGAGCCGACCCGTAAACAAATCAGATGCATGGCGAGCTATGGCCAAGGAACTCCGCGCCAACCGCGACCGTTTCCAAACCCTCGCCCCAGGGCCAGGACTCATGTCAGACACCGTCACCGACCCGAGCTTCCATCCGCCGGAAGAGGCCGTGGCCTTCTATGAGGAGGCGCTTGGCCTGCTGAAGGAGAGCGGCATCCCCTTCCTGCTGTCGGGGACCTATGCGGTGACGGCCTATACCGGCATCCGGCGGCCGACCAAGGATCTGGACGTGTTCTGCAAGCCGGGCGACTACCCGCGCATCCTCGCCTTCTTCCAGGCCCGCGGCTACCGCACCGATGTCGAGGACGAGCGTTGGATCGCCAAGGTGTGGAAGGACGAGCGGTTCTTCTTCGACGTCATCTTCGCCATGTCCAACGGCACGATCGCGGTCAACGACAGCTGGTTCGGCGACGACGCGATCGATGTCTACGGGCACAAGGTCGGCATCACTCCGCCGACGGCGCTGATCCTGTCCAAGGTTTTCATCCAGGACCGCTACCGCTTCGACGGAGCGGACGTGAACCATGTGATCCTGAAGCAGTCGGACGCCATCGACTGGAAATTCCTGCTCGACCAGATGGACCTCTATTGGGAGGTGCTGATGGCGCACCTGCTCAATTTCCGCTTCGCCTATCCGACGGAGCGAGGCCGGGTGCCGACCTGGCTGATGACCGAACTGACGGGGCGGCTGCACGCCCAGGTCGACCTGCCGTCGCCGCGGGTCAAGGTCTGCCGCGGCCGGCTGTTCAGTCCGCGCGACTATATCGCCGACATCACCGAGTGGGGCTTTGGCGATGTCGTCGGCAAGGGCCTGGAGGAGCGGCATGAATCCACGCACTGATCATGGGCGCTATGTTCGCCGCGCGGCGGCTCACGACTTGAGCGCCGGGTGCGGCTTGAGCGCGAGGTCGGCGCCATGACCGACGCCCATCCCGATCCGCAGACGCCGCAGCCGGGGCTGGAGCCCGGGCCGCCGAAGAAGCTGAGGGTGGCCGCCGTCGGCGACCTGCACGTCGGCGAGGCCCACGACCGGCCGCACCGCGAACTGTTCGACCGGGTCCACGAGGACGCCGACGTTCTGTGCCTGTGCGGCGACCTGACCAATTTCGGCAAGCCGCGCGAGGTCGAGATACTGCTGGAGGACCTGCGCGGCTGCCAGATCCCGATGGTCGGAGTGCTGGGCAACCACGAGCATGAGTGCGGTCATCCCGAGGAGGTGACCGAGATGCTGTGCGACGCCGGGGTCAAGATGCTGACCGGCCAGGCCTACGAGATCGACGGCGTCGGCTTCGCGGGGGGCAAGGGCTTCATCGGCGGCTTCGGCCGCTACATGCTGAGCCCCTTCGGCGAGGCGGCGATCAAGACGTTCGTGCAGGAGGCGGTCGACGACGCCAACCACATCGAGAACTCGATCCGCATGCTGAGGACCGAGCGGTCGGTGGTGCTGCTGCACTATTCGCCGGTGGTCGACACGGTGATGGGCGAGCCGCCGGAGATCCACGCCTTTCTCGGCTCGTCGCGGCTGGGCGAGACCATCGACCGCTACGACAACATTAGCCTGGTGGTGCACGGACATGCGCACCGGGGCCAGCCGGAAGGCCGCACCAACAAGGGCACGCCGGTCTACAACGTGGCCCTGCCGGTGCTGCGGGCGCTGGGCGAGACGCCCTATCGCGTGTTCGAGGTCTGAAACGCCTCGCGCGGGCGGAAGCCGCGCCACAGAGCCCACAGGGCCAGGGCCGCGGCGACGCCGAGGATGTCGGCGAGCAGGTCGCCCCAGCTGGGATCCCGGCCGGTGAAGCGCTGCAGCACTTCCACCGCCGCGCCGATCGCCACCGCCAGCAGCGCCGCCCAGGTCCGGGGCAGCCGCCGGATCAGCACGCCCAGACTCCACAGGATCAGCCCGAAGGCGACGAAATGGGCCGCCTTGTCCCAGACCTGCTCGGCGGTCTCGATGGTCCCGCTCGGCGCGAGCATCAGGGTCAGCAAGACCGTGAGCACGACGGCGCCGACGAGGCGTAGGAAAAGACGCATGCGGAACGGGGGCTTTCTCGGGGAGGAGGCCTCTGTATCAGCCGGCGAGCAGGACCCAAACCCCCGTCGCCGCGAAACCGGCGGCGGCGGCGGCGCGGATCCATTTCAGCGGCAGCTTGCGTGCCGCGGCCTCGCCGAGCAGCACCGCCGGGGCGTTGACCAGCATCATGCCGAGGGTGGAGCCGGCCACCACCAGAGGCAGCGACTGGAACTGGGCGGCGAGGACGGCGGTGGCGATCTGGGTCTTGTCGCCCATCTCGATGACGAAGAAGGCCGCGGTCGTGGTCCAGAACACGCCGGAGAAGGTCTTTTCGGTGGTGTCGGGCGCCTCGTCGAACCGGTCGGGGATCAGGGCCCAGGCCGCGAAGCCGAGGAAGGCGAGGCCGACGACCCAGCGCACCCAGTCGCCCTGCATGAAATGGCCCAGCACCGTCCCGGCCAGCGCCGCGAACGCGTGGTTGCCCAGGGTGGCGACGAGGATGCCGAGCAGGATGGGCAGGGGCCGGCGCCACGCCGCCGCCAGCACGATGGCCAGCAGCATGGTCTTGTCCCCGATCTCCGCGATGGAGACGAGGCCGGTGGAGATCAGGAAGGCGTTCAAATCGTCTTCGTGCGCGGAGCCTCGGCGGACAGACCTGTGGCGTTCGCAGCCGGGCTCCGCGTGGAAATCCCCTGCGAATGCCAGCGGTCTTGCCGAGGCCCGAAGGCCCTGCGCGCCATCCTCTCCGGGAAGAGGAAGTATGTTGACGCGAACCCCGCTGGAGATGCGGGCGGCTACTCCCCGATGACGGCCGAGTGACTAGCCGCGCGCGCGCCCCGGCGCAAGGTCAGCTGAAGGCGACGAAGATCAAGGCCACGACGGTGAGGTCGACGGTGCGGGCGAGGAAGGTCAGCATGGGCGGCGGTCCCGGACGGAGGCGTTCAGGCCTGTCGTCAGCAAGGACCGTGCCGCCGGGTCAGACGTCCGTGTCGGTCGCCTTGCCGGGCTTCGGGCGGCGCTCGGCGGCGCCCGAGTAGTTGGCGCCGAGGTAGGTGGAGCGGGCCGCGTCCAGCACGGGCGGGCCGCCCTTCAGGCCGCGCCGCTGGCCGGTCTGGCCCATGACCTGGGCGGCGAAGGCGGCGGGGGAGGCGTCGGTCGGCGCGGTCGGGGCAGGTCTTGCCGGGGGGGCGGCAGGGTCCGCCGGGAAGTCGGTGGGCACAAGCGCGCGCGAGGTCGACGCCGAACCGGGGGGCGCGCGGCGCTCGGCGGCGCGGCGGTCCGCCTCACGGCGCTCGTCGCGGCGCCGCACCGGACCGACCGGCCGGATTTCGTCGGACACCGTCAGCCGCCCTTGCCGGGAGGCTGGGACAGCTTGTCGAGCTGGGCGCGCATCTCGTCCATCTGGCGGCGCATCTCGGCCAGCGGATCGGCGGCGGCCGATTCGGGCGCGGCGGCGGCGGCGGGGCGGGCGGCGCCGGCGGCGTTGAAGCCGGGCCACATCTTCATGGCCTCGGCGAACATGGCCATGTTGCGCTTGACCGCCTCGTCCAGCAGGCCGGCGCCGGGGGCGGCCCCGAACGCCTTGGAGAATTGGCCGCGCATCTGCTCCTGCTGGCGGCTGAAGCTGTCGAGCGACATCTCCAGATAGCTGGGCAGGACGCCCTGCATCTGGCCGCCGTAGAAGCCGATCAGCTGGCGCAGGAACTGGACGGGCAGAAGGGCCTCGCCGCGGCTTTCTTCCTCGAAGATGATCTGGGTCAGGATCTGGCGGGTCAGGTCGTCGTTGGTCTTGGCGTCGTAGACCACGAACTCCGTGCCCTCGCGGACCATGCGGGCCAGGTCCTCGAGGGTGACATAGGCCGAGGTCGCGGTGTTGTAGAGCCGCCGGTTGGCGTATTTCTTGATGACGACGGTCTCGCCGGCTCCGGGCTTCTTGTCGGCCACGCGCAGTCCCCGATCCTGTTGCAACGCCGCACTATGCTGCGTTGCGGAGGAGAAAGTCTAGCCGATGCCCGCCGCGCCGGGGGCGAGGACGACGCCGACCAGCACCGCCGCCCAGTGGACCGTCGCGCCGGTGACCACGAAGCCGTGCCAGATCGCCCTGCGGAACTTCACCTTCGGGCTGATGAAGACGAAGACTCCGGCGGTGTAGATCAGGCCGCCGAGCACCAGCAGGCCGAGGGCGATGGGATGGACGGTGTCCATCATCGGCTTCAGCGCGATGACGGCCAGCCAGCCGAACATCATGTAGACGCCGCTCCAGAAGGCGTCGGAGAGTCGCGGCGCCACCAGTTTGGCGAATACGCCGGCCAGGGCCACGGACCAGACCAGCAGGGTGAAGCCGATCGACCACGCCCCCTCGAACCGCTGGGTGGTGAAGGGGGTGTAGCTGCCGGCGATCATCAGAAAGATCGCCGCCTCGTCCATGCGCCGCAGGATCGGGCGCGCGGCGCAGGGGCGGGTCTGGTTGTAGATCGTCGAGACGGTCAGCATGACGACCAGGCACAGGGCGTAGGCGGCCGTGGCGACCACGGTCCCGACGCCGGAATACAGCGCGGCCATCACCGCCAGCACGACGCCGCCGACCGCCGCCAGGGTCAGGCCGACGACATGCACCACCAGGTCGGCCGTCTTCTCGGCCGGCGTGCGGTAGTGCTCGATCATGTCGAGTTCGTCTGGAATGCAGACCCGGTCGAATATGGTCTTCAGCCGCATGAGCATTGGCCTTTCAAGGCGTTCGCCCGACATTCGTTCCCGTGAATATGGGTCCGGCCGATGACCCGGCGCTGAACAGCCGGGCTTCCGGCGCGGAAAGCGATCCTGTGCGGCACAAACACCACAACCGGTCACGCGCCCGGGGAGTGGCGGCGCGGCGAGCTTGGGGCTAATTGCAGCGCCTCCCCGAAGTCCAATCCGAGTCTCCGCCATGACCGACGTCGTCATCGTCTCCGCCGCCCGCACGCCGGTCGGCTCATTCCTGGGCGGCCTGTCCAGCCTGCCCGCGTCGAAACTGGGCGAGGTCGCCATCCGGGCGGCGCTGGAGCGCGCGGGCGTCGGCGCGGACGAGGTCGACGAGGTGATCCTGGGTCATGTGCTGCAGGCGGCGGCCGGTCAGGGCCCGGCGCGGCAGGCGGCCATGGGCGCGGGCATCCCGAAGGAGGTTCCGGCCTGGAGCCTGAACCAGATCTGCGGCTCGGGCCTGCGCGCCGTGGCCATCGCCGCCCAGCAGATCGCCCTGGGCGACGCCCGCATCGTCGTCGCGGGCGGCCAGGAGAGCATGAGCCAGGCCCCGCACGCCCAGCAGCTGCGCGCCGGCCAGAAGATGGGCGACCTGTCCTTCGTCGACACCATGATCAAGGACGGGCTGTGGGACGCCTTCAACGGCTATCACATGGGCCAGACGGCCGAGAACATCGCCGACCGCTTCGGCATCAGCCGCCCCGATCAGGACGCCTTCGCCGTAGCCAGCCAGCACAAGGCCGAGGCGGCCCAGAAGGCGGGCCGCTTCGACGCCGAGATCGCGCCGGTGACCATCGCCTCGCGCAAGGGCGAGGTCGTTGTCGACAAGGACGAGTACATCCGCCACGGCGCCACGCTGGAGGCGATGGCGTCGCTGCGCCCGGCCTTCTCGAAGGAAGGCACGGTCACGGCCGCCAACGCTTCGGGGCTCAACGACGGGGCGGCGGCGCTGGTGCTGATGAGCGCGGACGACGCCAAGGCGCAGGGGCTGGAGCCGCTGGCCCGGATCGTCTCCTCGGCCACCGCCGGCGTCGATCCGGCGCTGATGGGCACCGGTCCGATCCCGGCCTCGCGCAAGGCGCTGGAGAAGGCCGGCTGGACCGTCGCCGACCTCGACCTGGTTGAGTCGAACGAGGCGTTCGCGGCCCAGTCGCTGTGCGTGCTGAAGGAACTGGGGCTGGACCCGGCCAGGGTGAACGTCAACGGCGGCGCCATCGCCATCGGCCATCCGATCGGCGCCTCGGGCGCGCGCATCCTGACCACCCTGCTGCACGAGATGCAGCGGTCGGGCTCCAAGCGGGGCCTCGCCACCCTGTGCATCGGCGGCGGCATGGGCGTGGCGATGTGCGTCGAACGGCCCTGACCGGGGCCGGAAGAGTCAGGCGGCGTTGGCGGCCTTGCCGGCGGACTTCAGCTTCTCCTGGTGCGCCCGCATGCCGGCGACGATCAGCTCGGCGGCCTCGCCCGCGTCGCCCCAGCCCTTGACCGTGACCGACTTGCCCTTTTCCAGGTCCTTGTAGCGGGTGAAGAAGTGCTCGATCTGCTCGACCAGAATGGCCGGCAGCTGCCGGTAGCTGGCGATGTCGGTGTAGTAGGGGTTCAGCTTGTCGACCGGCACGGCCAGGATCTTCTCGTCGCCGCCGGCCTCGTCTTCCATCTTCAGCACGCCGATCGGCCGCGAGCGGATGATGCAGCCCGGCACCACCGGCGTCGGGTTCAGCACGATCACGTCGCAGGGGTCGCCGTCGTCCGACAGGGTGTGCGGAATGAAGCCGTAGTTGCCAGGATAGTACATGGCCGTGTGCAGGAAGCGGTCGACGAACAGGGCGCCGGAGGCCTTGTCCATCTCGTATTTGACCGGCAGGCCGCCCTGCGGGATCTCGATAATGACGTTGACGTCCCAGGGCGGGTTGGGGCCGGCGGGAATGGCGTCGATGTTCATGACGGGACTCGTCTATGGTGCAGTGCGGTAGCGGGGAGGCGGGCGTGATAGGCGCGCAGCCTGCCGGACGCAAGCCGGACTTGCCTCCGGAGGTTCCACGCGGCACGACGGGGCGGGCAGTGGAGATGGAGCGGTGATGACGATCACGGACAGTCTGGCGCTGGCGCTCTTCTTCCTGTGCTGGCTGGGCTACGGCCCGCTTCTGGCGCTGCTGGCGCGGCGCAGCGGCTCGCTCAACGACGACATGCTGGTGGTGCGGCGGGCCTGGATGATGGTCATGACCCACCGCGAGGTGCGGATCGTCGACAGCCAGCTGATGGGCCACACCATCAACTCGGCGGGCTTCTTCGCCTCGACCAACCTGCTGCTGATCGCGGCGGTGGCGGGGATATTGTTCGGCGGGGACCAGGCGCTGATGGGCGTGGCCTCCGTCGGGGGCGAGGCCATGCCGATCCGGTTGCTGGAGGTCAAGCTGGCGCTGGTGCTGCTCTGCCTGGCGCGCGGCCTGCTCGATTTCATCTGGTCGATCCGTCAGATGAACTACACCCTCGCGGTGATCGGGGCCGCGCCCGAGGTCCACACCGAGGGCGACCGCGTGGCCTTGGGCGAGGCGGCGGCCAACCTGCTGAATCCGGCGCTGAGCGCCTTCAGCCAGGGGGTGCGGGGCTATTATTTCGCGCTGGCGGCGGCGGCCTGGCTGTTTGGGCCGCTGTGGCTGGCGCTCGGGGTGGCGGCGGTGTTCTGCCTGCTGGTCTGGCGTCAGGCCGGGTCGCCTGCGGCGCGAGCGGTGCGGACGGCCCGGCGGTTGCTGGAGCGGCATCTGCCGCCACAGTGAAGCTGTTTCGCATGCGCGCTGGCGGTGGGGCGATTTTCACCGCAGAAAACGGTTACGGCGCGCAATTTGCGGTGAAGCCTGCCGTTACACAGCGTGAACCAAGGCGTGAACTAACCCATTGACGTATTGTGCACTGCACACTAGCTTGATTTTCGACGCCGCGAGGCGTCATGCCCTTCCTGGGCGTTTCCTCCCTAAAGACTTCAATGCCGCGCCTTCGGGCGCGGCTTTTTTTATGTCCGGCCGAGGGGAGTCTGGTCGGCCAGCAGGTCGTCGATGACCCGGGCCACGCCGGCCGCGCAGCGCGACCAGCCCGGCCCCGGCTCCAGCGTCGCCTCATCCAGATAGAGGGCGCGGTTCAGCTCGATCTGGACGGCGTGAAACCCGTCCGCCGGACGGCCCCAGGCCTGGGTGGTCCAGCCGCCGGAATAGGGCTGGTTCAGCGCCACCCGCCAGCCCAGCGCCTCGAACGCCCGCCGCAGCCGCCGCGTCAGCGCCGTCGCGCACGAGGCACCGTGGCGATCTCCGAGCACCACGTCGGGCCCGCGCGCCCCGCCGACCCCCTGCGTCGCCCGCGCCGGCATCGAATGCCAGTCGACCAGCACCGCCTCGCCGTGGCGGGCCCGGGCGGCGTGCATCAGGTCGTCGAGGGCGGCGTGATAGGGCGCGTGGGCGCGGCCGATCCGGGCCTGCGCCTCGTCCACCCCCAGCCGCCGGTCATAGAGCGGGCGGCCGTCGCCGGTCAGGCGCGGAATGACCCCGTAGCCGGCGACGGTCCGCGGCGAGGCGGTTCGTCCCTCCAGCCCCTCGACCAGGGCCGGATCGAGATCGTCCGGATCGCGGTTCAGGTCGACGTAGGCGCGGCCGACCCGCCCCAGCAGCAGGGCCGCGCCGCGCTTCACGCCCGGTGCGATCAGCCGGTCGACGAGGGCGTCCTCGGCGCTGCGCAGGCTGGTCGCGGCCAGGCCCGGCGCGGCGTCCATGTCGGCGGGATAGAGGTCGCCGGAGTGCGGCGAGGCGAACACGAACCGGCCGGGCGTTTCGGGCGCGACGACGCTGAACGCCGCCTCGCCTGCCGTGTGTTCGGGACTGTCCGCCATGCCCGATCCCATACCGTGTTTCGCGCATTGATCCACAGGTTCGCGGCGTCGGACCGGTTCGCCCGAACGGGGATTTTCATGACGGGTTTACCGATCCGGTCGTAGCGTCCGCTGACAAACACGAGGCGAAAACACTTCATGGCGCGCATTCTTCTGGCCGAGGACGACCATTCGCTTCGGGGCTTCCTGACGCGGGCGCTCGAGCGGGCCGGCCATTCCGTGGTCGACTGCGAGAACGGCGACGACGCCATCGACGCGCTCGACCAGGGCCCGTGGGACCTGCTGCTGACCGACATCGTCATGCCCGGGGCCGACGGCATCGAGGTCGCCCGCGTGGCCGCCGCCCGGCAGCCGGGCATCCGCATCATGTTCATCACCGGCTTCGCCGCCGTCGCCCTGTCGGCGGCCCAGGCCACGCCGCAGGCCAAGGTGCTGTCCAAGCCCGTGCACCTGCGCGACCTGGTCGGCGAGGTCGAGCGTATGGTGGCGGCCTGACGTAAAGGGGCGCTACCGCGATGCGCGCGGCGCATCGCTGCCTGAGCGCGGGCGGCGCGAAGCGCCAGGCCGCGTCGGGTCGGGAGGTCCCGAAGGGCCGACGACCGCGGCCTGCCAATATGGCCCTTGCGGTCAGCGAGGGCGTCGGGTTATAGACCGCGCCTTCCTGCCCCCGGGGTGACCCGGGGCCGTCACGGCGGACGCGTAGCTCAGCGGGAGAGCACTTCGTTGACATCGAAGGGGTCACAGGTTCAATCCCTGTCGCGTCCACCATTTTCCTCCCCCATAGTCAGACGCACGCCCTCGGGGCCGCTCCAGACTGGAGGACGTCCGCTTGCCAGCCTTCTATGAGTTCTTCGCCGGTGGCGGCATGGCGCGGGCGGGGCTGGGCGAGGGGTGGACCTGTCTGTTCGCCAACGACTTCGACGCCAAGAAGGGTTTCGCCTACCAGGCCAACTGGGGCACGGGTGGCGAGCTGACGGTCGGCGACATCCGCCGCCTCGACGCGGGCGATCTGCCGGGCGAGCCGGATCTGGTCTGGGGCAGCTTCCCCTGCCAGGACCTGTCGCTGGCCGGGGTGGGGGCCGGGCTCGGCGGCGAGCGGTCCGGGACCTTCTACGCCTTCTGGGATGTGATCCGCGGGCTGGCCGGACAGGGGCGGGCGCCCCGGATGGTGGCGGTCGAGAACGTCTGCGGGGCCCTGACCTCGCACGGCGGGCGGGATTTCGAAGCGATCTGCCGGACCTTCGCCGGAGCCGGCTACCGCTGCGGCGCCCTGGTCATCAACGCCGACCTGTTCGTGCCGCAAAGCCGGCCCCGGCTGTTCGTGATCGGGGTGCGCGAGGGGGTGGAGATCGCCCCCGAACTGCTGGCCCCCGCGCCGGTCGAGCCGTTCCACACCCCCGCCCTGAAGCGGGCCGTGGCGGCGCTGCCGGACGCCCTTCGGGACACGCTGCTGTGGTGGAACGCGCCGACGCCGGGTCGGCGCGCCGCCACCTTCGCGGACCTGATCGAGGACGAGCCGGACAGCGTGCCGTGGCACAATCAGGCCGAGACGAAGCGGCTGCTGGACATGATGTCGCCGGTCAACGCCGCCAAGGTCGAGGCGGCCCGGCGGGCCGGACGGCGCATGGTCGGCGGAGTCTATCGCCGCACGCGGATCGACGCGTCGGGTGAACGGGTGCAGCGGGCCGAGGTGCGTTTCGACGACGTGGCCGGCTGCCTGAGGACCCCCTCCGGCGGGTCGAGCCGTCAGATCATCCTCGTGGTCGACGGGCCCCGGGTGCGGTCGCGGCTGATCTCGGCGCGGGAGACGGCGCGGCTGATGGGCCTGCCGGACGACTATGTGCTGCCCCGCAACTACAACGACGCCTACCACGTGACCGGCGACGGCGTGGCGGCCCCGGTGGTGCGCCACCTGGCGCGACATCTGTTCGAGCCGCTGGCCGCCGCGGCTGCCCGGGCGCGCCGCGCGGCCTGATCCGGGTTCAGTGGCGGGGCGCGTCGCCGCCAGGCAGGCTGGCGATCGCCTCGCGGCAGGCGCGTTCGCAGTGGCGGCAGGTTTCGGCGCAGATACGGCAGTGCACATGCTCGGCCGCGTGGCGCTCGCATTCGGCCGCGCACCGGCCGCAGGCGAGTTCGCAGGCCTTCAGCTGGGCCTCGATCAGGGGCACGTCGCCGCCCGAGCGGCGGGTCGCGATCAGGCCGCTGGTCAGGCAGACGTCGGCGCAGTCCATGTTCAGCCGGATGCACTGGACCAGAAACGCGACATTGGCCTCGCCGAGGCACGCGTCGGCGCAGGAGACGCAGACCTGGGCGCAGTCGAAACAGGCCTCGATGCAGCGGACGAGAGCGGTGTTCACCTCGCCGCGGACGTGGGGGTGGGCGGCGATCATCTGTTGGGCGTGCATGGCACGGCTCCCGTTTCCGGCGTTCGGCTGTCCAACCGGCGGCGGGCGCGGAAGTTCGAAGCGGAGCCGCAAAATACAGGCGGCGGCGCCGGCTCAGGCCTGGCGCCTGCGGCCGCCGCCCGGATGGACGCCGGTCCGGCCGGTCCCGGTATGATGTTCGATCCGGCCGTTCTCGACCTCGGTCCGCGAGAAAACCTCTTCCTGCCCGGCCTCGAGCAGTTCTTCTTCAGGCCCGCCGAGGCCGCCGACCACGAGGCCGGCGGGCTTTGAGGCGGGCGTCTTGCCGGTCTTGTCCATGATCCGCCAACGGCACCGCCGTCGGGCGGGTTCCCTTCGGGCGGCCGCCGGCCAACGTCGGGTCGCCGACACAGGAGCCATTGCCGGTCCCAACGCGTTTCCGCCGCAGGGCCATGGTGGAGGATCAGATGGGTGCGGCTTTCATAACTTACACGCCGTCGGGGACGAACGGGCCGCCGGCGTCCGGATCCGGTTTCGGCGCGGAGACCCTGGCCGAGCCGGACGTGCAACGTCTCGCCGAGACCTTCGCCGTGACGCCCGAGGCGGTCCGGCTGGCCGTGGCGCGGGTCGGAACCGACTTTCGCCAGGTGCAACGCGAACTCGGAGGACGACGCTGATGGGCGCGCGAAACCCCACCGACAGGGGCCGGACGGTCCATCAGAACCAGGGCCTGGGTCAGCAGAGGGTCGGCGAGGCCGGGCCGGGAGCGAAGCAGAAACAGCGCTACCCGCCGTCGGCCGGAGGGCCGGGCTCCGGCTCGGGCGACGACGCCGAAACCAACGCCGAAAGCGAGCGGCGGCGCTGACGCTACGCGGAAAAACCGGAACCGCGCCGCGTTCCGGCGGTTTGCCCCTGAAGGGAAGCTGAACAGCGGGGTCTGACATGGCGCGGATCGAGAAGGGTGTGGGCCTGGGCGGCGTCGCGGTGCGCGTACTCGCGATCCTCCTGATCCTGATCGGACTGGTGCTGGCGATCGGCGGCGGATGGCTGCTGTCACTGGGCGGCTCCTTCTACTATCTCCTCGCCGGCCTGGGGCTGATCGTCTCGGGCGTCATGCTGTTCCGGCTCAACCTGCTGGGGGCCTGGATCTACATCGGCGTCTTCGTCCTGACGGTGCTGTGGGCGTTGTGGGAAGTCGGCCTGAACGGCTGGGCCCTTGTGCCGCGCGTGATCGCGCCGGCGGTGCTGCTGCTCCTCGTCATCGCCTCGTTTCCGGTCCTCGACGGCCGTCGCGGCCGCCGACTGGCGCTGGGCGGGGCCGCGGTCTTCGTCGTCGGCGCCCTGATCGCCGGCGTGGTGGTCGCCCAGGCCAACCGGCCGGCGGCCCCGGCGGGCGCGCAATCGGTCGCGCTGGCGGCGATGTCGGAGCCGTCCCTCCGCGACGTGGGCGCCGACTGGCCGGCCTATGGCGGGACCTACAGCGCCCGGCGCTTCTCGCCGCTGACCCAGATCAACCGCGAGAACGTCGACCAGCTCGAGCGCGCCTGGACCTTCCGCACCGGCGACATCCCCGACGAGAAGTGGGGCGCCGAGACCACGCCGCTGAAGGTCGGCGACACCGTCTACCTGTGCTCCGCCATGAACGTGCTGATCGCGCTGGACGCCCGCACCGGCGAGCAGCGCTGGCGCTACGACCCGCAGGTTTCAGAGGACTGGATTCCCTATACGACGGCCTGCCGGGGCGTGGCCTATTATGATACGAGCGCCCCCTCCCCCGCCGCCCCCGCGACGGTGACGCCGGCGGCGGCCGCGGCTCCGGCGACCCCCGTGGCGCAACCGACGCCCGCGCCGACCCGCGCCGTCGCCACGGCTCCGGCGGCCGCCTGCGCCACCCGGATCATCGAGGGCACCCTGGACGGCCGGCTGATCGCGGTGGACGCCCGCACGGGCCGTCCCTGCGCCGATTTCGGGACCAACGGCTCGGTCGACATCAAGGTCGGCATGGGAAGGGTCATCCCCGGCATGGTGTCGATCACCTCGGCCCCGACCATCGTGCGCGGCGTCGTCGTCACCGGCCATCAGGTGCTGGACGGCCAGTACGACAAGGCGCCCTCGGGCGTGATCCAGGGCTTCGACGCCGTCACCGGCGCGCTGCGCTGGGCCTGGGACCTGGGACAGCCCGCGCTGACCGGTCGCCCCCCGGAAGGCCAGACCTACACCCTGGGCACCCCGAACATGTGGACCACGGCGTCCGGCGACGAGCGACTGGGGCTGGTCTATCTGCCGATGGGCAACTCCGCCGCGGACTACTGGGGCGGCAACCGCACTCCCGAGGAAAACCGCTACGCCACCGCGCTGGTGGCGGTGGATGTGACCACCGGACGGCCGGCCTGGACCTTCCAGACCGTACACAAGGACGTCTGGGACTACGACCTGGGCTCGCAGGCGACGCTGATCGACTATCCCGCGGGCGGCGCCATGATCCCGGCGCTGGTCCTGCCCAGCAAGCAGGGCGACCTCTACATCCTCGACCGACGCACCGGGCGGCCCCTGACCCAGGTCGAGGAGCGCCGCGTGCCGCAGGGCGGGGTCGAGGCGCAGGACCGCACCCCGACCCAGCCGTTCTCGCTGTTCCACACCCTGGCGAAGCGCGATCTGACCGAGCGCGACATGTGGGGCATGTCGCCGATCGATCAGATGATCTGCCGCATCGGCTTCCGCCAGGCCGCCTATGACGGCATGTACACGCCGCCGACCAGCGACCGGCGCTGGATCCAGTATCCCGGCTACAACGGCGGCTCGGACTGGGGCGGGGTCGCGGTCGATCCGCAGCGGGGCTGGATCATCGCCAACTACAACGACATGCCCAACTACAACCGGCTGGTGCCGCGCGCCGAGGCCGACGAGAAGGGCTGGTTCCCCCGCGGAGACCCGCGCGCCGAGAAGGGCGGGGCGGGCGCGGAAGGCGCGGGCGATCCGCAGGCCGGCGTGCCCTACGCCATCGACGTCAACGCCGGCTGGCGCATGAAGTCGACCGGCATGCTGTGCAAGCAGCCGCCCTACGGCGGCATCCGGGCCATCGACATCCGCACCGGCCAGACCGTCTGGGACCGTCCCCTCGGCACGGCGCGCAAGAACGGGCCCTTCGGCATTCCGTCGATGCTGCCGATCGACATCGGCACGCCCAACAACGGCGGCTCCGTGGTCACGGCGGGCGGGCTGATCTTCGTCGCCGCCGCCACCGACGACCTGATCCGGGCCATCGACATCGAGACCGGCGAGACGGTGTGGTCGGACGTCCTGCCGGCCGGCGGCCAGGCCAATCCGATGGTCTATGAGCAGGACGGGCGCCAGTATCTGGTCATCATGGCGGGCGGCCACCACTTCATGGAGACGCCGGTCGGAGACTATGTGATCGCCTACGCCCTGCCGGAGCGATGAGCCCCGGCGCCCCGGCGATCTGGGCGCCCTATTGCGGGCCCGGTCCGGGGCCCGGCGAGTGGTTGACCCGTTGGAATCCCGACCCGGTGCTGATCGCCGCGCTGGCGGCCGGGCTGGCGCTGGTGCTGTGGCGGACCTCGGGGCGGAGGCGGGCGTGCGGCCTCGCCGGCATCGCCGTCCTCGCCATCATCTTCGTCTCGCCGCTGTGCGCGCTGAGTTCGGCGCTGTTCGCGGCGCGGACGGTGCACCACGTCCTGCTGGTCGCCGTCGCCGCTCCCCTGATCGCCGTCGCGTCGCCGCGGCGCCCGGTCGGTCCGCTGGCGCTGGCGACGGCGGCGCAGGCGGGGGTGTTCTGGGTCTGGCACGCGCCGGCGGCCTATGGCTGGGCCCTGTCGAACGACGCCGCCTACTGGCTGATGCAGCTCAGCCTGCTCGGCTCCGCCGTCTGGTTCTGGAGCGCCGCGCGCCGGGCGTCGGCGCCGGCGGCGGTGGCCGCCCTGCTGCTGGCCATGGTGGCCATGGGCCTGCTGGGGGCGCTGCTGACCTTCACCGGCCAACCAGTCTATGCGCCCCACTTCCTGACCACCGCCCCGTGGGGGCTGACCCCGCTCGCGGACCAGCAGGCGGCCGGGTTGATCATGTGGGCCCCGGCGGCGGCGGTCTATCTGGCGGCGGCGCTATGGGTGCTGGGCCGCTGGCTCGGGCCCGACACCCGGGGGGCCCGCCCGGCATGATCGACCGGCTGATCGTCAACATCCTCGAGTGGGCGGCCGGCCATCACGACGAGGGCCGCTATTCGCCGGTGGCCATCATCTTCCACTGGACCATGGCGGCGCTGGTGATCTTCCAGCTGTTCTGGGGCTGGTGGATGGGCCGGCTGCCGGTCGGCGGCGACAAGGTGGCGGCCCACGACCTGCACTATCTGGTCGGCGTGCTGATGCTGGTGCTGGCCATGGGGCGGGGCCTGTGGCGCGCCTTGGCCCCCGGGCCTATCAACGACGCCGACAAGCCCGGCTGGGAAAGCACGGCGGCGCACGTGACCCACTACGTCTTCTACACCTGCCTGTTCGGCCTGCCCCTGACCGGCTGGGCGATGATCTCGGCCACGGCGCGCGAGCAGGAGCTGACCCTGATCGGCTTCACCCGGTGGCCGCTGATGCCGTTCGGGGACCTTGGCTTCGTCCAGCGCTGGCGGATAGAGGCGGTTTCCGAATGGATGCATTGGGGACTGGTCGTGACCCTGCTGATCCTGATCCCCATCCACGTCGGGGCGGCCCTGAAACACCATTTCATCGACCGGGACGACGTGTTCCACGGGATGCTGCCGGTCGTGCCGCAGCTGCCGCGGCGACGGACGCGCTGGCAGCGTCGCTATCGGGCGCTGGAGCAGCGGGTAAGGTCTCGAGCCAGGCGGCTATGGTCCGCATTTCGGCATCGGTCAGTCCCGCAACCGCGTCGGCCATGACCCCGCGCGGATCGTTGCGCCGTTCGGCCGTCTTCCAGCGCCGCAGCTGTTCGAGCGTATAGGCGGCCGGCTGGCCGGCGATGGCCGGATTGCCCCGACCGACTCCCTGACCGTCGGCGCCGTGGCAACTGGCGCAGGCGATGACGCCCCGGGCGGGCGCGCCGTCCCGGTATACCCCGGGCGCCGATGTCGTGGGCCTCGCCCCGGCGGTCGGCGGCGGCAGGGCCGCGTACCAGGCCGCCACCGCGCGCCGGTCGCCGTCGTCCAGCCATTGGGCGACCGGGCCCATCACCGCGTCCGCCCGGGTCTCGTTGGCGTAGTCCTCGAGTTGCTTCTGCAGATAGCCTGCGTCGAGCCCGGCGAGACGCGGCACGCTGACGCCGTCTCCGGCGCCATCGAGGCCGTGGCAGGCGAAACAGGCGTTGGCGGGACCGCCCTCGCCGCCGCCCATGGCGATGATCTCGCCGTCCGCGCTGAAGGCTTCGCCGGTCCGGTTGGTCGCCGGCGTGCAGGCCGCGGCGGCGGTCGCGAGGGCAAGGACGGCAGGGATCAGGCGCACCCGAAACCAACAACCCGCCGACCTTTGCGGTTCCGCCGCCGGAACCGTGACGCTGAGCACGGGTTTGATCCCCGAAAGGGGCAGGATGGCTGGCCAGTTCATCGGGCAGGACGAGAATGACGCGATGGGCGCCGCTGGCGGCGGTCCTGCTGGCCGCCTGTGGGGAGAAGACCGTGCCGCCCCGGACCATCGCCGGGGCCGACCCGGCGCGCGGCCTGGCTGTGATCGAGCGGGTCGGCTGCGCGGCCTGCCACGCCATTCCGGGCGTCGACTGGCCGCGGGGCAGGGCCGGACCGTCGCTGGACGGGTTCGGGGCCAGCCCGCTGATCGCCGGCCGCCTGCCCAACCGGCCCGACCTGCTGACCGCCTGGCTGCTCGACCCTCCGTCGCTGGTGCCCGGCACGGCCATGCCGCCGTCGGCGATCAGCGAGGCCGAAGCCCGCGACGTCGCGGCCTACCTCTATACGCTCGATGACCGCTGACCTGGCGCCGGAGGGGATCGGCGGCTGGCCGCCGCCGGCGCTGGACCCGGCCGGGCCGTTCGCGGGGCCGCTGAACGTGCTGGCGTGGGTGTTGTTCGCCATGGGCGCGGCGGTGCTGCTCGTCGTGCTGGTCGCCCTGGGGCTCGCCCTGTTCGGCCCCCGCCGCTGGCGGGCGCGGCTGGGCGGCGAGCGGCTGGTATGGATCGGCGGGCTGGCCTTTCCGGTCGTGGTGCTCAGCGCCCTGCTGGTCTACGGCCTCGGCCTGACCTCGCGTCTGACGCAGGAGCCGGCGCCCGGCGAGATGCGGGTGCGGGTCACCGGCGAGATGTGGTGGTGGCGGGTCGCCTATCTGGACGGGCAAGGCCGCGAGGTGTTGCAGGACGCCAACGAGGTGCACATCCCGGCGGGACGTCCGGTGGTGCTGGAGCTGGACTCCGCCGACGTCATCCACAGCCTGTGGATTCCGCGCCTCAGCGGCAAGGTCGACATGATCCCCGGTCGCCGCAACCTGATGCGGGTGCAGGCCGACGCCCCCGGCGCCTACGGCGGCCAGTGCGCCGAATACTGCGGCGGCCCCCATGCGCTGATGGGGCTGGTGGTGGTCGCGCATGAGCCCCGTGAGTTCGAGGCGTGGCGGGCGCGTCAGGCCATCCCGGCCCCGACGGCGAGCCTGCCCGGCCCCGGCGCCGCGGTGTTCGCCCGCGCCGGCTGCGGGGCCTGCCACACGGTGGCGGGGACGGCCTTCAACGGACTGGCCGGGCCGGACCTCAGCCACGTCGGCGCGCGCCGCACCCTGGGCGCCGGCATCCTGTCCAACAACCACGGGACCATGGCCGGCTGGATTTCGGACAGCCAGGCCATCAAGCCGGGCAACCGCATGCCGGCCTATCCGGTGCTGACCGGCCAGGAGCTGCGCGACGTCTCGGCCTGGCTCGAGAGCCTGAAGTGAAGAGCGAGACCGGCTTCGACCCGGCCCTCTACGAGCGCTTCCCCACGAAGGGGGAGCGGCCCGCCGGGGAGCTCGAGGCGCTCGAGGACGTCTGGTGCGCCCCCAGGGGCTGGCAGTGGATCACCGCCATCAACAACAATTTCGTCGGCGTCTACTACGTCGGCGCGGCCATGCTGTTCTTCGTGCTGGCGGGCGTCCTTGCGGTGCTGATGCGCACCCAGCTGGCCGTGCCGATGAACGGCTTCCTGCCGCAGGAGACCTACAACCAGTTCTTCACCGTGCACGGCACGACGATGATGTTCCTGTTCGCGGTGCCGGCGGTCGAGGCGCTGGGCGTGCTGCTGCTCCCGCAGATGCTGGGGGCGCGCGACCTGCCCTTTCCGAGGCTCAGCGCCTACGCCTTCTGGGCCTATCTGATCGGCGGCCTGGCCTTCTTCGCCTCGTTGTTCTTCGGCCTCGCCCCCAACGGCGGCTGGTTCATGTATCCGCCGCTGACTTCGACGGCGTGGTCGCCGGGGATCAACGCCGACTTCTGGCTGCTGGGCATTGGCTTTATCGAGATATCGGCCATCGCCGGAGCCATCGAGATCATCGTCGGCGTGCTGCGCACTCGCGCCCCCGGCATGACCCTCGACAAGCTGCCGATCTTCGCCTGGGCCATGCTGATCTTCGCCGGGATGATCATCATCGCCTTCCCGTCGATCATCCTCTCGACCCTGCTGCTGGAGGTCGAGCGGGCGCTGAACTGGCCCTTCTTCGATCCGCTCAAGGGCGGCGATCCGCTGCTGTGGCAGCACCTGTTCTGGTTCTTCGGCCACCCCGAGGTCTACATCATCTTCCTGCCGGCGGCCGGGGCCATGTCGACCATCATCCCGGCCATGGCCAGGACGCCGCTGGTCGGCCACCGGCTGGTGGTGCTGGCCATGCTGGCGACCGGCTTCATCAGCTTCGGCGTGTGGGCCCACCACATGTTCACCACCGGCATGCCGACCATCTCGACCAGCTTCTTCTCGGCGGCGTCGATGGCCGTCTCGATTCCGGCCGGGGTGCAGGTCTTCGCCTGGATCGCCACCCTCGCGGCGGGCCGGATGCGCTTCAGCACGCCCGGCCTGTTCGTCGTCGGCGGGTTGGTGATCTTCGTCATGGGCGGGCTGACCGGGGTCATGGTGGCCATGGTGCCGTTCGACTGGCAGGCCCACGACAGCTACTTCATCGTCGCCCACCTGCACTATGTGCTGATCGGCGGCATGGTCTTCCCGATGTTCGCGGCCATCTACTACTGGCTGCCGATGACCTCCAGCCGGCCGCTCAGCGAGCGGCTGGGCAAGTGGGTGTTCTGGCTGATGTTCGCCGGCATGCACCTGACCTTCCTGCCGATGCACCTGACCGGACTGATGGGCATGCCGCGGCGGGTCTACACCTATCTGCCGGACCGCGGCTGGGAGTGGCCCAACCTGATCTCGACGGCCGGGTCCTTCCTGTTCGCCCTCGCCGTGCTGGTCTGGGTCGTCGACATGATCCGCAACTTCCGCCCGTTCGGCGGCCGCGACGCCGGCAATGTGTTCGACGGCCCGGGCCTCGAATGGGCGCCGACCGACCTCTATTCGGTGCGCTCCATCCCGGTGGTGAAGAGCCTCTATCCGCTGTGGGACCAGAAGGGTCTGGCGCGCGATATCAAGGCCGGACGCTACTTCCTGCCCGGGACGGCGACGGGCGAGCGCGAGACCATCGTCACCTCGAGCCTCAACGCCGAGCCGCAGTATCTGCAGCGGATGCCGAAGCCCTCGGCCTGGCACGTCTGGGCGGCGGTGTTCACGGCCGGCTTCTTCCTGCTGCTGACGGTCAAGGCGTATTGGCCGGCGGTTATCAGCGGGGTGCTGGGGGTCTACTGCATCCTGCAGTGGTGCTGGTTCCTCGACCGTCCGCTGGCGCAGAAGACGGTCGACATCGGGGCGGGGATCACCGTGCCGACCTACGCCAGCGGGCCGTCCAGCCGCGGCTGGTGGGCGATGGTCATCACCCTCGTGGTCGCCGGCATGGTCGCGGGCCTGATGGGCTTCAGCTACGTCTTCCTGTGGAGCCGCCATCCGGAGGTCTGGGCGCCGCCGCCGGGGCTGCTGTCGATGGCCGGCGTGGTGGCGGCGAACGCCGGCGCGGCCCTGCTGGCGTGGCTGGCCCGTCGCGCCCTGCGACTGGACCGCCGGCGGAGCGCCGTCCTCGCCGCCCTGATGATGGCCGCCGCCGCCGCCCTGATCGTCGCCGCCTGGTTCTGGGACCTGGCGGCGTGGCGGGCGACCGGGCTGCAGCCGGAGGTCAACACCCAGGGCGCGACCGTCTACGCCTTCCTGGCGTGGCAAGGGTTCTTCGCCGCCGTCGTGGCGTTGATGGGCCTTTACGCCGTGCTGCGCTGGCTGGCCGGCCACGCGCGGGCCGACCGGCCTTCCACCTACGACCTGATCGCCCTGTTCATCGTCTTCTCGGCCGGGCAGGGGGCGTTCGCCACCCTGCTGACCCGGCTGTTTCCGGGAGGCTGAGCGATGCGTCGCTGGGCGTGGATGCTGGGCGGACTGATCGTCTGGACCGTCCATTTCATGGGCGTCTACGCCATCGCCAGCCTGGCCGATATGGTCAGCCGCGCCGACGATCCGACGTGGCGGATGATCGGCCTCGCGTTCAGCGGAGCCTGCCTGCTCGCGGCGCTGGCCATCACAGGATGGGCCGCGCGCCGCCTGCGCCGGGGGACCGACCCGTCCACCCGGTTCGGCGACCAGCTGGCCCTGCTCGGCGGCGGCGTGGCGACGGTGGCCATCGTCTGGCAGGCGCTGCCTACCGTCATCGGCTACTGACTCAGGGCTTCTTCGGGATCTCCAGCCCGCGCTGCACAGCCGGGCGAGCGAGACCACGCTCCAGCCACGCCGGGACATTCTTCAGCGTGTCGAACCCGACCAGGTCCCGGGCCTCGTAGAAGCCGATCAGGTTGCGCACCCAGCCCAGCATCGAGATGTCGGCGATGGAGTAGTCGTCCATCACCCACTCCCGGCCTTCCAGCCGCCCGTCGAGAACGCCGAGAACCCGCTTCGATTCCGCGACGTAGCGCTCGAGGGGCCGTTTGTCCTCGATCGCCTTGCCGGCGAATTTGTTGAAATAGCCCACCTGCCCGAAGATCGGCCCCATGCCGCCCATCTGGAACATGACCCATTGCAGGGTTTCGTACCGCCGCGCCGGGTCGGCGGGCAGGAACTGGCCCGTCTTTTCGGCCAGGTAGAACAGGATGGCGCCCGACTCGAACAGGGCCAGCGGCTTTCCGCCCGGGCCGTCGGGATCGATGATGGCGGGGATCTTGCCGTTCGGATTCAGCGACAGGAATTCCGGGCCCCAGGTCTCGTTCTTGGTGATGTCGACGAAATGCGGCTCATACGGCAGGCCGGTTTCCTCCAGCATGATCGACGCCTTCACGCCGTTGGGCGAGTTGGTCGAATAGAGCTGCAGTCGTTCGGGATGTTGCGCGGGCCAGCGCCTGGTGATCGGAAAGGCGGAAAGGTCGGCCATCGTAAAGCTCCTGCTGCGTTCGGGACGGATGTAGGGCGGGCGGGCCCCACCGCAACCGGAGTGGTGGCGCATCCATCCGGCCGATTCTGGCGATGCGGCATGTCAGTCTGACCCAAGCGAAGGAGGAAGGCGGCCGCTGACGATGTGAACGCTGGGAATGGTGTTTTCGGTTCAAGGGGACGGCCCTGCTCACTGGACCCGACGCGCCGGCGAGGGCAATGGAGACGCCATGACCTTTCCGACCCCGTCCCCTGCCGACTGGAAGACGCTCGCCGAGAAGGCGCTGAAGGACCGGCCGCTCGAAAGCCTGCTGCACCTCGACGCGGACCAGCTCGTGGTCCGGCCGCTGTACGCGGCGGCAACCGGCGTCGAACCGCTGTTCGCGCCGAGGCCGTCGGACGCCGAGGGCCGGGCGTGGGACCTGCGCACCCTGATCGAGGGCGACGACCCGGCGGCCGTCAACGCGGCGGTGCTGACCGACCTCGAGGGCGGGGCCGCGTCGGTGGTGCTGAAGGGCGCGGCGCTGGCCGACAGCGAGCCGCTGGCCCGCGCGCTCGACGGTGTGGCGCTGGAACTGGCGGCGGTCGGGCTCGACGCCGGGCTCGACGGTCCCGAAGCGGCCAATGCGCTGGCGGTGGCGGCCAAGGGCTCGCCCCGGGCCCGGCTGATGTTCCACATGGATCCCGTCTCGGCCCTCGCGGAAACGGGCGAGGCCCCGCGCTCGCTGGAGGAGCACCTGACGCTGGCCGCCAACACGGCGGCGCGGCATGCCGGGGCCTATCCGGACGCGAGCTTCTTCCTCGCCAGCGGCCGCGTGGTCCATGAGGCGGGCGGCTCGATCGGGCAGGAACTGGCCTTCGCCGCGGCCAACGCCGTGGCGCTGGTCAAGGCCGCCGTCGAGGTCGGCATGACAGCGGAACAGGCGCTGAAGGGCGTGGTGCTCGGCGTCGCGGTCGACCAGGAATATTTCGACGGCCTCGCCAAGGTCCGCGCCCTGCGCCTGATCTGGCGCTCGCTCAGCCGCGCCTTCGGGGCGGAGACGCCCGCCGTCATCGAGGCACGGTCGTCGCGACGGATGCTGTCGGCGCGCGACCCGTGGCCGAACCTGCTCCGGCTGACGGCGGCGGGGTTCGCCGGCGCGGTCGGGGGCGCGGACGCCGTGGTGCTGGACGGGTTCTCGCGGGCGGGCGGGCGGCCCGACGCCTTCGCCCGGCGGCAGGCCCGCAACACCCAGCTGGTGCTGATGGAGGAGGCCCACGTCGGCCGCGTCGACGATCCGGCGACGGGCTCGTGGTTCCTCGACCAGCGCACCCGCGAGCTGGCCGAGGCCGGCTGGGCCGAGTTCCGGATCATCGAAGCCGAGGGCGGCATTGTGGAGGCCCTGCGCGGCCACCTGCTCCAGCCCCGCGTGGCCCGCGCCCGGCAGTCGCTCGAGGCGGCGCTCCAAAGCGGCGCGGCCCAGATGGTCGGGGTGACCAAATTCGTCGACCAGCACCCCCGCCCGGCCCCGGTCGAGCCCGACCGCGCCGCCGTCCCGGAAGGCGGCGGCGACGCCTGCGTGCCCCTGACTCCGATCCGCCTCGCCGCCCCCTTCGAAGCGCAGGAGACCGGCCGATGAGCTTCCCCGATTTCGCAAAGGTCGATCTGGACCTTTCGCCCACCGGCGCCGGCCCGGCCCGCGACCCATGGAAGACCCCCGAGGGACTGACGGTCCCGACCGCCTACGACGCCTCGGCCGTGGAGGGGCTGGACTTCGTCGACGGCCTGCCCGGCATCGCGCCCTATCACCGCGGTCCGTACCCGACGATGTATGCGTCCAATCCGTGGACCATCCGCCAGTACGCCGGCTTCTCCACCGCCGAGGCCTCCAACGCCTTCTACCGCCGCAACCTCGAGGCCGGTCAGAAGGGGCTGTCGATCGCCTTCGACCTCGCCACGCACCGGGGCTACGATTCCGACCACCCGCGGGTGAAGGGCGACGTCGGCATGGCCGGGGTGGCCATCGACAGCATCTACGACATGCGCACCCTGTTCGACGGCATCCCGCTCGACAAAATGAGCGTGTCGATGACCATGAACGGCGCGGTCCTGCCCGTGCTGGCGCTCTACATCGTCGCGGCCGAGGAGCAGGGCGTCGCGCACAAGGACCTGACCGGGACCATCCAGAACGACATCCTCAAGGAGTTCATGGTCCGCAACACCTACATCTATCCGCCCGCGCCGAGCATGCGGATCATCTCGGACATCTTCGCCTGGACCGCGGAGCACGCGCCGAAATTCAACTCGATCTCGATCAGCGGCTACCACATGCAGGAGGCCGGGGCCTCGGCCGATCTGGAGCTGGCCTACACCCTCGCCGACGGCATCGAATACATGAAGGCGGGGGTCGAGGCGGGGATGCCGATCGACCGGTTCGCGCCGCGCCTGTCGTTCTTCTGGGCCGTCGGCATGAACTATTTCATGGAGGTGGCCAAGCTGCGCGCCGGTCGCCTGCTGTGGGCCGAGGCGGTGTCGAAATTCGGCGCCAGGGACCCGCGCTCGCTGTCGCTGCGGGCGCATTGCCAGACCTCCGGCTGGTCGCTGGCGGCGCAGGACGTGTTCAACAACGTCAGCCGCACCATGGTCGAGGCCATGGCGGCGGCGGGCGGCCAGACCCAGAGCCTGCACACCAACAGCCTCGACGAGGCGCTGGCCCTGCCGACCGACTTCTCGGCCCGAATCGCCCGCAACACCCAGCTGCTGCTGCAGATGGAGACCGGGCTGACGAAGGTTATCGATCCGTGGGGCGGCAGCTACTACGTCGAGCGCCTGACCCACGAGCTGGCGGAGCGCGCCCGCGCCCACATGGCCGAGGTCGAGGCGCTGGGCGGCATGGCCAAGGCCATCGAGGCCGGTGTGCCCAAGCTGCGCATCGAGGAATCGGCGGCGAAGACCCAGGCGCGCATCGACACCGGCCAGCAGACCGTGGTGGGCGTGAACAAATACCTCGCCGACCACATCGACGACATCCCCGTGCTCAAGGTCGATAACGCCGCCGTGCTGGCGTCCCAGCTGGACAAGCTGGCGCGCCTCCGCGCCGAACGTGACGAGGCGAGGACGCAGGCCGCGCTCGACGCCCTGACCGACGGGGCGCGCGGCGATGCCAACCTGCTCGAGCTGTCGGTGCAGGCGGCCCGCGCCTACGCCACCGTCGGCGAGATTTCCGATGCGCTGGAAGCCGCCTTCGGCCGCCATGTGGCGACGGTGAAGACGGTCTCGGGCGTCTATGCGAAGGAGGCCGGCGACGATCCGAAGATCGCCCGCGCTCGTGGCATGGTCGCCGCCTTCGTCGAGAACGACGGCGGTCCGCCCCGCATTCTGATCGCCAAGCTGGGTCAGGACGGCCACGACCGGGGCCAGAAGGTCATCGCCACCGCCTATGGCGACCTCGGCTTCGAGGCCACGGCGGGTTCGCTGTTCCAGACCCCGGCCGAGGCGGCGAAGGAGGCGGTGACGCGGGGCGTGCATGCGGTGGGCGCGTCATCGCTGGCGGCCGGCCACCTGACCCTCGTGCCCGAGCTGAAGGCCGAGCTGGAGAAGCTGGGCCGCCCGGACATCATGATCGTGGTCGGCGGGGTGATCCCGCCGTCGGACGTCCAGACCCTGATCGACATGGGCGCGGCCGCGGTCTACCCGCCTGGCTCGATCATCGCCGACACCGCCATCGACCTCATCGAAAAGCTGAACCAGCGGCTCGGCTACGCCCAGAAAGCCTGAGTCAGGGCCGGCGCAGGAGCGACGGCGCCCAGCGCCAGCGCGGAGACGGCGAGCACGGCGGTCGATCGGGACCTGGGACTCCCCGGCCTCACGGCCTATGGGCGTCAGGCAGGGCCGCGACCTCTTCGGCGGTCAGCGCACGATCCACCCGCGCGCGACACATGGCGCTGGGCGCCGCCGAGCCGGGCAGGGTGATCCGCGCCCAGTCGCCCGTGCAGATGCGGCTCCCGCCCAAGGGCGGGTCGGCCGTGATGGTCAACCGGTGGGCGATGTCCAGATCCATGCAGCCGCCGGACGTGTTCAGTTCAAAGACCTGGTCCTGCAAGGCCCGGACGTAGAGTCGGCCGGTCTCGCCCTGCCGGAAGTTACGCACCTGCTCGGTGTTGAAGCACTGGCGTTCCGGTCGGGCGGAAGCGGTGGCGCCGGGCGCGGCGCCGTCGACGGGGGCGCAGGAGGCGGCCAGGGCGGTTATGGCCGCGACGGCGGCGGATGAAACGAGACGGGTCATGATCGATCTCCGTTCGGCGCGGCGCGCACGCCTGCCGCGCCGTCAGCGTCCACCCCCTGCGAAGGTTTCGCAAGAGGGGTAGTCATCACGAATCGGTTCGGTTCGAGGCGCTTGGCCAGAGCCGCCGGGAGCGGCGAGGGAATGTCGATCGTCAGGGCGGCGACGTGCTCGGACAGCAGGGGCGCGGCGCAGAAGCCGCGCGAGCCGAGGCCGCTCAGGACGAACAGGCCCGGAGCCAGCGCGCCCGCCAGGGGCAGGCGGTCCGGCGTCGTGGCGCGGACGGCGGCGCGGCTGCGGGCGGGCCCCGCGGCCGCGACCCGCGCGGCCAACTGCGGCAGGCGCGCGCCCAGGGTCCGGAGATTGCGCGCCGCCGACCCGGAATCGGCCTCTACCGCCGTATCGCCCCGATCATGGGTCGCGCCGAACAGCAAGCCGGTGGCGGTCGGCGTCGCATAGCCGCCCCAGGCGGCGGGCGGGCTCGCGACCCCCTCGACCCAGTCGGCCTGGCCGCGCACCGGGCTCAGCAGCAGTTCCGGCGCGAGGGCGACGGCGCCCCAGCCGGCGGCGATCACCACGATCGCGGCCTCGAGGATCGGCTCGCCGGCCCGGTCGATCAGCTGCCAGCCGCCGGGGGCCGGCTCGAGCCGCGCCACGCTCGCCGTCACCCGGTTGGCCCCGACGAGCCAGGCGTCGAGCACGGGGCGGGGATCAAGGGCGAGGGCGTCGCCCATGAGCAGGCCGCCGGTTTCCACGGGCTCGCCCAACCGCCCGGCGCAGGCGGAGGCGTCCAGCGACGTCATCGCCCCGTCCGGCCAGATATCCTGGGCGGATATCTTGGCGAAGCGGCCGGCGTCCCGCGCCGCCTGTTCCAGCTGCAGCACCCCCTCGGCAAGGACCGCGCGGGGAACCGCCGTATAGAGGGCGCGGGCGCGGGACAGGGCCTGGGCGTAGAGGGTCGCGACGCCCGCGTCTCCCGCGTCCAGCCGGGGCGTGACCAGGGCCGACGGAAAGCCCGAGCCGCCGGCGCCGGGCCGGCTTTCCTCGACAACCGTGCAGGTCAGGCCAAGCGCGGCGAACGCCCGGGCCAGGGCGGCTCCGGCGATACCCGCGCCGATGATCGCCACGGCGGGCGCGGCTTCGGCCTCGCGGGCGCCCGGCAGGCGCGCCTCGAGCCGCTCGCGCTTCCGTCCGTGACCGGGCCGTTTCTCGACGGCGAAGCCCCGCTCCGACAGACCGCGCCGCACCGCGCCGGCCACGGTGAAGGTCGCGACCCGGGCGCCCGCCGCCGAGTGGGCGGCCACGCTGTCCAGCACCGCGTCCGACCACATGTCCGGATTGGTCGAGGGCGCAAAGCCGTCGAGGAACCAGGCGTCGGCGCGGCCCGACCACTGCGACAGGGCCCAGGCGGCCTCGCCGACCGCGAGATCGAGCGTGGCGTTGAACCCGGGCAGGTCGATGCGGTGGAAGCCCGGCGTCAGGGGCGGCCACCCGTCCAGCAGGGCGCGAACGGGCTCGGCCAGCTCCGGCCAGGCTTCCAGCGCCCGGGCCGCCTCGTCGCGACCGAGCGGGAACCCTTCGACGGAAAAGATGTGCAACCGGCCGTCCGCCGGGCCTTCGCGGCGCCACAGATCCAGCAGGGCGGCGATGTTCAGGCCGGTGCCGAAGCCCAGCTCGGCGACGGTGAAGCGCCGCCGGCCGCGCCATGCCTCGGGCAGGCCGCAACCGGCGAGAAAAACCGCCCGGCTCTCGGCCAAGCCGTCCTCGCGCGAGAAATAGACATCGTCGAAGCGGCCTGAGCGCGGCGCGCCGTCCTCGGTCCAGACCAGTCGGGGCGAACGGTCGTCAATCATGGCGCGGGCCGTAACCCGGGAAAGGAGCGACGAAAAGGGGCCGTCCTTTCGAACGGCCCCCGTGTTCGGCTTCGATCGCCGGCCGGCGTCAGTGGCCTTCGACAGGCGTGGCCGGGGCAGGCTCGGTCTGGGCCATTTCCGACGCCGCGGCGGCGTCGGCGGCGGCCTTGGCGTCGGCGGCGGCCTGTTCCTCGGTCACCGTGACGGCGGACTGGTCGGCGATGCCGGACGCCTCGGCGGCTTCGGAGGCGGCTTCCGGGGCCTTCTCTTCGGCGTTGTTGTTGCAGGCGGCCAGGGCCAGGGCGGCGGCCGAGGCGGCGATCAGGGCGACGATGCGCATGGGGAGATCCTTCGTTCGAACGGACGACAGTGTCCCGACCCTCCGAGATACCGACGGTCGGACCGAAGCCGCAAGTGAATTTGCCGCAAGCTCCACGGCCCGCGCCGCGCAACGAAAAAGGGCCGCCCGCGAGGGCGACCCTTTCCGAACGGACCCGAAGGTCCGCAACCCAGATATTACTGAGCGGCCGGAGCTTCGGCGGCGGCTTCGGCAGCCGGGGCCTCGGTGGTGGCGGCGGCGTCGGCGGCCGGGGCGGCGGCGTCGGCGGCCGGGGCCATCGCGGCGTCAGCAGCCGGGGCTTCGACGGTGGCTTCGGCGACCGGGGCTTCTTCGGTCTTCTCGGCGGGTTGGCAGGCGGCCAGGGCCAGAGCGGCGGCCGAGGCGGCGATCAGAGCGGTGATGCGCATGGTGTTTCTTCCTTCAGAAGGGTCAACGAGGTCATGAATCCTCGCAGGTCCGAGATAACGGGTTCGTGAGCCGATACGCAAGCGAAATTCTCACGCGTTCGTGAACTGCCGTCATCTCGAACGAAAAACGGGACTGCGGCGGGCAGCCCTTTTTTCCTGATCCATCGCCTCAAAGCCTACATCGGCGGCGGCGATGTGGTCGCCGGCGAGGTGGTGGCGGTCTCGGGCGGGAGGGTCGGCGGCGTCTCGCCTGGCGGGGTCGTGGCGTCGGGATAGGCCGGCGGGGTCGTCGCGTCCGGCGTCGCGCCGTCCGCCGGAGCCATCGCCCCATCGGTCGCGGGCGCGGTGGTCGTGGCCGCTTCGCCCGCCATCGTGGCGTCCTCGGCGGTGGTGTCCTCCGCCGGCGTGCAGGCGGCCATCGTCAGGGCCCCAAGGGCCGTGGCGGCGATGATCATCAGCTTCATGCGTGTTCCTCCGAGCGATCGCCGGGCGAAACAGCCGCCCGCTCCCATGATCGGTCGTGCGGGTAACCGGCCGGGCGATCGGCTGTTCCCGCGGCTGTGATGGGTGGTGATGGCGCGTGATGATCCCGTGACCTGCGGGGTGTCAGGCCTCGCTGGGCGCGCCCTGCAGCGACTCTTCCAGCTCGAGGAAGGAGGGCTGGGCCGAGGAGGGGATGTCGCCGCGGCCGATCTCGACCGAGATCTGCGCCGCGTTGCCGTGCAGGTGGGCGACGAGCACCGACTGGATGATCTTGTAGAAGGCGGACTCCTCGTCGACGATCGCCTTCAGCCGCGTCGCGAGAGGGCCGACCAGGCCGTAGGCCAGGAAGACGCCGAGGAAGGTGCCGACCAGGGCGCCGCCGATCATGCCGCCGAGGATGGCGGGCGGCTCGGTGATCGCGCCCATGGTCTTGATGACCCCCAGCACGGCGGCGACGATGCCCAGCGCCGGCAGGGCGTCGGCCAGTTGCTGCAGGGCATGCGGGGCGCCGAGCGCCTCGTGGTGATGCTTCTCCAGCTGCTTTTCCATGGCGCTCTCGATCTGGTGCGGATCCTCGAGGTTCATGGTCATCATGCGCAGGGTGTCGCAGATGAAGTCGGTGGCGAAGTGGTCCTTCAGCACCTTGGGGTATTTCTGGAAGATGGGGCTCTCGGCCGGCTTCTCGATGTGGCTCTCCAGCGCGATGACGCCCTTGGACTTCATCGTCTTGGTCAGCTGGAACAGCAACGAGAGCAGGTCGGTGTAGTCCTGCTTCTTCCACTTCGGGCCCACGAAGGTCTTGCCCAGGCCGCTCATCGTCGACTTCAGCACCGGGACGCTGTTCGAGATCAGGAAGGCGGCGAGACCGGCGCCGCCGATCGCCATCATCTCGTGCGGCAGGGCGTGCAGGATCACCTCGAACTTGCCGCCGGAGATGATGTAGCTGCCGAACACGAGGCCGAACAGCAGCACGATGCCGATTATCTGGAACATGGAGGGGCGGTAGTCCTGCGCGCGAGACGCAGACCTTCGCCGTTAAACATTAAGGCCCGGTTGCATCCGCGCCTAGAGTCGCGTTTCGCCGCTCAGAATCGCTTGCCGCGCCGCGTCGCTCAGCTTGGTGTAGCCGCTCTTGCCGCCCCGCACGTAGATCGGGCCGTCCACCCTGGCGGGATCGAAGCCGTCGGCGACGAGGTCCATCTTGCGGTATTTGAACGTGCCGGTGGTGTCGGCGGACTTGATGATGCGCAGGAAGGCCGGCCGGGCGTAGACCGGCAGTTCCTGGTCGACCCAGTCGGCGAAGGCCCGGGCCCCGAAGCGGCCGTCGATGACCAGGGCGGCCATGCCGGCCTTGCCGTCGTGGCCGGGCACCGGCACGCCGTAGGCGATGACCTCCCGGACGCCCGGCGCGTCGGCCAGCCGCTGTTCGACCTCGGCCGTGGAGACGTTCTCTCCCTTCCAGCGGAAGGTGTCGCCGATCCGGTCGATGAAATAGACGTAGCCTTCGGAGTCCTGCTTCATCAGGTCGCCGGTGCGGAACCAGCGGTCGCCGCGCACGAAGACGTCGCGCAGGATCTTCTTTTCCGAGGCGGCCTTGTCGGCATAGCCGGTGAAGGCGTGGCGGGTGTCGTCGCCGATCCGGCCGATGGCTTCGCCGACCTCGCCCGCCCTGGCCGGCTGGCACAGGCCGTCGGGACCGCGCACCGGCTCCTCGCTGTCGATATCGAAGCGCACGAGGCGGAAATTGATCTGCTTTTTCAGGAAGCCCGGCGCGCGGCCGATGGCCCCCGGCTTGCCGTCGAAATTGAACAGCGAGACGTTGCCTTCGGTCGAGCCGTAGAACTCGAGGATTTCGGGGACGGCGAAGCGGGTCTGGAAGTCGGCCCAGACATCGGGGCGCAGGCCGTTGCCGAAGGCCAATCGCAGCTTGTGCGCCCGCTCATCCGGATTTTCCGGACAATTGACCAGATAGCGGCACAGCTCGCCGATGTAGACGAACAGGGTCGCGCTCGACGCCTTCACGTCGGGCCAGAAGTTCGAGGCCGAGAAGCGCTTGCGCAGCACCAGCTTGCCGCCGTTGAGCAGGGCCGGACCGATGCCGACGAGACCGCCGGTGGAGTGATAGAGCGGCAGGACGTTGAAGGTGACGTCCTTGTCCGTCGCCGCCGTGGCCCCGGCGAAGGCGCGTATATAGGTGCGGGCGCGGGCGTGGGTGACCTTGGCGGCCTTGGGCATGCCGGTGGTGCCCGAGGTGTAGATGTACAGGGCCGTGTCGCGGTTGGTCAGGCCCGAACGCACCGAGCGGGCCGGGCGCACCGACGATCCGCCCCGGACCGGCTTGTCGAGGCCGCGGCGCTCGTCGGCCTCGTCGGCGTCGGGGAGGCCGAGCACCCAGAGCATCAAGTTGCGGCCGGCGAAGGGGCGGGCCTCCTCGACCTTGCGCCACGACTCGACGTCGGTGACCACCTGGGAGGCGTTGGAAATCGACAGGCAGTGGGCCAGGGCGTGGCCGGTCAGGTTGGTGTTGATCAGGGCGGTGGCCACCCCGACCTTGGAGAAGCCCATCCAGGCGGCGATGTATTCGGCCCGGTTCAGCATCACCAGGGCGATGGTGTCGCCGCGCTTCAGCCGCCGGCTCTGGGCCCAGTGGCCGAACCGGTTGGCCATGGCGTCGAGCTCGCGATAGGTCAGGGCGACCCGATCGTCCTGGATGGCCACGTGGTCCGGGAATTTGTCGACGGCCTCTTCCCAGTCGTCACAGACCAGATCCGGGCTGTCGAGGTCGATCGGCTTGATGCGCTTGAGCAGTCGGCGCAGCCCCTTCGCGAACCGCATGTCGCGCCGGATGTTCGCCACCAGCCCCATAGTCCCATCCACTCCGCCAAAAGACGCTCCTGACGGTGATGAACAAGCCGCCGGTCCGGGTCAACCGGCGGGGGAATCCTGAACGGCTTTGTGGCGCTTCGAACGTCGGTTTACGTCGGGGCGTGGCGCCGAAGCGGCTATTCCGTAACGTCAAGCACTGGCGGATCAGCTCAGGATACAACGCTATAGTCCAGAGCATCCGGCCGGGTGGAGAAAAGTAAAGGTTCGCCACAAAGCTGGGCGTCAGCGGGCGAAACTGTGTCGACAACAGTGTTTCTTCAGGGCGTGCGACGGTTCGCGGAACCGTGATCTGGCGGAAGGGTTCGGTAATCACTGAATTGGAGGAACACGATGACCCTGACCTACCCGCATGACCGGCCTCAGCCGCCGCACGCTCCCCTCGAGGGCGTTCGCGAGGAGCCCTTCGTTCCCGTCTACGCCCGGAACCGCCGCGGCGTCCGGGGCCGCAAGGGCGGGGTCAAGACGTGGATGATCCTGGCCCCGGTCACCGTGCTGGTGCTGGGCGTCGCAGCCGCGGCGCTTGTGATGGGCGACCGCGATGCCCCCACTCCCGCCCCGCTGGCCGAACCCGCCGCGACCGCGCCCGTGCTGCCGCCCCAGCCCCTGGCGGCCGAAGTCGCCCCGGTCGAAGCCGCGCCGGCCGCCGAGACCCCCACCGCGCCGGCGCCCGTTGCCCGCCGCACCGCGCCGGCTCCCGCCCGCCGGGTCGCTCCGGCCCGGACCGCCGCCCCGGCGCCGGCGCCCGCGCCCCGTGTCGCGGCCCCGGTCGAACCTGCGAGCCCGCAGCCCTATACGGCGACTCTGAACACCACGCCGGCGCCCGGTCAGACGCCGATCATCGTGATCCAGCCGGCGGACTGATCCGAAGCCTGAACGAACGAGCCCCGGCGGATCGCCCCGCCGGGGCTTCGCCCGTCAGGCGGGCGACACCCGCCAGATGACGTTGCCGACGTCGTCCGCCACCAGCAGGGCCCCGCGCGCGTCGAACTGGACGCCGACCGGCCGGCCCATGGCCTGATCCTGGTCGTCGAGAAAGCCGGACAGGATATCTTCCGGCGGTCCGGCCGGGACGCCGTTCACGAACGGCACGAAGATGACCTCGTAGCCGTTGCGCGGGTTGCGGTTCCACGAGCCGTGCTGGCCGACGAAGGCCCCGCCGCGGTAGCGGGCCGGGAACAGCTCGCCCTCGCCGAAGGTCAGCCCCAGCGAGGCGGTGTGGGCGCCCAGGGCGTAGTCCGGCTTGATGGCCCGGGCCACCATGGCCGGGTTGGGCGGCTCGACCCGGTCGTCGACGATCTGGCCGTAATAGCTCCACGGCCAGCCGTAGAAGCCGCCGGGCGTCACCGAGGTCATGTAGTCGGGCACCAGGTCGTTGCCGAGCTCATCGCGCTCGTTCACGGAGACCCACAGCCGGCCGCTGTTCGGGTGCCAGGCCAGGCCGACGGGGTTGCGCAGGCCCGAGGCGAAAACGCGACGAGCTCCCGTCGCCGGGTCTATCTCGAGGATGGCGGCGCGATCGACCTCCTCCTCCAATCCGTTCTCGCCGACGTTGGAGTTGGAACCGACCCCGACGTAGAGGCGCGACCCGTCCGGGCTGGCCACGAGGCTCTTCGTCCAGTGGTGGTTGCGGCCGGCGGGCAGGTCGGCGACCCGGCGCGGCGCGGCCGTGATCCGGGTCTCGCCGGTCCGGTAGGGGAAGGCGACGACGGCGTCGGCGTTGGCGACGTAGAGGGTGTCGCCCACCAGGGCCATGCCGAACGGCGACATCAGGTTCTCGAGGAAGGCGGTCTTCGTCTCGGCCACGCCGTCGCCGTCGGCGTCGCGAAGCAGGGTGATGCGGTTGGCGCTGGGGACCTCGGCCCCCGCCTTCTTCATGAAAAGGTTCTGGAAGAAGGCGCGGAGTCCGCCGTCCTCCGTTCCCTCCGGCTTGGGCGGGGCGTTGGTCTCGGCCACCAGGATGTCGCCGTTGGGCAGGCGGTAGAGCCAGCGGGGATGATCCAGTCCGGACGCGAAGGCCTGCACCCTGAATCCGGCAGCGGGTGTCGGGGTCCGGCCCGCCGGCCAGCCCACGGCCTCGGCGACATGGACGACCGGGATGAGGGAGCGCTGCGGCTCTGGCAGCACCGGATTCGGCCCGAAGCCGGCCATGGGATCGAGGGCTTCGCCGCCGCCGCACCCGGCAAGCGTGAGCAGGACGAGGGCTGCGGTGATCGGTTTCAGGCGCGCCATGGCGGCCTCCACAGGATGACGGAGATCAAAACGCGGGAAACGGCGGACGGATCAGTCTACGCCTCCCCGACCGACGACGCGACCGGCCCGTGCAGCCCTGTGGCTCAGAGAGGGGCCTTGAGTTCGCGCGGCGGTCGGATGCGCCGGAACCGCGCCTCGACGAATGAGAAGGCCCCGAAAGCGACGAACCCCAACGCCGCCAGGGCCAGAATCCACGGTCCGGCCGGCTGGCGTTCCACCGCGTCCAGCGCCGATCCGAAACTGGTGACTTCGGACGCGCGCGCGTCGAGACCGGCGAGGACGACGAGACTCGCCAACGGCAGATAGGCCAGGCCACGAGCGACGTGTCCCGCGCGCGCCAGCGGCGCGACGCGCCGGCACAGCCGGGCGGAACAGGCCAGGTATTCCGTGAAGTCCTCGCGCCACGCCTTGACGATATTGCTGACGCCGATGCCGAAGATTGTCAGACCGCCCGCCACCAGCAGCCACTGGCCCAGCGGCAGGGCGAGAACGGCCGCGGCGTGCTCGCGACTCTGGGCCACCCCGTCGCTCGGAGGATCGGCCGGCGCGCCCGCCATCAGGCCGAAAGCGGCGATGGCCAGGGCGGTGTAGCTCAGGCCGCTGAACATCTGGCTCATGCGCGTGCCCAGCGCGCGCCAGGACACGCCTTCATGGTCGGCGTCGAACACCGCCTGCAGGACCCGCCACATCGCGAACGCCGCGAGCCCAAGCCCGATCAGGAAGGCCCACAACCGGCCGAGCGGCCTCTGCGCCATCCAGGCCAGCGCGCCCTTCGTGCCGACCGCGTCGCCGATCAGATCGACCGCCGCCAGCAGGATAAGCACGCCGACCGACAGATAGACGAACCCCCGCGCGCCGTAGCCGATCCGCGCCGCCAGCTCGACCAGGTCGTGCAGCGGCGGAACGCGCCGCAGCAACGGCGACCGTCGACGCCCGATGTCGCCCAGACGCGCGAGACTGTGACGGAGGGAGGCGAGGGCGTTCGGCACGGCGTGCGTAACCCCTGGAGTGAAATATGGCTCCGCTATCTTCGCTCCGACCTTGAGGTGCGGCAGGCGGACGCATATCTGCTGCGCGCTCAGGGAGGGCGCGCATGCAGCCTGTGATCTCCATCGACGGTCTGACCAAGACCTACAAGTCGGGCCTCCAGGCCCTAAAACCCATCGATCTGACCATCGGCAAGGGCGAGATCTTCGCGCTTCTGGGTCCGAACGGCGCGGGCAAGACCACGCTGATCTCGGTGGTGTGCGGCATCGTCACCCCGACCACGGGCTCGATCATCGCCGACGGCCATGACATCCAGTCCGACTACCGGCGGGCGCGCGAGAAGATCGGCCTGGTGCCGCAGGAGCTGACCACCGACGCCTTCGAGACGGTCATGGCCACGGTGACCTTCAGCCGCGGCCTGTTCGGCAAGGCGCCGAACCCCGCCCATATCGAGAGCGTCCTGCGCGAGCTGTCGCTGTGGGAGAAGCGCAACGACAAGATCATGACCCTGTCCGGCGGCATGAAGCGCCGGGTGATGATCGCCAAGGCGCTGAGCCACGAGCCCGACATCCTGTTCCTCGACGAGCCGACCGCCGGCGTCGACGTCGAGTTGCGCCGCGACATGTGGAATCTCGTCCGCCGCCTGCGCGAGAGCGGCGTCACCATCATCCTGACCACCCACTACATCGAGGAGGCCGAGGAGATGGCCGACCGGGTCGGGGTGATCCTCAAGGGCGAACTGATCCTGGTCGAGGAGAAGACCGCCCTGATGAAGAAGCTGGGCAAGAAGACCCTGACCCTGAACCTGCAGGACCCGCTCGGCGCCGTGCCGGCGGAGCTGGCCGAGTGGAACGTGACGCTCAAGGCCGAGGGCCACGAAATCGAATACGTCTTCGATTCCAATCAGGAGAAGACGGGCGTGCCGTCGTTGCTGCGCAAGCTCAGCGACCTGGGGATCGCCTTCAAGGATCTGAACACCAACCAGAGCTCTCTGGAGGACATCTTCGTCAGCCTGGTCCACCGCGACAAGGGAGCGGCCGCATGAACAGCCTGACCTTCAACGGCCATGGCGTCTGGGCCATCTACAAGTTCGAGATGGCGCGCGCGCTTAGGACGGTGTGGCAGAGCATCGTCACACCGGTGATCACCACCGCCCTGTATTTCGTGGTCTTCGGCTCGGCCATCGGCAGCCGGATGACCGAGATCGACGGCGTGCCCTACGGCGCCTTCATCGTGCCCGGCCTGATCATGCTGAGCCTGTTCACCCAGTCGATCTTCAACGCCTCGTTCGGCATCTACTTCCCCAAATTCACCGGCACCATCTACGAGCTGCTGTCGGCGCCGGTGTCGCCGCTCGAGATCGTCATCGCCTACGTCGGGGCGGCGGCGACCAAGTCGGCGGTGCTGGGGCTGATCATCCTCGCCACCGCGGCGCTGTTCGTGCCCCTGAACATCCTGCATCCGGTCGAGATGCTGGCCTTCCTGATCCTGATCTCGACGACCTTCAGCCTGTTCGGCTTCATCATCGGCATCTGGGCCAACGGCTTCGAGCAGCTGCAGATGATCCCGATGCTGGTGGTGACGCCGCTGACCTTCCTCGGCGGGTCGTTCTATTCGATCGACATGCTGCCGGAGGCGTGGCGCACCGTGACGCTGTTCAATCCGGTGGTCTATCTGATCTCCGGCTTTCGCTGGACCTTCTTCGGCAGCGGCGACGTGGGCATCGGCATCAGCCTCGCGGCGACGCTGGGCTTCTTCCTGATCTGCCTGGCAGTGGTCGGCTGGATGTTCCGGACCGGATATCGGCTGAAAAACTAGTATCGAAGAACTCTGATCGTCAGCCTGGCGTCACGAAACGGGCCAGATCGCTCCGCAATCTGGCCCGGTCTTCGCGTTTCTGAAGCGCGCCTCGCCGGCGCGGGAGAGTTCATGCCCACCGACGACAACCAGTTCCCGAACGGTTCGCCCGCCCCCTTCGCCCGCCGCCCGGTGACCTGGGGCCGCCCCCCGGCGACCGTGTTCCGGGCCGGCCCGCTGCCGAAGGGCGAGCGTCTCCCGCCGCTGCCGGAGCCGCCCAAGGCCGCCCCGGCCCCCGCGCCCCGGGGCGCCATTCTGAGCGGGTCGTTGATCCCGCGCGCGGCCCCCGCCCCCGAGCGCGCACCGACGCCCACGCCCGCCGCACCCCTGGCGGAGTCGCCCGCCCGTCGCCCGGCGCCGGAGCCCGATCTGGCTGTGCGGCCGCTCGCGCCGCTTCCGGAGATCCCCGAACCCCCGCGCCCGACTGCGGCCCCTGTCGAGGCCCCCGCCCGTCCGGCGGCGGCTCCGACGCCGGCTCCGGCTCCGGCGCTGGCCGCCACGCGCCGACGCTCCGTCGGCCGCGCGCCGCTCTATGCCGGAGCGGCCGCGGTGGTGCTCGCGGCCGTCGCCGTCGGCGGATGGATGCTGACGCAGCCGCCCTCCGCTTCGCCCGCGCCGTCCCCAGCGACGGAGGCGTCCGTCCCGACTCCGGCGCCAATCGAGACCCCATCCGCCGTCGAGGCTGTCCCCCTCCCTGAACAGCCGCTCGTCGAGGCGGTTTCCGTGGCGGCTCCCTCTCCGGCCCGCGCCGCGCCCCCGACAGCCGGGCGTCCGGCCGCGACCCGCCCCGCGCTCCAGCCCGCCTCGGTGCAGCCGTCCGCCCCTGTTCCGTACGAAGCGCCGACGACCGCCGCCACGACGCCGGCCGAAGCTCCGGCCACGACCGCGCCGCGGATCGAGATCGTTCCGGCCGCGCCGGCCGGCCCGCCGCCGACCACGGCCGAACGCCCACCGGCCGACCCGGACGCGCCGATCGCGACCCGACCGCAGCCGCTGACGCCCGGAGCCTAGGCGGTCTTGATCGCCAGATAGCCGCGCTCGACCATGCGGCGCAGGCCCTCATACGCCTCGGCCAATTCCTCGTAGGCCGTGCGGGCCGAGGTCAGCCGGGCGATCTGGTCGACCGTCGAGGGCGCGCCCGATTCGCTCTGGCGCAGGGCTTCGCCGACCCATTTGGCGCGGGCCGCCGCCGTCTGGATCGCCAGCCGCTGGAACACCTGGGCGTCCAGTCCGGGAAGGGCGGCGGCGATCACCTCGCGATTGGCCACGAAGGCCGAATAGTCGATCTGCTCGAGCAGGCCGCGCAGCCGCCGCTGCTCCTGGGGGTCGGCGTCCTGCGGCTCGAAATGATCGCGCTGGCGGCGATAGGTGGAGGTCTGGATGGTCGACATCACGCCGCTCCGGAGGTGGACAAGCTCAAGCGTGCGCTGCGCCGATTAACGAGGGGTTGCGGCGCAGGGGCTTGCGGCGGCGGCGTGGGGTATGATACTTAAGTGAATGCTTCAGTATCAGGAGCCGCTCGATCTCGCCTTCCAGGCCCTGTCGGATCCGACCCGGCGGCGGATGGTCGAGCGGCTGTCCGCCGGCCCGGCCACGGTCAGCCAATTGGCCGAACCCCTGCCGATGTCCGTGTCGGCCGTGATGCAGCACCTGAAGATCCTGGAGGGCGCGGGCCTGGTGGTTTCGGAGAAGGTCGGCCGCGTCCGCACCTGCCGCGTCGATCCCCGAACACTCAGCGCCGCCGAGCGCTGGATCAACGACCGCCGCCGGTCCGTCGAGCGCAGCCTCGACCGGCTCGGCGCCTTTCTGGACGAAACGAAGCCCGACGAGGAGCCGAGGTCATGACCACCCCCAATCCCGAGATCGCTCATGGGACTTTCACCATCGAGCGCCGCTACGACGCCTCGCCCGAGCGCGTGTTCCGCGCCTACTCGGACCCCGCCGCCTTCCGCCGCTGGTTCGTAGAGGGCGAGAACTGGACCATCCACGACTGGACGTACGACTTCCGCGTCGGGGGCTACGCCGGCGGCAGTTTCCGGTTCGGCGGCGAGGACAACGAGACCTGGTTCAACGACACCGAGCACCTGGATATCGTCGATAACCGCCGCATCATCGTCAGCTATGTGATGGGCCGGGTGACCGCGGCGGGCAGGGAACGCGCCTCGGCTTCGCTGGCCACGACCGAACTGGTCGCCGACGGCTCGGGCACGCGGCTGATCTATACGGAACAGGGCGCCTATTTCGGTGGCGACCCGCGTCAGGAAATCGCCATGCGCGAGCACGGCTGCGGCGAGATGCTCGACAAGCTCGCCCGCGAACTGAAGGAGCATTCGTGATGGCCGGCAAGGTCCGCGTCAGCAGCTTCTCGGTGTCCGTCGACGGATTCGGCGCCGGGCCCGACCAGAGCCTGCAGACTCCGTTGGGCGTGGGCGGCGAGGAACTGCACGAGTGGTTCTTCCCGACCGACACCTTTCAGAAGATGTACGGCAAGGGTCACGGACAGACCGGCGTGGACGAGGGGTTCGCCAGACGAGGCATGGCCGGGATCGGCGCCTGGATCCTCGGGCGCAACATGTTCGCCCCCTCGCGCGGACCCTGGCCCGACGACGGATGGAAGGGCTGGTGGGGCGAGGAGCCGCCGTATCGCTGTCCCGTCTTCGTCCTGACCCATTACCCGCGCGCCTCGTTCGAGATGAAGGGCGGCACGGTCTTCCATTTCGAGACGGGCGGGATCGAGGCGGCGCTGAAGCGGGCGCGCGAAGCCGCCGGCGACAGGGACATCCGCATCGGCGGCGGAGCGGAGACCGTCCGCCAGTACCTTCAGGCCCGCCTGATCGACGAGATGCATATCGCCGTCTCGCCCATCCTGCTGGGCCGGGGCGAGCCGTTCTGGGCCGGCCTCGATCTGCCGGCCCTGGGCTATGAGGTGATCGAGAGCACCGCCGGCGAGCGGGCCACCCACCTGCGCATCGGCCGTTCGGGCGGGACGCCGGCATGACCGCAGACCGCCTCTACTTCGGCGCCTTCACCGTCGAGCGCCGCTACGACGCGGCGCCCGGGCGCGTCTTTCGCGCCTTCGCCGACCGCGAGGTCAAGCAGCGCTGGATGGGCTGCGAGGAGGTTCGCGCGCCCATCATCGACACCCTCGACTTCCGCGTCGGCGGCCGCGAGATCAGCCGCGGCGGCGGCGCGGACGGCGCCGAACACCGGTTCGAGGGGACCTATCTCGATATCGTTCCGGACCGGCGGTTCGTCTTCGCCTTCGTGATGCACGTGGGCGGTCGCAAGCTGTCCGCCTCGGTCGCCTCGGTGGAGATCCTTCCGGACGGCGATGGCGCGCGGCTGATCTTCAACGAACAGGGCGTCTATTTCGGCGAGGACGGGTGGGCCGAGCGCGAGGAGGGCACCGCCGTCGGCATGGCTCAACTCGCCGCCTGGCTGGATGCGCAAAAGGAAGCGGCCTGATGACCTTGGTGCTGTGGTCCCATCCCTATTCCGCCTATGGCCAGAAGGGCCTCGTCGCCCTCTACGAGCTGGGTCTGCCGTTTGAGCCGAAACTGGTCGACTATGCGGACGAAGCCGTCATGGCCGCCTTCCTTGCGATCTCGCCCTTCGCCAAGATGCCGGTGCTGGTCGATCCGGCGGCGGGCCGGACGATCCTCGAGTCCAGCATCGTGATCGAATATCTCGACCAGTTGGCCGGCGGCGGTCGGTTGATCCCGACTGACCCGGACACCGCGCTGGAGGCGCGCTGGGTGGACCGCATCATCGACATCTATGTCGGCGGCCCGATGAACCGGATCGTTTTCCACCGTCTCGGCCGGGCGGGTCCGCCGCCCGAGGCGGTGATGACCCTCGACGAACGCGAGATCGCCACCGCGTGGGACCTGCTGGAGCAGCGGCTGTCGGACGGGCGGACCTGGGGCGCGGGCGAGACATTCACCCTGGCCGACTGCGCCGCGGCGCCGATCCTGACCTACGCCCGGCGGCTGGTCCCGTTCGGCGACCGGCCGCGGCTGAAGGCCTGGCACGGGCGGCTGATGGCGCGGCCGTCGTTCCGGCGGGCGCTGGAAGACGCCGCCCCGTTCGGCGACCTGATGCCGGCGCCGCCCGCCGTCGACTAGATCAGCCGTGGGCCGTGGCGACGGCGGTCGAACCGCCGGGCGCCCGGGCGATGTCGAGCAGCTTGAGCCGGAAGATCAGCACGCTGTTGGGCGGGATGTCGCCCGCGGCCGTTTCGCCGTAGCCGATCGCGGGCGGGATGTAGACCAGCCACTCGTCGCCGACGCTCATATGCTGGAGCGCATCGCGCATACCGGGGATGACCGATCCGGAGATGCCCTCCTCGACCGTGAACACCGCCGGCTGGCCACGCTCGAACGAGCTGTCGAACACGGTGCCGTCGGTCAGCGAGCCCTCGTAGTCCACGCGAACCAGATCATTGCCGTCCGGGCGCTCGCCCCCGGGCGGCCCCGCCTGCAGCACCTTGTACTGCACGCCCGACGGCAGGGTCTGGACGTCCTTGGCCCGGGCGTTCGAGGTCATGAAGAACTCGGCCTCGCGCAGGTTCTCGGCGGCCTGCGGATCGCCGGCCGGAGCCTCGCGCCCGCACGCCGCCAGCGCCGCCATCATGGCCAGCGCGGCCGCGGTCCTAGCCCATCCGTAGCGCATAGCCTGCCTCTTCCAGTTCGTGTCTGATCTCGTCGGCATGCGCCTCGCCGCGCGTCTCGACCATGATGTCGAACTCGGCGCCCTTGGCGGGGACGTCCAGCGCCAGCCGGTTGTGCACCACGTCGATGATGTTGCCGCCGAGACCGCCGATCACCGCGCTCATCTTCGACAGCATGCCGGGGCGGTCGTCGCCGAGGATGCGGTACACGACCAGCCGCTTTTCGCGCACCAGTTCGCGGTTCAGCACCACCGCCAGCATGCGGGAGTCGATATTGCCGCCGGTCAGCTCGAGGCCGACCTTCAGGCCGCGGAACTTGTCGGGATAGGCCAGCATCGCCGCCAGCCCGCCGGCGCCGGCGCCCTCGGCGACCGTCTTCTCCAGCGTGGCGAGGAAGGCGACGCCTTTCTCGAAGTCCGCCTCGTCGACGACCAGAACCTCCTCGACCAGCGGATCGGCCAGGGCGAAGGGGATGTCGCCGACCGCCTTGATGGCGATGCCCTCGGCGATGGTCTGGCCGCTGCATTTCGCCGTTTCGCCGCGGCGTTTCGCGTTGAAGGAGGGGTACATGGCCGCCTCGACGCCGAAGATGCGGACCGACGGCTTGAGCCCCTTGGCGGCGAGGGCCGAGCCGGCGATCAGGCCGCCGCCGCCGACGGGGATGATCAGCACGTCGAGATCGGGCGCGTCCTCCATGAACTCCAGCCCGCAGACGCCCTGGCCGGCGACGATGCCCGCGTCGTCGAAGGCCGAGATGAAGACCATGCCTTCCTCGTCCCGGAAACGGTGGGCCTCCTCGGTCGAGCCCGAGAAGTCGGCGCCCTTGATCACCACCGTGGCGCCGTGGGCCCGGGTGCCGTCCGCCTTCACGAAGGGCGTGCCCTCCGGCATGACGATGGTCACCGGCACGCCCAGCCGGGCGCCGTGATAGGCCAGCGCCTGGGCGTGATTGCCGGCCGAGGCCGCCACCACGCCGCGCTTGCGCTCGTCCGGCGTCAGCTGCAGCAGCCGGTTGAGGGCCCCGCGCTCCTTGAAGCTGCCGGTGAAATGCAGGTTGTCGTACTTGATCCAGACCTCGGCGCCGGTCAGCTGCGACAGCTTGCGGGAATGGCGCACGGGGGTGCGATCGACCTGGCCGGCGATGCGGTCCCGCGCCGCCAGAATGTCGTCAAACGTGACTGTCATGGGGATTCCCTATACCCGGTCTGCGCCGGGTTGCCCGAGCTTTTGGACCACCCTCCCGGGGCTCGCAACCTTGACCTTGCCGCGGCGTTGAGCGTCTCATCGGATGTTCGACCCGCACCCGTGACGGAGAGAGCCCATGGCCGCCCAGACGACATCCCGCAAACCCCTTCTTCCGTTGATCGCCGTTGCGGCGCTCGGCGGTCTGCTCGCGGCCTGCGAGACCGTTCCGATGGGGGGCGGCTTCGGCCCCGGATCGGGGACGGGGGGCGGCCCGGGCGTGTTCCGCGCCGACGACTTCGCCTGGTCGACGGCCGCCGGCCGGGCCTCGATCGACGGGCGGATCGACTATCGCCGCAACGGACAGGCCTTCGACTGCACCGGTTCGATCGGCCTGACCCCGGACACGCCCTACACCCGCGCCCGCTTCCGCACCCTTTACGGCTCGACCGACCGGGCCGCGGTGCCGGAGGCGATCGTCCGCGCCCGGACCGTGGCGGACCCCAACGCCGACTATCGCTCCTACGTCCGCTCGACGACCTGCGAGGACGGCCGCTTCAGCTTCTCCGGCCTGCCGGACGGCGGCTGGTTCATCATCGCCCCGGTCAGCGCCGACGGCGAGGAGCGGGTCGTGCTGATGCGCCACGTCGATACGCGAGGCGGGCGCGTTTCCGTCACCCTGTAGCGTTCGTCAGTTTGTCTTTTCAGGCCGCGTAACGGGCCGCTCTGGAGGATTAACCATGCGCCGCCCGTTCCTCGCCGTCCTGATCCTGACCGCCGGCTGCGCCTTGGCGGCCGGCTCCGCCTCGGCCCAGTCCTGGGGCCATAACAGCGGCCATGGTCATCACCGGGGCGGTCAGGCCCCGTCCGCCTTCGACTGGCGCAGCCAGCTGGACCGGCCGGGGGACTATCGCTGCGACACCTTCTGGGACGCCAGCCGCACCGATTGCGGCGCCCGCTGGCGCGACCAGCGCCATCGCGTCAGCGCCCAGGCGCGGCGCGACTACCGGACGCTGGCGGGCTATGGCCACAACGACGGCCGCTACGCCCGCGCTTACGGCCATGGCCATGACAGCCGGTACTCGACCCGGCGGCGCGGCTACGGCTACGGCCATGGCTACGGCTACGGCCACGGGCAGCCGACGGGGACGGCTTACCACGGGGCCTACGGGCGGCCCGACCTCGTCTATCCGGGCGGTCAGCGCGGCTACGGCCGGGAGCGCGATCCCGACCGCGTCGACTGGTGCCGCGTGACCTACCGCTCCTATGACCCGGCCAGCGGCTACTACCGGACCTGGGGCGGCCGCCTGGTATTCTGCGGCTGAGCGCCGGACCGAACGGGGTTCACCCGATCACGGATCGGTGGGCGAGCGCCGTTCGCCATTGTTTCGCCTTGTCCGCACCGCTTCGGTCCTCCTGACCCGCAAGGGGCGGTGGATCAGGGAGCGCGTTCATGTCCCAGCACAACATTTCAGGCTCGGAAGTTTTCGGGCCCAAGCCCGGCGTCATGCTGAGGTCGGTCAAGACCAGCGGCCTGCGCCGCCAGCGCGCGGCGCGGACCTGGATGGCCTTCATCGCCGGCGCCATCGTGGCCGTCGGCGCCGGAGCCGTCGTCATGGCCGCGGTGTTCGGCCCGACGCTGTTTGGCTAGCCGCGGTCGTCGGCCTCCGGGACCTTCCGACGCGACGGCCTGGCGGTATGGAGGGCGTCGCGCTCAGGCAGCGAGCCGCCGCGCGGCGAGCGTTAGCGCACTTTAACGTCAGGCCAGCCAGACCATCCGCCGCGTCCGCGCGTCGCCGCCGCGCGCCTTGCTGAAGCCGCGGCGAACCTCGCCCGTGTAGAGGAAGCCGGCCTTCTCCAGCACCCGTCCCGATGCGGGGTTGTCGGTGAAGTGGCCGGCGACCAGGGCGCGGCGACGCCAGCGGCGCGACGCCCAGACCAGCGCGCCTTCCAACGCCTCGGTCGCATAGCCCCGACCCCAGAACGGCCGGCCGATCCAGTAGCCGACCTCCGGCGCGGGATCGCCGTCCTCGAACAGGCCGATGACGCCGACCGGGCCGTGGTCCTCGTGTTCGATCAGGAAGGTCGCGGCGCGGGCGGGGTCCTGCCCGGCCACGGCCAGCACGAAGGCCTCGGCGTCGTCCGCCGAATAGGGGTGCGGCATGCGCAGGGTCATGCGCGCGATGTCCGGATCGTTGGCGAGCGACGCCAGGCGGGTGATGTCCTGCGGGCCCGGCGCGCGCAGGGCCAGGCGCCGCGTCTCGACGACGGGAGAGGGTTCGATCACGCACATGACGATGCCTCGTTCGATCTGCCGCCTCCTTGGAGGGCTCGGGCGGCTTCGAGGCGGGGAACGAAAACGGGGAGCCTGGTGATCCAGACTCCCCGCGGAAATAATTCCCTTGGTCCGGATCGCGGCTCTTGAGCCTTGCGCGATCCGGGAGATGTTCCGTTCGCGCTTACTCGGCGGCCATAGCCTGCTGGGTGCTCGGAAGAATCGACACGTAGCATCGGCCGTTCGCCTTCTTGGTGAACTTCACGGCGCCGTGCGTGGTGGCGAACAGGGTGTGGTCGCGGCCCAGGCCGACGTTGTCGCCCGGGTGGAAGGTGGTGCCGCGCTGACGCACGAGGATGTTGCCGGCCAGAACGTTCTCGCCGCCGAACTTCTTCACGCCGAGGCGCTTGGAGTGAGAGTCGCGACCGTTACGCGACGAACCACCGGATTTCTTGTGAGCCATGGGTTTGCTCCTGTCTCTTCGTTCTTACGCTTCGTCGGTGGAGGCGGGCTTCGCCTTGGGCGCAGCCTTCTTGGCCGGAGCCTTCTTGGCGGCGGCCGGCTTTTCAGCGGCGGCTTCGGCCTTCGGGGCTTCGGCCTTGGCGGCCTTCGGAGCGGCCGCCTTCTTCGCCGGCTTGGCTTCGGTTTCTTCAACGCGCGGGGCCAGGCCGCGGGCGCGCAGGTTCATCTCGGCCTTGGTCATCAGCGACGCTTCGCCGTCCCATTTGGCCTTCTCGCCGGCGCCTTCGATGCCGGTGATGCGCAGGACCGATTCCATCTGGCGATGGCCGTTGGTGCGGCGATAGCCCTGACGGCGGATCTTCTTGAAGATCTTGATCTTCTCGCCCTTGCGGGTTTCGACCAGCGTGGCGGCGACGGTCGCGCCGGCGATCATCGGGGCGCCCAGGGTGACGCCCTTGTCGCCGCCCAGCATCAGCACGTCGCCGAACGACACGTTGGAGCCGGCCTCGCCGTCGAGCTTCTCGACCACGATGACGTCGCCCGGTTGAACCCGGTACTGCTTGCCGCCGGTCTTGATCACCGCGTACATGTTGAAGCCTCAGCGAAACGCAAAAAGAATAAGCCCGACGGGGGTCCCCCTCGGGCGAAGAGCGGCGACATATACGGAAGGCGCCCTCGGAGTCAACGCGGACGGGCCGAAAAACCCGGAAACCAGGCGGTGGGAACGGAATTCTCGGCCGCGGCCTCGACTGTTATAAAGTAACACGCTACAGAGGCGGTGATGACGCCGCCCGCCTCCGATCAGATGATCCTCCTGTCCCTGCTGGGCGGCGGTTTCGCGACCGCCTTCCTGCACGCGGCCCTACCGACGCACTGGCTGCCGTTCGTGCTGGTCGGCCGGGCCCAGCGCTGGAGCCTGGGCCGGGTGTTGGCGGCCGTGACCGCGGCGGGCCTCGCCCATATCGCCGCCACGGCCCTGGTGGGCAGCCTGATCGTCGTCGCCGGGCTGGCGCTCGACCCGTGGATCGGCGGCGTGCTGCCCCATCTGTCTGCGATCCTGCTGTTACTGTTCGGCGTCTTCTATCTCGGCCGCGCGCTGATCCGGCGGCCGCAGCTGGCCGGCGGTCCGCCGCTGGACCTGCCCGAGCCGGCCGTGTCGCACGCCGCCGCCTTCTGGGGGCTGGTGGTGATGATGGCGGTGTCGCCCGGCGAGGTGTTGCTGCCCTTCTATCTGAATCAGGCGCAGGGCGGGGTCGCCGTGCTGACGGCGCTGACCCTCGTGTTCGCCGCGGGGACGGTGCTCGGCATGGCCGCGTTCACCCTGCTGGCCCGGACCGGATGGTCGGTGCTGCGGCTCGAGCGCTGGGCCCGGTACGAAGGCGCGGTGCTGGGCCTGGCCCTGATCGCGATCGGCCTTCTCGTCGTCATGCATCAGCACTAAAGCTCTGCGGATGGCGAACGCCCACTCCCACGACCACGACCATGACCATGGCCACGATCATCACGATCATGGCCATGCGCACGGTCATCACCACGGTCCCGTCGACACCGGGGACTGGCGCTACGCCGTCGGGCTGATCGTCAATCTCGCCTTCGTCGGCTGCGAGGTCGGGGCCGGACTGTGGAGCGGGTCGACCGCCCTGCTGGCCGACGCGGGCCACAATCTGTCGGACGTGCTGGGCCTGGCCATGGCCGGCGGAGCAGCCTGGCTGGCGCGGCGCGCGGGCGGGCCCCAGAAGACCTATGGCTACGGCAAGGCGACCGTGCTGGCGGCGCTGGCCAACGCCATCCTGCTGATCTTCGCCTGCGGCGCCATCGCGGTCGAGGCGGCGCAGCGGCTCGACGGCGACGCCGAGGTCCAGTCGGGCATCGTCATGATCGTCGCCGGCATCGGCTTCGTCATCAACCTGGGCACGGCCCTGCTGTTCATGCGCGACCAGCATTCGGATCTCAACGCCCGCGGGGCCTATCTGCACATGCTCGCCGACGCGGCGGTGTCGATCGGCGTGGTCATCGCCGGGGCGATCATCCTGTTCACCGGCTGGTCGATCGTCGACCCGATCGTCAGCCTGGTCATCGTCGCGGTGATCCTGTGGGGGACCTGGGGCCTGCTCAAGGACTCGGTCAACCTGGCGCTGGACGCCGCCCCCCGGGGCGTGGACGTCGAGGCGATCCGCGGCGCGTTTCTGGCGCTGCCGGGCGTGAGCGCCGTGCACGACCTGCATGTCTGGGGGATGTCCACGACAGACACCGCCCTGACCGCCCATCTGGTCCACGATCGGTCCGATCCGGAAGCTTTGCTGGTCGAGGCGCACGCCATGGCCCGCGCCCGCTTCGCCATCGGCCACACCACCCTGCAGCTGGAAGCCGGCCCCCTGCCGGATTGTCCCGACTGCTGACCTTCACAAGCGGCCTCGCAGCCGCCATCTAGCGGCCCATGTCAGACAAGATTCCCGTCACCGTCCTCACCGGCTACCTCGGCGCCGGCAAGACCACCCTGCTCAACCGCATCCTCACCGAGGACCACGGCAAGCGCTACGCCGTCATCGTCAACGAGTTCGGCGAGATCGGCATCGACAACGACCTGGTCGTCGGCGCCGACGAAGACGTGTTCGAGATGAACAACGGCTGCGTCTGCTGCACCGTGCGCGGCGACCTGATCCGCGTCGTCGCCGGCCTGATGAAGCGCCAGCGCCCGGGCAAGCCGGCCTTCGACGCCATCATCGTCGAGACCACCGGCCTGGCCGACCCCGGCCCGGTGGCCCAGACCTTCTTCGTCGACGAGGACGTCAAGGCCAAGACCCAGCTCGACAGCGTCACGGCGCTCGTCGACGCCAAACACGTCATGGCCCGGCTCGACGACTCGAAGGAGGCGCGCGAACAGGTCGCCTTCGCCGATCGCATCATCCTCAACAAGGTCGATCTCGCCTCGGAAGCGGAACTGGCCGAGGTCGAGCGGCGGCTGCGCAAGCTCAACCCGCTCGCCCCCATCACCCGCGCCGAACGCGCCAATGTGCCGCTGGACCAGGTGCTGGGCCTCGGCGGCTTCGATCTCGAGCGCATCCTCGACATCAATCCCGAATTCGCCAACCCGGCGCACGGCGAGGCGGGCCACGTCCACGACGAACACTGCGGTCATGATCATCACGACCACGACCATGACCATGACCATGAGCACGCCCACGGCGCGCGCGGCCACGCCCACGAGGACGACATCAAGGGCATCTCCCTGTCGCTGGACCGGCCGATGGACGGGACCAAATTCACCGCCTGGCTCGACCGGCTGCTCGGCGAGCAGGGCCAGAACATCCTGCGCGCCAAGGGCATCATCGACGTGGCCGGCGAGGACCGCCGGCTGGTCTTCCAGGCCGTGCACATGATCCTCGAGGGCGAACTGCAGAAGCCGTGGGGGACGATCGAGCGCCGCTGGTCCCGCGCCGTCTTCATCGGCCGCGACCTGGACGAGGCGGAACTGCGCAAGGGTTTCGAGGCTTGCGCCGCCTGAGGACCTGAAGGAGCCCGGCCATGGCCGATGCAAAGACCGCCCTCATCGTCGGCGCCTCGCGCGGCATAGGGCTCGGCCTGGTCGAGGAATACCTCGCCCGCGGCTGGTCGGTCATCGCCACCGTCCGCGACGCGGCGGCCGAGGCTGAGCTCACCGCCATGGACCGGGCGGGCCGGCTCACCGTCGCCCGCGCCGACGTCACCCGTGACAGCGACATCCAGGCGCTCGCCGACCGGATCGAAGGGCCGCTGGACCTGCTCTACGTCAACGCCGGGATCATGGGGCCCGAGGAGATGACCACGGCCTCAAGCGAGGAGATCGACCAGGTCATGCAGACCAACGCCTTCGGCCCGGCGCGGCTGGCCTGGGCCCTGGTGGACAAGCTGCGGCCGAAGACCGGAGTCGTCGCCCTGATGTCGACCGGCATGGCCTCGATCGCCGACAACAGCTCCGGCGGCTACGACATCTACCGCGCCTCGAAGGCGGCGCAGAACATGCTGGCCCGCAGCCTCTGGGTCGGGCCGGGCCGGGCGCGGGAGCTGACGGTGCTGTCGGTCAATCCGGGCTGGGTCAAGACGGCCATGGGCGGCCGGGGCGCAACCATCGACGTGCCGACCAGCGCCCGCGGCATCGCCGACCAGATCGAAGCCCACGCCGGGAGCGGCGAACACCGCTTCGTCGGCTGGAATGGTCGGGAGCTGCCCTGGTGAACCCTCCGCCGAAACCCCTCTCCGTCGAGACCCGTCAGGCGATCCTGCATTACGGCACGCCGGACTTCGACGTGCTGCAGACCGGCGACTATGTGGTCTGCGCCATGTCCGGAAAGCCGATCCCGCTCGACCGCCTGACCTACTGGAACGTCGAGCTGCAGGAAGCCTACGCCAATGCGGACCTGATGACCCGCCGCTGGGTCGAGACGCATCCTCGCGCCTGACGCTCCGTTGCGCGTTGACGCGCCGCCCGCGGCCTCTAAACGGACCTCATGAAGACCAACACCTTCGACGCCCAGGTCACCGCCGCCCTGTTCGACAACGCCAGCGCGGTGTTCGCGCTCGGCGACGGCTCGGTGCGCTTCGAGGGCGGCGAGTTCAGCGCCGCCCATGACGGGGCCATACTGTGCGCCGCCGTCCACCCCTCCGGCGACGGCGTCGTCACCGGCGGCGACGACGGCCGGGTGATCTGGCACCGGCGCGGCGAGGCCGGCGTACTGGCCACGGCCAAGGGGCAGTGGATCGACGCGATCGACGCCTCGGCCGAGAGCGGCCTGATCGCCTTCTCGGCCGGCAAGACCCTGTCGGTGATCGATGCGAAGGAAGCGGGCTTCCGCCGCGACTTCGTCCATGAGCGCACCGTCTCTGGCGTGGCCTTCGAGCCGAAGGGCCGGCGCATCGCCACCTCGACCTACGGCGGCGCGGCCCTGTGGTTCGCCCGCATCGCCGAGCAGAAGCCGACCTTCCTGAAGTGGGCCGGCTCGCACACGGCAGTGACCTGGTCGCCGGACGGCGCCTTCGTCATCACCGCCATGCAGGACAGCCAGCTGCACGGCTGGCGCGTCAAGGACCAGAAGAACCTGCGCATGGGCGGCTACCCGTCCAAGGTTCGCTCGATGAGCTTCCTGTCCAACGGCCAGCTGCTCGCCACCTCCGGGGCGCAGGGCGCGGTGCTGTGGCCCTTCATCGGCTCGAACGGACCGATGGGCCGCGAGGCGACCGAGATCGGCTTCGACGAGGGCAGCCTGGTCGCGCTGGTCGCGTCGCAGCCCAGGCACGGGATTCTCGCCGCCGGTCTCAGCGACGGACGGGTCTGGCTGGCCGATCCGGCCGGGCAGGGCCTGAACTTCCTCAAGGCGGAAAAGGGCGCGCCGATCACCGCCCTGGCCATGAGCCCCGACGCCCGCCGCGTCGCCTGGGCCGACGAGGACGGCGAGGCGGGCGTGGCCGACCTCTGACCGGATCGGCCTTGCGTCGGGCCCCTTGTCCGCGCCACCATCCGTCCATGGCGGGGCCCCCGAAACGAAAGCGCAAGCGGCCGCTACTGACCGTCTTCCTGTCGCTCGTCCTGCTCCTCGTCGCCAGCGTCGGCATCCATCGCTTCGTTCCCCCGCCCACGACCTTCCTGATGGTCAGCCGGTCGCTGGAGGGGGAGGGCCTGTCGTACCGCTGGCGCTCGCTGGATGAGATTTCGCCGCGTCTCGTCGAGGCGGTCATCGCCTCCGAGGACTCGACCTTCTGCGCGCACCGCGGCTTCGACATGAAGGCGATCGAGAAGGCGCTGAAGGCCAACGCCCGGGCGGAGAAACGCGGCGCCGGCCGCCTCCGCGGCGGCTCGACCATCAGCCAGCAGACCGCCAAGAACGTCTTCCTGTGGCCGGGCCGGGACTGGGTCCGCAAGGGGCTGGAGGCCGGCTATACGGTCCTGATCGAGACCCTGTGGGGCAAGCGCCGGATCGTCGAGGTCTATCTGAATGTCGCCGAATGGGCGCCGGGCGTCTACGGCGCCGAGGCGGCCGCGCGGCACTGGTTCGGCAAGTCCGCCAAGGATCTGACGGCGCGCGAAGCCGCCCGGCTGGCGGCCATCCTGCCCTCGCCCCGGCGCTACAACGCATCCTCCCCCGGACCCTACGTCCGCCGCCGGGCTTCGCGCGTGCAGGCGGCCATGGGCACGGTGCGCAACGACGGGCTCGCCGCCTGTGTGCTCGGCTGAACCGCGACGCTTGACGCCACGGCTCCGCTCGCCTCACCTGCGCGCTGACAAGGCGGACCAACCGCCTGACGCTTCGGGAGGACTCCATGAAACGCACCTTGATGACGGCCGCCGCCGTGGGCGCCCTCGGCCTCGGCCTCGCCGCCTGCGCGGGGATGAGTCTCGACGAACAGGCAGCCATGATCGAGGAGCAGGCGACCTCCGGCCCCCCGATGGCAGTCAGCGACGGACCGCAGAATCGCGGCGAGTTCGCCGCCACGGCCGAAGGGGCGACCGCCTTCGTCGCCGACGCCGAGAAGCGCCTGGCCGACCTCAGCGAGGAAGCGGCCCGCATCCAGTGGACCCGGGCCACCAACATCACCCACGACACCATGTGGCTGGAAAGCCGGATCAACGCCGAATACACCGAACTGCAGGTCGAGCTGGCCAACGGCGCGGCGCGCTTCAACGACGTCAAGGTCCCCGCCGACGTTCGCCGCAAGCTGAACCTGCTGCGCCTCGGCATCGTCTTGCCGGCGCCCAACCGCCCCGGCGCGGCCACCGAACTGGCCGAGATCACCACCCGCCTCGACTCGACCTACGCCACCGGCAAATTCGAGTTCAAGGGCGAACAGATCACTCTCGACGAGGCCACCATCCTGATGGCCGAGTCGCGCGACCCCGCCGAACTGGAGGCGCTCTACGAGGGCTGGCGCACCGTCTCTCCGGTGATGGCCGACGACTACGCCCGCATGGTCGAGATCGCCAACGAGGGTTCGCGCGAGCTCGGTTTCGCCGACACCGGGGCCATGTGGCGGGCCGGCTACGACATGGACCCGGACGCCTTCGCGGCCGAGACCGATCGCCTGTGGGAACAGGTGAAGCCCTTCTACGAGAACCTGCACTGCTATGTGCGCGACCGCCTGAATGCGAAGTACGGCGACGCGGTGCAGCCCGAAACCGGCCCGATCCGCGCCGACCTGCTCGGCAACATGTGGTCGCAGCAGTGGGGCAACATCTACGACGTCGTGGCCCCGACCTCGGGCGGCGAGTCCAGCTATGACCTGACCAAATTGCTCGAGGAAGCCGACTACGACGCCGAGAAAATGGTCAGGACGGGCGAGAATTTCTACGTCTCGCTGGGCCTCGACCCGCTGCCGCAGACCTTCTGGGAGCGGTCGATGATCACCCGGCCGCAGGATCGCGAGGTGGTCTGCCACGCCTCGGCCTGGGACCTCGACAACGCCGAGGACATCCGCATCAAGATGTGCACCCAGGTGAACGGCGACGACTTCTATACCGTCCACCACGAGCTGGGGCACAACTACTATCAGCGCGCCTACAAGGATCAGCCCTTCCTGTTCAAGAACGGCGCGAACGACGGCTTCCACGAGGCCATCGGCGACTTCGTCGGCCTGTCGGCCCTGACCCCGACCTATCTGAACCAGATCGGCCTGCTGGACGCGGTGCCGGGCGAGGAAGAGGACATCCCCTTCCTGCTCAAGATGGCGCTCGACAAGATCGCCTTCCTGCCCTTCGGCCTGATGGTCGACCGCTGGCGCTGGGACGTGTTCGACGGCGAGACCACGCCCGCGGAATACAACGACGCCTGGACCGCCAACATGCTGCGCTACCAGGGGCTGGTTCCGCCCGGGCCGCGGCCGGAGAACGCTTTCGACCCCGGCGCCAAATACCACATTCCGGGCAACACCCCGTACACCCGCTACTTCCTGGCCCACATCTACCAGTTCCAGTTCCACCGCGCCGCCTGCGAACAGGCCGGCTGGACCGGGCCGCTGCACCGCTGCTCGATCTACGGAAACAAGGAAGTGGGCGAGCGCTTCAACGCCATGATGGAGATGGGCCAGTCGCGCCCGTGGCCCGAGGCGATGCAGGCCTTCACCGGCCAGCGCGAGAACGACGCCTCGGCGATCGCCGACTATTTCGCGCCGCTGAACGTCTGGCTGACCGAGCGGAACCGCGGCAAGAACTGCGGCTGGGAGGCGTGAGCGGCGATTGTTCGCTGAGTCACTCGAATGACGACGGTTAACCGTCGGCGTTGGACCTTCTCTTAACCGGGTTGCGTCATAGTTGCGTGGATGACCGTGGGTGGATTGCGCCCGCGACGGACGGCGGCTGGGGCGGCTATGGGGCTGAAGGCCTGGATCGACGGTGTTTGCGGCGGCGCGCGCAGCCTTGCGCGGCGCGTGGCCGGGGACAAGCGCGGCAATGTGGCGATGCTGTTCGGCCTCAGCCTGCCGGTGCTGATTCTGATGACCTTCGGCGGGATCGACATCCACAGGCTGTCGACCGTCAAGGTGAACCTGCAGGACGCCCTCGATGCCGCAACGCTGGCGGCGGCGCGGTCGCCCTACACGGCGGACGAGGATCTGCGGCGGGTCGGCCTCGCCGCCCTGAAAGCCAATCTGCAGGCCTATTCGAACGTCACCCTCGAAGAGGACCAGACCACCTTCACCCTCAGCGACGACGACGTGGTCATCGCCGACGCCCGGGTGCAGGTGAAGACCCTCGTCGCCAACATCTTCCTGCCGCCCTACGGCCAGATGATGGACGACTACCTGCCGGTCGGCGGTCATTCGGAAGTCGACCGGTCTTCGCGTAACATCGAGGTGGCCCTGGTGCTCGACGTCACCGGCTCGATGGCCGGCCAGCGCATCATCGACCTGAAGGCCGCCGCCACGGAACTGGTCGACATCATCGTCCAGCCGATCCAGACGCCCTATTATTCGAAGCTGGCCCTGGTGCCCTATTCGATGGCCGTGAACGTCGGCTCCAACGCCGGCGCCATCCGCGGCACGCCCATCGGCTCGACCCCGATCACCGGCGCGGTGATCAACCTCGAGGGGACCGCCGGCAAACCCATCAGCGCGGCGACCGCCGCGAAGCCCGTCGTAATCACCTCGGCGGGTCACGGCTTCAGCAACAACGACGTCGTCTGGATCGCCGGCGCGGCGGGCATGACCCAACTGAACAACAAGGCCTACCTGGTCAAGAACAGGACCAATGACACCTTCCAGCTCTATAGCCTCGGCGGCTCCGAGGTGAATGGAAACCGGTACGACACCTACACGGGTAGCGCCACGGTCCGGAAGTGCCAGAACAACGACTGCTCGATCACCATCACCTCCAACGGTCACGGCATGTCGAACAATCAGTACGTCCACATCACCGGCGTGGGCGGAATGACCGAGATCAATGACAGGACCTTCCTGGTCGGCAACGCCACGGCGAACACCTTCACCATCGATCCGAACATGTCGGCGCTGAGCCCCTACACCTCGGGCGGCAACGCCTGGTGCGCCCAGCAGGGCTGCACCTACTTCGCCTTCGACAACATGTACGGCAACCTGCGGACGCATCGGATCAGCAGCTGCGTGACCGAGCGCACAGGCGCACAGGCCTACACCGACGCCGCCCCCTCGACCGCCCTGGTGGGCCGGAACTATCCGCCCGGAGGCTACTGCCTGAGCGCCGGCATCCGGCCGCTGTCCAGCGACAAGGCCGTGCTGAAGTCGGACATCGCCGGCTACGTTGTGGAGGGGTCGACCGCCGGCCAGATCGGCATCGGCTGGGGCTGGTACATGGTCTCGCCGAACTTCAACTACCTGTGGCCGTCCAGCGGCGCGGGCGCCTACAACACCGCCGACACCCTGAAGGCCGTGATCATTATGACCGACGGGGAATTCAACACCCCCTATTGCTCGGGCGTGGTCTCGAACGACGCCGGCTACGGCGCGGTCAGCGCCAGCAGCCGGATCGACTGCGCCGCCGACAACGGCAGCCCGTTCGACCAGGGCCGGGCCATGTGCACGGCGATGAAGGCGCAGGGCGTGCTGGTCTACACCGTCGGCTTCCAGATCACCGCCGGCGGCGACGCCGCCAACATGCTCGAGGCCTGCGCCTCGACCCCGGCCAACTTCTATTTGCCGGCCAGTGGCGGGGACCTGTCCGAAGCGTTCGCCGCCATCGGCCGGGACATCACCCAGTTGCGGATATCCAAATAGCGCCGGCGGCGTCCCAGACGGTGGCCCGGATCGCGATCGTCAGCCGGCTCAAATCAACCGGATTTCCTTCAGCCGTTCGGTCAGGAAGTCCTCGGCCATGATCGCCTTGCCGGCGTAGCGGTCGGGGTTCTCCGCGGAGATCATGGCCGGCAGGGTCTCGATCACGAAGTCCGGGTTGAAGTGCAGGAAGAAGGGCGTCGAATAGCGGGCGAAGCCGCGCCGCTCCGGGGCCGGATTGACCACCCGGTGCGTCGTCGACGGCAGGACGTGGTTGGTCAGCCGCTGCAGCATGTCGCCGATGTTGACCACCAGCGCGTTCGGCGGCGGGGCGATGTCCAGCCATTCGCCGTCGGCGTCCTTCAACTGCAGGCCCGCCTCTTCGGCGCCGAGCAGCAGGGTGATGACGTTGATGTCCTCGTGGGCGCCGGCGCGCACGCCCGGCGCGTCGGCCGGGACCGGCGGATAGTGCAGCATGCGCAGGATGCTGTTGCCCAGCTGGACCTTGTCCTCGAAGAAGTCGTCGCCGAGTTCGAGGTGACGGGCGATGGCCCTCAGGATCTTGCGGCCGAGGTCGTCCATGGCCGTGAACATGCCGTACAGGTGCTCGCGGAAGCCCTCGATCTCGGTCGGCCAGACGTTGTCGCGCATGTATTTCCGGTAGGGATGACCCTCGGGCAGTTCGCGCCCGACGTGCCAGAATTCCTTCAGGTCGACGGTCGCCGCGCCCTTGGCGGCCTCGACGCCGAACGGGGTCAGGCCGCGCGCGCCGCCGGTGCCGGGCTGATGGTATTTGCGCTTCACGTCCTCGGGCAGGGCGAAGAAGGCCTTGGCGTCGTCCAGGGCCCGGTCGATCACCGGCTCGTCCAGGCCGTGGTCGGAAATGACCGCGAACCCGTAGCGCTTGAACGACGTCCCGAGCTTGTCGGCGAAGGCCTGGAAGTCGGTGTCATACAGGGTCATCGAGACCGGCTCGATGGAGCGGCCGGCGACGGGGGTGGTCAGGCTGTCAGCCATGGACGGGACCTCAATTCCATACTCGGGCGTTTCCATACGCCCTGTGAGCCGATCTTGGCAAAGCGAGGGCGCTGCCTCCGCGCGGCGGGATCAATCCGCGCCCGCGCGCCGTTCAGCGGCGGTACAGGTTGGAACCTTGACCGTAAGGCCGCGTTCCGCCGTCAACCAGGAACTGAAGGATCATCTCACCATGCACGCCAAACTCATCGTCACCGGCATCAGCGTCGTCGCCCTGCTCGGCGCCTGCACCACGACGGACCCCTACAGCTCCACGCCGCGCCGCAACAACACCGGCACGGGCGCGATCGCGGGCGCCATCGGCGGCGCCGTGCTCGGCTATCTGACCAACACCTCGAACTCCGAGGAAGGCCGCAAGAACGCCCTGATCGGGGCGGGCATCGGCGCGCTCGGCGGCGCCGCCGTCGGCGCCTACATGGACCGCCAGCAGCGCGAACTGGAAGCCCAGCTGTCCGGCAGTGGCGTGGGCGTGGCCCGTCAGGGCGACAACCTGGTGCTGCGCATGCCCTCGGACGTGACCTTCGCCTCGAACCAGTCGTCGATCAATCCGGGCTTCCACGCCACCCTGGACGACGTCGCGGCGGTGCTGAACCGATACGACCAGTCGATCGTGGACATCATTGGCCATGCCGATTCCGACGGCGCCGATGACTATAATCTGAACCTGTCGCGCCAGCGGGCCTCGTCGGTCGCCCAGTATCTGGTCACCCGCAATGTGCTGGCCGATCGTCTCTATGTGGATGGTCGCGGCGAAAGCCAGCCGGTGGCCTCGAACGCCACCGCCGAGGGCAAGGCCCAGAACCGCCGCGTCGAGATTCTGATCCGGCCGTTCCGCGGCTAGCGCCCGGCAAGCGCCGCGCGGCGAGCCGCGCACAGACGAGGAAGGCGGGGCCGCGGCCCCGCCTTTTTTCTTATCGGACACCGTTCCGTGACTTGCGGCGACGGAGCGCAGGTGCTGGATAGCAAATGTCGTTCCGACTCGGGGGAAGCGCGTGCGTCCGGACCAAGAACTCACCGACGGCGTCAGGCTGGGCGCGATCGCGGTCGTGTCGGCGGTGGTGACGGCGATGCTCGTGATCGGCGCCGGCCGGACCCTGCTCCCGCAGCCGGAAGCGCAGGCGAAGGGCCAGCCCGGACTGATCCGGGCCTCGCTGCCCTAGGCGCGTCCGATGGAGGCGTAGCGGAAGCCGCGGGCGCGCATGTCCTCGGGCCGGTAGACGTTGCGCAAATCGACCATCACCGGCTGGCGCAGCAGCCGCTTGACCCGGTTCAGATCCAGCGCCCGGAACTGGTCCCATTCGGTCAGGATGACGACCACGTCGGCGCCCTCGACGGCCTCGTAGGGCCCGTCCTTGAACACGACGTCCGGCAGCAGGTGGGCGGCCTCGGCCATGCCCTCGGGATCGAAGGCCTGGACCGTCGCCCCCATGGCGATCAGGGCCGGGGCCACGTCCAGCGACGGGGCGTCGCGCATGTCGTCGGTATTGGGCTTGAAGGTCAGGCCCAGCAGGGCGACCGTCTTGCCCGCCAGTTCGCCGTCCAGCGCCGCGGCCACCTTGCCGGCCATGGCCTTCTTGCGGGCGTCGTTGACGTCGACCGTGGTTTCGATCAGCCGCACCGGCGAGCCCGCGTCGACGGCGGTGCGCACCAGGGCGATGGTGTCCTTGGGGAAGCAGGAGCCGCCGTAGCCGGGCCCGGCGTGCAGGAATTTGGAGCCGATGCGGTTGTCCAGGCCGATGCCGCGGGCGACCTGCTGCACGTCCGCCCCGACCTTCTCGCACAGGTCGGCCATCTCGTTGATGAAGGTGATCTTCATCGCCAGGAAGGCGTTGGCGGCGTATTTGATCAGCTCCGAGGTGCGCCGGCCGGTGAACAGGATCGGCGTCTCGTTCAGGTTCAGCGGGCGATAGAGTTCGCGCATCACCGCCTGCGCCCGCGGGTCCTCGGCCCCGACCACGATCCGGTCCGGCCGCTTGAAGTCCTCGATCGCGGCGCCCTCGCGCAGGAACTCCGGATTGGAGACCACGGCGAAGTCGGCGTCCGGCCGCCGCGCCCGGATGATGGCCTCGATCTCGTCTCCGGTGCCCACCGGCACCGTCGACTTGGTGACGATGACCGTGAAACCCTCGATCAGGCCGGCGATCTCTTCGGCCGCGGCGTGGACGTAGGACAGGTCCGCATGGCCGTCGCCACGCCGTGAGGGCGTCCCGACCGCGATAAACACCGCGTCGGCGGCGCGGATGGCCTCGGCCCCGTCCAGGGCGAAGGACAGACGGCCGTCGCGCACGTTGGCGGCGACCAGATCGTCCAGCCCCGGCTCGAAGATCGGGATCTCGCCCCGCTCCAGCCGCTCGATCTTGGACGCATCCTTGTCGACGCAGGTCACCTCATGGCCGAAGTCGGCGAAACAGGCCCCTGACACCAGGCCCACATAGCCGGTTCCGATCATCGCGACGCGCATTCGGGTTCGCCCCCTTCAACAGTGGCCGGGAGATAGCGGTCGGGCCGGAGTTTGGCCACCCCGCGCCGTGCGAGGGACCAAAGCAAAACCGCCGGCCCGCGAGGGACCGGCGGCTCTGTCTTTCCGTGCCGTCCGACCCGGCCCGAAGGCCGGAGCGGTTTCGACGTCAACCTAGAAGTTGATGCCGATGGTGGCGCGACGGTTCAGAGGCTCGCGAACGCCGTCGGCGGTCGGGCGGGCCAGCTGGGTTTCGCCCTTGCCGTCGAGCGAGATGACGCCGCCGTTGACGCCCTGGGCGACCAGCGCGTCCGCAACGGTGCGGGCGCGGCGGTTGGACAGG
>JACPDR010000032.1 GCA_016183935.1 Caulobacterales bacterium
GCCACCGAGCTGACCGAGGCGGTGGCCCGCCGCGGCGGCTTCGAGATCAGCGTCGGCTGCTATCCGGAAGGCCACCCGGAGAGCCCGTCGGCGGCCCACGACATCGAGGTGCTGAAGGCCAAGGTCGACGCCGGGGCGAGCCGGGCGATCAGCCAGTTCTTCTTCGACATCGACGCCTTCCTGCGCTTCCGCGACCGGGTGCGGGCGGCGGGGATCGCCATCCCCCTCATCCCCGGGATCATGCCGGTGTCGAACCGCGCCGGCCTGCGTCGCATGTGCGGCAGTTGCGTCGCGGCCATCCCCGACTGGCTGGCGGCGCATTTCGACGGGCTGGACGACGACCCCGAGACCCGCAAGCTGATCGCCGCCTCGATCGCGGCCGAGATGTGCGCCCGACTGCAGGAGGAAGGCTTCGCCGACTTCCACTTCTACACCCTGAACCGCGCCGACCTGGTCTATGCGATCTGCCGGGTGCTGGGCGTGCGCGAGCAGAGGGTCGCCCATTGACGCGTCCGGACCGCATCGCCGCCCTCCGCGCGGCCGCCCGGCACCGCATCCTTGTCCTCGACGGAAGCTGGGGGGTGATGATCCAGCGCCGCGACCTGTCGGAAGCCGAGTTCCGCGGCGACCGCTTCTCCGGTCATCCGGTGCAGATGAAGGGCAACAACGACCTCCTGTGCCTGACCCGCCCGGACGTCGTCAGCGACCTGCACGACCAATATTTCGCGGCCGGCGCCGACATCACCGAGACCAACACCTTCTCGGCGACGACCATCGCCCAGGAGGACTACCGCCTCTCGGCCGACGACGTATTCGACCTGAACCTGGCGGGCGCGCGGCTGGCGCGGGCGGAGTCCGACCGCTGGACCGCGAGGACGCCGCACAAGCCGCGCTTCGTGGCCGGCGCGATCGGACCGCTGAACAAGATGCTGTCGATGTCCTCGGACGTGAACGATCCGGGCGCGCGGCTGGTGACCTTCGACCAGGTCTACGACGCCTACAGGCAGCAAGTGCGGGCGCTGAACGAGGGCGGGGTCGACCTCTATCTGATCGAGACCATCACCGACACGCTGAACTGCAAGGCCTGCATCAAGGCGATCAAGGATCTGGAAGACGAAGGGCTGGAGCCGCTGCCGATCTGGATCAGCGGCACCATCACCGATCGCTCGGGCCGCACCCTGTCCGGCCAGACCGCCGAGGCCTTCTGGAACAGCGTGCGCCACGCCCGGCCGTTCGCGATCGGCTTCAACTGCGCCCTCGGGGCCGACCTGATGCGCCCGTTCATCGCCGAGCTGAGCCGGGTGGCGGACACCCTGGTGGCCGCCTATCCCAACGCCGGCCTGCCCAACGCCATGGGCCAGTACGACGAGCAGCCGCACGAGACGGCGCACTTCATCGAGGAATGGGCGGCCTCGGGGCTGGTCAACATCGTCGGCGGCTGCTGCGGCACCACGCCGGAGCATATCCGGCATGTGGCGGAAGAGGTGGCGGGGCTGCCGCCGCGGCAAATCCCGGAACGGCCCGTGGCGATGCGGCTGTCGGGGCTCGAACCGTTTGAATTGGTAGCGTAGTGCGGCCCACCTTCATCAACGTCGGCGAGCGGACCAACGTCACCGGCTCGGCCAGGTTCAAGAAGCTGATAATCGACGGCGACTATCCCGCCGCCCTGTCGGTGGCGCGCCAGCAGGTCGAGGCCGGGGCCTCGGTCATCGACATCAACATGGACGAGGGCCTGCTCGATTCGAAACAGGCCATGGTCACGTTCCTCAACCTCATCGCCGCCAAGGAGGGCGAGCCCGCCTTCCGCGAGCACGCCGTCAAATGTCTGCGCTACGGCGCCGCCGTCGTGGTCATGGCCTTCGACGAGCTGGGTCAGGCCGACACGGCCGCGCGCAAGATCGAGATCTGCACCCGCGCCTACCGCATCCTCGTGGACGAAGTCGGCTTCCCGCCCGAGGACATCATCTTCGACCCCAACATCTTCGCCGTGGCGACCGGGATCGAGGAGCACGACAACTACGCCGTCGACTTCATCGAGGCGACGCGGGTGATCAAACAGACCCTGCCCTACGCCCGCGTCTCGGGCGGGGTGTCGAACGTCTCGTTCAGCTTCCGCGGCAACGAGCCGGTGCGGCGGGCGATCCACTCGGTGTTCCTGTATCACGCCATCCAGGCCGGCATGGACATGGGCATCGTCAACGCCGGCGACCTGCCGGTCTATGACGATATCGATCCGGTGCTGCGCGAGGCGGTTGAGGACGTGATCCTGAACCGCCGCCAGCGGACCAATGTCTCGAACACCGAGCGGCTGGTCGACATGGCGCCCGACTACAAGGGCGAGAAGGGCGCGGCGCGCGTCGTCGACCTGAAATGGCGCGACGCCCCCGTCGGCAAGCGCATCGAACACGCCCTGGTGAACGGCATCACCGACTTCATCGAGCAGGACACCGAGGAAGCGCGACTGCAGGCCGAACGTCCGCTGCATGTCATCGAGGGCCCGCTGATGGACGGGATGAACGTCGTCGGCGACCTGTTCGGCTCGGGCAGGATGTTCCTGCCGCAGGTGGTCAAGTCGGCGCGGGTGATGAAGCAGGCGGTGGCCTGGCTGGAACCCTTCATGGAGGCCGAAAAGGCCGGCAAGCCCCGCGAACAGGCCGGCCGCATCCTGATGGCGACGGTCAAGGGCGACGTCCACGACATCGGCAAGAACATCGTCGGCGTCGTGCTGCAGTGTAACAACTACGAGGTCATCGATTTGGGGGTCATGGTCCCGGCCGACCGCATCCTCGACGCCGCGCTCGAGCACAAGGTCGACATCGTCGGCCTGTCGGGCCTGATCACGCCCAGCCTCGACGAGATGGTCTTCGTGGCGCGCGAGATGGAGCGGCGCGGCTTCGACATTCCCCTGCTGATCGGCGGGGCCACGACCAGCCGCACCCATACGGCGGTCAAGATCGAGCCCGGCTACAAAGCCGGATCAACCACCTATGTCATCGACGCCAGCCGCGCCGTGGGCGTGGTCTCCGGCCTGCTGTCGAAGACGGAACGGGCGAAAAACGAGGCCGCCACGCGGGACGAATACGTCCGCATCCGCGAGCAGTACGCGCGGGGTCAGACCGCCAAGGCCCGGACCCCGATCGGCAACGCCCGCGACAACCGCTTTCCCATCGACTGGGCCGCGCCGCGTCCGAACGCGCCGTCCTTCCTCGGCGTGCAGACCTTCGACAGCTGGGACCTGGCCGATCTGGCCGACTATATCGACTGGACGCCGTTCTTCTCGAGCTGGGAGCTGACCGGCCACTTCCCGGAGATCCTCGAGGACGAGATCGTCGGCGAGGCGGCGCGCGACCTGTACCGCGACGCCCGCGCCATGCTGCGGCGGATCATCGATGAGACATGGTTCCGGGCCAGCGGCGTGGTCGGGTTCTGGCCCGCCAACGCGATCGGCGACGACGTGGCCGTCTACGCCGACGAGAGCCGGACGACGGAGATCGCCCGCTTCCACACCCTGCGTCAGCAGATGGCCAAGACCAACGGCAAGGCCAATCTGGCGCTGGCCGACTTCATCGCGCCCGAGGGCCAGGACTGGATCGGCGCCTTCGCCGTCACCGCCGGCCACGGCGAGCTGGAGGTGGCCCAGCGGTTCCGCGACGCCGGCGACGACTATTCGGCCATCCTGTCGACGGCCCTGGCCGACCGGCTGGCGGAAGCCTTCGCCGAGGCGTTGCACCGGAAGGTGCGCACCGAGCTGTGGGGCTACGCCCCGGACGAGGCCGCCTCGACCGAGGACCTGATCGCCGAGAAATACCAGGGTATCCGACCGGCCCCCGGCTATCCGGCGCAGCCGGACCACACCGAGAAGGCCACCCTGTTCCGCCTGCTGAACGCCACCGAAAACGCCGGCATCGTGCTGACCGACAGCTTCGCCATGACGCCGCCGGCGGCGGTCTCCGGCCTGTATTTCGGCCACCCCGACAGCCACTATTTCGGCGTCGGCAAGATCGACCGCGACCAGGTGGAGGATTACGCCCGCCGCAAGGGCTGGGATGTGGCGACCGCCGAACGCTGGCTGGGGCCGATCCTCAACTACGACCGGGACACGGCGAAGGCGGAAGCGGCCTGAGCCGCCCTACTCCAGCCCCACCTCTTCGGGCGTGGCCGGCGGGGTGGTGATGTTCTCGCGCAGGCGCCGCGCGGCGTGCTCGCAGCGCCCCGGCAGGCCGAAGAACAGGCCGAAGGCCTGGCTGCGCACCGCCTCTTCCTGACCGGCCAGCGGGGCCCATTTGGCGGCGGCCTCGGCGGCGGCCGCCTGGGCGGCGGCGCGGCTGCCGGCCGACTGGCGCGGCCCGGCGGCGTCGAGGGCGGCGCGGAAGTCGGCGGCCTCAAGCTTGCCGAGGCGGACGATGTCCCGGTCCAGCGGGTCGGCGTCGGTCAGGGTCTCGCCCAGCGCCACGTGCCCGTTCACCAGCGCCTCGCACCAGGCGACCAGCGGATAGTCCGCCTCGGGCGCGCCGCGCGGCAGCGGGTTGGCGTAGGCCACCGCCTCGCGGATGCGCAGGGCGTCGGCCGTCTCGCCCGTGGCCGGGCCGGCGGTGACGACGGGACCGTCCTGGCGGGCGGCGGCGGTCGGGGCCGTCTGGGTCATCAGGGCGGCGGCGAGGGCGAGGCTGGCGATCATGAGGGCTCCGGAATTGTGCGCCGCGTCGGCGGGGTTCGGATGCCGCAACGCTTCAGATCCCGCAATGGTTTTTCCATGGCAGGCGTTCGGCAAAGAAAAAGGCGGCGGATCCGAAGATCCGCCGCCCGGTAGTCTGGTCTTTCCGACCGCTGATTAGAAGCGGTAGGCGATGCTGAAGCGCACCGAACGCGGCGCCTGGTAGGCCGTGACCTGGCCGTAGTTCGGATCGGGATCCGCAGCGGTCAGATCGCCGAACTCGTTGAAGTCCTGCGCCGAGCTGTTGTCGAGCACGTTGAAGACATCCGCGCGGAGCACGAGGCTGTCGCCCGGGACGTCGAACACTTCGGCCAGATCGTAGGCGAAGGTCAGGTCGAGAACCTTCAGCCATTCGCTTTCGAACGACTCACCCCGCGGGGTGGCGACGCCACTGCAGAACCAGGACGCCGCACCATAGAGCGAGGCGAAGACGTCGGTCGGGTGAACGCCCTGACAGCCGAACTTACGCGGCGACTGAACCAGCAGGTTGGCGCCGATGTTCAGGGCCGGAGTCGCCTGCCAGTTGCCGAACACCTTGAACGTGTGTTCGCGGTGGTTGGGCAGGAAGCCGTAGGAGTTATCCGTCAGGCCCGGCTGGTCGAAGTCCTGCGACAGACCGGGGTCGGTCTGACCATTGTCGGACTTCAGGGCGCCTTCGTAGTTGCCCTTGCTCTCGGACCAGACGTAGCTGAAGCGCGCGCCCCACACGCCGTCGAACGGCTTGTCGAGCGAGAACTCCACCGCCTTGTAGGTGCGGTCCGGCGTCGGATAGTTCAGTTGATCAGCCGTCAGGGTGATTTCCCGATCTTCGGTGATCGCACCGCCCGTGGCGCGCGACAGGTCGGCGCCCGAGAGGGTGATGACCATGTCTTCGCCGGGGTTGGTCAGCACGTACTGGTGGAAGCCGTACCAGACGTTGTAGCAGATCGCCTCGGACAGACCGCCGCCGGCCGCCTCGCAGTAGTCGAGGACGGCGGCGTCGATGGCCACGTCATCGATGGCCGTACCCAGTTCGCGGTACGTGCCCTTGATGCCCATGGTCCAGTCGCCGAACACGCGCTGCTCATAGCCGAGGATGAACTCGTCCACGAACATCGGGTCAATCTCGGCGTCAACCGACGTCGCCGTACCCTTGATCGTGCCGTCAGCCAGGTTGACGGCCTGAAGGAGCGAGTCGAGGATCGGCTCGTCCGTGGTGTCGTCGATCCCGTTGGCGTCGACGTCGTTCGGGCCGCCGGTGAAGTCGAGGCTCCAGGTGTCCTGGAGGAAGAACTCGGCGCCGGCCAGACGCTGGTTGGTGTTGACGGCGACCGGCAGGAAGTAGCGACCCCAGAAGCCGAACAGCTTGGCTTCGCCGTCGCCGAAGACGTCGTAGGTCGCGCCGAGACGCGGAGCCCACTGGTTCTGCAGGTCGATGAAGGCGACGCCGGCGCCGTTTTCGTTCTCGAAGCCTTCGTTACGAACGCCGAGGTTCAGGGTCAGGCGGTCGGTGACCTCCCAGGAGTCCTGAAGGTAGTAGGCGTTCTGGGTCGAGGTCCAGGAACCGTCGTTGTCATAGGCGCGGATGCGGACCCGACGCGGCTGACCGATCAGGTCGGTACGGCCGGCCGGAATGTTCGCGGCGGTGAACAGCGTCTGATAGCGATACCAGAGGCCGCCCGTGACTTCGCCGGTGCAGGCGATGTCAGGCGTGATGCCGCCGGGGCGGCAGTAGCTGTAGCCGGCGCCCGAGTAGTCGAGCAGCTGGCTGGATTCCAGCGTCTCCTGGTCGATGCCGACGCGGAAGTGGTGCGAACCGAAGAAGTCGGCGTAGATATCGACGTCGGCGCGCAGGATGGTGCGCTCGTCTTCGTTCGTCGACGGCTGGCCAACGCCCCAGATACCGCGGCGCGGGAAGCCCGGCAGCTGATCGGTGATCAGCGCGCCGGCGTCGCCGGGCGACGAGTTGTACTCGTTGTACTCGTTGACGCCGTAGGCCAGCGAGGTGGTCAGCCAGTCGGTCCACACGCCGGTGTAGCGCGCGATCCAGTTTTCACCACCGAACTTGAAGGTCGAGGGCGTGAACGAGCCGATCTGCTCGCCATCGGCGTTGACGAAGATGTTCTCGGTCTGCTGCTCCTGCTCGTCGGAGAAGTAGGTGAACTCCAGACGGTGGTCGTCGGTGATCAGGAAATCGACCTTGGCGCCGTAGAACGGGTCGTCCGAAGTGACCCGCGTGCCGTTGGAGCCCGCGCCGAACGCCGGATCGACCGTCGTCGAACCGATGTTGACGGCTTCGCGATCGCGGATGTTGTACAGGCCGAAGATGAACAGACGGTCTTCGATGATCGGGCCGCCGAAGTCGAAGATGATGTCCGAGGACTCGGTCTCATCGAAACGGTTCTGGGCCAGGTAGGTGTCCGGCGAGTCCTCACGGAGCGAGTCGGGCTCCCAGTAGGCGGTGATGCCGAATTCCCATTCGTTGCCGCCCGACTTGGTCGTGCCGTTCAGCACGCCGCCGGTGCCGCGGCCGAACTCGGACGAGTAGCCGCCGGTCTTGGTTTCCAGCGTCTGGTAGAACTCGAACGGAACCACCGACGAACCGGTGAAGTCACGGAATTTCGTGATGTTCAGGCCGTTGATGAAGTAGGTGTTCTCGCCGGCCGAGGCGCCGCCGATGGTCGGGATGCCGCCGAAGGCCGTATCCGAGGCGGTGACGCCCGGGGCCAGCAGGGCCACGGCGCCGGCGTTGCGCGCGATAGGAACGTTACGCGACAGCTCCTCGACGTTGACCGTCAGGCCGGTCGTCGTGGCGTCGAATTCCGAAACCGCGCGACGCACGCCGACGACGACGACTTCGTCGATCTGCGTGGCGTTGTCGGCCGCGGCGCCCAGGGTCAGGGTCAGCGAAGCGGTGCCGCCCGACCCGACGTTGACCGTGTCGGCCAGGGAATTGTAGCCCGGCGCGTTGACTACGACTTCATACACGCCCTGCGGCAGCGCCACGGCGCGGAAGCCGCCCGAGGCGTCAGTGGTGAAGCTGCGCGAGAAACCCTGGCTGACCGACGTCAGGACGACTTCGGCGCCCGCGACCGGGGTGCCGGCCTGGTTGGTCACGGTGCCGGCGACGGCGCCCTGGGTCAGGTTCTGCGCGATGGCGACCGAGGGCGTCATCAGGGTGAGGGCCGGAGCCGCCACCAGCGCCATAAGCGCCGTTCCGCCGATCATGGTCGAGTGCAACAAGCGCTGCTTGATGGTTTGGGTCTTCAAAGGGTGGTCCTCCTGAGACCGCCGGACGCTTCTCAGGGAAGCGATCATCGACGGTTAACCAAACTCCGCGCACCCCAATGCACGCAGATTGCCTTGACCTTAGACTTGGCAATGGGCGGGCGCAGCATAATTACGTCGGCGTAACCCGATCGCTGCCACTCTGTCGCAATCCCGCCACACACGGGGCGAACTCATTGAAATCACGCCGCAAAGTGGCGCCATGATTGCGTCGCTTCGCGGCCGCTCGCTGCAGCTCGGGGCCGCGGGACGGACCCTGCCGGTCCTTTGGGGAGCCGGCGCGAGGGTGAGAGGCGCCGTGTGGAATCACTCGGCCAGGGGGTGCGCCCCATGCGGTCGCGCGGCGCAGGACGCGATGGAGCGGACGACCGCAGCACCAAAGAAAATGCCGGCGCTTTCGCGCCGGCATTGAAGTTTATCCGACAGGCGGACCCTCGGATCAGAACGAGTAGCGCACGCCCAGATAGGCACGCCGCGGCGCGACCCAGCTGTTGGCCTCGCCGTAGGCATACTGGCCGCTGCCGGCGAGCAGCTTCTGCTCGTCGGTGGCCGCCTGGTTGTTGAGCACGTTGAAGACGTCGAGGAAGAACTCCACCCCGCCGATCGGCAGATCGTAGTCATACGCAAAGCGCATGTCGAAGGTGTAATACGACGGCGTCGTCTCCGAGCCGACGAAGCCCTCCGACAGGTAGGAGTCGGTCACGCCCCAATACTCGTAGGGCGCGTCCATCGGCGCGAAGTAACGGCCGCCGATGAGCTGCGCCGGGGTGTAGAGGGCCCCGCTGTTCCAGTTGAACACGCCGCTGACTTCCAGGCCGAAGTCGAACTCATAGGCGCCGTAGGCCTTGAACTGGTGCTTGATGTTGCCGGGCTGGTCTCCGTACACGTTCGGCGCACGGGGATCGAGCGCGATCCAGTCACCCTGGTAGTCGGCGTTGCTGTCCGAGTTCGAGTTACCCTCGGCGGCGTTGTGGGTATACGAGACCTGCCCGAACCAGTTGTCGGTCCTGAACTTCGTCAGGCTGACCTCGAAGCCCGTATAGTTCCGCTCGCCGCCCGGCAGGGTGCCGATGACGTAGTTCGAGTTCGGCATGGCGTCGTAGCCGAAGTACGAGAGCGGGATGAAGAACGGCGACCCCGGGAAGGCGTAGCCGTGCTCCCCGTCGTGGTTGTTCGGGTGGTTGGTTTCCGTGTTGTTCGGATCCGAATACAGCGCCAGGTCGAAGTCTTCCAGGATGCTCCGGGTCTGGCGACGGGTCACCGACGCCGACAGGCCGATATCCGAACCGAAGGTGGTCGAATAGCCGAGCATGTATTCGTCGGTGTACGGCGTTTCGGTGGTCGGCGCGAACAGGGCGTCGGGGGTGCTCGCCCCGCCGCGGACGCGGAACGTGACCCACTCGCCGTTGACGTTGAGTTGCTCTTCGGTCACCGGGCCCGTCAGGGCGCCCGCGAAGTCCGACATATTGTTGCGGACCGGGTCATAGTAACGACCGATGAAGCCGAAGACCTTGCTGCGGCCGTCGCCCGTGAGGTCGTAGACCACGCTGAGACGCGGCGCGATCTCCCAGTCGAAGGTGGCGACCTGCGAGCCGTCGGAAGCGAAGTGCTCCCATTTCTCGGCGCGGAGGCCCGCACCGACCGTCAGCTGGCCCAGCGTCCAGGTGTCCTGCAGATAGAGGGACTGGCCTTCACTGCGCACCTCATAGGCCCCGCTGACCGTGCGCAGGGCGCGGTAGAGGTTCACGTTGCCGTAAGGGTTGCCGGTGGTGTCGGAGAAGACGAGGGCGTTGAGTTCGTCCTCGGTGACCACGCCGTCGTTGTCGGTGTCCACGGAGGCCTTCGCCGTGGCGTTGCCTTCGAGCGCCTGAATAATGCGGGCGGCGTCCGGGGCGCCGACCGACGGCCGGGCGGTCCAGCCGCCGTTGACCAGCACGCTCTGGAAGGTGCCGCCGGCGGAACCGAGGGCGAGCGAGTTGTAGGTCACGTCACCGGGAACCGTGGAGTCCTCGGCGTAGACGTTTTCGGTGCGGTTGTAGCCGGCCTTGATCGTGTGGGTGCCGAAGCTGGTGTCGAGGAAATACTCGAAATTGGCGCCGAACTCGTCACGGTTCCGGAAGGTTTCGATGTTGGAGCCGGAGCCGCCCAGGGACCGCTGGGCGAGCGTCGCGTTCGCGGCGGTCGGGAAGACGAGCGTGTCCCGGATATCCGAGCTCGCGGCGAAGTTGGAAACCTCACCCTCGTGGCGGAACCAGTAGGCGTTGACCAGCAGGTCGCCCCAGGTGCGCGAATAGTCGATCTTGTAGTTGTCGCCGCCCTGCACCCGACGGGTGTCGCGATTGTTCAGGACGCCCGCCGACGCGGAACCCGTCGTTTCGAACGGATCGCTGAACCAGCTGGCCGACAGACGATCGTCGTTGGTGACCTGCCAGGTGGCCTTGGCGAAGGCGTACTCGCTCTCCTGCTCGACGGTGCGCAGGATATCGCCGTTGGTGATGTCCAGGACCTCGTCCTCGCGGAACTTCTTCTGGTACGAGCCGAAGATCCACAGGCGGTCGCGCAGGATCGGGCCGCCCAGGGTGAAGGCGGTGTCGTAGGTCGAGAAACCGCCCGACGTGGTGTGCTCGTCCTCGGCGACCAGTTCGTCGTTCTGCAGGTAGTAGTTGAGCGAGCCGTGCCACTCGTTACCGCCGGACTTGGTGATCACGCGCGAGATCAGGCCCGAGCCGCCGGCGTATTCGGCCGGCACGCCGCCGACGATCACCGACTGTTCCTGGATGATCTCGGAGTTGAAGTTGGCGCCGAAGGTGCCGGTGGTCGGGTCGGTCACGTCGACGCCGTCCAGATAATAGACGTTGTCCGACGAGGAGCCGATGGAGCCGCCGATGTCGGAATAGTTGACGCCCGAACGCGACGAGGGGTTGGCGCCGGGCTTCGTACCCGGGACCAGCTGCAGATAGCTCTGATAGCTACGGCCGGTGGGGAGCGATTCCACGGTGTCCAGAGTCAGCGTGGTGCCGACGGTCGCCGAGGTGACGTCCACCGCCGCCAGCGAGCGGCCGGTGACAATGACGTCGCCCACGTTGGTCGCGTCGTCGGCGGCGCGCGCGCCGCTGATCAGGACATAACCCAGGCTCAGGTCCCTGCCGCTGACCACAGCGACATTGCTGGCGGTGTATTCGTCATAGCCGGCGGCCACCACGCCGACGGTGTAGTTCGTCGCCGGGTCCAGGCCCGCGAGGCGGACGCGCCCCTCCGCGTCGGTCACGCCGGTTCTCGTCACGAGGCTGTCGGGCGAGCTGACGGTCACCGTCGCGCCGGACAGCGGCTGGCCGTCATCACCGGTGACGTCGATCCGCAGCGTACCCGTTTGCGATTGAGCGAAGGCGGCTGTCGGCGTGAGCAGGGTGACGGTCGACACGGCGGTCAGCGCCATGAGCGCCGCTCCGCCGATCATGGTCGAGTGCAGCAACCGCTGCTTGATGGCGTGATTCTTCAACAGGTAACCCTCCTGGAACCGCAGGACGCGTCCAGGAGGAAGCGAACATTGACGGCAACAAACACCGCGCGCCCCAATGCACGCGGATCAGGAAGACCTTAGCTTGGCAATACGCGAACGCCCGCACAATTACCGGTTTGTAATCCAATCTTGGCCAGCGTGTCGCAATCTCGCCACATATGATCTTAACTAGCTGAAATAGTGACACTAATGACCGCAATAATTACGGCGCTCCGCCGCCTCTCACCACAAATCTGGGTCACTGGCCAGGTCCTGCCAGAGCAGATCGCGGATCTGGCCGCGGCCGGATTCACCTGTCTGGTGAATCACCGACCCGACGACGAAGAGCCGGGGCAGCCGCTCTCTTCGGAGATCGAACGAGCGGGGTCGAAGGCCGGGATGAGGGTCGTGCACGCCCCCGCCCGTGGCCTGCCCGACGCGGCAGTCGTCCAGGCGACCCGCGACACGCTCGACGCCCTCGGACCGGACGACAAGGCGGTGTTCTTCTGCCGTTCCGGGATGCGATCCGCCGCCGCCTGGGCCATGGCGGAACGGCTCGCCGGCGGCGAGCCCGACCTCCTGCGCGACGCGGCGGCGGCGGCGGGCTACGACCTCAGCCGCGTTCCGTTATAGAAACTCCGTCAGCGAACGAGGCTGACACGGACGGCGTAGGGCGCCGGCTCCGGCGTGCAGGACGCGACGGCGAGTTGCGCCGCCATGAGACACAGGAAGGCCGCCGCGATGGGCTGGAGCCGTTTTGAGACAGCCAGGGCGATGGAAACGGCCATATCAGGCACTCCGCGGAAGGTTCACCGGATCCTGACGCAAGGCCCGGGCCGGGTCGGGAGGGCGCCGCGATGATCCCCTTCGTGCGCGAGCTGGACGTCGCCTACGGCCGGGTCGACCCGGTGTCGCCGCTGATCCGGCGGGTGATCGCCGCCAATCCGGGCCCATTTACCTTCACCGGCACCGGCACCTATGTCGTCGGACGGGCGGAGCCCGGCGCGGGCGTGGCCGTCATTGATCCCGGCCCGCCCGACGACGCGCACCTCGCGGCCCTGCTGGCGGCGGTGAAGGGTCAGACGGTCAGCCACGTGCTGGTCACCCACACCCACCGCGACCACTCCCCCCTCGCCCGCCCCTTCGCCCGGATCGTCGGCGCGCCGGTGCTGGCCGCCCGCCCGCCCGCGCAGGTCGTCCACGCCTCGGGCGGGCTCGACGAGGACGAGGACGAAGCCTTCGCCCCGGATGTGATCCTGACCGGCGGCGAGATGGTCGCCGGCGACGGCTGGACGCTCGAGGCGATGGCGACGCCGGGCCACGCCTCCAACCACATGGCCTTCGTGCTGCGCGAGGAGAACGCGCTGTTCAGCGGCGACCACGTGATGGGCTGGTCGACCACTGTGGTGGCCCCGCCCGATGGCGACATGACCGCCTACATGGCCAGCCTGGAGGCGGTGATCGCGCGCGGCTTCTCGACGATCTGGCCGACGCATGGCGCGCCGATCACCGAGCCGGGGCCGTTCCTGACGGCCTATCGGGCTCACCGGCTGGAGCGGGAGAGGCAGATTCTCGACCGGCTCGCGGCCGGCGACCGGCGGATCGCCGACATGGTCCCGACGCTCTACGCCGGCGTGGACGAGCGGCTATGGCCGGCGGCCGCCCTGTCCGTCTGGGCCCACCTGATCGCCCTGGTCCGTCAGGGCCGGGTCGTCGCCGAGCCCGAGGCGGCGCCGCAGGCGGTCTACCGGCCCGTCTGATCCCGCGGCGCACGCGGCGCGGACCGTCCGCCACTCCGCCTCGGTCAGGGCCGGCGCGCCCGGCCGTCCGGCCGCCTCGGCCGCGCGCACCCGCCGGCTGGACGCGGGATGGCTGTTGATGAATTCCGTGGCCTCCTCGAGCCGCCCGCCGCCGCCGGCCCGGGAGAGTCGGGCGAAGAAGGGGGCCATGCCCTGCGACGACAGCCCGGCCTGGCGCAGCAGGGCCTGGCCGCGGGCGTCGGCTTCCATCTCGGCGGCCCGGTCGTGGCGCAGGCTGGTCAGCTGGCCGCCCAGGAGCACCGCCTGCTGGCCGGCCCCCGTGCCGCCGCCGACCACCAGATCCAGCAGCATGCCGGCGCCGAGGTCGCGCCAGACCCCCTGCATGACATGGCGCTTCTCGACGTGGGCCACCTCGTGGGCGATCACCGCGGCCAGTTCGTCGGGCGACTCCGCGTCCCGGATCAGGTCGTCGGTGACCAGGATCGCGCCCCCCGGCAGGGCGAAGGCGTTGACCAGCGGCGCGTCGACCGCCCTCACCCGGATATCGAACGCGGAATCGGCCCCGACCGCCAGCCGCCGACCGAGGCGGTCGAGGACAGCCTGGGCGGCGGGCTCCTCGCAGGCCGGAAAGACGGCGCTGATCTGGGCCTCGAAATTCACGCCCATGCGGCGCTCCATCGAGACGGGCGTGGCCCGGGCCAGCGGACCGGACAGGGCCGGGACGCCCACGGTGACGAAGAGGACCACCGCGGCCGCCATCGCGATCAGTCCGCCGACCAGCCACATCTCCCGCCGTCGTCGCGTCCGCCGCCGGTCGTCGAGGCGACTCCCCACCAAGGTCCGCCACTCGTCGGCCGGAAGGACCAGCCGGGCGTCGGGCTCGCGGCGGCTGGACACCCGCGCCTCGCCGGCCTCGACCTCGACATCGAGATCCCGCACCGGCCAGACGATCTCGCGCCCGTCGGCGAGGATGCGCAGGGCGTCGCCGTCGACGGTCGCCCCGGCCTCATGCGCCCGGGCCGTGCGGCCGTCGAAAAAGCGGACCGCCATGCCTCAGATGGCCGAGAAGCCGAAGGCGTCGGCCAGGCCCTCGCCGCTGCCCGGACCGCGACCGGCCTGCCGCGCCAGGTCGAGACGGGCTTCGCCGGTCGACTCCAGCCGTTCCGCCAGGAACCGGGCCGTGCGCGCCTGGGCCCAGGGCATCAGGAATCCGAGGGTGATCAGCAGCAGGAACAGGTTGGTCACCGTCAGCCACCACAGCGGGATGGCCTTGACCTTGAGCCGGAACGTGGCGTCGTCGAGCCTGACGCCGGCGACGACCGACCTGAGCATCGCGGCCTGGTAGGGCGCCCAGAGCAGCAGGGCGAAGGGCGCGATCAGGAACATGAAGCCGTAGATGGTCAGGATCAGCATGAGGTCGGGCACGGGCGTCTGGCCGTCCGGCGCCGGGGCCATGCCCGCGCCGGCCGCGATGAAGAAGGCCATGAAGGCGCCAATCGCGACGAAGTAGCCGACGATGGTTCCGATCCAGCCGATGGCGTAGGCGCCGTACACCCCTTCGGCCTCGGCCCGCGACTTGCTGAAGCGGAGCGGGCGATCGCCGAAACGCAGGCCGTCCCAGATCTTGCCGGCCAGGTTCCGCTCGGCCGCGGGCCAATACCAGCCCGCGGTAAGGCCGCTCAGGAGGATGGCGCCCAGATAATGGAGCCCGTAGCTGGCCGCCGAGCCCCGGAGCTGGAAGCGCACCCCGCGCCAGGTCGTGCGGCTGGCCATGTAGCGGAAGGCGGCGAAGGTGCCGAAGCCCCAGAGCCAGAACATGAACAGGTAGAGCGGCAAATAGGCGACGAGGAGAAACCATTCGCCCAGGAACTGGACGGCGAACACCACGCCCAGGAAGGGCGCGCCCAGGACCAGCAGGGCGAGCAGGAAACCGATGAACAGTTCGACGCCCCGGCCGGTGTACTCGAACGACTCGCCGTTCAGGCGCAGGCCCCGCCAGACGCGCTGGCGCACCTCCGTCTTTCCCCAGAACCGGTACAGCGTCAGCGTTACGAGATTCAGCAGGCCGTTCTTCAGGCTGAGGCCGAGAAACCGGCCCGGCTCCAGCGTGGTGGAGAAGGTCAGCCCTTCGGCCGCGCCCTCGTCAGCCAGCGGACCAAGGCCGCCGTCGGCAGTTGCGTCGCTCATTTCAATGTTCCCCCAAACCCCGCCGACAGGCGTAGCACAGCCGAAGGCGGAGGCAACGGATTCCGTCACAACCGGAAGGGGATTTGCCCCCGATCCGGTCAGCCGCCGCTGCGGAGGGCGGCGCTGATGCGGGTCGCGAGCCGACAGGCCTCGCCGCCGTGGCGGCGGCTGTCCCGGGCCGCGACCCGGACGTCCGTGCGGCCCGGGCGGATGCGGATGACCGCGTCGTGGACCGAACCGAACCAGAAGCCGCGATGCGTGCCCGTGGCGCGGGCGACGGTGACGCCGCCTTGCAGGGTGAAGCCGGACTCCTGCAGCGCCCAGACGGCCGACTCGGGCGCCACCTGGGTCATGGCCGGCAAGGCGCCCGGGCAGGCCTCGACGCCCGCAGTCCGGGCCGGCCCCCCGCCGCGGCGGTCGTCCAGTGGGCCGAAGCCCGGGATCTCCGCGATATCGCTGCTGATGTCGTCGGGCGGTCCGGACGTGAGCCGGGTCATGTGCCAACCCAGCCCCCCCAGGGTGAGGGCCGAGACCACGATGGCCAGCACCGCCAGCCAGACCGACGCGCGACGGCGAAACGCGGAGACAAGCAGCGCGAGGGCGGCCAGCACCGCCATGGTCCCAAGAACCACCCCGATCCGCGCCGTCAGCAGGTCGTGGCCCGTTTCGTAGCTCCACACGCCCGTCCGCGTGCCGAGAGCGGCGACGAGGATGAACATGGGGGCGAGGAACACCATCGCCGCCAGACGCTGACCGCCTCCTCCGCTTCCGCGCCCAGGTCCCGCCATCGTCTCAGCCTCCGTTTGGCAGGCGGTAGTCCTTCATCCGCTCGCGGACCAGCTTCTTGTCGATCTTGCCCGTGGCCCCCAGCGGGATGTCGTCGACGAAGACCACGTCGTCCGGCATCCACCACTTGGCGATCTTCCCTTGCAGAAAATCGAGGTGCTCCTGCTTGTTCTCGGCCTGGCCGGGTTTGAGCTTGATGACCAGCACCGGGCGTTCGTCCCATTTCGGGTGAGCCGCGCCGATGACGGCGGCGAGTTCGACCTTCGGATGGCCGACGGCGATGTTCTCGATCTCGATCGAGCTGATCCACTCGCCGCCCGACTTGATGACGTCCTTGGCGCGGTCGGTGATCTGCATGAAGCCCTGCGGGTCGATGGTCGCGACGTCGCCGGTGTCGAAGAAGCCCTCGTTGTCCAGGATCTCGCCCCCCTCGCCCTTGAAATAGGCGCCGGCGATGGTGGGCCCCTTGATCATCAGGCGGCCGTAGGTGTGCCCGTCGTGTGGCATCTCCTGGCCGGCTACGTTCTTGAGCTTGAGCTCGACGCCGAGCGGCGGCGTGCCCTGCTTGACCCGCCACTTGATCTGCTCGTCGTAGGGCAGCGCCTTCAGCTCGGGCGGCAGGTTCGACAGGGTGCCGATCGGCGAGGTCTCGGTCATGCCCCAGCCCTGCAGCACCTCGATGTCGAACTCTTCCTGGAAGGCGCGGATCAGGCTTTCCGGCACGGCCGAACCGCCGATCAGGACGCGCTTCACCGTGGGGATCTTCAGCTTGTTCTCACGCAGATGGGTCAGCAGCCCCTGCCAGACCGTCGGCACGGCGGCCGAGAAGGTGACGCCCTCGCTCTCGATCAGTTCGTAGATGGCCGCGCCGTCCATGCGCGCGCCCGGCATGACCAGCTTGGAGCCCGCCGCCGGCCCGCCGAAGGCGATGCCCCAGGCGTTGGCGTGGAACATCGGCACCACCGGCAGGATCACTTCGCTCGGCGTCGCGCCCAGCACCGTCGACTGCAGGCCCAGCAGCGTATGGATGAAGTTGGAGCGGTGCGAGTACAGCACCCCCTTCGGGTTGCCGGTCGTGCCCGAGGTGTAGCAGAGGCCGCAGGCGGTCAGCTCGTCGAAGCCCCCCCACGCCACGTCTTCGGAGGCGGTCGACAGCAGGGCTTCGTAGCATTCCGCGCCCGGCAGCTTCGTCGCCGGCATGTGCAGCTCGTCGGTCAGGACCACGACCCGCTCGACCGAGGGGCAGTGTGGCAGCACCGCCTCGAGCAGGGGGATGAAGGTCAGGTCGACGAAGATGATCTTATCTTCGGCGTGGTTGATGATGTAGGCCAGCTGCTCCGGGAACAGGCGCGGATTGAGGGTGTGGCACACCGCCCCGATGCCCATGATGCCGTACCAGGCCTCGATGTGGCGCCCGCTGTTCCAGGCCAGGGTGGCGATGCGATCGCCGACCTTGACGTCCCAGTCCTGGAGCACGCTGGACACCCGTTTGGCGCGGGCGTGGATCTCGGCGTAGGTGGTGCGGACGATCGGCCCCTCGACCGACCGGGTCACGACCTCGCGATGGCCGTGCCAATTCCTGGCGTGGTCGATGATCTTGTCGACCGTCAGCGGCCAGTCCTGCATCAGTCCGAGCATCGGTGTCCCTCGATTGCGCCTGCTTCACCGGGCGCTTGGCGATCACGCTATCGGCTCGATCAGCAACAGGCAACGTGACGCAAGGTCAGCCTGGGCCGTCGGTGCTGGCGCAATTCGCCCGCCAGACCTAGAAGGCCGTGATGCCCATTCTGATCGCCATCACCGGAGGCTCGGGCTCCGGCAAGAGCACCCTGGCGGAGACCCTGGTCGCCGCCCTGCCCGCGGGCGCGGCCGTGCTGGTGCGCGAGGATTCCTACTACCGCGACGCGGCCAGCCTTCCAGGATTCGACGCCGCCACCTTCGACTTCGACGACGTGGCCGCGCGCGACCACGAGTTGATGATCCGCGACCTGGCCGCGCTCAAGGCCGGGCGGGACATCACCGCCCCGGTCTATTCCTTCATCCACCACGGCCGCGAACCGGGCGGCGAGCCGGTGCGCGCGGCCGATGTGGTGATCGTCGAGGGCACCCACCTGCTGTGCACGCCCGGTCTGGTCGAACTGTTCGACATCCGGGTGTTCGTCGACACCCCGGCCGACATCCGCTTCATCCGCCGCCTGCTGCGCGACCAGGCCGAGCGGGGCCGGACCGCCGACTCGGTGATCCAGCAATATCTGGGCACGGTCCGCCCGGGGCACGAGCGGCTGACCGAGCCGTCGCGGGTCAACGCCGACTTCATCGTCGCCGACGCCACCGCCGCCGTCCGGCTCGAGGATCCGCAGGCGGTGGTCCGGCTGGCCGCGCCGGTGCTGGCCCATCCGTTGCTGGCGCGCCTGTTCACCGGCTGAACGACCCCGCCGGGGTCAGGGCCAGAGCCGCGTCCTGGTCCATCCCTGCCCCGCCCGGTCGAAGCGCAGCCGGTCATGCAGGCGGAACGGCCGGTCGCGCCAGAACTCCACGGCGTCCGGAACGACCCGCCAGCCGGTCCAGCGTTCCGGGCGCGGCACCTCCCCGTCGGCGAAGCGGGCGGTCTCCCGGGCCACGGCGATCTCCAGCGTATCCCGGCTGTCCAGCGGCCTCGACTGATCCGAGGCCCAGGCGCCGATGCGGCTCTCGCGAGCGCGGCTGGCGAAATAGGCGTCGGCCTCGGCCTCGCTGACCGGCTCGACCGCCCCGCGCACCCGAACCTGGCGGCGCAGCGACTTCCAGTGGAACAGCAGGGCCGCCGACGGATGCGCCGCCAGCGCCTCGCCCTTGGCGCTCTCGCGGTTGGAGTAGAAGGTGAAGCCGCGGACATCGACGTCCTTGAGCAGCACCATCCGGGCATCGGGCCGGCCGTCCGCGTCGACGGTGGCCAGGGCCATGGCGTTCGGGTCGTTCGGCTCGGACGCCCGCGCGTCGGCCAGCCAGTCCACAAACAGGCCGATCGGCTCGACGCGGTCGAAGATGGTCTCGTCGCTGTTGGCGGCGAGGGCGGCGGCGTACTGCTCCGCATACTCCTCGCGGGTCGGGCTGGGCGGGATCACGGGCGCGGTCATGATGTGCAGATAGACCCTCGCGGCCTCGCTGGGGAGAGGCGTCACGGTTAACCGGACCTTGACCATGTCCGTGGCCTTAGTGGGCCATGCGCGCCCGATCGCACTCCGAGGTCGCCTCGCTCGACGAGGCCCACGCCCTGCTCGGCCTGATCGGCCCGGCGGCGGACGGCGAGGCGCTGACCGCCGCGTTCCGGGCGGCGGTGAAGGCCGCTCACCCTTCGGCCCCGGGCGGAGACGCCGACCGCTTCCGCCGTGTAATCGCGGCCTGGCGGCTGATCCAGAGCCGGGATCGCCCGCTGGCGCTCGCCGCGCCGGCGTCGCCCCCGCCCTCGCCGCTGGTCGTGGCCATCAGCCCGGTGGACGCCCTGAACGGCGGCCGTCTCGCGGTCCGGACCGCCGGTCGCACCTTCGATATCCGCCTGCCCAAGGGCCTGCGCAGCGGCGAACACCTGCGCCTGCGCGGCGCGGGCGGCGGCGGCGCCGATGTCTATCTGCCGGTGCTTATCCGCGCCGCCGATGGCCTGAGCGTGCTCGGCGACGACCTGTACATGGACTGTCCGGTGCCGAACCGGCTAATGGAAGACGGCGGGCGGCTCGAGATCGACACCCACGCCGGGGCCCGCTCCGCCTGGATAGTGGCCGGACACGCGCCGCTCCGCCTGCGCCTCGCGGGGCTCGGCCTGCCCGCCCGCGGCGCCCGTCCGCAGGGCCATCTGTTCGTCAACCTGCAACCGTCCGACGACGCCCCCTCGGCGGCCGAGGATCTGCTGGTCCGCTTCACCCGCGTCTGGACGCCGGACCGGCTGGCGGCCTAAGCCTGACGGGTCATGTCCCACAACACCTTCGGCCATCTGTTTCGCGTGACCACCTGGGGCGAGAGCCACGGGCCGGCCATCGGCTGCGTCGTCGACGGCTGCCCGCCGCTGATCCCGCTGACCGAGGCCGACCTGCAGCCGTGGCTGGACCGTCGCAAGCCGGGCGGCAGCCGCTTCGTCACCCAGCGGCAGGAGAGCGACACGGCCCGCATCCTGTCCGGGGTGTTCGACGACGGGGACGGCCCGGTCACCACCGGCACGCCGATCGCCATCCAGATCGACAACGAGGACGCCCGCTCGAAGGACTATGGCGACATCGCCCGCGCCTTCCGGCCCGGCCACGCCGACTACACCTACCAGGCCAAATACGGCGTCCGCGACCACCGCGGCGGCGGCCGCTCGTCGGCCCGCGAGACGGCGGTGCGGGTGGCGGCGGGCGGCGTGGCGCGCAAGGTGCTGGGCGAGGGCGTGCGCGTCCGCGCCGGCGTGGTCCAGCTGGGCCCGCACCGGATCGCGCCCGAAGCGGTCGATTTCGACGCGGTCTACGACAACGCCCTGTTCGCGGCGTCGGCCGAGGTCGTCCCGGCGTGGGAGGATTACCTCGATGGCGTCCGCAAGGCCGGCTCGTCGATCGGGGCGGTGGTGGCGCTGGAGGTTACGGGCGTGCCGGCCGGCTGGGGCGCGCCGGTCTACGGCAAGCTGGACGCCGAACTGGCCGCCGCCATGATGTCGATCAACGCCGTCAAGGGCGTCGAGATCGGGGCCGGCTTCGGGGCCGCCGAGCTGTCGGGCGGGGACAACGCCGACGAGATGCGGCTGGGCGACGACGGCCGGCCGGTGTTCCTGTCCAACATGGCGGGCGGCGTGCTGGGCGGCATCTCGACCGGCCAGCCGGTGACCGCGCGCGTGGCGTTCAAGCCGACCTCCTCGATCCTGACGCCGCGCCAGACCATCACCCGCGACGGCGCCGAGACCGACCTGCGCACCAGGGGCCGCCACGACCCCTGTGTCGCCCTGCGCGGGGTGCCGGTGGTCGAGGCGATGGCGGCCTGCGTGCTGGCGGATGCGATGCTCCGGCACCGGGCGCAGGTGGGGTGACCCCTTTTAGCCACTGACACTGTTACCTATATAGGTCCCGAACGGCGCGTCATAGGATACGCGCCCCAACTCGGGAGACCCTCATGATCGACGTCCGCCCCTTTTCCAGCCTCGGCGGCGCCAACCACGGCTGGCTGAACGCGAAGCACCATTTCTCCTTCGCCAACTACTACGACCCGTCCCGCATGGGCTGGGGCCGGCTGCGCGTCTGGAACGACGACGAGATCGCCGCGAAGTCGGGCTTTCCGCCCCACCCGCACGCCGACATGGAGATCATCACCTACGTCCGCACAGGGGCGATCACCCACGAGGATTCGATGGGCAACAAGGGCCGCACCCCCGCCGGCGATGTGCAGGTGATGAGCGCGGGCACGGGCGTGCGCCATTCGGAGTTCAACCTCGACGACGAGACCACGACCCTGTTCCAGATCTGGATCGAGACCGACAAGCCGGGCGCGAAACCGTCGTGGGGCCAGCGCGAGTTTCCGAAAAGCGACCGCAGCGGAAAATTCCAGGTGCTGGCCTCGGGCATGGACGGCGACGACGCCCTGAGCATCAACGCGGAGGCCCGGATTCTCGGAGCCACGCTCAACGCCGGCGAGAGCCTGACCTACAGCCTGGCCGAGGGCCGCCGCGCCTATCTGGTGCCCGCCGTCGGCGAGGTCGAGGTCAACGGCGTCAAGCTGAACGCCCGCGACGGCGCGGCCATCAAGGACGAGGCCGACATCACCATAACGGCCAGGGCCGACGCCGAACTGGTGATGGTCGACAGCCTCTGACCGGCCTTCCCCCTTCGGTCGCATACAGGCCAACGAAAACCCCGCCCGGATCGCTCCGGGCGGGGTTCTTTTTGGTCAGGCCGCGATCAGTGGGTGGCGACCACCGTGCCGGAGTCCTGCACCGGCGGAGGCGGCGGCAGGGGCTCGGCGGACTCGTCCCATTCGACCGGCGTCAGCACGCCCGTCAGGGCCCACTTCAGCGCCTCGTCGGCGGTCTTGATCGGGACGATCTCCAACGCCGACTTCACATTGTCGGGCACGTCGGCGAGGTCCTTCTCGTTCTCTTCCGGGATCAGCACCGTCTTGATGCCCGAGCGGAGCGCCGCGAGCAGCTTCTCCTTCAGGCCGCCGATGGCGGTGACCCGGCCGCGCAGGGTGATCTCGCCGGTCATGGCGATGTCCTTGCGGATCGGGATGCCGGTCAGGACCGAGACCATGGCCACGGTCATGGCCACGCCGGCCGAGGGACCGTCCTTGGGCGTCGCGCCGTCCGGCACGTGCACGTGGATGTCGGTCTTCTCGAACACCGGCGGCTTGACGCCGATGGTCAGCGAGCGGGCCCGGACGTAGGAGGCGGCGGCGGAGATGGACTCCTTCATCACCTCCTTCAGGTTGCCGGTCACGGTCATGCGGCCGCGGCCCGGCATCTTGATCGCCTCGATGGTCAGGATGTCGCCGCCGAACTCGGTCCAGGCCAGGCCGGTCACGATGCCGACCTGATCCTCCTCGTCCGTCTCGCCGTAGCGGTACTTCTTGACGCCCGCGTATTCGGCCAGCTTGGCCGCGTCGACGGTGATCGACAGCGTCTTCTCCCGGGCCATCTCGCGCACGGCCTTGCGGGCCAACCCGCCCAGGGCGCGCTCGAGCGAACGCACGCCGGCTTCACGGGTGTAGTAGCGGATCAGGTCGCGGATGCTGTCGTCGGGCACCACGAACTCGGCCGGCTTCAGGCCATTGTCAGCCGTGACCTTGGGCAGGACGTGACGCTTGGCGATCTCGACCTTCTCGTCCTCGGTGTAGCCCGACACCCGGATGATCTCCATCCGGTCCATCAGCGGCTGCGGCATGTTCAGGCTGTTGGCCGTGGTCACGAACATGACGTTGGACAGGTCGTAGTCGACCTCGAGGTAGTGGTCGCCGAACGCATTGTTCTGGGCCGGGTCCAGCACCTCGAGCAGGGCCGAGGACGGGTCGCCGCGCCAGTCGGCGCCCAGCTTGTCGATCTCGTCCAGAAGCACGAAGGCGTTGGTGGTCTTGGCCTTCTTCATCGACTGGATGATCTTGCCCGGCATCGAACCGATGTAGGTCCGGCGGTGACCGCGGATCTCGGCCTCGTCGCGCACCCCGCCCAGCGACATGCGGACGTATTCGCGCCCGGTCGCCTTGGCGATCGACTTGGCCAGCGAGGTCTTGCCGACGCCCGGAGGGCCGACGAGGCACAGGATCGGGCCCTTCAGGCTGTTGGTGCGCGCCTGCACCGCCAGATATTCGATGATCCGTTCCTTGACCTTCTCGAGGCCGTAGTGGTCCTCCTCGAGGATGGCCTCGGCCTTGTTCAGGTCGATCGGCCTGGTCTTGGCCTTGCCCCACGGGATCGACAGCAGCCAGTCGAGGTAGTTCCGCACCACCGTCGATTCCGCCGACATCGGGCTCATGTTGCGCAGCTTCTTGACCTCGGCCTCGGCCTTGACCCGGGCTTCGCGGGACAGGCGCGTCTTACGGATGCGCTTCTCCAGCTCCATGATCTCGTCGCGCGCATCGTCGGTCTCGCCCAGCTCGCGCTGGATCGCCTTCATCTGCTCGTTGAGATAATATTCGCGCTGGGTCTTCTCCATCTGGCGCTTCACGCGCGAGCGGATCTTCTTCTCGACCTGCAGGACCGAGATTTCGCCC